>JAFUFL010000092.1 GCA_017469935.1 Lachnospiraceae bacterium
AAAACGTCCCATTTGGTCACACATTTATGCAAAAAAGGGTGCATGAACGTCCTTTCCTATAAAGGGCATATTGCCGCAGAATAATTCTCTTTTATCAGTTTATTATATCCCATTTCCTGCCCTTCCGTAAACACGAATTCCCTTACAATTCCCGGAAATTTATGACACTTTTGCTTCGTAAACGTAAAAAGCGGCAGATTCCCGCATCGTTCAGACCCGGTAGTTTGACACTTGCATAACCCCAAATAGTCTGCAGGCCTTGAAAAGCCTGTATTTTTTTGTCAAATTTTTTGAAATTTATTGTAGCTATATGTGACTATATGTGGTATAATGGTGGTAGGAGGTACACAATTATGAAGGTAAGCGTTTCGAAATCCAAGAACACCACTATCTACTACCTCAGCAAGTCTGTCAGGGTCGACGGCCGTGTCACAACAAAAACGATAGAACGCATCGGCTCTTATGATGAGATCAAAAAGATCTGCGGCGATATGGAGCCCCTGGAATGGGCCAAACAGTACGCCGCCAAACGGTCTGCCGAAGAAAAGGCAGCCAAGAAGGACATCATTGTGAAGTACTCTTCCTCTTCCAGGATAGAAAAGGGAGTCCGCCGCAGCGTAAACGTCGGCTATCTCTTCCTCAAGGACATCTATTATGATCTCGGCATTGACAACATCTGTGAGCAGATCGCAAAGAAGTATAAGTTCGAGTATGACCTGAATGACATCCTCTCTATGCTTGTCTTCTCCAGGGTCATCTACCCCGGATCAAAAAGATCCTCGCTGGAGCTTTCGAAAAAGTTCCTCGAAAGTCCCGCCTGTGATCTCCACCAGGTGTACAGGGCACTTGAGATCCTCGCCAGAGAGAATGACTTCTTCCAGTCGCAGCTCTACAAGAACTCCGAAAAGGTAATGGATCGCCGCAGAGAGATCCTTTATTACGATTGCACCAACTACTACTTTGAGATTGAAGAAGAGGATGATTTCAGAAAGTATGGCCATTCCAAAGAACACAGGCCCAATCCGATCGTACAGATGGGATTGTTCATGGACGCCGACGGCATCCCTCTTACCTTTTCCATCTTTAACGGGAATGAAAACGAGCAGCCGTCCATGAGACCGCTTGAGCAAAAGATCCTTTCCGACTTTGGTCTCAATAAGTTTATCGTCTGCACGGATGCCGGGCTCTCTTCCATGCCTAACAGGGTCTTTAACAGCACCGGCGCCCGGCGGTTTGTGACAACACAGTCCATCAAAAGACTGAAGGGCTTTCTCAAAGACTTCTGTCTTGCAGATGACGGATGGCACCTTAGCGGAAGCAGGAAAGAATTCAGGCTGAGCGAGACAGACGAGCATGAGTACTACGACAGGATCTTCTATAAAGACCGCTGGATAAACGAAGGCGGACTGGAGCAGCATCTCGTCGTCACATTCTCTTTCAAGTACCGTGATTACCTGCGGAAGGTCCGCGGCCGGCAGCTTGACCGGGCCGCGAAACTGGCAGATGATCCGGCTTCCCTGAAGAAGAACCGGCAAAACGATCCCAAACGTTTCATCCGCCAGGAATACAGCACCCCGGATGGCGAGATCGCAGAACGGATGGTCACGTCGATCGATGAAGACATGGTGAGGGATGAAGAACAGCATGACGGGTTTTATGCCGTATGCACAAACCTGGAAGATGATGTCCAGACGATCATCGGGATCAACCAGCGGCGCTGGCAGATCGAGGAATGCTTCCGGATCATGAAAAGTGAATTTCAGGCAAGACCTGTTTACCTGAGCCGCCAGGACCGGATCACGGCGCACTTCATCACCTGTTTCACTGCGCTGATCATCTATCGGATCCTGGAAAAAAGGCTGGGGACTGATGCGACCTGCGGAGAAATCCTCAGAACGCTTAAAGAGATGAATATGCTGGTACAGCCGGGAGAAGGATATATCCCTGAGTACACGCGAACTGACCTTACCGATCAACTGCATGATACATTTGGCTTTAGAACGGACTATGAGATCGTATCGCAAAGAAACATGAAAAAGATCCTGACCAGCACGAGAAAGTAGAAATATGGCTACAATTTAAAAGTACAACAGGGGCCCGTAAACCGCGTAAATACGCTGTTTGCGGGCCCCTGACTCTTAACCAACTGTCAAAGACCGGAATATACTACAGAATGGCAAGGACTTCAAGCAAATATTTTTTTCATGCGGGCGCCGACGAAACTGACGGCTGGCCCTATGGAAAGGGTCAGAATCACGGTCGCCAGCGTAAGATGTCCTCCCATGCAGATGCCGATTGCGGCCATCAGACCGTCCCAGGCAATCCGAACCGGCGCAAAGGGCAGATGAAAACGGTCGCTGACAATCATCGGCACGGAGTCATAGGGCGCGAGCCCCATATCTGCATTCATGTAGAGTGCCGCAAAAAAGAGAAATGGAATCAGCGCGGCCACAAATCCGATCGGTCTCCACGGATTCTCTGTAAACAGGTACTGGGGCAGATATCTGCTCCACAGCATCCGGCAGAAGTCGGCGATGTACCCGATGAGCA
>JAFUFL010000074.1 GCA_017469935.1 Lachnospiraceae bacterium
AAAAGTGTAACTATTCAGCACCACAAGTCCCAAATGCTGCGCATTCGGGACTGTGGGCGTCCAGAGGCGCTCCGCGCCTTGTCCGCCCCGGAAAAAAGATCAAAATAAGAGCCGGGGAGCTCGCTCGCCGGAACGTTTTTGATTTTTTTTCCGGGGTGCTGAATAATTACAAAAAAGTAATTACAAAATTCCCTTGCATCCAAGAGCCCGATATGGTAAAGTAAGTCTTGCTTCAAACAAAGCATATGGCTCGTTGGTCAAGGGGTCAAGACGCCGCCCTCTCACGGCGGAATCATGGGTTCGATTCCCGTACGAGCTACGAATAGACTGTCAGAGAAATCTGGCAGTTTTTTTTTGCCCAAGCTGATGGTATCATTGTATAGACAGTTAGGACTTCTGATCCCGAGGGAGGTAAATATGGACAGTATCGTGATCGGCATCGCCGGCGGAACCGGATCCGGAAAATCGACATTTACGAACAGACTCAAGGAAGCATTCGGTGATCGTGTATCAGTGATCTATTACGACAATTATTACAAGTCACACGATGACATCCCCCTTGAGGAGAGAAAGCTGATCAACTATGACCATCCGGATTCTTTTGAGACGGATCTTTTGGTGGAGCATCTGCAGAAGCTCAAAAATGGCGAATCGATCGAATGTCCGGTGTACGATTATACGGTCCACAACAGGACCGATAAGACGATCCGGATCAATCCTGCGGAGGTCATTATCGTCGAGGGAATTCTGGTGCTCTACGATCCGCGCCTGAAGGACCTGATGAATATCAAGATTTATGTGGACGCGGACGCCGACGAGAGAATTCTCCGGAGAGTGATCCGCGATGTGAAGGAGCGCGGCAGAGACGTGGAAGGGATCGCCCAGCAGTATCTGACGACGGTCAAGCCGATGCACTATATTTTTGTGGAGCCGACAAAATACAGCGCGGACCTGGTCATCAACAGCGGACTCAACGACGTCGCCTTTGACGTGATCAAGGTGAAGATTGATACGCTTCTGAAGGACCAGAAGACGGAGCAGTAGAATATATTCGGACACATATTTGGAAACGGTGGAAAAATGATCACTACTTTTACCGGCCCTATGCACAGCGGCAAGAGCGAAACAATGATCAGGTATTACAACAAGATCTACAATAAGGACAGCATTCTTGTCTTTAAGCCCAAGGTGGATACCAGGGACGAAGGTATTATAAAGAGCAAGGGCAGCAGCAAATCCATTGACGCGATCTGTATCCAAGAGCTCGGTGAGATCACAAATTATGTGACGGAGGACATCACGAACATCTTTATCGATGAGATCCAGTTCATGAAGGGCAGTGTCAAAACATTGCTGAGCCTCTCGATTATGGATGACATCGACATTTACTGCGCGGGCCTGAATATGACGTCGGAGCAGGAGCCCTTCGGGATCATGCCGCAGGTGCTGGCCGTCAGCGACAAGGTCATCAATACCTATTCGTCCTGCAATGTGTGCGGAAGGAAAGCAATCTACACATACTACGACGGCAACAAAGAGAGCGACGTCCTGGTCGGCGACGAAGGCTACAAGTCCCTCTGCAGGAGGTGCCTGCGAAGGATCCTGGTCAAAAAGGGCGATAACAGATTGACAAATCTGCATTAGAACGGCCAAGGCGCGCCGCCAAACCAAGCAGAAGCATATTTGCTGAACAATAAGAATAGAAATGAAAAATAGAAATGAAAATAGAAAGGAACAAAAAACTGATGAATGAGACACAGAGACAGATTATCCTCACAGGTGACCGCCCCACGGGACGCCTTCACCTCGGCCACTATGTCGGCTCCCTGAAGCGCCGCGTGGAACTTCAGAATTCCGGCAAATTTGATGAGATCAATATTTTGATCGCCGATGACCAGGCGCTGACGGACAACGCCGACAACCCCGGCAAGATCAGGGACAACATCATCAATGTCGTGCTGGATTATCTGTCTGTGGGACTTGATCCTGCCAAAACAACGATTTGCGTACAGTCGGCCCTTCCGGCGCTGCACGCGCTCACTTTCTATTATATGAACCTGGTCACGACGGCGCGCCTCTCCCGCAACCCTACCGTCAAGGCGGAGATGCAGATGCGCGGGTTTGCCGATGAGGGACTTCCGGCGGGATTCTTTACCTATCCCGTGTCCCAGGCGGCGGACATCACGGCTTTTGACGCGACGGTCGTGCCGGTCGGAGAGGACCAGCTGCCGATGATCGAACAGACCAGGGAGATCGTGCAGAAGTTCAACAATACCTACGGCGAGACGCTGGTCATGCCCAGAGCCATGATCCCCGAGAATGAGACGCAGCGCCGTCTTCCCGGCGTGGACGGAAAGGCCAAGATGAGCAAATCACTCGGAAACTGCATTTACCTCAGTGACAGCTCCAAGACGGTCAAAAAACAGGTCAACGGAAAGATGTTCACAGATCCCACGCACCTTCGGATCGAAGATCCCGGCCACACGGAAGGAAACGTCGTGTTCACGTACCTGGATGCTCTCTGCACGGACGCACACTTTGCGGAGTACCTGCCCGAGTACGCGAATCTCGAGGAGATGAAGGAACACTATCGCAGAGGAGGACTCGGCGACGGCGTCTGCAAGAAGTTCCTGATCAACGTCCTCGAAGAAGAGCTGAGCCCCATCCGCGCGGAGCGCGCCAAGTGGGAGGCGGACATCGACGCGGTCTATGATATCCTTCTGGAAGGAACCCGCAAGGCCCAGGAGACGACGAACCGCACTCTCGAGCGCGTCAGAAAAGCGATGAGGATTGACTATTTTGACGACCGCAGGATCGTGAAAGAGTGGGAGGCACTTCTCAAAGAAGCCCAGCCCAGAGGAGGAAGACGCTGAGATCCGGGAATGGGAGAACAGGAAATTCTCGGCCGGATTTTTATGAGAAAAGAAATAAATGACGGATTGTCAGAGCGAGAACGGACTTTCATTTGGGGAAGTCCGTTCTTACTTTGTGTAAGAGGCATTTTTGGCGATAAATAAGCGATATACTCCTTTTAAAGAAGCTGCCATGTCGTGTATAATAAGCATGATAGCTTACAGTATACGCGCGTGCGGGCGGACAGCGGCAGGGCAGGCAAAAAAGTGCATGCGGCGCGGCGGCCCGCGAGCGAAACCGGATCAGATTCCGGAATAGAATACTATTAAATGCGTTTTAAAAGGAGAGGAAGGAAATGGCCGAGAAGAAAGCAGCTGCAAAGGAAGCTCAGGAGCAGGCGGTAAAGGAAGTCAAGGAAGAAGCCGTAACCGCAGAGGCAGAGGCACCCAAGGCAGCCGGAAAGACCACGAGAACCAGAAAGACCAAGGCAGCCGCGGCTGAGAAGAAGGAAGAGACAGCGAAACCCGCAAAGAAGACGGCAGCCAAGAAGACAACCGCCAAAAAAGCGACAGCGAAAAAAGCCGCTGACAAGGCGGACGGTGAGAAAGCTCCTGCTAAAAAGACTACGAGAACCAGAAAGACCGCGGCTAAGAAAGCCGAGGCTCCTGCAGCAAACATTGAGAATCCCGTAGTTTCAAAGATCAAAGAAGGCGCTGTACCGATCATCGAGAAGGTCAAGGAAGAAGTCAAGGCTGCAGAGCCGGAGCTCGAAGTTGTCAAAGAAGCTCCCGCGGCAGAGGCTAAGGAAGAAGCTCCTGTGGCAGAGGCCAAAGAAGAGGCTCCTGCAGCAGAAGCTAAAGAAGAGGCTCCCGCGGCAGAAGAAGCTAAGGAAGAGGCTCCTGCGGCAGAAGAAGTAAAGGAAGAGGCCCCTGCGGAAGAGGCAGCTCCCGCTGAGCTCGAACTGCCCCAGCCAAGAAGAAGCATCGCTTTCATCGGTTCCGAGTGCTATCCTTTCGTCAAGACCGGCGGACTCGGCGACGTCATGTACGCGCTTCCCAAGGCTCTGATCAAGCAGAACTGCGATGTCAAGGTCATTCTTCCCAGATATAAGTGCATCCCTCAGAAGTACCAGGAGAAGATGGTCTACCGCGGTGCTTTCCACATGGATCTGTGCGCCGACGGACGCACCTACTATGTAGGCATTATGGAATATGTGTGGGACGGCGTTGTCTATGATTTCATCGACAATGAAGAGTTCTTCAGCGAAGGCAAGCCTTATACCAACCTTGTCGACGATATTCCGAAGTATTGCTATTTTGGCAAGGCTGCGCTGGCGGCACTCAACTATATGGACTGGATCCCGGATGTGATCCACTGCCACGACTGGCAGGCGGGCCTTGTGCCGATCTATCTGCGCACCATGTTCGACAATACGCCGATCGCGCGCTCCAAGGTCATGATCACGATCCACAACCTCAGATTCCAGGGAATCTACAACATTCCTACCATCAAGTACTGGTCCGGCCTTCCGGATTATGTCTTCAACAAGGATGTGCTCAAGCAGGGCTATGACGACGCCAACATGTTCAAGGGCGGCCTGGCATATTCTAACGTGATCACCACGGTCAGCGGAACTTACGCACAGGAGATCCAGACTCCTTTCTACGGCGAGAACCTGGATGCCCACCTGCGCTATCATTCCGGCAAGCTCCACGGCATTGTCAACGGCATCGACTACGATATGTGGAATCCCGCCGAGGACAAGCTCCTCGAAGCTCCTTACAGTGTAGAGGATGTCATCGCGAAGAAGAAAGCCAACAAGACGGCTCTGCAGGAAGAGCTGGGCCTTGAGAAGGATGAGGGCAAGTTCGTCATCGGCCTGATCTCCCGTCTGACCAACCAGAAGGGCCTTGACCTTGTCAATGCGATCATTCCGGATCTGATCGACGGAAATACGCAGATCGTAGTCCTGGGTACCGGCGACGCCGTTTACGAGGATTCCTTCCGCTACTACGAGAACGCTTACAAGGGAAGTGTCTGCTCCAACATCATGTACGATGAGGGAAGAGCGCACAAGATCTATGCGGGCTGCGACGCTCTGCTGGTTCCTTCCCAGTTCGAGCCCTGCGGACTGACACAGCTGATCGCCATGCACTACGGCACAGTGCCGATCGTCCGCGAGACCGGCGGCCTCAAGGATACGGTCGATCCTTACAACAAGTACACCGGCGAAGGCAACGGCTTCACATTCGACAGATATGAGTCCGGACTTCTTCTGGATGCCTGCAACAGAGCCAAGACTCTGTACTTCGAGAACCGCGACGGCTGGGATACCATGGTACAGCGCGATATGAACAAGGACGTCTCCTGGGAGGCTTCCGCGAAGCAGTACCGCGATCTGTATGTGCAGATGACACAGTAAGACGCGTCAGCTCGGATTTTTGAACAATAACTAAAAACTGCCTCACCGAAGGAATTTTCGGTGAGGCAGTTTTTTGTTATTATTCAGCACCCCGGGAAAAAGATCAAAATAAGGGCCGGGGAGCTCACTCCCAGAACTCCTTGTTTCCGGTCTTGGGGCCCAGCGCCGAGCGAAGCTCCATCATGGCCGTATAGTTGGGAAGGAGGAAAGTAGTGCATTTCTCCTGTTCGAGCTCATCGACGAGCTTCGTATAGTCCGTCACCAGCTCCATGCGGCTCTCATCGGCGCCCGCCCTCACAAGGCGGTCGTAGAGGTCCTGCGCCTTATCGCCGCAGACGTAGAGTTTTCGCAGATAAGGATCTGTGCAGAGTTTCTCGTAGTCCGTGTTCTCAATCCAGGATATATCGTGGCCGTCGCCGGTCCTGTTGTTGAGGCAGAGAACGGCGTTGAAATCATCCTTAAAACTGGTCACATAGGTGAAGGCCTGATTGCAGCCCGCCGGGTTCTTGACGAGGATCATCTGCAAAACGTTGTCGCCGAGGTGGAAGGTCTCCATGCGCCCGAAAGCGGACTGCACATTGGAGAGCGCCTGAATGGCCTCCGAGACGGGAAGGCCGAGGGCTTTATAGGCGGCGATACAGGCGGCGGCATTGTAGACATTGTAGACGGCGGGGAGGGAGACGTAGACTTCCTCTGTATTTTGGCCCATCTGCACGTGGAAGGTGCTGCCGTTTGTATCCGCGCTGTCTATAGAAGTGACCGCGACGTCGGGAGCGATGCGGCTGTATCCGCACTTCGGGCAGCGGAATCCGCCAAGGTGGGCGTAAATGTGGTAGTCATATTCGTAATCGCCGCCGCACTTGGGGCATTTGCCGGCGTCTGTCAGATCCACATCGCCCTGTTCGCCGACGCTGCTCGCAAGGCCGTAGCGGATCACCTTATTGGGATTTCCGAGCGAGAGAGAGGAGGACTGCGTGTCGTCGGCGTTGAGGACCAGCACGGAACCGGGGCTGAGCTTTACGCCTTTTCCGATTTCTGCCAGTGTGTTCTCGACGCTGCCGAAGCGGTCCGCCTGGTCGCCGAACAGGTTGGTCACGACGATTGCCTTGGGATGGATCAGGGGAACGACCTGCTTGAGGGCGGCTTCGTCCACCTCAAGAACGGCGTAATGATTGCGCGGCCTTCCCAGCCAGTCGGTGTCGCACAGAAGGTCGGAGGTGATGCCGTGCAGGAGGTTTGCCCCCGACTTGTCGCGGTGGCAGTCATAGCCGCTCTCGGAGAGGGCGTGCTCGATCATATTGCAGGTGGTGGTCTTTCCGTTGGTGCCCGTCACGACAACGATCTCCATGTCTTCAGCCGGCACGGAGAGTATGTTCCGGGAGATCTTCATGGCGATTGTGCCGGGGAGGGCCGTGCCTCCGCGGCCGGTCTTTCTGAGGACCGCGCGGGTCAGTTTGCAGGATGCTATGGAAAGCATAGCCTGGAGTTTATTAGGTTTCTTCATTCTTTTTACCTTTTTTACTGCCGCCGATCTGCGGCGGGACGAATTTGTGATCTGTTTTCTTCAGCGCCGCTTTGCGGATGCCGGCATTTGATGATGGGGCTGACTCGTTCCGCGGGCATTGAATTGTAACTATTGTGCATTTTAGCACTAGTTGCGGAAGTTTGGAACGGAATGTTTTTGCAAGAATGCATATATCTTTGTATCTTCCTGCGGGTTATACTTTGATGACTGAAGCAAAAGCGCGGAAATATAACAATTCTATAAGGTTTGTGCCAGGGCATGAAAAATACCGGAAAAAATAGTATAATTATATATCTATGCATGATCCATGCCTGCATCGCTTGCTTACTACATTGTTTACATACATAGGAACTGAAAGGAGAGTTGCCGATGGCACTGCTCGATCAAATAAAAGGACCTAATGACATAAAGAAACTGTCGCCGAACGAATTAGACGCTCTTGCAGAAGAGATCAGACGTTTTCTGGTGCGAAATGTCAGCCTGACGGGAGGGCACCTCGCCAGCAACCTGGGAGTCGTGGAGCTCACGATGGCGCTGCATCTGTCGCTGGATCTCCCCAAGGACAAGATCGTATGGGATGTCGGACACCAGTCTTATACCCACAAGATTCTGACGGGCCGGAAAGACGTTTTTTCAACTCTTCGCCAGTACGGCGGAGTCAGCGGATTTCCCAAGCGCGCCGAGAGCGATTGCGACGTCTATGACTCGGGGCACAGCTCGACGTCGATCAGTGCCGCGCTGGGCATGGCCCGCGCCAGAGACCTTCTGGGAGAGAAGAGGACCATTGTCGCTGTGATCGGGGACGGCGCCCTGACGGGAGGAGTGGCCTACGAGGCGCTCAATGACGCCTCCCAGCTCGGCTCCAACCTGATCATTATATTAAACGATAACAACATGTCCATTTCACCGAACGTGGGAGGGTTGTCCAGCTACCTGAGCGAGATCCGCACATCGGACGGCTATATCCAGCTGAGGGATAAGATCCATGATTCGCTGAGCGATGCCGTTCCGGGCGTCGTCAAAGGCATCAGCCGCGCCAAGCAGTCGCTCAAGTCGCTGATGGTACCGGGCATGTTCTTTGAGGAGATGGGGATCACTTATCTGGGGCCCATCGACGGACACAATATCAAGAACATCGCAAAATCCATCGAGGTCGCAAAGCGCGTCAACAAGACCGTCCTGATCCATGTCTGCACCAAGAAAGGAAAAGGATACCTGCCCGCAGAGAGAAAACCCGCCCAGTTTCACGGGACGCCGCCCTTTGTTGTCAAAACAGGGCAGCCCGCAAAGGCTGTGAAGGCGGAATCCTATACGGATGTATTCTCCTCCGAGGTGCTCAAGATTGCGGAAGCCGATCCCGCAATGGTCGCCATCACGGCAGCCATGGAGGACGGCGTAGGCCTTCGCTCCTTCCATATAAGGCACCCCAAGCGATTTTTTGACGTGGGGATCGCGGAGCAGCACGCGGTATCGTTCGCGGCCGGTCTCGCCGCCGGCGGTCTTAAGCCGATCTTCGCCGTCTATTCGACCTTCCTTCAGCGCGCTTACGACGAGATCGTGGAGGACGTATGTCTCCAGAAGCTGCCGGTCGTGTTTGCTGTGGACCGGGCGGGCCTCGTGGGCGCAGACGGGGAGACCCACCAGGGAATCTTCGATCTGTCCTATTTCTCGTCCATGCCGGGCATGACGGTCATGGCGCCCAAGAACGGGCAGGAACTGCGGGATATGCTCCGGTTTGCCATGGAACTGGGAGGACCTGCGGCCATCCGCTATCCGCGCGGCGCGGCCTATACGGGCCTTAGCGAGTTCCGGGCCCCGATCGAGACCGGAAAAGCGGAGATGCTCTATGATGAGGGAGGAATCCTGCTTCTGGCGGTCGGAAATATGGTCAAGACGGCCCTTAAGGTCAGAGATGCGCTGAAAGAACTGGGGCTGAAATGTTCAATCGTCAACGCGCGCTTTGTGGTACCAATGGACACGGAACTGCTGCGGGAAGCGGCGGGAAAGTACTCCATGATCGTTACCATGGA
This sequence comes from Lachnospiraceae bacterium, assembly GCA_017469935.1. Taxonomy (GTDB): domain Bacteria; phylum Bacillota; class Clostridia; order Lachnospirales; family Lachnospiraceae; genus CAG-791. The sequence goes on from JAFUFL010000074.1 coordinate 8,831, forward strand.
GGAGAATGTATACAGCGGCGGCTTTGGAGAGCATGTCGCCGCGTGGTACGCGAGACAGGGGTTGAATGTGTCCCTTGTGCAGATCGCTATTCCGGATATGTTTGTGACGCACGGTTCTCCCGCGCAGCTGAGCAGGCTGACGGGGATCGATGCGGAGTCGGTTGTCGCTAAGATCCTGGGTGTGTCAGGGGGACGTATCAGCTGACACATTTTGAGAGTGAAAAGGGGACGTATCGGTAGATACGTCCCCTTTTGTCACTCAAAAATGTGTCAGCAGATACGTCCCCGTGACACACATCACTCAAAAATGTGTCAGCTGATACGTCCCCGTGACACACCCGTGACACATCACCACTTCGCGAGCAGCTCGTCCACTTCTTTCTCCGTCTCGAAGACCTCATCGATGGTAGGGTTCTCTATGAACCGGCAGCTCTCCATGCAGTGCTGGATCATCTGCGTGATCTCCTGATACCGGATCATGCCGCGCAGGAACGCCTGAACAGCGAGCTCATCGGCTGCGTTGAAGACTGTAGGCAGGTTTCCGCCTTTGCCGATGGCCTTGTAGGCCAGTGCGAGCGCAGGGAATGTTTCCATATCGGGCTTTTCGAAAGTCATCTGTCCCAGCTTGTAGAAATCCATTTTCTCTCCGCCCATGGGCCTGCGCTCCGGGTAGTAGAGGGCGTACTGGATCGGAAGGCGCATGTCCGGAACGCCGAGCTCCGCGATGATCGCGCCGTCCTCGTATTCCACCATGGAGTGGATGACGCTCTGCGGATGCACGAGTACCTGAATCTGAGAGGGATCCACGTCGAAGAGCCATTTGGCCTCGATGACCTCAAGTCCTTTGTTTACGAGCGTGGAGGAGTCGATCGTGATCTTCTGGCCCATTGCCCAGGTGGGGTGGCGAAGCGCGTCCTGCGGGGTCACGTTCTCCAGGTCTTTCGCTTTTTTGCCGCGGAAGGGTCCGCCGGAAGCGGTGAGCCAGATCTTGGCGATCTTGTTGCCTTTCTCCCCGTTCAGGGACTGGAAGATCGCGCTGTGTTCGCTGTCCACGGGGAGGATAGGAACGCCCTTCTCAGCGGCCAGAGGCATGATGATGTGGCCCGCCGTGACAAGGGTCTCTTTGTTTGCCAGGGCAATCTTCTTGCCGGATTCGATGGCGGCGACGGTAGGGCGCACGCCCACCATGCCCATGATGGCGGTGACAAAATAGTCATAGCCTTCCATGGATGCCACTTCCAGAATACCGTCCATTCCCGACAGGACTTTGACATCCAGGTCCTTTACGCGGATCCGGAGATCTCCGGCCGCGTCTTCGTCGTACATCACTGCGACGCGGGGACGGAACTCGCGGATCTGCGACTCGATCAGATCCACGCTCTTATTGGCGCACAGCGCCGTCACTTCGATATCTTTCTGTTCTCTTGCTACGTCCAGGGTCTGCTTACCGATGGAACCGGTAGAACCCAGTATCGCTATTTTTTTCATACATTATGCCTTTCTTAATACGATGATGTCTGAACCAATTGAAAATAAAATTATCGAGATACAAATTACATGCGAATGCCCGTGTCGCCTCCGACATCGGCGGGCGTATCGTCTTCGGGCCTGTCCTTCCAGACATCGGTATTGGTGAGCCCTATATTGGACTCATGGAAGACGGGATCCAGCCCGCGGGCCATCTGGGACTCGTAGTCGTCCAGGGCCTTGAACGCGATCTTCCCCAGAAGGAGGATGGCGACGATATTGACCACCGCCTCCAGTCCCATGGTGATGTCAGCCAGGCTCCATGCCACATCGAGACTGTTTCCGGCGCCGATGAAGACCATGATGGCGGCGGCCACGCGGAAGATGGCCATCACGACAGGGTTCTTCGTGATGAACAGGATATTGGCCTCCGCGTAGAAGTAGTTGCCGATGATGGACGTAAAAGCAAACAGGCAGACGATCACGGTGACAAAGTGAATGCCGATGGGACCGATGACCTTGGCCACGCACTGCTGCAGCAGCGGAATTCCGGAGTAGCCGCTGGCCGCCCAGTCGCCGGTCAGAAGGATCAGGAAAACGGTGGTGGAGCAGATCAGCAGCGTATCGATGTAGACGGAGATGATCTGGGCAAGGCCCTGCTTGGCGGGGTGGGAGACCGTCGCGGAGGCACTGGCGTTGGGAGCGGAACCCATACCAGCTTCATTGGAGAAGAGTCCGCGCTTAATGCCGAGCACCATGCAGGATCCGGTAAAACCGCCGAAAATAGAGCGGAAGTTGAAGGCGTCCTTCATGATGATCGCGAGAACACCGGGGAGCCGCGTGATATTGGTCACGATGACAAACAGACCGACCGCGATGTAGAGACCGGCCATGACGGGGACCAGCACGGACGAGATCTTTCCGATGACGTCGCCCGAGAAGAAAATAAAGAGCGCCGCGATCGCCAGGATCAGTCCGATGGCGGTGGGCAGAACGCTGTTTTCAATGTCAGGCGTGTAGACGGAAAAGGCCGATACGATGTTGTAGGCCTGCAGGCCGTTGAAGCCGAAGGCGAAGGTCGCGATCAGGGAAATGGCAAAGACAACGCCGAGCCATCTCGCGTTCAGCGCCCGCTCAATATAGTAAGCGGGGCCGCCCTTGAAGGAGTCTCCCTCCTTCTTTTTGTAAATCTGCGCCAGAGTACTCTCGACAAAGGCGGACGCCGAGCCGAGGACGGCCATCAGCCACATCCAGAAAGCGGCGCCGGGGCCGCCGGTGATGATCGCGGTCGCAACGCCGGCCATGTTGCCGGTACCGACGCGGGAGGCGGTGGCAATCATAAGAGCCTGGAAAGAAGACACGCCCTTATCGCCCTCTTTTTTCTCCATCATGCACTGCAGCGCGTCTTTAAAGCGGCGGATCTGGACACATCTCGTCCGGACCGTGAAATAAATGCCGCTGCCTGCCAAAAGATAGATCAGAAGCCAGGTGTACAGCATGTCATCAATTTGCGTAAGGATGCTTTCTAAACTCATATGAAGGTCCTCCTATTGTATACAATTGATTCACTTCTCTATACTACCATATGCCAAACAGATTTAACAACAAGGCATTTCCCGCGGCAGGTAGTGTATAATGAGAAGGCCGGCAGTGCAGGCAATCTGCGCGGCCGGGTGAACCGCGCCGCGAGTCTTGAAGAAGAGGAGAGACAGTGCGGGTGCCCGGGCATGTTCGCCGGAGAACAGAGAGGATGGAGGAAACTGAGAAATGAAAACGGAAGTCCTGTGTGTCGGACAGGCAGTTGTGGACTGCATCACGAGAGGCGTGGAAGAAGATCCCTTCGGAAGGGGAAAAACGCGCGCGCAGAGCATCACGCTGAGCCTCGGCGGCGACGCGGTAAATGAGTCCTTCGTGCTCGCCTCCCTCGGGCACCGCGTCGGACTTATGTGCGCCGTGGGAGATGACCTGGCGGGCCGATTTGTGATGAACGAAGCTTCGCGCAGGGGACTCGACGCCTCCGGAGTGACAATGGTCCCGGGACTCGTGACGCCGGTGGCCAACATGTTCGTCAAATTGGACGGCAGCCGGAGCTCGGTGACCAGCGCCGCTTCCATGCTGCCCGGCTATGAGCCCAGCGCCGATTTCATCCGCGGCTGTGTCAGCGAAGGGGCGCGCATTGTATCTTTTGCCAGCTTATTCCGGGCGCCTCTGGATCAGGTCCACGTCGTGTGTGAACTGGTCCGGGCTGCCCACGAGAGCGGGGCGGTCGTCTGTGCGGACACCAAAATACCGACCTTCCGGAAGATGGACCTGTCGGAACTGGAGCCGGTACTGCCCATGATCGACTATATTTTTCCCAATGATACGGAGGCGGCGTTCCTGGCCGGGATGGACGGCGGAGCGGACCTGACGGAAGAAGAACTTCGCGAGATGGCGGATGCGCTTCTTGCAAAGGGAATCGGCCACGTGGTCATAAAGACGGGAGAGAAAGGCTGCTATGCGGCTTCGCAAGGCGGTCACTTCACGGTTCCTGCCCGCAAGGTCCCCGTCGTGGACACCACGGGCGCCGGCGACAACCTGGTCGCGGGCTTTATGGACGCGCTGCTCGCCGGCCGGAGCTTCAGGGAATGCTGTGAGGCCGGGATCTGGACCGCAGCAGAGAGCGTGCAGCATCTGGGAGCCACACCAAACTGAAGAAAGAGGTTTACAGCCCCGCGAGTGTGGATAAATCCGTCTCGCGGGGCTGCAGTATTTGATTCTTATTACTTCAAGGGCCGCCTCTGCGGGCGGCGCGGGCGTCCTGATCAGGACGGCAATCCCGCCGGTCAGATCCCCAGCTCAAACTTGAGCTGCGGCTTCATGGGATTGTAGTCGATCATTTCGAAATCATCGATCGTGAAGTCCTCGAACCGGCATCCCTTTTCTTTGTGGAGAATGAGCTGCGGCTTCTGCGCGTCATCCGCCATCGCCTCGGCGCGGCGCAGCATCTCCTGCGCGTTGTCCATGTGGCGGTCGTAGATCTGCTCGTTGGCGACGAAATGTGTGAAGACGCCGGGCTCATAACCGGTGACCTTCGCGATCATCATGAGCAGTGCGGCGTACTGGATCTCATTGATCCCGCCGGCGCCGGAGGCGGTCAGCATATCGCCGCTTCGCTGGATCATGCTCATGTCCAGGAAGTCTCCGCGCACATTCCACATGGTGAGAAAAGCGCAGGGCGCCAGCCCCTTCGTCTCATGAAGATCGGTTTCCTGCCAGAGGGAGACCACTTTTCTTCTGCCGTAAGGGTCTTTTTTGATGTCTTCGATGAGATTGTGGATCAGATCGTAGCGCTTGACCGTCGCGCCGTATCGCTGTCCGATCGTGCCGTCGCCGATATCCCAGGGATCCCACCACGTGACGCCCAGGTCCCTCATCTCGGAGAGGACATTTGTCGGGTGCTGGTAGATCGTGAAGATCTCACGGATCCCGGTCTTCCAGGCCTGGCGCCGCAGCGTGCAGATGGGAAATTCCCCTTTGCTGAGGTCGTATTTGCGCATCACATGGTTGACGCTGATGGTGTAGGCCGGCGTGCCGTCCTCATATCTGGGACGCGGATTTACATCCTCATACCCGTTTTCCAGAATATTGTGAATATCGTCGACGAGATATTTATCTGCCTTGGTCATGGAAATCTGTTCCTTTCTCCGAAAAAAGAAATCTTTTATTAGATGCGCGTTCGCAACAGAAGCGCGGTGGCGCGATAGAGGTACCGGGCCAAAATAGAGGTTCCGGGCCGGCTTTTCCTGTCGCGCAGGCCGTATGGACCATACCCATCTTAGCATTTTATAGTGTCCGGTTCCACAAATTTCGCATTCTTTTGCTTGCCATGGGGAGCAAATACGTGTATATTCTTTTTAGTATTCTTGTATACAATATTATATGGAGGACATTGCAATGGCTATTAAAGTAGGAATTTTCGGATACGGAAACCTTGGCAGGGGCGTGGAGCAGGCGATCCGCCGCAATCCCGATATGGAGCTTGTCGGCGTATTTACCCGCCGCGATCCCGCAGCTCTTAAGATCAAGACTCCCGGCGTCAAAGTTTACGGGGAAGACGCACTCGTAAATCAGGAAGTTCCTATGGACGTACTGATCCTCTGCGGCGGCAGCGCGACAGACCTGCCGGTTCAGGGACCCAAGTACGCGGCTCTCTACAATATCATCGACAGCTTTGATACACACGCACATATTCCGGAGCATTTCGCGGATGTGGATGCAGCAGCTAAGAAGGCCGGAAAGATCGGCATCATTTCCTGCGGCTGGGATCCCGGAATGTTCTCACTTAACAGAGTATATGCGAGCGCGGTCCTTCCGGGCGGAACACCTTACACCTTCTGGGGCAAGGGCGTGAGCCAGGGACACTCCGACGCGGTCCGCAGAATCGAGGGCGTTCTCGACGCAAGACAGTACACAATCCCTGTTCCCGCAGCTCTGGAGGCAGTCCGCGCAGGCAAGGCCCCTGAACTGACCACCAGAGAAAAGCACACAAGAGAGTGCTTCGTTGTCGCCGAGGAAGGCGCGGATCTCGCCCGCATTGAGAACGAGATCAAGACCATGCCCAACTATTTTGACGAGTATGACACGACCGTACACTTCATCTCGGCAGAAGAGATGGCCCGCGACCACGCAGGACTTCCTCACGGCGGAAGCGTCCTGTACTCCGGCGTGACAGGTGCGGACGACGAGCACACACACGTTATCGAGTATTCCCTGAAGCTGGATTCCAACCCCGAGTTTACAGGAAGCGTCCTGGTCGCATTCGCGAGAGCGGCCTTCAGACTCAATCAGGAAGGACAGTGCGGCTGCAAGACCGTACTGGATATCGCGCCTGCTTACCTCAGCGCGATGAGCGGCGAGGAGCTGAGGGCGCACATGCTCTGATCCGGATGGTCATAAAATCAATACTATAAAGTGCAGCGGCCCTGTTCACTTCAGGTGGACAGGGCTGTTCTTCTTTTGTGCGCCGCGCTTTTCACGGCGCCCCCGGAAAACGCCTCCCCTGAACTGCTGACAGTAAAAGAGGAAGCTGTTATACTTTTAAGGAATAAGATTACCCTTTATAAGTTTACTTTTTTGGAGGGAATGCATGAACTGTCCTAATTGTGGAAACTATGTCTCAGGCATCGTGGCAGTGTGTCCCGTATGCGGGAGGAAATTATCGAGTACGAATCAGGCGGACGGCAGGATCGAGCAGCAATGGAAAAACAATCCGAAGTTTACGCAGCCTGCTGTGAGCGAAGGCCCGGATCAGAGAAAAATCATTGCAGTGATCTCGGTGATCGTTGTGCTCATAGTCGCAGGCGGGTTCGCCGCGATCTTCCACTCTCTGAAACAAACGGAAGCGAAGCCGAGTGAGACCGTGCAGGCGGCCGCAGATCCGGCGGAAGGCGGGCAGAGTGCAAAAGCGGAGCAGGAGCCCGTACAAGAACAGGAGAAGGAACCCGGGCAATCTCCGGAGCAGATACAGAGCGGGGAGCAGCAGCCTTCCCAGAATCAGGAGCAGCAGCCTTCCCAGAATCAGGAGCAGGCGCAGCAGTCGGAAGCTCCTGAAGAGAATGCGGAAAGTGCGCCGACAGAGAGGGGTGCGGCGGCGGAGCGAAATTCCGAACTGTACTATTTCAGAGCGCTGCTTGAGGGAGAGGAACTGAGTCTGTATGATGCACTCTATGATATCTCGAGAGTGGACACGGTAGAGACCGAAAAAGAACTGTATTTGAGCGTCAATCCCGAATCTGACGATTTCTCCGAGATGTTATCGAAGGCCAGGTCTTTTTTGACGGCGGATCATCCGGAGCTTTTCTATATCCGTACATTCTCGTATATGTATAATACAGAACCGGACCAGAACGGCAAATACCGGGTCACGCTGCGCTGCGGCGATTTTGTGCCCGCCGATCATGCACAGGAGCTGGAAGAAATGGAGAGGGCAGCTGACGAGCTACTTTCCCGGATAGACACTTCGCAGTCCCCTGCCCGGATCGCACTGCAAATCCACGACGAGATTCTGGATCTTGTGCAGTATGATTATGAAACGTATGAGAGTCAGAAGAATTTTGACTATGCGTACAGCGCTTACGGAGCACTTGTGGCGAACAGCAGCGGAGAGCCCAACAAGGCCGTCTGTGCGGGCTACGCGGCCGCTTACGAATATCTGCTTCAGAAAGAAGGAATCGTGGCCCTTGTAGTCGGCGGCAATGCCTGGTCGCAATCGGAACCGGCCGGTTCCCATTCCTGGAATCTCGTTAAACTCGACGGCGACTGGTATGAGACGGACTGCACCTGGGACGACAATGTTCATGACGGTTACGGCGAGGAAGAAGATCCGAGGCTGCAGGAAGCGATCAATGACGAGTATTTCCGGAATACGACGGACCACTATCTGTTTCAGGTAACAACGGAGAAAATTGAGAATTTTGATCCCGGAGATGACTATACATACACATTCGATGACGGAGGATGGGCGACATTCCTGGGAAAGAGCGGGAGATCCCGCTCCACCCTGGACGATGTACAGGAGACGGGAGATTATGCGACCCCTTACGCGCCGATTGCGGAAGGAACGAAATATTCCTATGAAAACATAAGGTGAGAACACGGATCAGGCCGCAGTAAACGGGCCCCTGTCCACTAAGTGGTGGACAGGGGCCTTTTTGTAAGATCTCAGTCATTGTCATCGCGATGGGACCGCAGCTGTGAGTACATGTTCAGATAGGTGAGAAGAAGCCGCTGCTCCTCGGTGTCATGGGCGCGAAGAATTTCCAAAATACAGGACGGAAGCAGAAGTGAGACGTCGTCGCTGCCGGTTCCCTTGAGCAGATAGTCGAGACTGCAATGAAAATAATCGCTGAGAAAAAGATATTTTTCCAGCGAAAAGAGAGCGGCTCCGCGCTCTGCGTGGCTGACGTGTTTTACGGAACAATCCAGCAGTTCGGCCAGTTTTTCCTGGGTCAGACCGTTTACACTCCTGAGGTATGAAATTCTTTTACCGATTTCGGCTTTGTAGTTGTCCATAGTTCTTCTCCACGAACTAATTTTATGAAGTTTAGAACTTTGATAAAACAACATATAAGGTTTTGCAAAACGGACCTATCAGGTTTATAATCAGCATTGAGATATGTTTTTGGCTAAAAAGGCCGGCGTCCGCAGATATGCCAACTCCCTGATTATACGATCGGACGCCGCGCCTTTTTTGCGTCAGGGCACGGCTCTGCAAAAAAATACTGTCATGCATTATGGAAAAAGCCCTGCCGTACGGCAGGGCTTTTGATTGGAAGTAATATAAGCCTTTATAGAGTTTATCGATTTAAACGCGGCCCGGTCTGAAAATGATCGGAACGCTCACAGCTGCAGCAGCCGGTCCAGAAGCCTCATGGCGACGTTTTCTTTGCTCATGATTTCCAGCTGCTCCGTGCTGTCCTTTGTAATAAAGGTCACTACGTTTGTATCTGTCCCGAAACCGGCGCCGGCCACCTTGACATTGTTGGCGACGATCATATCCAGGTTCTTTTTCTTGAGCTTGGTCCGCGCCTTGTTCTCCAGGTCGGATGTTTCCATGGCGAATCCGCACAGAATCTGTCCCTCGGGTTTATGTTCTCCGAGATACTGCAGGGTATCTTCCGTGCGCGCCAGGCTCAGGCTGAGGTCGTTGTCCGCCTTCTTGATCTTCTCGTCGCTGACGCTGACGGGGCGGTAATCCGCAACGGCAGCAGCCTTAATGATGATGTCCTGCTCGGCAGAGACGGCTGTGACCGCGCAGAAAAGATCGTGAGCAGAGGTAATGGGAACAAGCTTTACCCCGAGAGGGGGCGTCAGGGATACAGGTCCCGACACCAGTGTCACATCGGCGCCGCGAAGGGCGGCGGCGTGCGCGATGGCGTAGCCCATTTTGCCGCTGGAATGGTTTGTGATGAAACGGACGGGATCGAGCGATTCCCGCGTAGGCCCGGCGGTGACCAGAATCTTCTTCCCGGTAAGGTCCTTGGGGCAGGCGATCTCCGCAAGAATATGGTCGACGAGCACGGCGGGCTCGGGGAGCTTCCCTTTTCCCTCGTCGCCGCAGGCGAGCAGTCCGCTGGAAGGCTCAATGATCTTCACGCCGCGCTGCCTTAAAACGGCGAGATTTGCCTGGGTGGCGGGGTGCTCATACATTTTCGTGTTCATGGCGGGCGAGACGAGCACCGGGCACGTGCAGGCGAGCAGAGTGGTGGAGAGCATGTCGTCCGCGATCCCGTAAGCCATCTTGGCGATGATATTGGCCGTCGCGGGGGCAACGATGACGAGATCCGCTTTTTTGGCAAGTGCTATGTGCTCCACTTCGATGGGATGATCGGAAGGATAATTGCGGTCGAAAGTGTCGGTAATGCATTTGCGGTTTGTAAGTGTCTCAAAAGTGATCGGAGAGATGAATTTCGCGGCATTCTCCGTCATGATCACATGGACCTGCGCGTGCTGTTTCATAAGGCGGCTTGCCAGGTCAGCGGCCTTGTAGGCGGCAATACTTCCGGTGACGCCGAGCAGGACTGTTTTTCCTTTGAGCATGTCTGTTCTCCTTTTAGTTCCTTTGACGCAAAATAGCGATACAGCAGGTGCTGCTCAGCTGTTTCTCTCGTAAATATAGCGGAGACCGCGCAGCAGGAGCAGGTCATCCGTGATAATGTCGTGCTTGCACAGCGGAACGATCGTGCCGGCAAGGCCTCCCGTCGCCACTACGGTCGTCTTCACACCGATCTCTTCTTCAATGCGGTCGATCATCCCGTCGAGCATGGAGGCGCTTCCGTAGAGAATGCCGCTCTTCATGCAGTCGTTGGTGTTGGTGCCGATGAGCCGTTTGGGCGGATCGAGGCTGATCCTGGGCAGCTGCGAGGTCCTGGACGTAAGGGAATCCAGAGAGACGCGCAGGCCGGGAAGGATCATGCCGCCGCGATAGTTCTTGTCTTTATCGACAACGGTGATGGTCGTGGCGGTTCCCATATCAATAAGGATCAGGGGACAGCTGTAATCGCGGACGCCGGCGACGGCGGCGACGATCAGGTCGGCGCCAACCTGGGCCGGGTTGTCCATGCAGATCTTGAGTCCGTTCTTAAGTCCGGGTCCCACGATCTTGACATGGCATTTCACTATTTTGCCGAGAGCCTCGGTCATGATCGCCGTGATCGGCGGGACTACGGAAGCGATGATCGCGCCGGTGATCATGGAGCGGTCGATCTCGTGGAGATCGAGGACATTCTTGAATGCGAGCGCGTATTCGAGCGCCGTCTTGCTGTGGTCGGTGGCGAGACGCTCGGAAAAGAGAATGTCTTCCCCGTCGATGCACCCGATCACCATGTTCGTGTTGCCGATGTCTATAGCGAAAAGCATGTTGTACCTCCCTTTAATCCGTTCAGGATTCGATCAATTCGGATTCAAGTCATTTTCAACCGGTTCAGGGCATGCGGAGCGGGCCGCGCCGCTGTCCGTACCATGTGGAGTATATCATTTAGGGTTCGGGAATGGCAAGGTCTCCCTGGAAAGGAAGCGGCTGTCGCATTCAAAGGGAAGGGGAACGTCGATTCCCCTGCTGCGCATGCTTCGAAGCTTGAAATTCATAAGTCCCGGCGTTGTGCCCAGGGCCAGGCAGAGGCTGTCGAGATCCGACCGGGACGCACCCGCCGTATCCATCACTTCCTCGTCCGGAAGAAGAAGGTCCGCGGCGAACAGATTGGCCTCGTACTCGGTGCTGCTGCGCTTGTCGTAGACCGCCGTATCAAAGAGCGGGGCAGTCTTGAGTTCCTGCGCGTGCAGCACAATGTGGCCAAGTTCATGGGCTGCCACGATCCGCTGCTCGTACAGAGGAAGATTTCCGTTCAGGCCGACAAAATACTGCCGCAGCATATAGCGGGTAAATCCCTTGGTGTGCGTCAGGTCATAATAAAAGCGGACCTGCACGTGCATGGCGCTCAGAAGTTCGAAAGGGTCGCGGGTCCCGTATCGGCGGATCAGCCCGGCCGCTTTGTGATAGACGTAAAGTCTGCTCATAGGCCGCCTCCTCAGACATTCCCTTCGGAGGAAGCAGTGCCGTGCGGCGGCGGATTACCCGCGTTTTCCGGATCCGGGCCGATGCCGGCGGAAGTGCTCTGCGCATTTTCCGGATCCGGGCCGGTGCCGGCGGAAGTGCTCTGCGTATTTTCCGGATTCGGACCGGTGCCGGCGGAAGCGCTCTGCGCGTTTTCGGGATCCGAACCGGTGCCGGCGGGAGCGGCCTGCCCGCCCCTGTATTTGCCGGGCGTGAATTTCCGGGCATTTTCCTTGGCTTCCCAGAACATTTCCATAAAATGCTTCCCGATCATGTCTATGTCTTCGGGAGAGAGGTCGCCTCCGGCGAACATGGCGCGGGTGCTGTCGAGAAAGGCCTGCGCCTGCTGCCGGCCGCGCGTGCCGTACTTCTCCTGTGCTCTTGTCACAAACAGTTCCTGTTCGCCCCTGAGATATTCTTCACTGCATCCGAGGGCGGAAGCCAGCCGGGCATAGAGAGCCTGGCTGCGCGGATATTTGCCTTCCGTCTCCCAGTTGCGCACGGTGCGCCTGGTCACACCCGTCATCGCGGCCAGCTCTTCCTGGGAATAGCCGTTCTTTATGCGAAGTTCCCTGACTTTTTCTCCGAAAGTCATGCTCTGTACTCCTTGTATTTTATGAGATGTATTCTGTGAAAGGTTAGTGGGGGAAATTTAATTTCCTCTATTGTAACTTCTGTTTCCGCGTCTGTCAACGCAAAAAAACCCCTTGACACGAATATACGTTCGAAATATACTGTTTACAAGAGGAAATTAAAATTCTTTAGAAGGAAATTTAAATTCCTCGGTATTTTGACATCGGGCGGTAATTATGGACAGAGTGATACTTCACTCGGACTGCAACTGCTTTTATGCCAGTGTCGAGATGCTGCACCATCCCGAACTGGACGGAAAGCCGCTGGCGGTCGGAGGAGATCCCGAGCAGAGGCACGGGATCATATTGACGGCAAACTATATAGCCAAGAGGGCGGGCGTGAAGACGGGAGAGGCGCTCTGGCAGGCCCGGCAGGCCTGTCCGGACCTGGTCATCGTTCCCCCGAGGATGGACCTGTACCTGCGCTTTTCGGAGCTGGCAAGGGAGATCTACCGGGATTATTCGGACCTGATGGAGCCGTACGGCCTCGATGAGTGCTGGATCGACTGCACGCAGAGCGGACAGTGCCTGGGGAGCGGCCCGGAGCTGGCGGAGGAGATCTCCTCCCGGATCAAGCGGGAGCTGGGGATCACGGTCAGCATCGGGGTCAGCTGGAACAAGATCTTTGCCAAGTTCGGCTCCGATTACCGGAAGCCGGATGCCATTACGGTGATCGACAGGGACAATTACAGGCAGATCGTGTGGGAGAGCAACGTGTCGGACCTTCTGTTTGTGGGGAGGGCGACACAGAGGAAGCTCTACCGGTACGGGATCCTCACGATCGGGGACCTGGCGCGGACAGATCCGTCTCTTTTGCAGGATATATTCGGGAAGATCGGGCTGGTCCTGTCCGCGTTCGCGAGAGGAGAGGACCGGACACCGGTGGCGCCCGACAGGAGCGAGATCCCCGTTAAGAGCATCGGCAACAGCACGACCACGCCGCGGGACCTGACCTCGGAGCAGGACGTGAAGATGGTGATCTACATGCTGGCGGAGAGCGTCGCGTCGCGCCTGCGGCGCCACGGCTTTGTGGGCGATGTGGTGGAGATCTATGTGAGGGATAAGGAGCTGTGCGGCTTTTGTCGTCAGCACAAGACGGACCTGCCGACAAATATCTCCGAGGAGATCGCCGCGGAGGCCATTCGGCTCTTCAGGGAGAACTATGACTGGAAGAGGCCGATCCGCAGCCTGGGAGTGAGGGTCTCTCACCTGAAAATGGAGGGCTGTCCGTATCAGCTCAGTCTTTTTACGGATCCGGAGCGGAGAGAGAAGCAGCTGAAAGCGGATCTGGCGGTGGATGAGATCCGGAGCCGGTTCGGGTCCAAGGCGGTGCGCCGGGGGCTGATGCATGTGGACACGAAACTGTCCGCGGATGACGCCGAGACCCATGTCGTGCACCCGCACGGCTATTTCGAGAGAGGGAACCGGACGGGCGTCTGACGCTGAACGGTTGCGATATTCCGGAGGGCCGACCGCACGCGGCATGGGCGGCTGTCTTCGCGAATCTTTAAGATAAGGAGGGACAATAAGATGCCTCATACAGATACGAATATCAGCAGGGATGCCTTGCAGAGCTATGGCATGCAGCCGACAAGGAGACCGGGCGGAGAGCGGCCCGGGTCGATTCGGAGCGGCAGTCCGATCCGGGTTTACGGCGACGGGGAGGAGACAGGCCCGGCCAAGGTCTATGTGGACGTGCTGGCGGAATTTACCCGCGAGGGATTCCTGAGGCCGTGCCGGATCACATGGGAAGACGGGAGAAAGTATGTGATCGACAGAGTCAAGAGGTGCGAACGCCGCGCCAGCCGCAAGGCGGGCGGGATGGGGCTCATGTATACCTGCATGGTGGCGGGACAGGAAGTGAACCTCTTTTACGAAGAAAATCAGAGGTGGTTTGTGACCAGAAAATAAATATTTCATTAAAATTACAAAATAATTCAAAATTTGTTACAAATGTGTTATAATTTGGTCTGTAGATGAAACCATGCGCGAAGGCATACGGGAAAGCGGATGCCGACCGCATGACAGTTTGGAGATCAAATTTTATGAAGACGAAATTTGCAGCAATTATCGGAATGATCCTGATCATGACATCGGCTGCGCTGCCCGTACAGGCGGCCGCCGCGGCATCCGATACGGGATTTTCCCGGAGCGGGGCCCTGGCGGAAGGGGTCTCCTACGCCGATAAAACGAGGGAATTCCGTTATCTGAGGAACGGATGGTATTTCCTGGACGGAAACTGGTACTACGTCCGCAGCGGAAAGGCGGTCACCGGCTGGGCGAAATATAACGGCAAGTGGTATTTTCTCGACAAAGAGGGAGTCATGAAGACCGGCTGGATCAGGGACAACGGCAAGTGGTACTATCTGGCGGCGGAAGGAGAGATGAAGACCGGCTGGCTCAAGGACGGCGGGAAATGGTATTATCTGGCGTCGAACGGAGCGATGAAGACCGGCTGGGTAAAGGTCAGCGGGAAATGGTACTATCTGGCGTCGAACGGAGCGATGAAGACCGGCTGGGTGAAGGTCAGGGGACTCTGGTATTATCTGGCGGCAAACGGACAGATGAAGACCGGCTGGGTGACGGACGGCGGAAAGAAGTATTATCTGACGGCGGGCGGAGCGATGAAGACCGGGTGGCTGCAAGTCGGCGGCAAGAAGTATTACCTGACGTCGAGCGGAGCGATGAAGACCGGCTGGCTCAAGGACGGCGGCAAAAAATACTATTTTGACACAAACGGAGTACTTAACGAAGAGAAAACGAAAGAGGCGAACGGAGAAGTGACGGATGCCTCGAAGAAGGCGGAGAGCGGCGCCGCGCAGAGCGCGCAGAAGACTGCGGCGGCGAAGAGCACGCAGAAGACTGCGGTAGCGAAGACCAAGGGCGAAATGGTAGCCGCCTACGCGCTTCAGTTTGTGGGCAACCCTTATGTGTACGGCGGATGCAGCCTCACGGAAGGGACGGACTGCTCCGGTTTTGTAATGCTGATCTACCGCCATTTCGGCGTAAATCTTCCTCACTATGATGCGGCGATCCGCACCAGGGGAAAGAGCGTCCCTTCTCTTAATGAGGCAAAGGCAGGGGATATCATCTGCTATTACGGGCATGTCGCGATCTATCTGGGAGACGGAAGGATCGTCCACGCGTCCAACAGCAGGGACGGAATAAAGATCAGTGAGAGAGCGGATTACAGGACCATTGCCGGGATCCGAAGGATCTTCGACTGAACGGAAGGGAGATTGCCATGAAAAAAAGAAGGAGTTTATGGCTGTGTCTGCTGCTGACCGCGATCCTTTCGATCGGTCTGCTGACGGGATGCGGCAAGGGAAGCGGCAAGCCGCAGGATCAGGCATCTTCGCAGCAGAGCGCGTCCGTGCAGACGCAGGAGGTGCAGCAGGAAGCTGAACAGGGATCCGGGCAGAATGGGGATGAGCTGGTCCTCTATGGCGACGAGGATATGTCGGACGATGCGTACGCCGAAGATGAAGAGACGGTGTACGAGGAGGACAATACCGGCCAGGAGTCGGCCTCCCCGGGAAGCGACTCCGCAGCGGCTGCAAAGAGCGAAGGGCAGCAGCAGGCGCGCATCGATGAGAACGGCAGCTATACGACGAAAGAGGACGTCGCGCTCTATATCCATACCTACGGAAAGCTTCCGAATAATTTTATCACCAAGAAAGAAGCAGAGAAACTGGGCTGGACCGGAGGCTCGCTGGAGCCGTACGCGCCGGGCAAATGCATCGGCGGGAGCTATTTTGGCAATTACGAAGGGCTGCTCCCGGACGGAAACTACAAGGAATGCGACATCGATACACTCGGGAAGAAAAAGAGAGGGGCAAAGCGGATCATATATTCCGATGATGGGAGAATTTATTACACACCGGATCATTACGAAACATTTGAGCAGCTTTACTGATGTTAAGGAGCGCAGATCATGAACAACAGTTATATAATAGATCTGGCGGGAGTCGAGGATCGCACGGAGCTTCACGACCGCATAGAACAGGGAATACAGGTCCCCGAGTGGTACGGGCGAAATCTGGACGCGCTGTATGACGTGCTGACGGAGCCGCAGTTCGGAGGCGGGTGCCTGATCTGTTTCATAGGATGCTCGCAGATCGGAGAGGGCATGAAGAGATATCTGTCCGCGATGAAGCAGATGTGCAAGGCGGCTTGCGAGGAAAACCGAGGTCTTACGATCGAGTTTCTGGACTAGCGCCGCGGCAGGATTATCGGGATTATTGAGAGGTGTTTTTGGTGCATGGCGAACGAGTAGTGGTCATTACGGATATACACGGATGTCTGGACGACTGCAGGAGACTTCTGGACAAAATGGAGTTTGACAAGTCCAGGGACAGGCTGATCAATCTCGGAGATACGATCGACCGCGGTCCCCGGATCTATGAAACGTTTGTATTCCTGCGGGAGCTTAAGGAAGAAATGGGAGAGCGCTGCGTCCTGATCAGGGGCAATCATGAACAGATGATGCTGGATGCCACGAGAAAGTCGTTGAACAGGAGGACCTATAAAGAATTATGGTACCTGAACAGCGGGGAGAAAACGGTGTTTTCCTTTATCAGCCACAAGCATAAGATCAATGAGTTCCGGGACTGGTATGAGCAGATGCCTTATTATTACACGGAGGAGAGGTTTCAGTGCGTGCACGCCTGCCTGAAAAATGAGGATCCGAAGAAGAACAGTGTGGAGACGCTCATTTGGGGACGGGACACGGACTATACGGGAAAACTGGTGCTGACCGGGCATACGCCCTACAGGGTTCCCCTGTATTTCTGCGGGAAAGGCTCCGTGGATCCGATCGGGGAAGGAATGTGGGGGGCTCTTCCCGAAAAAGGTATGATCGGGCTGGATACGGGATGCGTATATGGCAACCGGCTGACGGGAATGGTGATCGAGGATGACCGGTTTAAGGTCTTATCGGTCAGATCGAGTATAGCGCAGGAGGGATGATTCCCGCCTCCGCAGGCAGCGGCTCGCCGGGCGGGCCCCGAAAAGAGTGACAAAAAGGACGGTTCTTCGGATACATTCGGAATAGGAATGTATCGGAGGAACCGCCCTTATTTTTTTACGCTGTTTTGGTACAGAATCCGTCAGACAGGCCGACTCTGTTCGGGGATAAAGTGTGTCAGCAGATACGTCCCCGTGACACACAGGGATAAAGTTTGTCAGCGGATACGTCCCCGTGACACAAATCAGCCGAGCGCCTGCTCGAGGTCGGCGATGATGTCGTTTGCGTTCTCCAGGCCGACGGAGAGACGGATCAGATCCGGTCCGACGCCGCCCGCGATCAGCTCTTCGTCGGTGAGCTGGCGGTGCGTGGAGTTCGCGGGATGAAGGACGCAGGTGTGCGCATCTGCCACGTGGGTGGCGATCATGGCGACTTTGAGGTGCTTCATGAACTCCTCGGCGGCGGCGCGTCCGCCCTTGATGCCGAAGGAGATGACGCCGCAGGTGCCATTAGGCATATACTTCTGGGCGCGCTCATAGTATTTATCGCCGGGAAGGCCGGGGTATGTGACCCAGGCGATCTTGTCGTGGCCTTTGAGGTACTGCGCGACCTTGAGGGCGTTCTCGCAGTGTCTGGGCATGCGGACGGCGAGGGACTCGAGGCCGAGATTGAGGAAGAAGGCGTTCATGGGAGCCTGGATCGAGCCGAAGTCTCTCATGAGCTGGGCCGTGCACTTAGTGATGAAGGCGCCGCCCATTCCGAATTTCTCGGCATAAGTGATCCCGTGATAGGAATCATCGGGAGTGGTAAGGCCCGGGAATTTATCGGCGTGGGCCATCCAGTCGAACTTTCCGCCGTCAATGATCGCGCCGCCTACGGCCGTGTCATGTCCGTCCATGTATTTGGTCGTGGAATGGGTGACAATGTCGGCTCCCCACTCGAAGGGGCGGCAGTTGATGGGGGTGGCAAAAGTATTGTCGACGATGAGCGGAACGCCGTGGGCATGAGCCGCCTTGGCAAATCTCTCGATATCGAAGACGACCAGGGCGGGATTGGCGATGGTCTCGCCGAAGACAGCCTTGGTGTTGGGCTTGAAAGCATTCTCAAGCTCTTCATCGGTGCAGTCGGGATCGATAAAGGTGAAGTCGATCCCCATCTTGCGCATAGTCACGTTGAAGAGGTTGAAGGTGCCGCCGTATATAGTGGAAGCACAGACGACGTGATCTCCGCAGGTGGCGATATTAAACACGCTGAAGAAGTTGGCGGCCTGTCCGGAAGAGGTGAGCATTCCCGCGGTGCCTCCCTCAAGAGCCGTAATCTTGGCTGCTACCATGTCATTGGTGGGATTCTGAAGACGGGTGTAAAAGTATCCGGACGCTTCCAGGTCGAACAGCTTGCCCATGTCCTCGCTGGTATCATATTTAAAAGTTGTGCTCTGGATGATCGGGATCATCCTGGACTCACCGTTCTTCGGTGTGTAGCCGGCCTGGATGCACATAGTTTCTCTTTCCATTTTTCTACCTCCGCTGCTTATTTCAGGCCCTGCCTGCTTTTCGGCTTCTTTCGGGCACTGATTATTTATCCCTTACATATTAAAAGAAGTTGAAGCGTATGGCAAACACAATTTGGAAATGCTATCATAAGTTTATGGAGCGGGCGGAAAGAATTCCCTGCGAGTTCACGGCCCGCAGGACGAAAAGTATGTACCAACGGGGAGGTCAGATATATGGCACAGGACAACAGAATTTATGTTACAGGGCACAAGAATCCGCACGCGGATTCCGTGGCTGCTGCCATCGCCTATGCGGAGTATAAGAAAGAACAGGGGTTTGACGCCATTCCCTGTGTTCTTGGCAAGATCAACAAGGAATCACAGTATCTTCTGGAAAGATTCGGGTTTGAGAAGCCCCGGCTTCTTGAGACGGCGCAAGTGCGCCTCGATGAAGTAGATCTGGCTGCGCCCCTTTCGATCACGCCGGAGACGACCATCTTCGAGACGGTCGAGATGATGAAGAGAGAAGGACGGGAAGGCTTTGCGGTCGTAGATGAGGAAAACAGGGTGATCGGCTGGGTGTCCAAATCGGATTTTGCCAACATCGCTCTCAATGACACAAAGTTCTCCCACGGTATGCTGAAGGAGACCCCCACGGAATATATCGCCAAGACGATCAGCGGCACGATTGTCTATGACGATGAGCAGCGCCATCTCAACGGCCAGGTCAGCATCCTGACCATGACCAACAAGGATAACCTGGAGGATTACGAGGTCGCGGACCGCATCGTGATCACGGGCGGCAATAAGAAGGCCCAGAAGATCCTGATCGAAAAGGGAGCCGGCATGCTGATCATTATCTGGGAGAAAGGTGTGGATGACAGCGTGCTCAAGATGGCAAAAGAGCATCACTGCACACTGATTCTTTCCGGTTTCGGGGCTATGAACACGTCAAGGTATCTGTATTTTGCCCCGCCTGTGAGAATGATGATGACGCGCAAGCCCATGAAGTTCTACGGGCATGAGCTGGCGGAGGATGCGAGCCGCAAGATGGCGCGCACGCAGTACAGGGCATTTCCGGTCGTGGATGACGAAAATCACCTGCTCGGATACGTTATGCGCTACCATATCCTCAACTACAACGACAAACAGCTGATCCTGGTGGACCACAACGAGTTCTCCCAGTCCGTCAAGGGCATTGAGAAGGCGAGAGTGCTGGAGGTTATCGATCACCACAGAGTTACGGATTTTTCCACTTCCAGGCCCGTGAGCTTCCGAAATGAGATCGTAGGCAGTACATGCACGATCATCGCGACAATTTTCAGGGAGAACCAGGTTCCGATCGAGGAGAACCTCGCCGGACTGATGCTGGGAGGACTGCTGTCCGACACGATGAACCTGCAGACGCCCACGACGACGGATAAGGACAGGCATACGGCCAATATTCTGGCGGCCCTGGCAGGGCTGGACCTCGACCGGTTCTCGGAGGAGCTCTTCTCCGTGACGGAGGACGAGGGCGGATCCCTCGAGGAACTGATGAGCCGCGACATTGTATTTGAGGATGTCATGGGCGTTCGCCTGATGCTGGCCAAGGTCAATGTGCCCCAGGTCGAGCCTTACAGAGACAGGGCGGAAGATATGCAGCAGGCGCTGGATATACTGACCAGGAACAAGAACGCGGACATGGGCGTTTTGTCCATCACTTCCGCGCTGGAGAACCGGTCGATCCTGTTCGCGTCGGGTGATAAGGCAAAATGGCTCTTTGAGGCTTATCCGGACCACGAAGGCGAGCAGCACAGCGTGCAGGAGGGACTCGTCTCGCGCAAGATGCAGATGCTGCCGAAGATCTCCAAAGTTATTAACAAGTACGCATAAAAATATACGCATAAAAATACAGGAATAATTGCCCTGATTGATCTTACAGGCAAGCGAAAGCCCCGGCACATGGCCGGGGCTTTCTGCATAAGGAGGATGATTTACGATACATAAGGGGTTATCCCATGATTACTTCTACGTTGTATTCTTTCTGCCCTTTGACGTAAGGGATCACGTGTCCGGCTACTTCCTTGCCGTCTACGATCATTTTCTTCACACCCTTCTCGACATGATCCGGATTCTTGACGCTGATGTTGTATACGCCTTCTCTGTAGGCGCGGGTGAGCTCGAAGTCGCCGAAATCATCGGGGATGCAGGGATCGATGCTCAGGCCGTTCAGAGTGGGATAGACGCCCAGAATGTACTGGGAGATATCCGTGAAGGTCCATGCGGCGGTACCTGTCAGCCAGCTGTTCTTGCCTTCGCCGAAGTTGGGAGCCTCGGGTCCTGCTACCATCTGGGAATAGACATAAGGCTCTGTCCTGTGGATCTCACTGAACTCCTCCACGCAGGAAGGGCATGTCTTCCAGTAGATCTCGAAGGCTCTGTTGCCGCGTCCCATGACCGTCTCCGCAATCGAGACCCAAGGGTTGTTGTGGCAGAAGATGCCGCCGTTTTCCTTGTATCCCGGAGGATAGGAGGAGACTTCGCCGAGTTCCACATGGTACCTGGTATAGGCGGGTTTCAAAAGAGCGATGCCGTACTTGGAATCGAGGATCTCCTTGACGCTGTCCAGAGCCTGGAGCGCCTGCCCCGTCTCCTTGCCGACGCCGGCCAGTACGCAGAAGCCCTGGGGCTCAATGTAGATCTGGCCTTCTTCGCACTCGTGAGAGCCGATCTTGTGGCTGTAGGCATCATAGGCGCGGACGAACCACTTGCCGTCCCAGCCGTCCGTGAGCAGTGCCTTCTCCATGATGTCGCGCTCCGCGCGCATGGCGGCCGCCTCATCGTGAAGGCCGATGAGATCGCACAGTGCGGCGTATTCCTCGGAATACTTGACGAACATGCCGCCGATGAATACGGACTCGGCCACGGGGCCTTCGCTGGGACCGGAGGTCTGGAAGGACTCACCGGAGTGCTCGGAGAAGCAGTTGAGGTTGAGGCAGTCGTTCCAGTCGGCGCGGCCGATCAGAGGAAGTCCGTGAGGGCCCTTGTGGGTGATCGTGTAGTTCACGCTCCTGCGCAGGTGCTCCATGAGGGGCTGCGCCAGGGAGACGTCGTTATCGAAAGGAACGGACTCGTCCAAAATAGTGACGTCGCCGGTCTCCCGGATATAAGCGCTGACTGCGGCGATGAGCCAGAGCGGATCGTCGTTGAAGCCGCTGCCGATGTCGGCGTTGCCCTTCTTGGTGAGGGGCTGGTACTGGTGATAAGCGCTGCCGTCGGGGAACTGGGTGGACGCGATGTCGATGATCCTCTCCCTTGCGCGCTCGGGCACCAGGTGCACGAAGCCGAGCAGATCCTGGCAGGAATCTCGGAAGCCCATTCCTCTGCCGATGCCGGACTCATAATAGGAAGCACTTCTGGACATATTGAAAGTGATCATGCACTGGTACTGGTTCCAGATGTTGACCATTCTGTCCACCTCGGGGCGGGAGCTCTTGACGTGGAACTTGGAGAGAAGCTCACCCCAATAGCTGCGCAGTGTCTCGTAAGCGGCAATAACGCTCTCGCGGTCGTGATATTTGCGGATCATGGCGCGGGCGCGGGTCTTGTTGATGACGCCGTAGGATTCCCATTTCTCATCGACGGGATTCTCCACATAGGTCAGCTGGAAGATCACGCTTGTGCTCTCACCGGGAGCAAGCGTGATGTCGAGCTCATAGACGGCGCAGGGAGACCAGCCGCTGGCAACCGTATTCTTGCAGGATCCGTTCTCGACCACTTCGGGAAGAGCAGTGCTTCTGTAGTCGCCGATGAAGGAGCGTCTGTCCGTATCGAACCCGTCGATCGGGCGGTTTACGGAGAAGACGGCGTACATGTTGCGGCGCTCTCTGTACTCGGTGCGGTGATAAATGGCAGCGTAATCGAGTTCGCTGTAATTATCGATGGAAGTGGAGGCGGGCTTCTTCAGTCCGCTGATTTCGTAACCGAGATTGGATTCTATTTCGACCTCACCTGTCGAAAGGTTTCGCTGGAAGTTTTTCTGGTCGTCGTCCGCGTCCCAGAGGCACCACTCTACATAAGGAAATACTTTGAGCTTTTTCTCGCTGTCAGACTCGTTCTTAAGATCGAGGAGCATGACTTCGCAGGTATCGCCCATGGGGACGAAGTTGAGCTGATTTACACGGACGCCGTTCTTGGAGGAGCTGAATTTGGAGTATCCCATGCCGTGTCTGCACTCGTAGCTGTCCAGATCGGTCTTGGAAGGCTGCCAGGCGGTGTTCCAGACGGTATCTCCATCCTTAATATATATGTACTTTCCGTTTCCGTCGTAGGGAACATCGTTATATCTGTATCGTGTGATCCTCAGCAGCCGGGCATCCTTATAAAAGGAATAACCGCCGCAGGTATTGGAGATGAGTGTGAAGAAGTCCTGGTTTCCAAGGTAGTTGATCCAGGGAAGAGGAGTCTTGGGAGTTGTGATGACATACTCCCTGTTAGAGTCATCGAAATAGCCGAATTTCATAATACCCTCCATTTTTTCGAAGTGTTAAGTAACGATAAACTTACATGCTCTTATTATAGTTTTAGTAAAAAGCAAGCACAATCGTAACAATGGCTAAAAAACGAAAACGTTTTAGAATAAATTAGACAAAAGGGCCGAATTGGATGTGGATTTCGAACAAATTGAGGCCACAGGTTTTGTATATTTATCACAATTTTGTAAATATGACTCAAAAACAGTCAAAATTGTCTTGAAAAATGTGGAAAACGGATATACAGTATAGTTACAAAAACGTTTAAGAAATTTAAACGAATTCGCTTCGAAAAACAGACGAGACTTTTTCAGATAGACAGGAGGCGGAAATGGTTTCGATGAAAGACCTGGCTGCTGCCTGCAATGTCTCAATAGCGACGGTGAGCAAAGCGCTGAATGACCAGCACGACGTCAGTGCCAAGACAAAGGAAATGGTCAGGAAGAAAGCCAAGGAGCTTGGATATTTTCCCAACTCGGCCGCGAAAGCTCTTAAGACGAACCGGTCACATAATATAGGAGTCCTTTTTGTGGACGAGGCCCAGAGCGGCCTGACCCATGACTTCTTCGCCAATGTGCTGGACAGTTTCAAGAGAACGATAGAGCTCAGGGACTATGATCTGACATTGGTCAACTGCAGCAAGACCCACAGCGGTTCCATGACTTATTTGGAAAGAGCCAGATACAGAGGATTGGACGGCGTGGCAATAGCCTGTATCGATTTCAAAGATCCGGAAGTGATCGAACTTGTCGACAGCAGTATCCCGGTCGTGACGATCGATTACATTTTCAACAACAGGATCGCGGTGATCTCGGACAACGTAAAGGGAATGAGAGATCTTGTCACTTACGTTTACGAGATGGGACACAGAAAGATCGCTTACATCCACGGAAACGATACTTCCGTAACACAGGCGAGAATCTCTTCCTTCTATACAACCTGCACACAGCTCGGAATCGAAGTTCCGGAGGACTACATCAAGAGAGCGGACTACAGGGATACGGAAGGAACCTACCACAGAACGATGGAGCTGCTGGACCTGAGCGATCCGCCGACCTGCATTCTCTATCCGGATGACTTCGCCGGCTTCGGCGGAATCAACGCGATCCGGGAGAGAGGCCTCCGGGTACCGGAAGACATATCCGTCGCCGGGTATGACGGAATACGGATCGGAAGGCACATCGAGCCGAAGCTCACGACGATCCGCCAGGATACGGAATCGATCGGAAGGCAGGCGGCCGAGAACCTGATCAGGCTGATCGAGCACCCCAGGTCCACGATCATTCGTCCGATCGTTGTGGAGGGAGAACTCTACAAGGGAAGCACTGTAAAAGATATCAACAGAATCGCCGAATGATAAATCGTTAAAGAAATTGTTCGGCAAGGCAATGTACTAAGTAATACGGATGAACTGCACAAAAAAATAGTACATAAAGCTATGTACTAAGTAATCACGGCAAATACCATGAAAATGGTTTGCATATAACACCAATAATAACCGTACACAATAGTGTGTGCGGCAAATTAAAAGGGAGGTCACCTAATGAAAAAAAGAACACTTAGTCTGATTCTTGCGTCAGCAATGGTTGCCGGTTCTCTTATGGGATGCGGCGGCGGATCTGCTTCTTCGACTGCACCGGCAGAAGAGCCCGCAGCAGAAGCTCCCGCAGAAGAGGCTGCTGAGCCTGCAGCAGAACCCGCGGCAGAAGAGCCCGCAGCAGAGGCTCCCGCAGGCGCAGCGGTAGTCAACATCTACTGCTGGAACAACGAGTTCCCCAACAGAATGATGGATCACTATCCGGGATTCGTTGCAAATGATCCCGCTGACTCCACCAAGGGCGGCAAGATCGGCGACACAGTCATCAACTTCGTCGTTACCGACAACAAGGACAACATGTATCAGAACAAGCTGGACGAGGCTCTTGCAGCTCAGGAAACAGCAGCTGATAACGACAAAGTAGACATCTTCCTGATCGAAGCTGACTACGCTATGAAGTACACAGATCCCGAAGTCAACGTAGCAATGCCTCTTGACGAGCTGGGAATCACAGATGCTGATCTTTCCAAGCAGTTCCAGTACACCAAGGATGTCGTTACGGACGCTGACGGCAAGATCCGCGGATCTTCCTGGCAGGCATGCTCCGGCGGTCTGATCTTCAACAGAGAGATCGCTAAGCAGGTTCTCGGTTCTGATGACCTCGAGACAGTTCAGGCTGCAGTTGCTGACTGGGATGCATTCAATGCAACCGCTCAGAAGATGAAAGACGCAGGCTACAAGATCGTTGCTACCGTTAACGATACTTTCCGCGTATACTCCAACAACGTATCCGGCAAGTGGGTACAGGACGGCCAGATCGTAGTTGATGACAATGTTAAGAAGTGGGCAGACGATTCCAAGGCTCTCGTAGATGCAGGCATGACTACAACCAACGATATGTGGAGTGATGACTGGAGCAAGGGCTTCCAGGCACCCGGCGATGTATTCTGCTACTTTGGACCCGCATGGCTGATCAACTTCTCCATGGGCGCGGATCCTTCCAAGGATGATGACGGTTCCATCGCACACGCAGGCGGCTGGGGACTTGTAAACGGACCTCAGGGCTTCTACTGGGGCGGCACATGGATCTGCGCAGCACAGGGCACAGACAATGCTGACATCGTTAAGGATATCATCCTCAACATGACAACCAATGACGACATCATGAAGGACATCGCTGTTAAGGATTCCGATTGCGTCAACAACAAGGACGTCCTCAACGCACTTGCAACCGACGAGACATTCGGAAACGCTATCCTGGGCGGCCAGAACCCTTATCAGATGCTCTCCGACGGCGCTGAGAAGATCGACCTGAGCAACCTTTCTCCTTATGATCAGGCTTGCGTAGAAGAGTATCAGAACGCTATGAAGAACTTCTTCGACGGCAACGCAACTTATGATGAGGCTCTTGCACAGTTCAAGACAGCTGTAGGCGAGAAGCACCCTGAGCTCGCACAGTAATCGGATCTGAGAACGGACCGGCAGTACGGAAAGCAACAAGTACTGAAATTAAGTTCAAGTAATTTAAAAGGGCCTGTCCTGCTTGATGGGCAGGCCCTTGTTTTACGAAAAAATCCTGTTTTATGAGGGCCGAATACATGGTTTTAAGATCCGGAGGACGCCCCGTACCGGATAAACGCCTGGCGCGGAGCGCGCTGCGGGTTTTAAAAAAGGCACTGCATAATTTCAGAGGGAGGTAAGGATGGAAAAAACGGTACAAAAGAGCAATAACGTTAACAAACACAACCGGTGGGGATATGTATTTCTCATTCCCTTCGTTGTCGTGTTCGTTGTCTTTCAGCTGATCCCGCTGATCAGCACAATCTACAACAGCTTTTTTGAAAACTACAAGAGCGGACTGAAACAGGTCGGACCTAATTTCATCGGAATCCAGAATTATATAACACTGTTTAAGAGCGGAGATCTGCCGACTTATTTCAAGAATACGATGATCATGTGGATCCTGGGCTTTGTACCCCAGATCCTGGTATCGCTTCTTCTCGGTGCCTGGTTCACGGATCCTTCTCTCAGACTTAAATTCCAGAGATTCTTCAAGACAGTTATTTATCTTCCCAACCTGATCATGGCGTCCGCTTTCTCAATGCTGTTCTTCACATTGTTCAGCGACAGCGGCCCGATCAACTCGATCCTCGTATCGATCGGTATTTTTGCAAAACCTTACAGCTTCATGTCCCACATTTGGAGCGTCAGGGGCCTGGTAGCGATGATGAACTTCCTGATGTGGTTCGGCAACACGACGATCCTTCTGATGGCAGGTATGATGGGTATCGATCAGTCGCTCTTTGAGGCGGCGGAAGTGGACGGCGCTACGGCGACCGATATTTTCTTCAAGATCACACTTCCCCTTCTTCGCCCGATCCTGATCTACGTTATGATCACTTCCCTGATCGGCGGTCTGCAGATGTTCGATGTTCCTCAGATCCTGACCAACGGCAAGGGCGATCCGATGAGAAGTTCCATGACTCTGATCATGTACTTGAACAAGCACCTGTTCAGTAAGAACTACGGCATGGCCGGTGCGCTTTCCGTTATCCTGCTGATTATCACGGGTATCCTGAGCATGATCGTGTTCAAGGTCTCCGCAACCAATGAAAAGTAAGGAGGAGGAATCATGAGCGAGAGCAAAGCAAATAAACAAACAAATTCTGTACACGCGAGAAGAGCGATCGCCTACATCGTGCTGATCATCCTCTCTTTCCTCTGCCTGGTATGGTTCTACGTGCTGTTTATCAACGCGACGCGTTCCAATAACCAGTTGAAATCCGGATTTACTCCGCTTCCCAGCAAATACCTGGTGCAGAACATGAGAAACCTGTTCAACGGCGCGACTCCCGTTGTGCAAGGTATGATCAACTCCCTGATCATTGCGGCCTGCAGCGCAGTATTGTGTGTATACTTTTCAACAATGACTGCCTATGGCATTCACGCTTACGAGTTCAAGGGCAAAAAAGCGATCTTCACTTTCATCCTTGCCATCATGATGATCCCTACGCAGGTCAGCGCACTCGGTTTCATCCGCTTGATGAACCAGATGAAGCTCACTGACACCTATATTCCGCTGATCATTCCTTCGATCGCGGCCCCGGTTACTTTCTTCTACATGAAGCAGTACATGGAGTCGAACCTTCCCGCATCCCTGATTGAGGCGGCGAGAATCGACGGTGCGAGCGAGATCACGATCTTCAACTCGATCATCCTTCCTCTTATGAAGCCGGCGATCGCGGTTCAGGCGATCTTCACCTTCGTGGCAAGCTGGAATAACTACTTCACACCGAACCTGATCATCAGCAGCAAGATGAAGAAGACCCTTCCCATTTTGCTCGCAGAGCTGCGTAACTCCGACTGGAAGACCTTTGATATGGGCCAGGTCTACGCAATGATCGCATTCGCAATCTTCCCTGTTATCGTCGTTTACCTGCTTCTTTCCAAGTACATTGTCGGCGGCGTAACAGCAGGCGGTGTAAAAGAATAACAATCTCAGATCAAATACTTCTAAACGGCGCATCCGAATTCGGATGCGCCGTTTTGCATGTCCGAAAACTGTGGTACAATACAACAATACAGCGACCTTCAAGGACACTGTGATGAAAGGAAAGAGATGAGAATAAAAAGAATGACAGCGGCAGTGCTCTCGGCACTGCTCGCCATCAGCTGTACCGGATGTGCCGCAGTGACAGACCTGATGGAACAACACAATATAAAGATTCCGTTCCTGACGGGAGCGGGGCAGGAGAATGCGGCGGAAGGAGAGACCGCTGCCGCCGCCGCTACGGGGGCGGGGGCGGAGACGGCCAGTGAGCAGGAACCGCAGGAAGAACTCTCCCCGGAGGAGATCCGCAGGCAGAGCGAGGGAAAGGTGCTGAATATATTCTGCTGGGACGAGTCCCTGGAATCACTTTTCATCATGTATTACCCCGGCTACGAGGATCTGGAAGACAGGAAGGGCCGCATCGGAAACGTCACCATAAACTGGGTGATCCCGGAGGAAGAAGATAAGTACATGGACCTTGTCGCCGAGAAGCTCCTGACGGCGGAGTATCTGCAGCCGGATGAGAGAGTGGATCTGTATCTGGCTCCGGAAGAGGACCTGGCAATCTATGTGAACAGCGATTACTCTCTCGACGTCAGGGAGAAGGTGGGCCTTACGGACGAGGAGCTCGAGGACCAGTTTGCTTTTACGCAGCAGATGGCCTCCACGGATGAGGGAATTCTCAAGGCAGTGACCTGGAAGGCCTCGCCGGGCGTCTTCGTCTATCGAAGATCCATCGCGAAAGAAGTTCTCGGCACCGATGACCCCGGCGCGGTCCAGAAGGAAGTGGAGGACTGGACGAAGTTCCAGGCGACGGCCGTCGCGATGGGAAAGAAGAAGTACTACATGCTCTCGGGCTATTACGACGCCTTTACCGCTTTCCGGTTCAGCGCGGAAAAACACTGGGAGAATGACGGCACGCTCGTGATCCCCGATGCCATGATGCAGTGGCGGAATATGATGGCAACCTTCACTAAAAACAACTATCACAACAAGACCCAGATCGGAGAAGCCGAGTGGGTGGCCGACCAGGGACCTTCGGGAAAAGTTTTCGGATTTTTCCGGGCAATCGGCGATATTGATTCCAGAATGGCCGCCTATTCCCTGCAGGACGCGGATCTGGCTCCCCAGGCGGGGAACGGTATTTACGGAGACTACGCGGTCTGCTGCGGTCCTCAGACTTTCAGCAGCGGCGGCGCGTGGATCCTGGCCTCCCCCAGCTCGGACAACCTGCTCCTGGACAAGGAAATCATGGAGAACCTGACCTGCAACAGCACGCTCCTCTATAAGATCGCGCAGAATGAAGAGCTCTTCACGAATACGGTCTCCGGAATGAGGAGGCTTGCAAGCGAAGGCGTGACAGACCCTTTTCTCGGCGGACAAAACGCGATTGAGATCTATTATCAGGCGGCCTCCCGGCTTTCCTGCCTGCCCGCCGGCAATTATGACAGATGGATGTCCGATACCTTCCGAAACAGCATGATCAAGTCCTACACAGGGGAGATGACGCAGGATGAGGCCATGGAATATTTTTACCAGCGCGTGGGAGCGCGCTATCCCGAACTGACGATAGATAACTAATGGACAGCGAAGGAGATCATGTATGAGGCAAAATATCGCGGCGCTGCTCGCAGCTTCTTTATTATTAGGTTTATGTGCCGGGTGCGGCGCATCGGACGAGAAAGCGGAGTCCGCAGACACTTCGAAAAGCGTATATGTCGCTTATGACGCCGGCGCGACGGCACAGGAAGCTGCCGCGGAAGAAGAGAAGCAGGAGAAGGTTTTCGTCATTTACTGCATCGGAGAAGATTTCAGGAACCGCGTCCGGGACTTTTATCCCGGCTATGAGTCGGAAGGAGAGGACAGTGGCCGGATTGGAGATGTTCGGGTGCAGTGGAATGTCTATTCCGATGCGCAGGAGTACAGAGAAGATCTGGACGAGCGGCTCGGCATGCAGGCGGATCGGGACACGGGAGCTCTGAAGGAAGATAGTGGCCCGAATGAGAAAGTCGACCTGTTCGTAGTGGACGAGGCTTTTCTGAGAGATTATGTGGAATCGGGCTGGTCACTGGATGTAAAAGCGGGGGCAGGGCTCACGGAGGAGGAGCTGTCGGACCAGTTCCTCTACACGCAGCAGATGGCGACGGACGCAGAAGGAAAACTTAAGGCGGTGAGCTGGCAGGCCACGCCCGGCGTATTCGCTTATCGCAGGTCCATTGCCAAAGAAGTGCTGGGGACGGATGAGCCGGAAAAAGTGCAGGAGGCGGTCTCAGACTGGGAGACTTTCGCGCAGACGGCGCAGACCATGAAGGAAGCCGGCTACTATATGCTCTCCGCATACGGCGACGCCTACCGGGTCTACGCCGACAATGTGACAAGTGCCTGGGTGGAAGACGGAGCCCTGAATATCGATCCTCATCTGGAGGACTGGGCAGTTCAGACCCGCGAATTTGCAGAGAACGGCTATATTCACGGAACGGAACAGTGGAGCGAGGAGTGGAGAGCGGACCACACGGGAGACGGCGAAGTTTTCGGCTTCTTCTATTCGAGCTGGGGCATTCACTACACGCTGCAGAGAAAGGCGGACGGAGAGACAGACAGCGAGGAAGACGGAGGCGAAGAGAGCGAAGAGGTCTCCAGCGCTTCCGGCGATTACGCCGTTTGCCGCGGCCCGGAGCCCAGCCATTACGGCGGGCAGTGGATCATCGCGGCGGCGGGCGGCGATGACACGGAGCTGGCCGGTTCCATCATGAGAGAGCTGACCTGCAACCCGGAGATCATGAAAAAGATCACGAGGGATATCCGCGAAGTCACGAACACGGTCAGCGGAATGACGGAGCTCGGGCAGAGCGACTATAAAGCGGAAGTTCTGGGCGGGCAGAACCCGATCCCGGTCTATGTGGAGTCGGCAAAGCTTCTGTCCAAGAGGCACACAACTTCCTATGACGATGACCTGGATCTGGGATTTCAGGTCACCATGCAGGACTATTTTGACGGAAAAGTGTCTGAGACAGACGCGCTGGAGACTTTCCGAAAGGTCGCACTGAGCAGGTACGAGGAGCTGGAGGACGTCTCCGGGGATGAAGAAGGGGAAGAAGAGGAGTAAGTTCTCTGCCTTTTAAAGAATGACGGAAAAAAGGAGATGCTGTCGGGTGTACAGCATCTCCTTTTCTATGCATGATCTATTAATTCATTTGCGAGTCTACATCATCAGCTGCAGCTTGTGAGGGTACAGGTCGATCGTGATCTTGCTGGACTTGCACAGGACTTCTCCGTCCGTGTGGACCCAGAGAGGAATCGCGCTGCTGATCGTAAAGCTCTTGCCGCGGTCCGTGAACAAGCCCTTGAAGCCGAGATGTTTCCCGTCGTAGGCCGTCGGGAAAATGCGGAAGAAGTTCATTCGATTCAGGTTGCCCGCGCCGAACAGGTTGAGAACGCCGTCACTGTTGACTGCATCGGGGCAGAATTTGAAGCCGCCGCCCTCGTAGCAGGTGTTCATGACCACCGCAAAGAGTGTTCGCGGACGGTAAGTATCCTTGCCGTCGCAGGTGATCTTCATTCCGACCATAGGGCTGGCCAGGATCATGTGGATCGCCTCCGAGATATAGACGAGTTTTCCCATGCGGATCCTGCCGAGGATGGTCTTGAGGAAAGAGCCGTCCGCCTGCCGGCAGACAGCCGCGTCAAATCCGATCCCCGCGCTGATATTGAAGAGCCTCGTATTGTCGGATTCGTCGGACAAAGGCGAGTACCCGGTCCTGCCGGTGACGGGCTTATGCGTGAAGGCATCCAGGATGGAGGAGCGATTGTGGTAAGTGATCCTGCCGATGTCGCAGGTGCGCACGGTCTCGCCCTTCAGGATGGTCTCTATGAGCTCTTCCCGGGTCTTCTTAATGCCCAGCCCTTTGATGAGGTCGTTTCCGGATCCGGTCTGGATGAAGCCGACCTTTGTCTTTTCGAAATCACGGATCCCGTTGACGACGGCATTCATGGTCCCGTCTCCGCCCAGAATGATCAGGCGGCACTCTTCTCCGCGGGAGGTGAGATCTTCGCAGATGTCTTCCACCTTGTTCTGTGCGGAGGAAAAATATACCTTATAGGGCACTCCGCTGTTCTTAAAGAGAGCTTCTGTTTTGTCCCACTGGCTCTTGCCGCGGCCTGAACTGCTTGTCGGATTAACTATCACATGAAACATAACTGCCTCCGTATTTCGCTGCTTTCGCGAAGATTCTTCCAAATATATTACCATATTCCCCGCTAAGTTTGTCATATTTCACAGAACCTTTTCTTTTTATATATGGTATGATGTGTTTGTAGGCAGAGTAGGACTGTGCGCGTAAAGTGCCGGGTGGACAGGGAGTTGTCATCCGGACGAAAAGTCGGAAGATCTTCCGGACTTGCGGTGGACGGTCCGCATCCCGCTGCTGCATAGAATGTGAGAGGCAATCTCCTTATGTAGCATGGATCGTTTCAGCTATGTAAGGAGGTTTTTATTATGGCTGAGAACAACAGATTCATGGAAAGTTCTCTCTGGCTCCGGTCACTGGGAGAATTCAGGCGGCTCAATGTAGTCGCGTTCTGCGGTATGATGTGCGCGCTGGCCATGGTGCTGAATATGGTGGCTTCGATCTCCGTCGGGCCCTATATTAGGATCGGTTTCTCGGGGCTTCCCAACCAGGTGGTGGCTTATCTGTTCGGCCCCGCCGTGGGCGGAATCTTCGGCGCCGCGCTCGACGTGATCAAGTACCTGATCAAGCCGGACGGAGCTTTTTTCCCGGGGTTTACGATCAGCGCCGCGCTGGGAGGCATGATCTACGGCACCCTTCTTTACAAAAAGAAAGTCACGCTGCCCAGAGTATTTGCCGCGCAGCTTCTGGTGAAGGTCGCAGTCAATATCCTGCTCAACACGCTGTGGCTCAACATGCTGTACGGAAAGGGATTTATGGCACTGCTTCCCGCCAGGGTCGTCTCCAACGCGGTGATGCTGCCGATCGACACGGCGATCATGTATGTGATGCTGCAGGCGGTGGACAGGACGATCAGAAAGTACTTTGAGCAAAAATAACGGATGCGGAAGAGGCTGCGAAGGCAGCCTTTTTCTTTGTCGAAATATACCAAAATGCTAGTTTATGACGGTTTTGCGCCATATTAACAGACAAAGATATAAAAGGGCACTATTTTGCTATATCTGAGGAGGGCGGACGGAGATTATAATTACCACAATCAGCATTTGAACGGCACAGCGGCCCGCTTTTGGGCCTTAAAGAATGGACTTCTGTGAAAGGAACGGTAAAAAAATGGCTGTACAGGTACAGGAAAACGGCAGATTATTCACAATCAGCACAAAGAATACAACTTATCAGATGAAAGCAGACCGCTACGGCGTGCTACTTCATCTCTATTACGGGCGCAGGTGTGAGGGCTCCATGGAGTATCTTCTCACCTATGCGGACAGAGGATATGCCGCCAATATTAATGACGCCGGGAGCGACCGTACTTATTCCCTGGACGTGCTTCCTCAGGAATTTCCCTGCGACGGGACCGGAGACATGCGAAGTCCGGCGCTCAGCCTGGAGTACGGGAACAGGATCCGCGGCTGCGACATGAGGTTCGCGGGCTATACGGTCAGGGAAGGAAAATATGGCCTTAAGGGACTTCCGGCGGTTTATGCGGAGGAAGGGGAGTCGCAGACGCTGGAGATCGTCCTGCGCGACACGGCAGGCCTGGCGGAAGTGACGCTCCTGTACGGAGTGCTGCCGGAACTGGACATCATCACCAGAAGTGTCCTGGTCCGCAATATATCGGAAAATGAGATTCGTATCGAAAAGATCATGAGCGCGAACCTGGACTTTGTCGGCGGAAGGTATGACCTGATCACTTTCTATGGCCGCCACTGCATGGAGAGAAATTTCCAGAGGACGCCCGTCGCCCATATGGAGCAGTGTATCGGAAGCAGAAGAGGCACTTCCTCCCACCAGTTCAACCCGATGATGATCCTGGCGGGTCCGGATACGACCGAGACCGCCGGAAGCTGCTATTCCATGCAGTTTGTGTACAGCGGCGGATTCAGCGGGAGCGCCGGAATGGATCAGTATGACCAGACCAGAATGCAGATGGGGCTTATGACAGAGAAGTTCTCCTATCCGCTTATGCCCGGTGAAGTCTTTACGGCACCGGAAGTGATCATGAGCTACAGCGCGCAGGGACTGGGAACGCTGTCCAATAACCTGCAGGAGTGCATCCGAAAGCATGTCTGCCGCGGCAAGTGGCGCGACAAAGTGAGACCGGTCCTTCTCAACAGCTGGGAAGCATACTACATGGATTTCGACGGGGCGGACATACTGGCTCTGGCGGAGCAGGCGGCAGAACTGGGCATGGATATGCTCGTTCTCGATGATGGCTGGTTCGGAAAGAGAGACGACGATACCTCCGGACTGGGAGACTGGTATGTAAATGAAGAAAAGCTCGGCGGAAAGATGAAGGAGCTGATCTACTGGGTCCACAGGAAGGGACTGAAATTCGGCTTATGGATCGAGCCGGAGATGATCAATGAGGACAGCGACCTGTACAGGGAGCACCCCGACTGGGCCATGGCGATCCCGGGCAGAAAGCCGGTGAGAGGCAGAATGCAGCTGGTCCTTGACTTCTCCAGGAAAGAAGTGGTGGATTACGTTTTCGAGAGCATATGCAAAGTGCTCGATGAAGATACGATCGACTATGTCAAGTGGGATTACAACCGCAGTATTGCGGATGTCTATTCTCACACCGCGTCCGACCAGGGAAGAGTTCTCTACGACTATATCCTGGGGCTCTACGATTTCCTGGAAAGGCTGTCGCAGAGGTATCCCGATATGCTGATCGAGGGCTGCAGCGGCGGAGGCGGAAGGTTTGACGCCGGCATGCTCTACTACACGCCGCAGATCTGGTGCAGTGACAACACAGACGCTATTGACAGGCTCAGGATCCAGTACGGGACATCCTTTGGATATCCCGCCAGCTGTGTGGGCGCACATGTCTCGGTGAGCCCCAACGAACAGAACGGCAGAGTGACGCCCCTAAAGACAAGAGGGATCACTGCCATGTCCGGAACCTTCGGCTATGAGCTCAATCCGGAGAAATTGTCTGCGGAGGAAAAGAACGAGATCCGCACGCAGGTCGCAAGGAGAAAGGAAGTGGCAGAGCTCATACATAACGGTAAGTATTACAGACTTACGAGTCCCTTTGACGGAGAGGCGGCCGCCTGGGAATTTGTCTCGGAAGACGGGACGGATGTCCTTCTGAACGTGGTCAATCTGGAGATCCACGGGAACAGGCCGGTCACATATATCCGCCTGCAGGGGCTGTCATCCGGAGCCGCTTACCGCGACGAGGAGAGCGGAAGAGTATATCCCGCGGACGCGCTCATGGAGGCAGGGCTTCCCATGCCCGCTCCCTTCGGCGAATACGGGGCGCTGCAGATCCGCTTTAAAATGGTCTGAGACACTCGTTTACGAACACGATCATCCGGATCAGCTGACAGGCTGATCCGGATGATTTTTGTTTCCTTCTTGTCGGCCGGCCACTGCATTGGCGTTTCTCCACTTTCTGGGTGAGACGCCGTAAACGCTTTTAAAAGCGCGGGAGAAGTGCAGCTGGTTGGGATAGCCGACGGCACAACCGATCTCATTGATCGTATAATGTGTCATTTTCAGAAGCTCGGCCGCTTTGATCATGCGGTAACTGATCAGAAACTCCTGTGGGGATTTGCCCACGGAGTCCTTGAATATTTTGCCGAAGTAACTGCGGTTGAGACCGGAGCTCTCAGCAATGTTCTCCACGGAAATATCATGCATGTAGTTATGCTCTATATAGGCAAGAGCTTCCTTGATATAAAAGTCCCTGACTTTGCCGCTGCTGGGCTTGTAGTCGCTGACAGACCTGGTCAGGGCGTCGATAAATATGTAGAGGTGTCCGATCAAATGGAAGGGCGCCTCTTTTTTGTTGCGGACGATGTAGAGCATCTCATCCCGCATCTTCTCTTCAAATTCGCGATGGACCGGATTGTAGAGAGGCTTATTGACGGACAGACCGGTGAGTTCAAGGGACTCCCGGGCCCTGAGGCCGTCAAATTCGATCCAGCAGTACTCCCAGGGAATGCGGTAGTCGGCCACATATGTTGTGATCTGACCGGGAGAGATCAGAAATCCCTGTCCCGCTTTCAGCTCCGCTCTGTTCTCATGCCCTTTGCCGTCCTGCCACATAAACATTCCCTTGCCGCTGAGAATATAGTGAAACAGAAAGTGATTGCGGATCGCGGGACCAAAGGAATGGGCCGGTTCGCAGTCCTCCCTTCCAAATTGGTAAAGCCCAAGATCGACAAAATTCATACTCGGAAACAAAGTAAAATCTTGTGCCATATTTCGTCAGCCTCCTCAAATATCCCATTATGCGTGCTTATATATGAAAATTCATAGAAAAACGGCAAAATGGTATAAATGCTGTTCTATTAAGCTATTATAAGTCGAATTTTGGCATATTACAATGAATTCACAATCGGAATGGAGCCACAATGATCACAATTTCGTCAAGGGGATAACTAATTGAAAGAGCGCAGAAAAGAGGAAATTCTGGAATACAGTGATTTCTTTCGGGAGGGCAAAGAAAGATCCGGAACGGCGACAGGGATTTCCCTGGATTTTTGCGGGTTTGAGCATTGCCTTCCCAGGCACAGCTATGGACCATATGTCAGAAACAACTATGTGATTCATGCGGTGATCAGCGGAAAAGGAATTCTCGATTATGCCGGAAAGAGATGGGAAATTCGGGGAGGGCAGATGTTTGTCCTGTTTCCGGGTGCGGAGGCAACTTATTATGCTGACAAGAACGATCCCTGGTATTACTGCTGGCTTGGGTTTGACGGGCGTTCGGCGGGCAAAATAGTGGAGAGCATAGGGTTTTCCGAGCAGACACCGGTGCTTACACTGAGCGACGTCTCCAGGATCGAGAGCGAGATCCGGAAGATGCTCGAAGCAAGAGAGCTGACCCTGGACTGTCAGCTGCGCAGAAATGCCGGAATGCTGGAGATCCTCTCCACCATGATCAGGGACAGCGTCGAGAGAGAGACGGCTGACGGCAGTCCCAATATCTACTCATATTCGGAATACGCGGTCCGATATATCAACAATCATTTCTCGGAAAAAGTCAGGATCCAGGATCTGGCGGATCACATCGGTATATCCAGAAGTTACCTGGTAAAGCTGGTGAAGCAGGAGACGGGAATGTCTCCCCAGGAATATCTCATAGAAACAAGGATGAGAAGAGCCTCGGACCTTTTGAGCAGGACAAACGATTCCATAAGAGTCGTGGCGGCGGAATGCGGCTATGATGATGCTTTGGCATTCTCTAAAGTTTTCAAGTCCCGATTCGGCCTCAATCCCACGGAATACAGAGAAAAGTACAGCAAAAACAGTGCCTCAAGGGGCAGGAAAACGGAACAGGGTCATTGACAAATATCACAAATATACGGCGCCAGTATTTGTGCTATTTGTTTAATAATACATGGCAAAATGACTGTAATATGTTTATTTGCTATCAAAATGACGAAAAAAAGACAAAAAAACACATCATTCTATACCTATACTACATCAATCCATGTTCGGTACTGCCCGATGCGGATACACTGTTGTAGTCAGATACAGGCCTGTAAGGGCCGATTGTAAGAAGGAGGGTAGTTTATGAAAATGAAAAAAGTAATGGCACTTGCTCTGGCAGGAGTTATGGCACTTTCTCTTGCGGCTTGCGGCGGCGGGTCAAGCGCCAGCACGAGCTCCGGCAGCGCGGATTCCGGCAGTGCGGATGCGGGATCGGGCTCTGCTTCATCCGGCGCACTGACCATCAACATCTGGGACGCCAACCAGCAGGCAGGCATCCAGGAGATCTGCAATGACTGGACCGCCAAGGGCAATCCGGAAGTCAAGGTTGAGGTCATTGACTGGGATAACTACTGGACACTGCTTGAGGCAGGCGCTTCCGGCGGACAGCTTGCGGATGTGTTCTGGATGCACTCCGACTATTCCCAGATCTACATGGAGAATGACATTCTTCTGGATTTGACAAGCTACATCGAAAAAGACGGCGTTGACATGAGCATCTATTATCCCGACATCGCAGCGATCTACACACGCGGCGACGGCAAGATCTTCGCTCTGCCCAAGGATCACGACACGATCGCGCTTCTCTATAACAAGGCACTCTTTGATCAGGCCGGTATTGCTTATCCGACCGATGAGTGGACCTATGAGGATATGTATGAAGCGGCGAAGGCGATCACAGAGGCAACGCCCGCTGACACATACGGCTATGCTCTGAACACGTCCAATGACCAGGACGGCTGGTACAACTACATTTATTCCTACGGCGGAAATGTAGTCAACACAGAGAAGACAGATACGGGTATTGATTCCGCTGAGTCCAAGGCTGCTATGGAAATGGTCCGCAAGATGCTCACCGTCGCAACTCCTCAGGCAGTTGTTGCCGAGTCCGGCACAGACTCCCTGTTCCAGTCCGGCAAGGTCGGCATGATCACACAGGGTTCCTGGATGATCAATTCCTTCTATACCGCTGAGAACAGCAAGGATTACGCATGGGCGGAAATCCCTTACTGCGACAGAAACGGCGACGGCACCTGCCAGAAGGAAGAGAGATGGACCTGCTACAACGGCCTCGGCTGGGCAGCAGCTGCCAATACGGCAAATCCCGATGCGGCCGCAAGCCTGATCGAGTATCTCTGCTCCAAGGATGCACAGGTCAAGCAGGCACAGCTGGGCGTTACCATGGCCGGTATCCCCGGAATCTCTGAAGACTTTGCAAATGCTTTCGAAGGCATGGATGTTTCCGCATTCACAAAGGTTGAAGAAAACGGCACACTGTATGCCCGTCCCGGTACACGCAACTCCGGTAAGTGGCAGACTCCCATGAAGCAGGCCGGCGGATTCCTTGACGCATGGCAGGCACCTGAAGATCCTCAGGCTATGTCCGATGCATGCGACAGAGTCGCAAAGATGATCCGCGACGCGATTGCAGAAGAGCAGTAAGGCTCTGTGAACCAGTCGCAGAAGAAATAATCGGATTCTGTTCTTAAACGATACCTGAAGTATTGCGGGCTGCCGCCTTGCGGCGGCAGCCCGCATATAGATTTTTTTCATGAAAGAGGGGGCAAAACATGAAAGAAAAGAAAAAAATGACGCCCAGAGCAAGAAACGAGGCGTTATGGGGATATGCTTTTGTGGCGCCTACCATTCTCGGACTGATCATCCTGAACTTTTATCCGGCGATCAACACGGTCTATCAGTCATTCTGCAAGACCGGTGATTTCGGTAAGGGAAATACATTTGTAGGACTTGCCAATTACTCGAAGGCATTCGCTGACCCGGAGATCCTGCAGTCGCTTCTCAATACAATAAAATACGCC
This sequence comes from Lachnospiraceae bacterium, assembly GCA_017469935.1. GTDB lineage: Bacteria > Bacillota > Clostridia > Lachnospirales > Lachnospiraceae > CAG-791. Next base: position 48,531 of record JAFUFL010000074.1, read on the forward strand.
ATCATCGAGGTGCCGCTGGGCGTGGTGATCGCGCTGCTCCTCGCAGTATTTCTGAACGGCAAGCTGAAAGGCGTCTCCGTGTTCCGCACGATCTTCTTCCTCCCGATGGTCTGCGCTCCGGCAGCTGTCGCGATGGTCTGGAAGTGGCTCTATAACCAGCAGTTCGGACTTTTCAACAACGTTTTCCACACGAATATCGCGTGGATCTCCGACCCCAAGATCGCATGGATCTCCGTCGGTGTGATCGGTGTATGGTCGATCATCGGCTATAACATGGTCCTGTTTATTTCGGGACTGAAAGAGATCCCCGGAGATTACTACGAAGCGGCTTCGATCGACGGTGCGACCGGCATCAACCAGTTCTTCAACATCACAGTCCCGCTTCTTAGCCCGACCACGTTCTTTATAGTGCAGACCCGTGTCATCGGCGCCCTGACCATCTTCGACCTCATGTTCATGGTCATGGATAAGACAAATGCGGCGCTGCCCAAAGTTCAGTCTACCGTATATGTATTCTATAAATATACATTTGACCAGGGCAACAAGGGCTATGGCGCAGCGATCGTAATGATCCTCGTCGCCTTTATCATGGTCGTCACAGTGATCATGCAGCGCGCCGAGAAACATTTCGTATTCTATAACTGAGAAAGGGGGAATGATTCATGGAAAGTGCACATACCAAAGATACGATCAGGAGAACTATCGTCTATGTGATCCTTGTCATCATGGCTTTTATCATGCTGGTTCCCTTCGCCTGGATGATCCTGACGGCACTCAAGACAAACCAGGAAGCAATTTCGGTCGATCCTTTCTATATTTTGCCTCACAACGGCTGGCACTGGGAGACATTCGGAGAGGTCTGGAAGAGCTATAACTTCGTGCTTCTGTATAAGAACACGCTGCTCATGATCTTCTTCCGCGTTCTCTGCGCATGCCTGACCGCTACCATGGCGGGATACGCATTCGGACGTCTGAACTTCCCCGGAAAGAATTTCCTTTTCTCACTCGTACTGATCCAGATGATGATCCCTTCCACGATCTTCATCATTCCTCAGTATCTGATGGTCTCATCACTGGGGTGGCTCAATACCACGGCCGGACTTGTGTTCCCCGGTATTGTCACCGCCTTCGGTACTTATCTTCTAAAGACGGGCTATCAAGGCCTGCCGAAAGATCTGGAGGAGGCAGCGGGCATTGACGGCTGCAACATCGGACAGAAGTTCCTGCTGATCATGATGCCGCTCACAAGATCCTCCATGGTATCGCTCGGCATCTTCACGGCTCTGTTTGCTTTCAAGGACCTCATGTGGCCCATGATCGTCTGCTCAAGCGTTCAGACTACGACACTTGCCGCCGGCCTTGCAAAGGCGCAGGGACAGTACGGCAGCAACTATCCGCAAATGATGGCTGCCGCGGTTCTCGCAGTCGTACCCATGATCGTGATCTATGTGATCTTCCAGAAGCAGTTCGTCGAAGGTATTGCAACATCCGGCGGAAAACTGTAAGGAAAACTGACTTCGCAAGAATGAGCTGCAGCTATGCAGCTCATTTTTTTCGGGCAGAAAATCATGTATAGTAGTAGGAGAAATCTGTGTCCGGGGGACGGATTATGAATAAGAAAAGAGGAGGCTTTGCGAAGTGGTGCAAGGCCGAGAAAGAGAAGATTTCCGGAATTTCCGGCACGTCAAAAAAGATCGGGTACATCTGGGAGTATTATAAGCTCTGGATCATCGGGATCGTTTTCGCGATTTGGTTTGTGACCTTTGCTGTCCGCCAGTACACTACGAACCTGAAAGATTACCGGTGCTTTATGGTCTTCGCCAACACCTATGCCGACGCCGGCGATGAGTCGAAGCTCCGGAAGGACTATGTCGAGTACGCCGGCATCGACCTGACGAAGCAGGCCGTGCATTTTGACTCTGCCTCCTATTTTGACTACCTCAAAGGTGTGACCGGAAACAGCTATTTCGAGGCTTTCGTGGCCTACGCGGACAGCGGGACGCTGGACGGGATCGTGATGGGAAAGGATTCCCTGACGGCCCTGGGAAAGACCGGGCGGCTCCTGGACCTGAATAGTGAGGCGTGCAGTTCGATCCGGGCAAAATATGGAGACCGCTTTCTGTATGCGGTTCCGCTTGACGAGGAATACGGCGGCAAAGAGGTGCCGGTCTGCATTGACATCAGCGACAGCCGGCTTGTGAGCGAGTACGGGATCTATTCGGAACCCATAGCGCTGGGAATCGGCGCCCTGTCGAAAAACGTGGACGCCGTGGAACTGTTTCTGGATTTTCTGTATTCCGATCCTGCGGGCAAGGATTCTTAAGCACAGGGGGATTTGTCATGCTCTACTATATAACTCTGTTTCTGGTCTTCTGGGCTCTGATCTATACGGCAGCCAGATTTCTCCAGTATTTTCGAATCGTCAAAAATTATAAAGAAGAGACGCAGGCCACGGTAAAGCAGGTCAGGGACCATGAACCGGCGGGCAAAAAGGAGCCGCCGGCTCTCGATGTTGTCCTGGTGTATGAGATTGGCGGAGAGGAGAAGACCTCTGAGGTAGTTGTGCCCAGGGAACTGGCGGCGCGCTACCAGGTGGGGAGCAAAGTCGGGATCCGCTACTATGTGGAAGAAAACGGCACGGTGCATGTCGCCACGGCCGGAGATGCGCCGCGAAAGCTCATGTACGCCTATCTGGGCGCGTTCATCCTTGAGCTCGTGATCTACGTCGTGATCTGGCGCATTCTGCTGTAAGCTCGGGAGGACTTATGAACACTTTTATACAGGGATTTCTGGACAACGACAGTTTCTTCGGAAAATTTATGACCAAGCTCGGCATCATTATTGCCGCCAATATCATGTTCGTACTGCTGAGCATCCCGTTTTTTACCATCGGGGCAGGATTCTGCGCCCTCTATCACGTCATGTTCCGGACGCTGCGAAACGCCGATGGAGTCGTCAATCCGTTTAAAGAATTCTGGGCCGGACTGAGGTCTAACTTTAAGCAGGCGACGATTTCCTGGCTCCTGTTTGTCCTTCTGATCGCATTTTTGTTGATGGATATCCGGATCTGCAATGCGGCCGGCGGCGCGCTCGACATTCTTAAGATCGGCGCCTATGTCATCGGGATCGCGGGCATCGCGCTGTACCTGTATCTGATTCCCGTGATGACAGCTTTCAAGGATACGCTGCCGCATCTGATCCGCAACGCTTTCTTTTTTCTCGGGAAAAAGCCTTGGAAGGCGGCTGTCATACTGTTTTTTGACATCTTCCCTATGGTTCTGACTTTCTCGGACCTGCAGACGCTGCCTCTGTACGCTTTTCTGTGGGTGCTGTGCGGGTTCGGCCTGCAGGCCATGCTGGCGGCGACGCTTCTACTGCCGGAATTTGAGCCTTATCTTGCGGCGGGCAAGGAAGAGGCGGGGGAAGGCGGCGATGCGCAGGAGCCTGCGCCCGAAGGCCCCGGGCCTCACGACAAGACAGAGGAGGAAATACTGGAAGAAATGCAGAAGCTGGGAATGTAGAGTGCTCTGAGGGCTCCAATTAACAGTTGACAAGATAACGGATTAACGTTTATAGTAATAAAAAGCTAAAACTTAACAGCGATGCAAACCGATGAAGTGGAGATAAAGCAGAAGGGGCCCTTACAGAGAGACCGGGCAGGTGAGAGCCGGTCAGAACGCTGTTCTGCAAATGGACCACGGAGGGCGCATTCAACGGCCGCGCGGCGGCTCAGTATAATGCGACGTGAGGGCATACGTCAGTTGCCGGGAATTTGTTGGAATTCCGACAAGAGTGCGCGGTACGTTTTTATATCGCGCAAATCAGGGTGGCACCGCGGATCCGATCCCAGGAGAAAGATTCGTCCCTGACAGGATACAGTTGTCCTGTCAGGGACTTTTTTATGCACACGAAGGTTAAGGCTTCAAGATTAAAGTTTCTGGCAGACCAAAAGAGTGCCCGGCAAAAGGGGCACCGGAAATGGAGGGAACTATGATCAAAGAAGCAATCATCAAAATCGTCAACAAGGGAGATCTCACTTACAGCGAGGCCAAAGAGGTCATGACGGAGATCATGAGCGGGCAGACCACCCCGACGCAGAACGCGGCATTTCTCGCAGCTCTTTCGACCAAGAGCACCAAGGCCGAGACCATCGACGAGATCACGGGCTGCGCCGTCGCCATGAGAAATAAGGCCATTCCGGTAGAGCACGAGGGCATGGAAGTCCTTGAGATCGTCGGAACCGGCGGCGACAACGCCCACACCTTTAATATCTCCACCACCTCCGCCATGATCGCGGCGGCGGCGGGCGCCAAGGTCGCCAAGCACGGCAACAGGGCGGCGTCTTCCGACAGCGGCGCGGCGGACTGCCTGGAGGCACTGGGGGTAAATATTCAGCAGTCTCCGCAGATGTGCACAAAGCTCCTCGAGGAGGTCGGCGTGTGCTTCATGTTCGCACAGAAGTACCACACCTCCATGAAGTACGTCGGAGCGATCCGAAGGGAGCTGGGATTCAGGACGGTGTTCAATATTTTGGGCCCGCTCACCAATCCGGCCAGACCCGAGTACTTCATGCTGGGCGTCTACGATGAGTATCTCTGTGAGCCGGTCGCCAAGGTTCTCTCCTCGATGGGAGTCAAACACGCGCTGGTCGTGTATGGAAGAGACAAGATGGACGAGGTCTCGCCGAGCTGTGAGACAACGGTCTGCGAGCTCAGGGACGGCTTCTACAGAACGATCGTGATTAAGCCCGAAGATTTTGGAATGGTCAGAGGGGAGAAGAGTGAGATCGTCGGCGGGACGCCGGACGAGAACGCGGCGCTGACGAGAGGCATCCTTAAGGGCGAGATCACAGGCACAAAGAGAAACGCGGTGCTCCTCAATGCCGGATGCGCGATCTACGCGGCCAACAAGGCGGAAAGCATAGCGGACGGAATCCGGATCGCAGCCGAGATGATCGACAGCGGAAAGGCTCTGGCAGTTCTCGACCGCTTTATAAAAGTTTCCAATGAAAGGACAGCGGAACAATGACGATCCTTGACACACTGGCGTCCCATGCGAGGGCGCGGACCCTTAAGAACAAACTGAAATATCCCGAGGAAGAGATCAAAAAAGAGGCACTCGCCCTTGGCGCGGGCACCGGATTTCCGTTTGAAAAGGCGCTCGCACAGCCCGGCATGTCCTTTATCTGTGAGGTCAAAAAAGCGTCTCCCTCCAAGGGAATCATCGCCCGCGACTTCCCCTATCTGGAAATTGCCCGGGAGTATGAAGAGGCCGGCGCCTCAGCCATCTCCTGCCTGACGGAACCGGATTTTTTCATGGGGAGTGACGAGTACCTGAGGAAGATCGCGGCCGCCGTAAAGATCCCGGTCCTGCGAAAGGACTTTACCGTAGATCCGTATATGATCTACGAGGCCAAAGTGCTGGGGGCCTCCGCCGTCCTTCTGATCTGCGCCATCCTGACGGATGAAGAGCTTATCGAATACGGCGCCCTGGCCAGGTCTCTGGGACTGTCGGCCCTTGTGGAGGCGCACGACGAGCGGGAAGTGGAGCGCGCGCTCAGGGTGGACAAGGCGGTCATCGGCGTCAACAACCGGGACCTGAGGAATTTCACGGTGGACTGCCGCAACAGTGTGAGGCTGAGGAAAATGGTTCCCGGCGACAGGCTGTTCGTATCGGAGAGCGGCATACAGACGCCGAAGGACATAGAAATCCTTCGTGAGTGCGGGATCGACGCGGTCCTGATCGGGGAGACACTGATGAAGAGCCCCGATAAGGCCGCCGAGCTGCGGTGCCTGAAAGGCGAGTGAGCGGCGCTGAGCTGCGATACCTTAAAGGTAGGTGAGCGACGGAGCAGAGCTGCGATACCTTAAAGGTAATTGAGCGGCGGAGCAGACCAAAAGAGCGCAGGAGGTGGCGGGATGACGATGTCGGAGCCTGTAAAGATCAAGATCTGCGGCATGCGCAGACAGGAGGATATCGAAGCGGCCAACATGTGCAGGCCGGACTATATAGGATTTATCCTGTCGGAGGGATTCCGAAGATCCGTAAAGCCGGAGGAGGCAAGAGCGCTGGCAAAGCGTCTTGCTCCCGGGATCCGGGTCGTCGGCGTGTTCGTAAACGAGCCGGTGGAAAAGATCGCCGCATGCTGTGACTTCCTGGACCTGATCCAGCTTCACGGAAAGGAAGACAACGGCTATCTGAAGCGGCTCCGGGAAGCGGCGGACAAACCCGTGATCCAGGCATTTCGGATCGCGGAGGCAGGGGACTTTGAGAGGGCCCTGCAGAGCAGTGCGGACCTGATCCTGCTGGACAGCGGGACGGGGAGCGGGCAATCTTTTGACTGGAGCCTGATCGGGCAGTCGGAACGGCCGTGGATCCTGGCAGGAGGTCTCGGCCCGGACAACGTCGCGGAGGCGGCCGCAAGGTTTAGGCCCTATGCGGTGGACCTGAGCAGCGGGGCGGAGACGGACGGATGGAAAGATCCGATGAAAATGAGAGCCTGTGTGGAGGCGGTGAGAAAAACGCAGAAAGAGGTGACACAGATGTCCAGAGGAAGATTTGGTAAATTCGGCGGCCAGTACGTGCCGGAAACACTGATGAATGAGCTGATCCGTTTGGAGGAGCAGTACAACTTTTATAAAAATGACCCGGCTTTTTGCGCCGAGCTGACAGAGCTTCTGAACAGCTACGCGGGCAGGCCCTCCCGCCTGTACTACGCGGGCAAAATGACAGAGGACCTGGGAGGAGCCCGGATCTATTTAAAGAGAGAGGATCTCAATCACACGGGGGCCCACAAGATCAACAACTGTCTGGGACAGGTGCTGCTGGCTAAAAAAATGGGAAAGACCCGCGTGATCGCGGAGACGGGAGCCGGCCAGCACGGCGTGGCGACGGCGACGGCCGCGGCGCTTTTAGGGCTGGAGTGCGAAGTGTTCATGGGCCGTCTCGACTGCGAGAGGCAGAAGCTCAACGTCTTCAGGATGGAGCTTCTGGGCGCCAAGGTGCATCCGGTGGAGAGCGGGACCAAGGTGCTCAAGGACGCGGTCAATGAGACCATGCGCGAGTGGGCGGGCAGAGTGGAGGACACCCACTACGTGCTCGGATCGGTCATGGGCCCGCATCCCTTCCCGACCATGGTGAGGGATTTCCAGGCGGTCATCTCGAAGGAGGCGCGCGCGCAGATTCTCGAGGCGCAGGGAAAGCTCCCGGACGCCGTGATCGCCTGTGTGGGCGGCGGCAGCAATGCGATCGGCATGTTCTATCACTTTATCGGGGATGAAGGCGTGCGGCTGATCGGCTGCGAAGCGGCGGGCCGCGGCGTGGAGACAGGTGAGCACGCGGCGACCATCACGGACGGAAGCCTTGGCGTCTTCCACGGGATGAAGTCACTCTTTTGCCAGAATGAGTACGGACAGATCAAGGAAGTCTATTCGATCTCGGCCGGCCTCGACTATCCCGGGATCGGACCGGAGCACGCCTATCTTCACGATATAGGAAGGGCGGAATATGTCCCTGTCACGGATGATGAAGCCGTGGAGGCCTTTGAGTATCTGGCGAAGACGGAGGGCATCATCTGCGCGATCGAGAGCGCGCACGCGGTGGCGCAGGCGAGAAAGATCGCTCCCACCATGGGAAAAGACCAGAGCCTGATCATCTGTCTGTCCGGCCGGGGAGACAAGGACGTGGCCGCCATCGCGCGTTACAGAGGCATCAGGATCGAAGACTGAGCCGGAAAGGGGAAGAGCTATGGCACGAACAATAAAGGATGCTTTCAAGAACGGAAAGGCTTTTGTCGCGTTTATCACGGCGGGCGATCCGAACCTGGATAAGACGGGGGAATATATTCTCGAGATGGAGCGCGCGGGCGCGGATCTCATCGAGATCGGAATCCCCTTCTCGGATCCCATCGCGGAAGGAGTTGTGATCCAGGAGGCGGACCTGCGGGCCCTGCAGTCGGGCACGACTACGGACGGCATATTTGACATGGTGGAGAAGCTCCGCCAAAAGACCGACATGCCGCTGGTCTTCATGGGCTATCTCAATCCGGTATTCCACTACGGATATGAGCGGTTTTTCGCAAGGTGCAAAGAGTGCGGCATCAGCGGGATCATTATTCCCGACCTGCCCTATGAGGAGAAAGGGGAGTGCGAGGAAATCGCGGCGAAGTACGGCGTGGATGTGATCTCCATGATCGCGCCCACTTCCGCGGCCAGGATCCGGGCAATCGCATCAGAAGCTAAAGGATTTTTGTATGTCGTCTCCTCGATGGGCGTTACGGGAATCCGGTCCGAGATCAAAACAGACCTTTCCTCCATTCTTTCTGCGGTGCGGGAGGCATCGGACATTCCCGCCGCGGTGGGATTCGGGATCAACACCCCCGAGCAGGCCGCGAAGGTCGCGCAGATCGCCGACGGTGTGATCGTGGGAAGCGCGATCGTCAAAATCATCGCTCTCTATGGGACCGAGGCCGGCCCTTATATCCATGATTACGTCAAGGCGATGAAGGATGCGATTGCAAAATATTAAGCAAATAAGTAAATGTTAAGAATTAGTTAAAAAACTCTCCCTGAAATGTTGCATTTATGTGATTGATATATTACAATAATGTTACATTTGATAAGGGAGAGTTTATCATGAAAAGATTATTGGCTGTTTTTCTCACATCCTGCATGATCGCCGGTCTCGCATCGCCCGCCGGAAGCGGACTGATGACAGAAATCCGTGCTAACACGGAGGCGGCTTTCAGCAATCTCGGATCTTCCGAGGGCAGAACGGAAAGCGCGGCGGAAGGAGCAGAGAGCTTCGATGAAGCGCTCAGAAGCCTTTACGACAACTCCATGTCCGCCACGGACGAGGAAGTTCTCGCATCCGCGCAGATGATGCCTTCCGATTTTACGGCGGTAGAATCCGAACTGGGTGACAAAGCCAAGACTCTCATCGATTATCTCAAATATTACGAGGCTTCCAAGAGCAGTTATATGATCGGCTCCGGGGAGAGCGGAAAGGAATTTTCCGGCAGTGTGATCTCGGAGTGGGACAGACAGGGAGAATATACTTCCCGCGTCATGTCGGCCGACAACACGCTTCGCACGCTGGTTCCCAGGATCAAAGTCAACAGCTGCTCCGTAGAGGGGAAGAGCACCGTGCTCGACATCTATGAGTGGATGACGGTCGGATACGCCGCCGATGATGCTTCGGCCGTCAATGCGGCAGCTTACGGCTATACTTTCTCCCTCAAACTCGACTGTGACAGAAAGGGCGAATGGAAGATCGCGTCCGTAGAAGATACGGACAGCAACTTTGACTGGATGGAGGAAGAAATTGCTTACTCTCTGCAGGCAGAGAGCGAGGAAACCGATCCGCTCAGAGTCTTTATGGAAGACGGCGAACAGGAGATGATGGCAGCGGTTGCCGCCACGTCCTATACCTACGACGTATCCAAGGCGATTGCTTACGCCGATAAATACTGCATCAATTACAATTCTTCCTACAACAGCTACAAGGGAAGAGGCGGGGACTGCGCGAACTTTGTATCCCAGTGCCTGTATGCGGGCGGCTTTAAGCAGGACTCTGTCTGGTATAAGCACAGCGTAGCCTGGATCAATGTCATGAAGCAGATCGCGCACTTCAAGCAGTACGGTACCTTCCTGAAAGCCACCGACAGCAACATTCTCAAGGGCAATCCGATCTATTTTGACTGGAACGGCGACAGCACCTATGACCACGCGACCATCTGCGTGGGCCGCAATAACAGCGGAAAGCCTATTCTGGACTCTCATACCAGGGACCTCTATCACGCAAACTGGGACTTCTGGGACTTTGAGAAAGCTGCCACGATCCAGCTTCGCGGATCGAATTCTTCCACCGCGGCAAGCGGAAAGTGGAAGAGCAATTCCACCGGCAAGTGGTATGAATATGCCGACGGCACCTATCTGACAAGCTGCTTCAAGACGATCGACGGCAAGAGATACTACTTCAACAACAGAGGCTATGCGGTCAAAGGGCTGCAGAAGATCAACGGCAATTACTATTTCTTCAATACCTCGACCTGCGTGATGGCGACCGGATGGGTGACTTACAACGGAAACAGGTATTATTTCGGATCCGACGGTGCGGCTTATACCGAGTGGGAAGAAATCGGGGGCAATTATTACTACTTCAATCCCACCACCTGTGTGATGGCCAAGGGATTCTACAAGGTCAAGAACAAGCTCCATTACTTTAACAGCAATGGCGTGGAGCAGTTCGGCTGGATCACGGTAAGCGGCAAAAAATACTATCTCGACGAATACGGCGTCGTGCAGTTCGGCTGGCAGACAGTCGGCGGCAAAAAATACTATTTTGACACGAACGGAGCCATGGTGACGGGAATCGTCCAGATTGACAGCGTAATTTACGAGTTCGATGCCAAGGGCGTTTACAAGGGAAAATCTTCGGCGACGTCGGCGGCGACCGTCGTAGACACCGCAAAAAATACGACAAAATACGGCTCGGAGAAGGCTCCCGCCGTATCGACCGGCACTAACGGCTGGGTGCAGTCCGGAGACAGCTATTATTACTACGTAAACGGCAAGATGAAGAAAGGCTGGCTGCAGCTGGACGGAAATTATTACTACCTGGGCATCACCGGCGCGAGACTGACCGGCTGGAAGAGTATCGGCGGTAAGCTGTACTATTTCACCTCCAAGGGCGTCATGAAGACGGGCTGGCTCAAGGTCAACGGACGTTACTACTACTTTAACAGTGACGGAACGCGGGTGACCGGCTGGAAGAAGCTGGGCGGAAACTGGTATTATTTCAACAAGTCGAACGGGGCTATGAAGACCGGCTGGCTTCTGACCGGAGGAAAGTACTATTATCTGGCTTCCAATGGAAAGATGAAGACCGGCTGGGTCAAGATCAACGGCAAATATTTCTTCTTCAATAAGAGCGGAGACAGGAAGACAGGCTGGCACCACGATGCGGACGGACATACCTATTACCTGGACAGCAACGGCGTAATGGCTACCGGAAGAAGGGTCATTAACGGCAGGACCTATTATTTCGATAGCTGGGGCGCACTTCAGGACTGAGTCCCGAAAAGGCAAAGAGTGACTTGGAGTAATTAGAAAGAGGAGGCGGCTGATGAGGATCTGATCCTCAATCAGGCTGCCTCTCTTTTTGTGTAATTATTCAGTACCCCGGAAAAAAGATCAAAATAAGGTCCGGGGAGCTCGCTCACCGGAACGTTTTTGATCTTTTTTCCGGGGCGGACAAGGCGCAGAGCGCCTCTGAAAGCCCACAGTCTCAAATGCGGAGCATTTGGGACGTGGAGTGCTGAATAGTTATATCTTTATGCAAGGATCGGATTGAAATCACTATTAAATTGTGGTAAATTCGATTGCATGGTACGTCCGTTTGCGCATCCGACACGGTGAGGATAAGCGGCGCCATGAGTTCGATTAAGTTTGGAGGAAATGAGATCCATGAACGACAGATATGACTGCCTTAAGCTGAAAAACCAGCTGTGCTTTCCGCTTTATGCCTGCTCGAAGGAGATTATAAGGCGTTACAAGCCTTTTCTCGATAAGGTCGACCTGACCTATACCCAGTACATAACCATGATGGCTCTGTGGGAAAACGAGAGCATGAACGTGAGGGAGCTGGGCCTTGCGCTCTTTCTTGATTCGGGAACTCTGACGCCGGTGCTCAAAAAGCTCGAGAACAAGGGATATCTCGAGAGAAAGCGCTCCAAGGAGGATGAGCGAAACCTGATCGTCAGTGTGACACAGAGGGGATGGGAGCTCAGAGAAGAAGCGCTCAGCATTCCGGAGTCCATGTCCAGCTGCGTCAACCTCGAGCCGGAGGAATCCGCGGAGCTGTACAGGCTTCTCTATAAAATCCTCGGGAACCCGAGCCTGTAGCCGCCATGCGGCCCTCCCGCAAGGAATCTGCGGGAATTGGGCGGCGGTGATGGCGGATTGCCGTATTTTATGGTATCATGTCAAATAATATGCGCATCAGCTCGCACGGCGAGCAGTGAGTCAGGAGTAAAAAAATATGTCAAAACTTACAGATATGATTTTCGGTACGCACAGTCAGAGAGAGCTCAGGAGAATAGAGCCTCTTGTGAAGAAGATCGAAGATCTGCGCCCTTCAATGGTTGAGCTCAGCGATGACCAGCTCAGGGCCAAGACAGACGAGTTTAAGAAGAGACTCTCGGAGGGGGAGACGCTTGACGACATTCTCCCCGAGGCGTACGCGGCGGTCAGAGAGGGCGCCAGAAGGTCACTGGGAATGGAGCCTTTCCGCGTCCAGCTGATCGGCGGCATCATCCTGCACCAGGGCCGCATCGCGGAGATGAGGACCGGTGAAGGTAAGACACTGGTAGCGACAATGCCCGCCTATCTCAACGCCCTCGAGGGAAGAGGCGTACACGTGGTTACGGTCAACGATTACCTGGCCAAGCGTGACGCGGAGTGGATGGGACAGGTCTATCAGTTCATGGGACTTACGGTCGGCGTCGTCCTTAACAGCATGAGCAGTGAGGAGAGGCAGCAGGCCTATAACTGCGATATTACCTATGTGACCAATAATGAGCTGGGATTTGACTATCTGCGCGACAACATGGCCATTTACAAAAAGAACCTGGTCCTTCGGGAGCTCCACTACGCCATCATCGACGAGGTTGACTCCGTACTGATCGACGAGGCGAGAACGCCTCTGATCATTTCCGGACAGAGCGGCAAGTCCACCAAAATCTATGAGGCCTGCGATATTCTGGCCAAGCAGATGAAGCGCGGCGAAGATATGGAGGATCTGTCCAAGATCGACGCGATCATGGGCGTGGAGAGAGAAGAGACCGGCGATTTCATCGTCAACGAGAAAGACAAGGTCGTCAATCTCACGGCGGAAGGCGTCTCCAAGGTGGAGAAGTTTTTCCATATCCCCAACCTGGCGGATCCCGAGAACCTGGAGATCCAGCACTGCATCATCCTGGCGCTCAGAGCGAACAACCTGATGCACAGAGACCACGATTATATCGTCAAGGACGACCAGGTCCTGATCGTCGACGAGTTCACGGGCCGCGTCATGCCCGGAAGACGTTACAGCGACGGACTGCACCAGGCGATCGAGGCCAAGGAAAACGTCAAGGTCAAAAAAGAGAGTAAGACGCTCGCTACGATCACTTTCCAGAACTTCTTCAACAAGTTCGACAAGAAATGCGGCATGACCGGTACGGCTCTCACCGAAGAGCGCGAGTTCCGCGAGATCTACGGCATGGACGTCATAGAGATCCCCACCAACAAGCCGGTCATCCGAAAAGACCATCAGGACGCGGTCTACAAGACCAAAAAAGAGAAATACAAGGCTGTCGTGGAAGCCGTCAAGGAAGCCCACGCCAAAGGGCAGCCGGTCCTTGTTGGCACCATCACGATCCAGGTTTCCGAGGATGTCTCCAAGATGCTCAAGAGAGAAGGCATCCCGCACAACGTACTGAACGCGAAGTTCCATGAGATGGAAGCGGAAATCGTTGCGCAGGCCGGCCAGCACGGAGCTGTCACGATCGCGACCAACATGGCAGGTCGAGGCACTGATATCAAGCTCGATGAAGAGGCCAAGGCGGCGGGCGGACTTAAGATTATCGGCACGGAGAGACACGAGTCCAGGCGTATCGATAACCAGCTGCGAGGCCGAAGCGGACGTCAGGGAGACCCCGGTGAGTCCCGCTTCTACATCTCCCTGGAAGACGACCTCATGCGCCTGTTCGGATCCGACAGGATGATCGCCATGTTCAACGCGCTCAAGATCCCCGAAGGCGAGGAGATCTCCCACAAATCGCTCACCAAGGCGGTGGAAGGCGCCCAGAAGAAGATCGAGGCCAACAACTTCGGAATCCGTAAAAACCTCCTCGATTATGACCAGGTCATGAACGAGCAGAGAGAGATCATGTACAAACAGCGCCGCCAGGTGCTTGACGGGGAGAGCATGAGAGATTCCATCCTCAATATGATCTCCGAGATCGTCGAGAGGGCTGTGGACACCAGTATCTCCGAGGACCAGGACAGCGACGACTGGAACCTGACCGAGCTCAACGAGCTGCTTCTGCCCACCATTCCGCTGAAGGTCATCAACAGAGGAAGGATCAAGGAGCGCACCAAGAACGGCCTCAAGCAGCAGCTCAAGGAAGAAGCTCTTGAAGCTTATGAGAGCAAGGAATCGGAGTTCCCGGATGAGGAGGCAGTCCGCGAGATCGAGCGCGTCGTCCTCTTAAAGGTTGTGGACAGAAAGTGGATGGACCATATCGACGACATGGACCAGCTCCGCCAGAGCATCGGCCTGCAGGCACTGGGACAGCACGACCCGCTTGTCGAATACAAGATCGCCGGCTACGATATGTTTAACGATATGAACCGCTCAATCATGGAGGAGACGGTCCGCGTCCTCTTCCACGTCAAGGTTGAGCAGAAGGTGGAGAGAGAAGAAGTCGCCAAGGTGACGGGAACCAACAAGGACGAGACCACGGCAAAGGATCCGAAGAGAAGGGTTGAAAAGAAGATCTATCCCAACGATCCCTGCCCTTGCGGAAGCGGCAAGAAGTACAAGAACTGCCACGGACGGGGAGTCTGACGACGTTTCTCCGAAGCGAAAATATATGAAACGGAATTAAGGAGATTTACAGCGAATGATCGAATTAGACCAGATGAAGCTCGAACTGCAGCAGTATGAGAAGCCGCTCGAGGAAGTCAGGGATTCACTGGACCTGGATTATAAGAAACAGAGGATCGAGGAACTTTCCAGGGAGTCAGAAGCTCCGGATTTCTGGAGTGATGCGGATACCGCCAACAAAAAGATGAAACAGCTCAAGGACCTGCAGACGCTCGTGGAAGAGGCGGACAAGCTCAGTACGTCCTATGAGGAAATGATGATGCTCATCGAGATGGGCAACGAAGAAGATGACCGCTCCGTGATCGAGACGATCAGAGAGGACCTGGACGCGTTTAAGGACAAGCTTGAGGATATGAGGCTCTCGACGCTGCTCACAGGGGAATACGATGACTCCAACGCCATCGTGAGCCTGAATGCGGGCGCCGGCGGCACGGAGAGCTGCGACTGGTGTTCCATGCTCTACAGAATGTATACGCGCTGGGCGGACCGCAAGGGGTTCAGCATCGACGTCATGAACTTCGTGGACGGCGATGAAGCCGGAATCAAATCCGTGGATTTCCAGATCAACGGCACCAACGCATACGGCTACCTCAAGTCCGAGAGAGGCGTGCACAGACTTGTCCGCATCTCGCCTTTCAACGCGCAGGGCAAAAGACAGACATCATTCGTCTCCTGCGACGTCATGCCCGATATCGAGAAAGACATTGATATTGTCATCAATCCCGACGACATCCGCATCGATACTTATCGAAGCAGCGGCGCGGGCGGACAGCATATCAACAAGACCTCTTCGGCGATCCGGATCACGCACTTCCCTTCGGGAATTGTCGTGACCTGCCAGAATGAGCGCTCCCAGTTCCAGAATAAGGACAAGGCCATGCAGATGCTCAAGGCCAAGCTCTACATGAAGAGAATGGAAGAGGAGCAGGCCAAGCTGGCCGGAATCCGCGGCGAAGTCAAGGACATCGCCTGGGGAAGCCAGATCCGCTCCTACGTGCTGCAGCCTTATACTATGGTGAAGGACACCAGGACCGGAGAGGAGACCAGCAATACTTCGGCGGTACTGGACGGCGATATTGACCGGTTTATCAACGCTTACCTGAAGATGGAAGCGGGCAAAGCAGACAGAAGCGAGAGTTGAAAGAATACCTGACGTGACAGAAACAGACAGACTCTATGACAAAAATGCATATCTGACATCGTGCACGGCGGCGGTCATCAGTATCCGGCGGATTGAAGCCCCGGAGGGCGGAGCGGCCGATTCGGCAGACAAAAACGGCAGGGAAGCGACGCCCGCACTGTATGAAGCGGTCCTGGACCGGACGGTATTTTTCCCCGAAGCCGGCGGACAGTCCTCGGACACCGGGTGGATCTGCGCCATCGACCGCCCGGACAGAAAGAAAGAGCTTCTGGCCGTCACCGACGTTCAGATCAAAGACGGCGTGATCAGACATATCCTGAGCTGCAGCGCCGACTCGGGCGCGCCCTTTCGCGCCGGCGAGCCGGTGAGCCTTCAGATCAACTGGGAGAGAAGATTCGGCTTTATGCAGAATCATACGGGCGAACATATCCTGTCCGGCCTGATGCACAGGAGGCTCGGATTTGACAACATCGGTTTTCATCTCAGTGACAACTCCGTGACGCTGGATGTCAACGGGCAGCTGAATGATGAGGAGATCCTGGTCCTTGAGTGGGAGGCCAACGAAGTCATTTACAGAAATCTCCCGGTCGAGGTATCTTATCCGACAGACGAAGAGCTGGAGAAGATCAGCTACAGAAGCAAGATCGAGATAGAGGGACAGACCCGTCTTGTCAGGATTCCGGACACAGACATCTGCGCCTGCTGCGCGCCCCATGTGAGTAGGACCGGCGAGATCGGACTGATCAAAATAGTGAAGGTCCTGCGCTACAACGGCGGAATGCGCCTGTTCATCGCCTGCGGGAGAAGGGCCCTGGCCCTCATGCAGAAGAGACAGCGGTGGATTGAGGAAGTTTCTCACCTCACAAACCGGAGCCAGGACGAGATCGGCGACGGCGTAAAGCACCTGCTCGGGGAAATCGGGGATCTCAAACAGAAAAACAGGGATCTTGAATACGAGGCTGCTTTCCTGCGCCTTAAGACAGTGCCCCGGGACCGGGAAAATGTATTTCTTTTTGTCGGAAATATGGACCCCATTGTGCACAGGAACCTGGTCAACAGGATGTGTGAGGAGCACGAAGGGTTCTGCGGCGCCTTTGCCGGGAGTGACGAGGAAGGCAGATACCGCTATTACATCGCAAGCAGGACGAAAGATTCCAGAGAAGTACAGAAGATACTCACGAATAAACTGGGGGCCAAAGGGGGCGGAAAGCCCGAGATGATCCAGGGATCCGTAACAGGGACACAGTCCGCGATTTCGGCGGTTCTCCCGTGAAGAGAGCGGCGTGCGGAGAAAAACCTGACAGCTCCATGAAAAAGGAAAGGAACTAACTATGGGATCAAGTGTTTTATCGATCATGATCGTAGTATGGGCCACGGTGATCGTCCTTCTCAGGCGCGCATCCAAAGAAGGCAAAGCGAATGGAAAATCTGCCGCGAAGAGAAACAGCTCCGGATCCCGAAAATGGTATACGGAAAGCGCTCCGGGGGCGTCTTTTCTCAGACGGGCAACGCGCGCTTCGGACGGACACCGGCTGGGCGCGGACCAGGATATCACATGCCGCCAGTATGGTCACAATCATCCCCGCTCGGTAGAACCGGAATCCCGCTATATAGTCCATGAGGACCCTACGGAAGGCTATATTGTGCTCAATGGGAAAAAGATGCTTCGAACCGAAGCGGACAAGTATGAGAATTCAATCTGAAACAGGGAAAACAGGAAGGTGACACGACCCGGACGGGAAGTGTCACCTTTTAGGGTGCAGAGGAGGAACGCCTTGAATAATCTTCCGAATGAATTTCTGGAACGAATGCAGGGAATGCTTGGCGAGGAATACGGGGCATTTCTTGCATCCTATGACAAGCCCAGAAGAGCCGGACTTCGCATCAATTTGTTAAAAAAAGGGTGCGAAGACACATCTGATGAGAACACTTCGGCTGCAGGGCCTGCCGCTTTGTTCTGCGCGGATCCGGTCCCGTGGGCCCCAAGCGGCTATTACTGCGATCCGCAGACAAGACCCGGCAAACACCCCTTTCATGAGGCCGGCGTCTACTACATGCAGGAGCCGAGCGCCATGGCCGTGGCGGCTCTGTCCGGCGTAAAGCCCGGTATGCGTGTGCTGGACCTTTGCGCCGCGCCCGGAGGAAAGAGCACACACCTTTCGTCCATGCTGATGGGGGAGGGCGTTCTGTACGCCAATGAGATTCACCCGGCGAGGGCAAAGATTCTCTCGCAGAACATCGAGAGAATGGGAATCGGGAACGCGATCGTCACAAACGAGGAACCGGCCGCACTGGCAGGAAGATTTCCGCTCTATTTTGACACGGTTGTGGTGGATGCCCCTTGCTCAGGAGAGGGAATGTTCCGCAAGGAAGAAGAGGCCATTCCGAACTGGAGCCCGGAAAACGTGGAGCTGTGCGCGCGCAGGCAGAAGGAGATCCTGGACTGCGCGGCGGAGATGACGGCCGCGGGCGGAACGCTGGTCTACTCTACCTGTACTTTCTCGCCGCAGGAAAATGAGCAGAACGCCGGGCTGTTTCTTATGCGGCACCCGGACTTTGAAATCGTGGACCTGCCTGCGGAGCTGGGGACGGACTTTATGGAGCGGACCGGCCTGTCCGCGGGATCCGCGGAATTTGCAAAGGGAGCCGGAATCCCGGAACCGATCCGGGAAAAGCTCTGCGGCAGTATCCGCCTGTGGCCCCACAGACTGGAAGGCGAGGGGCATTTCCTTGCGCTGTTCAGAAAGAGCGGCACGGGAGTCAGGCGGAAAAACGGGGCCGTCAAGCCGCTCGGAGACAAGGAGACGCTTCGCCTGTGGAAGGAATTCTGCGCGGAGACGCTGACGGAGGCGGGCAGAGCGGCAATCGGTCCGGAGGCGGGAGAATCCGGACTGATCCTGTTCGGCAAAGAATTGTATCGGATCCCCGAAGCGGCGCGCCTGGACGGACTAAGGGTCCTAAGGCCCGGACTTCACCTTGGAACCGTCAAGAAGAACCGCTTTGAGCCCTCCCATTCCCTTGCGCTGTTTCTGTCCCGGGACCAGGTGCGCTGCTCGGCGGAAATCTCGGAACCGGAAGAGACGGCGGCAGGAGACGGAAGAGCGGCGTCCGCCTATCTGCGCGGAGAGAGCCTGTGGGCGCGGGACTGCCGGGAGGTGACCGGGAACAAAGGGTGGTGCCTTGTTACCAACCTCGGTTACAGCTGCGGCTGGGGGAAACTTACGGCGGGGCAGATCAAGAATCATTATCCCAAGGGAGTGAGAAGACCCTATTAAACCTTGAATCCTATTCCAAGCTAAGTTGAAACATCAGACACGTGAATCGGTATCGGGAGGAGTACACTATGGGTTACAGGAACATGATCTTCGACGTTATGGTGATGAATATGGAGCAGCAGCTGACGGAGCTGGCCCATGAGCGCTTCGGAAAGCCGCTGGAGAAGTGCGGCGACGAAGAGACCTACCAGATCCTTATGCTCCTGGTCAAGAGGATCCTGGCGATCAGTGAGATGAACAGCGGGGAGAAGAAGGTCTATTATGTGTCGGCGGAGTTCCTGACGGGGAGATTTCTTTTAAACACGCTGATCAATCTGGGAATTTACAGAAAGACCGAAAAGCTTCTGGCCCACTATGGCAAGAAGCTGGAAAACGTGATCGAGTGCGAGCCCGAGCCCTCTCTGGGAAGCGGCGGACTGGGGCGCCTTTCCGCGTGCTTTATGGACTCGATCGCGACGCTGGGGTATCCCGCCGAGGGGATCGGCCTCAACTATCATTACGGCCTGTTCCGGCAGTCCTTTTCCGACCATCTGCAGGAGATGTACCCGGACAAGTGGATGCAGTGGGACTCCTGGGAGGATCTGCTGGAGATCTCCTTTGATGTATATTTTGGCAAGTGCAAGGTGAGGTCCCGCCTGTATGAGATCAGCATCGCCGGCTACAAGAGCGGAATCAACAAGCTCCGGCTCTTCGACATCGAGAGCGCGGACGGCTCCATTGTGCACGACGGAATCCAATTCGACAAGACAGACATCCGCAGGAATCTCACGCTGTTTGTCTACCCGGATGACTCCGACCAGGCGGGCAGGATCCTGCGGCTCTACCAGCAGTATTTTCTCGCCAGCAATGCCGCGCAGCTGATCCTGCGGGAGATGAAGGCGCGAAAATGCGACCTGCGCAGGATGTACGACTACGCCGTGATCCAGATTAACGACACGCACTCCTCCCTGATCATCCCCGAGCTGATCCGGATCCTTACGGACGACAAAGCGCTGTCCTTTATGGAGGCGGTCAAGGTGGTGACACAGACCTGCGCCTATACAAACCACACGATCCTGGCGGAAGCACTGGAGATGTGGTCTATCGATGAGCTCACGGAGGTAGTGCCCCAGCTGGTCCCGATCATCCACAGGCTGGATTTGATCATCAAGAGCCGGTATATGGACCCTTCCGTCTGGATCATCGGCATGGACCGGATGGTGCGCATGGCCAATCTGTGCTCCCATTTCAGCTTCTCGATCAACGGAGTTGCCTCGATCCACACGCAGATCCTCAAGGAGTCACAGCTTCGGGGCTTCTATGAGATCTATCCGGAGAGATTCAGCAATAAGACCAACGGGATCTCTTTCCGCCGCTGGCTGTTCGGCTGCAATTCGGAACTCTCCGACTGGATCACGGACAAAATAGGAAATGATTACAAGTTTGACCAGTCCCTCCTGGAACAGCTGAGGGACCTGGCGGACGATAAAACAGCTCTTCAGGAGCTTGGCAGGATCAAGTCCGGCGCCAAGCACAGACTTGCGTCCTTTATAAAAGAGCGCGAAGGCGTGCAGCTCCTTCCGGAAGGAATCTATGACATGCTGGTCAAGAGGATCCACGAGTACAAGCGCCAGCAGCTGGCGGCGCTCTATGTGATCCGCAAATACCAGGAGATCAAGAGGGGAATCCTGCCCGAGAGGCCCATCAACTTCATCTTCGGCGGAAAAGCGGCTTCGGCCTATGTCCTGGCGCAGGATATCATTCATCTGCTCCTTGTGCTGCAGGACGTCGTGAACGGCGATCCCGATGTCAGCTCTTACCTTCGCATGGTGATGGTGACCAATTACAATGTGACTTATGCGGAGAAGCTGATTCCCGCGGCCGACATCTCCGAACAGATCTCCCTGGCTTCCAGGGAAGCCTCGGGGACCGGAAATATGAAACTGATGCTCAACGGCGCACTGACGCTGGGAACGGAAGACGGCGCCAATGTGGAGATCAGCGAGCTGGTCGGAAGGGACAACATGTACCTGTTCGGGATTAAGGCCGGAGAAGCCATCGGCCATATCGAGAGGGGAGACTATCATCCCGAGGATGTCTATAACAGCGACGAGAGAGTCAGGGAAGCGCTTGACTTTATTGTCGGGCCGCAGATGACGGCGGTCGGACACAGAGAGATCCTGCAGCGGCTGTACGAGGAACTGCGTTATACGGACAGGTACATGACCCTGCTCGATTTCGAGGACTATGCGCAGACAAAAGACAGAATGCTGCGTGATTACGAGGACCGGGAGGCATGGAACAGAAAGGTCCTGCTGAACATAGCGGCCGCCGGATTCTTCTCTTCGGACCGGACGATCTCCGAGTACAACAAAGATATATGGAAACTCAAATCATTCAAGACATATTCCGAGGAAGGAAAGTAAAGAGGATTTATGGATCTTTTTGACTATATGAGAGAAAGCGAACAGGAGACGGAGTCTCCGCTGGCCGCGCGCCTGCGCCCGACCACGCTTGAAGAAGTGGTGGGGCAGCAGCACATCATCGGAAAAGACAAGCTCCTGTACAGGGCGATCAAGGCGGACAAGATCAGCAGCCTGATCTTCTACGGGCCGCCCGGCACCGGTAAGACAACACTTGCCAAGGTGATCGCAAACGCCACAAAATCCCGGTTCCGGCAGATCAATGCCACGACGGCCGGAAAGAAAGACATGGAGCAGGTCGTAAAGGAAGCGCAGGACGGCCGAGGGATGTTCGGACAGAAGACCATCCTCTTTATCGACGAGATCCACCGCTTTAATAAGTCGCAGCAGGACTATCTGCTGCCCTTTGTGGAAGACGGCACACTGACGCTGATCGGAGCGACCACCGAGAATCCCTATTTTGAAGTAAACGGGGCGCTCTTGTCCCGTTCCATGATCTTCGAGCTTCACCCGCTTGAGACGGAGGATATCATGGAGCTGATCCGCCGCGCCGTGGAGGATACGGAGCGGGGAATGGGCGCCTATGACGCACAGATCGGGGAAGACGCGGCGCGTTTTCTCGCCGAGATGTCCGGCGGAGATGCAAGAAGAGCGCTCAATGCGGTGGAGCTCGGCATTATGACGACAGAGCGCAGCGCGGACGGCCGCATTCATCTCACCATGGATGTTGTGAGGGAATGCATCCAGAAGAGGACGGCCCGCTATGACAAAAACGGAGATAATCACTACGACACGATCTCCGCGTTTATAAAAAGCATGCGCGGGAGCGACCCGGATGCGGCCGTCTATTATCTGGCCCGCATGCTCGAGGCGGGAGAAGATCCCGTGTTTATTGCGCGCAGGATCATGATCTGCGCCTCCGAGGACGTGGGAAATGCGGATCCCAGCGCCATCGTCGTCGCCGTGAACTGCTCGATGGCCTGCGAAAGAATCGGAATGCCCGAGTCGCAGATCATTCTGTCCCAGGCCGCCGAATATGTCGCCACGGCGCCCAAGAGCAATACGGCCGTAGAGTCCGTTATGGCGGCGAGAAGGGCCGTTCGGGAGACGGGGAGCCTCCCGATCCCCGGATACCTGCAGGATGCCCATTATAAGAGCGCACAGGGGCTCGGACGGGGAATCGGGTACCAATATGCCCATGATTATGAAAATCACTTCGCCGGTCAGCCCATGCTCCCGGAGAAGCTGCGCGGGGAGAGATTCTATGTCCCCTCGGAGAACGGCTATGAAAAAACGATCAGAGAGCACATGGCTTCTCTGACAAAAGATACCAGATACACGGACCCGGAGAAGCTCCTGCCCCGTCCCGATTCAGATCATGAGGAATAAGTATGTCATCACCTCTAGCAGTTTACAAACTGATTATATTGTATCTTCTTGACAAGGCCAGGGGGGAGATCGCCATGGACAGGCTCTCTTCGTTCCTGCTCGAAAAGGGATATGTCAATTTTGTCTCTCTTATGGAAACTTATGCGCAGATCGAAGAGAGCGGCCTTGTCCGGTCAAGGGTCTCCGGCGACCGGTGCTTTTACGGCATAACGGCGGAAGGACGACAGACGCTGCGGCTGCT
>JAFUFL010000075.1 GCA_017469935.1 Lachnospiraceae bacterium
CCGGAAACTACGCCGATCATGACGCGGCAGCCGATGCTGATCCAGAGAGCCTTAATGACGCCGACAAGGCCGGTTGTACTCAGGAACGGGGAAAATGCAAATGATAAAAGCGTGGGTGCCTGCGTATTGCTGATCATTGAGCAGATCCCGAATACGGCGCCTAAGAATGCGCCTGCAGCAGGGCCCAGAACGATGGATCCGATGATGACGGGGATGTGGACAGTGGTCGCCTTGATGATGGGAAGCTGGATCATGCCGAGCGGTGTGTTCGCCAGCAGGATCACGATCGCGGCCATCAAAGCAAGAGTTACCATGTAACGGGTGTCTTTGGTCTTATTCATTTGTTTGTACTCCTTGTTATTATTCCGCCCCTCGTGCGGATACAATACAGTGGAACGGTGCTGTTCCCGGTGCCATGTGAAGTGTAGCATAGGGGATCTGTAAATGCAAACGGGGACACAGAAATAACACAAAAACCCCGCCATAATTACAAGCAACAATACCTCTTATCCATGCGTTTTTCATCTCCTCTTGACTTTTTTGGCAAATGTGATTAACCTACAGGTGTTAGAAAAAACTAACTCACGCGCGAATATTACGCAGGCAAATAGAATTATGGGAGCGAAAGTTGCCAAGGGACAAAACAGCCACCAATGCCAGGATCATACGGTGCTTGAAGGAAGAATTCCTGGCGTATGGATATAACAAAGCATCGCTTAACAGAGTATCGGCCAAAGTGGGGATCACTACAGCCGGCCTGTACAAGCATTTCGAAAGCAAAGAGGGTATGTTCTATCATCTTGTGGAGGATACGCTGGAAGATTTTGACAGGCTGGCATCCCGTGCAGGCGGACAGATGGATGCTGATGTGGATTACAACCCTTTCAGCATGGACTGGATGAAGGTATGGACAGATTTTATATTCAGTCACTATGAAGGGGTAAAACTCCTGATATGCTGCTCTTCAGGATCAAGATTTGCATCCTTTGAGGATGACCTGATCCGGATGGAAACGGAGGGAAACAGGAGATATGCTGAAGTTCTCCGCTTGAAAGGAAAGCTGGCAAGGGATATCCCGGACATGCAATGGCAGATATTATCGTCTGCATACATTCATTTGATATTTGAAGTGGTCCGGCGGGACATGACAAAGGACGAAGCGCTCGAACACATGCATTTTGTTGGAGAACTGCTTTACCCGGGCTGGAAAATGATTTTCGGAATTGAATAGGAAAAAACAGAAAAAACCCGCATCAGCGAGTTTTTTCTTGTTTATAGGGTTAGTTAATGCTAATCCAAACCATTAACTTTAAGGAGGAATAGATCATGAACGAATGGAACAAAAGGAACACCTTACGGATGCTGCTTTATGCAGTCCTGTACGCTGTCGTGACAGCGGTCGTGTGTGTGACAGGAGCAATCCATCCGGTATTTTTTGTCTGCTATCAGATCACGGCAGGAATACTTCTGTCAGGGATTGTGATAACGGCATTCAGGACGATACAGGCTCCCGGGGTGGCGGCCTGCCTTTCTCTCGGTATGCTGCTTCTGCTTGTTATCATACAGGATGCAGTCGCGTGGCATGTTATCCCATTGATCGTGATCGCGGTTCTTGCGGAAGCGGTACGCGCGGCATTCCATCACAGCTGGACCGGTGATGTGATCGCCACGGTGATTATGACATTTTCCAGTTTTGGCTACTACGGGCAGATCTGGTTTAACCGCGCCTACACCTATGAGTGTGCAGTTGAGGAAATGCCTGCCGGCTACGGCGACAAACTTATGGCAGTGAGTCCGGTATGGGCGTTTCCTGTAGTAATCATTATCGGTGTTATTGCCTCTGTGCTGGTTTCGAACCTGACAGCCAAGCTATTCAGATTGGAGAAATAGCCATGTGAAAAGAGAAGCATCCGGGATTTGATCCCGGGTGCTTTTTAGTGATAATACAAAAGAACAGCGCTATACTAATCTAATCTAACCGAATTGATCTTTCAGTATATCTGCAAATTCTTCGGTATAAAACCCGGAGTTATCCTTTTTCCAGTATGCTCCATAGTTTCGGTATACCGGATTCCCGTTTCTCAGAAGAGGGATGCGTTTAATGGTTCGTTGAAGAGAAGCTGTTTCCTGCGTGGTTTCGACAGGAAGGAATCCCACCAGAGAGACAACCATTACCCGTGCCTCCGACAGTGAATTGGCGAAGATGAATTCGCCCCTGAACCCTAAGATATCCCGGTAGTAGCCCATCTCATTCTGCTGTTGCTCGATCGTTGAAACAAGGATACAGGGGACCTGTCGGAGGTCTGAGACCTCAAAGGTGTCCTTCACTGCCAGTGGATGGTGTGCAGCAATCTCAATGAAGCACTTATTGCGCACGAGATCAAAGTTAACATACTCATCCGAATAGGCACGACGCTGGTCATTGAGCACAAGATCCACGTCTTCGCTGACTAAAGCAGAGAGAAGATCTTCGTGATTGCCGTAAAGAACCTGGATTTTCACATTCGGATACCGCTGAGAGAACACGGCGATCGCAGACTGGAATTCCAGGCCATCGTAGCATTTAAGGTACCCGATCCGCAGTACGGCGTGTTCATTACGGGCGAGGCGGACAGTCTCCTTGCACATCAATTCATAATCGTGAAGTAGAACTTTAGATTTTCTGTAAAAATACGTCCCCGCAGGCGTCATGGAAAAACTCCTGTTGTGCCTGTAAAGCAGTGGGACGCCCAATTCTTCTTCGAGTGCCTTGATGTGCTGGGAGATGGCAGACTGAGAAATATGGCACGCAACGGCAGCTTCCGAAAAGCTGCCTTTTTCTATTACTTTCTGATAATATCTGATCTTTTCTAAAGGAAGCATGGCAATCTCCTTACAGGAGCAGAAATAAGCCCACCAATAAAACAAGTCTTCTATCCAGTATAAATCCCCTAGAAATGCAAGTAAACAAAATCTATAAGTAAATGCTAATGAATATGCGGATGATACAAAATTGATTCAAAAGACGATTGTAAATTACCATATTGGTGTAAGAAAAAGAGATTCAAATAAGGGATAACAAGAAACAGGAACGGAGCATTAACCATCCGGAGCGGGAGGTACAGGAATGTTTGAATCATTAAACGGTATGTCGACAGGGTTCAGAACGATGGAGTATAACTGGCGCGATGTGGCGCTTTACGCGCTGGCGATCGGTGCGGAAGAGGATGATCTTCCCTTTACCTACGAGAAGGACATGAAGGTGATTCCTACTTTCGGCGTGCTGCCGGTATTCTCAAATATCAATATTTTGCCGGAGCAGCCGTCCGCCTATTCCGCCTTCTTCCTTGCGCGGGACCTGATGGCGCGTGAACTGGGGCGGCAAGTTCCAAACGGACTGCATATGTGGCATGAGATCACGATTGAGAGGCCTATGGACCCGATTTCCGGGAAGATGATCTACGAGCAGCGAATTAAGGGATCTTACCCCTGGAAAGGGAAGGGCGTGATCACGGAACTGGAGATCCCGGTCTACGATGAGGCGGGAAGGCTGCTCTGCATGAACCGCTCGACAGCTGCGACAAGAATCAGCGGCCTGATCGAAGACGATACAAAACCGCCGGTGACAAAGGTCTCGTTTCCGGACAGGGAACCGGATTTGACATCGGATTCACTGATCACGAGAACGCAGAATATGCTTTATCGACTGACGGGAGATACAACGCCTGCGCATGCGGACCCGGAAGTCGCCAGGGAGCAGTTTCAGAGTGAAGTGTTCATGCATGGGCTGTGCACGTATGGATTTGCCTGCCGGATGGCCATAAAGGCAGTGCTTGGTTTTTCGTCGGAAAAGGTTACCCGGTTTGCTGCGCAGATGCGCGCCATGGTTTTTCCCGGAACTCCGATAAGGATCCTGATCTGGAAAACATCAGATACAAGCGCTGTATTCAAGCTGATAAATCCTGAGACGGGGACGGTGCTCCTTGATCACGGCGCATTGGAATGGAAGCAGTAAACGGAAAGCCCAGGTAAAGTTCAAGCGCAGATTTCAGGTTTTATAAAAGGCTCAGCAAAACGCACGAGAGAAGGAGGCAATATGGCATATCTTACAGCAGCAGACGGAATCAGGATCTATTACGAAGAGTACGGCAAAGAACATGAAAAGAGTATTGTGATGGTGCCGGGCCACGGTGGGACCATTGAGTTTTTCCGCCGCAACATTCCCGCCATCGCAGAGAAATATCATGTGGTCGCTTACGACATGCGCGGCCACGGAAAGTCTGATCGGATCAATCGTCATCTTACGATAGACCGGTGCTCGGAGGATCTCAAGGCCCTGATCGAGACCTGCCGTCTTAATAAGCCGGTGCTCCTGGGATGGTCGATGGGATCCAACATCAACATGTCTTATGTGATGAAATACGGCTGCGAGAATATTTCCGGGATCATTGTAGTAGACAACAGCAACAAGATGATCAACGACGAGGAGTGGAAACTCGGCGCCTGGAATGATTACGAGGGCGCAATGGCGTATCTTGAAGGGCTGGTACAGACAGGTTGGAAGGAATACGCAGAGGCGAGCGCTCCGATGTTCTTCGGTGAGGGTGACATAGATCCCGACGACCTGGAATGGGTCAAAAAAGCGTACGCTGATGAAGAACTTGAATGCATGCTCCCGATCGTAATGACGAATATATTCAGCAGCTATAAAGAAGCTCTGCCAATGATCAAGGTCCCGGCACTCATCTTCTGCGGGTTGAGAAAATCTTTCTATGATCCGTCCATAATGTATGGAATCGCAGAAAGGATTCAGGACGCGGCAGTTGTTGGGCTCGATGGCGGGCATATCATGTTTTTCCAGGACGCGGATAACTTCAACAGAGCCGTGATCGACTTTATGGAGAACGGGACGGCAAACTTCAATAAAACTCGCTGAAGCTGCAGAAAGGACAGGCTCTTATTATGAAAAAACTACTTGAAGGAGTGAGAGTGATCGATTTCGGTATGGCTGCGGCTGGTCCGTCCGGTTCCAAAATACTTGCTGAGTTTGGGGCGGAAGTGATCGTGGCGGAGCCAATCCAGGGGACATCCACGCGCTGGATGACCATGTATTATGATTTTTGGAGTGACGGAAAAAAGAGTGTTCCGATTGATGTTAAGAATCCGGAAGGCAAAGAAGTTCTCCTTAAACTCGTCGCGAGTGCCGATGTCTTTATGAGTAATTTCCGCGCAAAGGCGCTTCGTTCTCTGGGGCTGACTTACGAGGACCTGAAAAAAGTCAATCCCGGGATCATCTACGCTGTGCTGTACGGCTGGGGAAAGGAAGGCCCTCTGAAGGATTCGCCTGCCTATGATATCACAGCGTTCTGGGCGCGGGGCGGATATATGCGAGACATGGCAGAAAAGGGAAGTATTCTCGTAGCACCGCAGGGAGTTGCGGACTGCAGCATGGGAGAGATCCTGGCGGCAGGAATCAGTGCGGCGCTCTATCACAAAGAGAAGACCGGAGAAGGGACCGAGCTGCATACGTCGATCTTCAATCAGGCGATCTACCTCAACAACTTCCAGAGTATCGGCGTGCAGTTCGGAGAGGAGTTCCAGAAGACGAGACTGGCGCCTACGGAAGCACTTGTCAATACTTACCGCTGCAAAGACGGAGAATATGTGCTGATGTTTGACAATCAGTTCGATCGCCATTTCTTTAAGATCCTTGAGGCGCTGGGAAGAAAAGATCTCGCGGGAGATCCCCGATGGAGCAAGATCGAAGATACTAAGTGGGACAAGGCACCGGAACTCGTGGCGATTCTGGATGAAGCATTTGCCAGGCTGACAAGCGATGAGGCCGTCGCGGCTCTCTCCGCAATCGATGTCTCGATTGAAAAGTGCTGCAGCTTTAAAGATACTTTGTCGGATCCGCAGGTCCTGGAAAACAAATACCTGTTTGATTGGGAACTTTCCTCCGGCCCGCACAAGGGTGAGACGATCAAGATGCCGGCTACTCCGATCTTTATTGACGGAGAGAACAATGCAGCTGATTTCAAGAGAGCGCCCCGGCTCGGCGAGCACACTATGGAGCTGCTGACCTCCGTCGGATATACCGAAGAGCAGATTCGGGATCTTGCAGCCAGGAAGATCGTGACGCTGGGAAAAGAGTAATGCCAAAGGAGTGAAAATGGAGTACAAAAGCGAATATCCGGGAGTCATTCATTTCGAGAAGAGAGGACATGTTGCCCTGCTGACATTTGATAATCCGAAGACACTGAACGCACTCAACCCCGACACATTTGCATCGATCAATTTGCTGTTTGGGAAGATGGAAGAAGACCCGGACATCCTGGGGGTGATCCTGACAGGGGCGGGACGAAGCTTTGTGGCGGGAGCCGATCTCACAGACTCGAGGATGAGTGTGACGGATCCCTCTAAAATCCCCCCGCTCAGCCGACGCGAGCAGCTGCGGTATATTCATGAAACACTGAACAAAGTCGCAGAATTCCCCTATCCGACAATTGCGGCAGTCAATGGGTTCGCGTTGGGAGGCGGCGCAGAACTGGCTCTGTGTTGTGATTTCAGAATCCTGAGCTCAAAAGCAAAAGTCGGCTTTCCTGAGACGCATCTGGGGGCAATCCCGGGTTACACCGGCCCCAGCCGTGCAATTCGCATCCTTGGTATTGAAGCGGCTAAAGAGATGATCTATACGTCAAAAAGGTACACGGCTCAAGAGGCCAAAGAGCTGGGATTTGCACGCAGAGTGGTAGAGCCCGAGGAACTTCTGCCGGCGGCGGAAGAACTGATGGGGCAGATCATAAAGCAGGCTCCTCATGGCGTCCGGTACGCCAAACTGCTCTGCAACCGATCCCTTGAAATGACACTTGAGAATTCTCTGGAATTTGAGCGGCTTATTATGGGAACACTGGGAACTACGGAGGATTTTGCCGAGGGAATGAGAGCATTTCGGGAAAAACGCGAACCCGTCTTCAAGGGGCGGTGACACTGCGGCGATTGAAAATACAGGATATTAATGGCAGAAAGCAACTTGGATGCATAAGTGCAACACTGCATATCAAGGAAAAAGGATTTAAAAGGAGGCAGGAATAATGGTGGAGTATCCCTTTGCAACAGAAGAACAGAAGGAACTGGCCCAGATTGCGCGCACAATCATGGAAAAAGAGCTTAAACCCCGTCTGCATGAATTTGAGAATGCCAATGACGGGAAGGGAATCTTCCCTTTGGACGTGCTCAAGAAAATGGCGGAAGCAGGATTTTACTGCATGGATATCCCCGAGGAGTGGGGAGGTCTTGGACTGGATGTCGTGACAAAGTGCATCATCCAGGAGGAGATGTCCAAGGTCGATGCGGGATTCACTTTCAATATGAACGGCGCCGGTATGAACTGGCCTTATCTCCTTAAGACCAAAATGCCCGATGAGGAAAAACAGATGTGGATTGACCGGATGCTTGCGGGTGATGCAACGGGAGCTTTCTGCTTTACCGAACCGCAGGCAGGCTCAGACGCTGCCGCGATCAAGACAACGGCTGTACACGACGAGGAAAAGGGTGAATGGATCATTAACGGAACCAAGTGCTTTGTGACGAACGGGCCCTGCGCGGACTATTTTATCGTAGCGGCCTGGACAGACAAGACGAAGTCCGCGGGAAAAGGAATCACGCTCTTTTTTGTCGAAAAAGACAGGGGCGTACAGGTCGGCTCCATCGAGAATAAGCTGGGACTTAAGTTGTCTATGACCAGCGATGTGATCTTTGACGAGATCCGTGTTCCCGACGATCATATGGTCGGAGCAGAGGGAAGCGCGTTCATCCAATTCATGCAGGAACTGGATGCCGTCCGCGTCGAGGGAATGATCTACTCGGTAGGTATAGCGCAGGCAGCAGTCGACGAAGCGGTTAAATATGCAAAGGTCAGACAGACTTTCGGAAAGCGGATCATCGACCACGAGGCGCTGAATTTCAAGCTTGCAGATATGCAGATTCGAACGGATGCCTCGCGCGCCCTCCTGTACCAGGGAGCACAGATGATCAAGGCAGGACTTTCGCTTGGCACTATTTCTTCGTCCACTAAGTGTTTTGTGACGGAGAGCACTATGCAGACAACGCTTGACGCGGTGCAGGTCCTTGGCGGTTATGGATATATGAAGGACTATCCGGTCGAAAAACTCATGCGCGACGCTAAGATCTTCTGCATTTTCGACGGGACCAACGAGATTAACAGAATGGTCATCGGAAGGCTGCTGGATAAGAAGTATTGAACGGCGTGAGCCGGGACAGAGGAGTGTCATGAGAGGAACAGCGGCAGAGCGCAGACGGGAACTGGACAGCATATACCCCGTGTGGGAGCGCCATACGACCTGGGGACGATTTGTGATCAATGTGGCCCGTTTTCGGGAGCGTGTATTCATAACGACGGATGAAGGGGATTTCACCTATATCGAAATCGCAAGCCGCGCCATTCAGGCCTCGGAAACGCTTGCCCTTGCAGGTGTTGTACAGGGAATGCATGTGGGGATTCATCTCTGCAATAACATTGATTTTGTAGTGATGACATATGCGCTGTCGATCCTGGGCGCCGTGAGTGTCCTGCTCAATCCGAAAGCTCCTTCCTCCCATGTGGCGGAGTTGTCGGAACAGGCCGGCGTAAAGATCCTGCTGACGAAAGAAGAGGAGATCCTTCAGTCTCCGCTCATGGGGGAAAAAGGAATAAAGGTCATCGATCCCCGAAAGATCATGGAAAACAGAAGTGCGGGCCGGGAGCGGACAGAGAGTCAAAACAGTGAGAACCGGCTGGTCACCATTGAGACCGATCCGGATCGCACCGCAGTTATCATCTTCACATCCGGCTCTACATCCCGGCCCAAATGTGTGACACTTACTCATGATGCACTGCTCAGGTCTTCTTTCGGGACCTGCAGGACGCGATGTATGGAGGACGGGCGCCGGATCCTGCTGCCGATCCCGCTCTTTCATGCGATGGGATATGTGGAGGGGCTTCTGCCGGTAGTCTATGTCGGCGGTTCAGTAGTGATCACAGAAAAGAAATTCGATCCGGGCAGGATTTTGGAAGATCTGAAAAAGTTTCAATGCAACGATCTCGTCTGCGTCTCTTTGGTAGCCATGCGACTTTTGGAAGAGCAGAAGAAAAGACGGGAGCTGCTGCCTGATCTGCATGCCGCGTACTGGGCGTCTTCCTGTCCGGATCATGTCTGGGAAGAGGCCGCAGAAGCCTTCGGGATAGACGATATCACGACGGCGTACGGAATGACCGAATGCGGCTCTACCTCTGTGATGATGCGGCCGGAAGATCCCCTCCCGCTGCTCAAACGCTGCCATGGAGTGGTCAAGGAAGCCGGCTGTGCGGGCATTCCGGAGGAGGATGGGAGGTTGCTGCAGACTCGTATTCGGGATCCGGAAACGGGAGAGGAGCTTTCTGCAGGGAGAGCGGGTGTTCTCTATTGCAAGGGACCTTGCGTGACAAAAGGATACTATAACGATGCGGCTGCGACGGCAAAGGCAATTGACGCAGACGGATGGTTTTGCACGAATGACATATGCGTTCTGGATGAAAAAGGCTATCTGACTTTTCTGGGCCGCAGTGACGATGTTTACAAAATCAACGGAGAAAATGTGGCTCCGGCGCTGATCGACAGCGTGATCGAGGAGTGGCCGGGCGTCGTCGAGACGGCGGTGGTGGGGATTCCTGATGATAAATACGGATTTGTCGGCGTCGCTTTTGTCGAGCTGACATTTCCGGAACAGGCGGACGCGGCCCTCAGAAGTTATTGTGCCGATAAGCTGCTGCATTATCAGATACCCAAATATTTTATCTATGTTCGTGGAGATCAGTGGATCAGGACGAGCAACAACAAAGTGATCAAGGCGAAGATGAAGAAACTGGCGGAGGAAGTGATCCGTCGTAATCCGTCAAAAGAGAGTATTTTCCTGTATCGGGAGAAGTGATTGCAATAAATCGACACGAGATCCGCAGACGGATAGGAGGTTACTATGGCTCAATTTGTTACAGATGATGGCGTTAAGCTGTTTTATGAAGAGTATGGCCCGAAGAACGGCAAGCCTGTTGTCCTCATACACGGTCTTGCCTGCACACATGAGTATTTCAAAGAACAGATCCCGGTGCTTGCGAAAGAGCACAGGGTCATCGCCTATGACCTTCGCGGGAACGGAAGGTCGGAAAAGACCTGCAGACACCTTACGATCCCACAGTGCGCGAAAGATCTGAACGGGATCATCCGGTTTCTGGGACTTGAAAAAACGTCCCTGATTGCCTGGTCTTATGGGGTCAATGTTGTTTTCTCTTATGCGGAACAATTCGGATGTGACATGATCGACCGCATTGTCCTTGCAGACAATACACCGAAGATGTTGTGCGATGCGGACTGGAAATACGGCGTCTTCCCTGACTATCAGAGTATGGTGGCGGGATTCTCTTTTATGGCATCGGACTGGGATACTTATGTCGCCGGAGCTGTTCCGTCCTTCTTTGGAGAAGGTGCAGAACCTGATAGAGAAGAATTCGACTGGGTCATGTCAAGGTTTTCCGATAATGATCCGGGAATCATTCTGACGATGTTTGTCAATAATTCCACTTTTGATGCCAGGGGCGGACTTCCACGGATCAATGTACCGGTCCTGCTGACACACGGGACACTGCCTTCCTACTGTACAAAAGAGATCATGGAAGGGATTGCCGGAATGATGGTGAACAGCCGTGTTGAGGAATTCTACGGCGGGCATCTCCACATGATCCAGGATTCTGCACATTTTAACAATGTATTGGTGGATTTTCTTCGATAAAGCAATCGATGAGACTTTGGCTTCTGAAATAATAAATCGGTTCTGAGAGGAATAAGGAAAGATGGTCAAAAAAAAGAAAGCGCAGGTTTCTTCATTGCGGGAGGATGTCTGCGGCGGAACCGGAAGGGCAGAGGTGCTGGAACTCTTCAGTCAGGAGGAGATGAACGGGAAAGCAAGAATGTTCAAGCGCATCATACTACAGCCCGGGACGACCTTCGGCGCTCATATACACCATGATGAGATCGAGCTTTACTATATCCTCTCCGGGGAAGTAGTTACCGGTGAACCCGGAAAAGGAGAGGTACTGCATGAAGGAGATGTAACCTGCACAAGGGAGGAAGAGGCGCATTTTCTCAGAAATGAGACGGCAGAAACAGCCGAGCTCATCGCGATTATCCTCGGAGTAGGGACAGTTGAGAACATTTAGCTCAGAAGAAGGAAGGAGAAAACTATGGCAGATACTTGGCTGATCACAGGCTGTTCTTCCGGCATTGGACGTGGGATTGCGAAGGCGGCGCTGGAGGCAGGATATAACGTTGTCGTCACTGCCAGAAAGCCTGAAACGGTGACAGAAATCGCGGCAGATTATCCGGACAATTCACTGGTACTGGCTCTGGACGTCAGCAGTGAGGAATCGATCCGGAGCGCGGTCGCTGATTCCATTGAAAGATTTGGTTCCATTGATGTTCTGGTTAATAATGCCGGTTACGGCTATCGCAGCGCGATTGAAGAAAGTGAGTGGAAAGAGATTGAGCGGCTGTTTCAGGTGAACTGCTACGGACCGGTGCGACTTATTCAGGAGGTGCTTCCTCAAATGCGGGCGAAGAAGAAGGGCGTAATCATTAATGTGACGTCAGTCGGAGGAGTTCGCGGCGCGGTCGGAAACGGGATGTATTCCGCGGCGAAGGGTGCATTTGAGCTTGCCAGTGACACACTCTATAAGGAGTGTGCGCCTCTGGGAATCAAGGTGCTGACAGTGGAGCCCGGAGCTTTCCGCACTTCATTCTATGGGTCCCTCAAAGGGACACAGAAAAAAATCGGAGACTACGCCGACACGGCCGGAAAGTGGCATGTAGAAAATATGGTGAACAAACATGACCAGATGGGTGATCCGGAAGCGGCAGGAAGAGTTCTGGTCGAGGTCGTTCAGAGCGGCAGGATGCCCAAGCGGCTTCCTTTGGGGAGTGACTGCGTAAAGATTATTCGCGAGGAACTGCAGCAGAGGCTGGCGGAACTTGAGGAGTGGGCGGAAGTCAGCGCGCGCACCGATTTCTCGGAATATGGAGACACCGCGAAGTGATAAAAGAGCAGCTGTCTTGGTCGTGGCAGACGGCCTGAGGGAGTTCATAAGGTAATTATCTAATGTATGAGGAGGTAACAGAGATGTCGTATTTTGTCACAGAAGATCACTGCCGGATTTATTACGAGGACAGAGGACCCAAAGACGCGCAGTGCATCGTGTTTGTCCATGGCGGAGGGTGCAATCGTTTTTTCTACAAAAAGAACGTGCCTGCCCTTGCCAAAAAATTCCGCGTGCTCTCTTATGACCAGCGGTGCCACGGTGACTCTGACAAACCGGAGTACGGCACTTATTTTGCAAGAATGGCGAGAGACCTGCGTGAGCTTCTCGAGGCTCTGGACATGCACAAAGTCGTGCTGGTAGGGCATTCCATGGGCATGGATGTGATCTGGCAATATATCAAAGACTATGGGCAGGAAGATGTCGCCGGGATTGTCGTATATGAAATGAGCGCCAAGCTGATGAACGAGGGCGACTGGACGCGGGGAACGATGGACGCGAAGGGAGTTCTGGACTATTTTGCCATGCAGGGCGGACATTTCGACGACGCTGGTTTCTACTGGTCAGCTAAATCCATGTTCGGTGAAGGTGAGGTAGATGAAAAGGATGTGGAGTGGACCATCGAGCAGATGAAATCCAGCGGCTGCCCGCTGGGCGTCTATATTCAGTGCTGCACCTCCGATTACCGCGATGTCGTTCCCACCGTAAATGTTCCGGTTCTTGTAACGCATGGAAAGTGGGTATCGCTCTATGCGGAAGACGTTTCGCAGTGGATCGTGGACAATACCGGCGGATATGCCCGGAAGGTCGGCTTTGAAGGCGGGCATTTCTGCTGCTATCAGGACGCTGACAACTGGAACCGCGAGGTTACGCATTTTCTCGAAAATGAGATCTGAGACAGGAGGACGAGATGGGATATTACAGCACAAATGATGATTATAAATTGTATTATGATACGCATGGCGACCGCTCAAATCCGCCGCTGGTGTTTCTGTATGATCTGGGAGGGAAGAGGCGCTTTTTTGACCGCCAGGTGAAAGAGTTTGCCGGGGACCATTATGTGATCCG
This sequence comes from Lachnospiraceae bacterium, assembly GCA_017469935.1. Taxonomy (GTDB): domain Bacteria; phylum Bacillota; class Clostridia; order Lachnospirales; family Lachnospiraceae; genus CAG-791. Next base: position 13,172 of record JAFUFL010000075.1, read on the forward strand.
ATGGGACTACAGAGCACACGGAAGTGCAGACGCTGATTTTCGTCAGCTTAATCCCGAACAGCTTGCGGAAGATCTCAGTGTTCTCTTTGATGATGCCGGTCTTGGAAATAATATCTGTGTTGCGGCTTCCGGACTTGGTGCAGGAATCCTCCTCGCTTATATCCGGGCGTATGGAGACAGCAGGCTTTCCCGTATCGTTCTGATGGATGAGACACTCAAGTATCTGAACATCGACGGTTGGACGAATGGAACTATGAAGGATGAGCTTGAGGCCGTTTATTACATGCGGGAGATGAGCTTTGGCTGGGAGAAGTTCGTACCCGGACTTGTGGAGCAGATGATCGGGAGCGAAAATGCCGCATCGGACGAAGAACGGAAGATGATCAGCGACGCTATGCTGGATAACAGGAATATGCGGATGATGGCTCTGATGGTTGGGCATCTTGTTCAGGATCTGCGCGACGTTCCCGCTTCGGTCAAGGTGCCGGTCCTCGTGACTTACGGCCGCGACGGCGGCGAAACACGCGCTGATATAGCAAAGGCTATGGCGGAGCAGTTTGCAAACAGTTCTCTTGCTGATTTTAAGGGCGGCACAATGCACTACTATCTTGACGCCGAGAACTTTAATAAGAGACTGCGGACATTTCTCTCAGAGGAAGGTGTGTGAAGGCATGAGTAAAGCAGAAGTAGTGATCACAGAGGCAGCGGAGGCTTATCGTGAGAGGATGTTTCCGGGTGCCGAGCTTAAGCTCGGCAATACAGATCCGGAATTGTTCATACTGTTTGAGAACTTTGCATTTGACGAGGCAGTAAATGAACCGGCGGCAGCGCTGGATGACAGGACCAGATTTATGGCTATCATTGCCTCATTACTGGGATGCCAAGGGAGAGATGAATTCCGCACGATTCTCCCTGCGGCGATGAATTTCGGCGTAACACCTGTGGAGATCAAGGAGATTGTCTATCAGTCCATGAACTATCTGGGAGTCGGCAGAGTACTGCCCTATCTAGGTATCACAAACGAAGTAATGATCGCGTGCGGGATTGAGCTGCCTCTCGAGGGACAAGCCACGACAACGACACAGACCCGCCGCGAAGAAGGAGAACGGTTTCTCGTGGAGAATATGGGGGAGTCTATGAAGGGATATTATAAGTCCGGTCCCGAAGAGACGCGTCATATCCGCAAGTGGCTTAACGACAATTGTTTTGGAGATTATTATACCCGCACCGGCCTTGAACCGAAACAGCGGGAGATGATCACTTTCTGCTATCTTGCAGCTCTTGGCGGATGTGAGCCGCAGCTTACGAGCCATGCCGCTGTGAACATGCGTATGGGAAATGATAAGGATTTCCTGATCCGTACTGTTTCGCAAATACTTCCTTATATCGGTTATCCAAGGAGCCTGAATGCCCTTGCCTGCATTGAGAAAGCCTCTGGGCAATTTGGGAACAGCAACGATGATTAGTAATATCGTGAAGAGGCATTAGTAATTAAAAATTTGGGGCAGAAGCATCCAGGAAAGATCCCGGATGCTTCGTTCAGCTGCTTTGCTTTGATCAGAAAGCTACTGCAGAATGGCTGAAGTTTATTGTTTGGGCAAGTTCGATGCAGTAGTCACTCTGTTTGGTGTTCATGGCAAACCGAGCTATTCAAATATTAAATCAAAAATAGTTCTTTTTGATTGGATTACCAAATAAAAATATGCGAGAATAAAGCCATCAGAGAGATAATCCACAAAGCCCAGAAGGACATGCTACAGAACGGAGGATACAGACATGTCGTTTTTGCATATCCCAACTACTGGGGAACGATGCCGATGGCCGTGGTTACCTTCCTGGAAGCGTTCAGCGCTGGTTTTCCGCCAATGGACTGATCTGAAGGAATTGGGCTTTGATGATTGAGGTTAAATGAGTATGAGCGATATGAGAACACTCGGTAACACAGACATGAAGGTCATTCCCGTCGGCCTCGGCTGTATGGGCTTTTCCCATGCCTATGGAGCCCCGACACAGAAACAGGAAGCAGTACGGATGATCCGTACTGCTTATGAAATGGGATACAACTTCTTTGATACCGCGGAATGTTACATCGGGACGAATGCGGACGGAAGCACTTCCTATAACGAGGAACTGGTCGGCGAGGCTCTGGCGGACGTCCGCGATAAGGTCGTGATCGCCACAAAGTTCGGCGTACAGCACAGCCCGACCGGCCTTCAGATGGATTCCCGGCCGGAAACGATCAGAAGGTCCGTGGAAGGGAGTCTTAAGAAGCTTGGAACAGATCATATCGACCTCTATTATCAGCACAGAATCGATCCGAAGATCGAGCCCGAGACGGTTGCGGAAGTGATGGCGGAGCTGATCAAAGAAGGCAAGATCCTGAGCTGGGGCATCTCGGAAACTACGGAAGAATACTTAAGAAGAGCACATGCCGTATGCCCCGTGACGGCGGTACAGAACAGATATTCCATGCTGGCAAGAGAACATGAAAAGCTGTTTCCCGTCCTGGAAGAGCTGCAGATCATCTACGTTGCATTTTCGCCGCTTGGCAACGGATTCCTGACCGGACAGTACAATGCAGCATCCACATTTGAAAAGGAACTGGATTTCAGAAGCTTTATGCCGCAGTACACGGAAGAAGGGTTCAAGGCCGCACGGGAGCTGATGAAGCTTCTGGAGGACAAGGCGGCAGAAAAGAACGCCACAAAAGGCCAGATCTCCCTGGCATGGATGCTCTGCAAGAAGCCTTATATCATCCCGATCCCCGGCAGCCGGAAGGAAGTGCGGATCAGGGAAAACCTCGGTGCGAAAGACGTCACCCTTACAGCGGAGGAGATCCGTCAGATGGATGAACTCCTTGACCGGCTGCAGATGCCGGTATACGGCCAGAGAGCCGGGAGGAACTGATATGCCGGCAAATGCAGATATAGAAGAAATCAGGCAGGTGTACATACGCATGTATGACGGCATGATTTCCAAGGATGAAAGAATTCTGGACGAAGTCCTGGACGACAGCTTTGTCCTGGTACATATGACAGGTATGCGGCAGCCGAAACAGGCTTTCATCAAAGCAGTCCTGAACGGAACGCTGAATTACTTCTCCGCAGAGCATGAAAACCTGCCGGTAGAGATCAGCGGGGACACGGCGGTCCTGATCGGGCAGTCCTATGTGGCTGCAGCCGTGTTCGGCGGGGGAAGATCTAGCTGGCACCTGCAGCAGAAATGCAGCCTGAAGAAAACAGACGGCGTCTGGAAGATCACCCGGAGCGTCGCAAGTACATACTGAAGAAAACGAATTGAAGGAGGTTCCGGCATGGAATATGTAAGATTAAATGATGGCAATAAGATTCCCACGATCGGATTTGGTGTTTTCACGATCCCGAACGACGGACCGACTTATGAAGCGGTCCTGCAGGCATTAAAGGCGGGATACCGTCACATTGATACTGCCGCGGCTTATTTTAACGAGGAAGATGTCGGAAAGGCAGTCAAAGGCAGTGGCATTCCCAGGGAAGAAATCTTTATCACCAGCAAGCTCTGGCTGCAGGACCATGGATACGAAGCGGCAAAGAAAGGTATTGCCCGTTCCTTAAGAAAGCTTGATCTTGGATATATCGACCTCTATCTTGTACATCAGCCCTATGGCGACGTCGCGGGAGCCTGGAAGGCGATGGAAGAAGCAAAGGCGGCCGGCCAGATCCGCTCCATCGGCGTCAGCAACATGTCTCCCGCGCTCTGGAACAAATTCGTTCCCGGATTTGAGACCAAGCCTGCGGTGAACCAGGTCGAGTTCAATCCCCTGTTCCAGCAGAAGGAAATCCGAAAGCTGATGGCGGAGACGGATACAAAGCTGGAAGCATGGTATCCCCTGGGACACGGTGATAAGAGCCTCCTTACGAACCCTGTGATCGAAAAGCTTTCGAAGAAATACGGAAAGAATGCCGGACAGGTCATTCTCCGTTTCGAAGTGCAGGAAGGAGTCATCACGCTTCCGAAGTCTACAAATCCCGAGCGGATCCGGACGAACCTGGATGTGTTTGACTTCACGCTGACAGATGAGGAAATGGATGAGATGCGCGGCCTGGATACCGGAAAAGGCAGCCATAACCCAGACGCACCCGGCGTAGAGGAAATGCTTCGCGGCGCATTTGTGATCGAGGACTGAGGAGGACTTGCAATGAAGACACTGATCGCATATTTCTCCATGAAAGGACAGACCATCGCTCCCGGCATGAAGATCGTTGACCTTGAGAAAGGGCATACCGCTGTCGTGGCAGAGACGATCCGGAGTGCCATCGGCGGAGACCTGTTTGAGATGGAAACTATAAAGACCTATAACCCTGACCACATGAAGATGATCTATGAGGCCCAGGACGAACTGAAGCAGGGCATCCGTCCGGAGCTGAAGGACTATCCGGAAAGCCTGGATCAGTACGATACTGTTTTCCTTTGCTACCCGAACTGGTGGAATACGCTTCCCATGCCGGTACTTGGGTTTATCGAGCACTATGACTGGAACGGCAAGCGGATCATTCCTGCCAACACGAGCGAAGGAAGCGGCGCGGGACAGAGTGTACAGAAGATCCGGGAAGTATGCCGGGGCGCTGAAGTGGAAGCACCCTATGAACTGATCGGCTCCCAGGTCGACAGCAGGATTGAAGAGATCCGCACCTGGGCAAAAGGAAAGAGTGAAGCGTAATGAAACTGAAGATAGGCGGCAGTATCTATGAAGTACAGGAAGAGAAAAGTGCTTTAAGCGACGCGGTCAGTGCGCTTGCCCCGCTAAGCCTTATGCTTACTCGATCTGCGGATCATGAATACTACGGACAGCTTCCTGAGAGCGTAGACGTAAATGGAGCAAGACAGACTTCCAATGTGGAAGCAGGAGGCATTTATTACTTTCAGGCCTGGAACGCGTTCAGCCTGAATTTCAGGGAAATGGACATCAGTCCCTATAAGGTCTATGTCATTGGAAAAACGGATATACAGACGACCGAACTTGAGAATGCAGGCCGTTCCCTGATGGTAGACATCCTTAAGTAACAGCAGAAAGGAAAGACTTATGAAGAAAGACGTTATGATCGTAACCGGTGCGGGGCAGATCGGCATGGCCCTGGCTCGCAGGACCGGATTCGGAAAGAAGATCATCCTCGGCGATAAGAGCAGGAAGAATGCAGAGGCGATCGCTGAGATCATGAATAATGCCGGATATGATGTGGTTCCCTTCGAGATGGACCTCTCTTCCAGAGAGGATATCCTGGCGATCATTAAAAAGGCTTTAGAATACGGCGAGATCAAATACCTCATCAATGCCGCAGGCGTTTCTCCGTCCCAGGCTCCCATTGAAGCAATCCTGAAGGTGGACCTTTACGGCACGGCAGTCTTACTGGAAGAGGTGGGAAAGGTGATCGCCGAAGGCGGTGCCGGTGTGACCATCTCCAGCCAGTCCGGATGGCGGATGCCGCAGCTGACGCCTGAGGAGGATCGGCAACTTGCCATGACACCGACGGAGGAACTGCTGAGCCTGCCTCTCCTGCAGACGGAAAACATCCGGGATACCCTCCATGCCTACCAGCTTGCCAAGCGCTGCAACGAAAAGAGGGTCATGTACGAGTGCATCCGCTGGGGTGAGCGCGGTGCGAGACTCAATGACATTGCTCCAGGCATCATCGTGACGCCGCTTGCAGTGGATGAGTTCAATGGTCCGAGAGGAGATTTCTATAAGAACATGTTTGCCAAATGTCCTGCGGGAAGACCCGGTACGGCGGATGAGATGGCAAATATCGCAGAGCTTTTGCTGAGCGACGCCGGAGCCTTTATCACCGGTTCCACTTTCCTGGCAGACGGCGGTGCAACGGCGAGCTACTATTACGGGCCTCTGCAGCCGTGATTGCGGGACCGGGTCTTAAGCATTGATAAAATACAGGAGAACAGACATGGAAAACAGCAGATTCTTCCCTGAAATACACGGAAACTTCGGCTTCGGCTGTATGCGCCTTCCCATGAAGGATGGCAGTGTGGACTATGAGGAATTCTGCCGGATGGCGGATGCCTTTATTGAAGCCGGATTCAATTACTTCGATACAGCCCATGCTTATCTTGGCGGGCTTTCGGAAACGGCGATCCGGGACTGTGTGGCAAAGCGTTATCCCAGAGAGAGATTCCTTCTGACCAACAAGCTGACTACGCCTTACTTCAACAGGCAGGAGGACATCCGTCCGTTTGTCGAAAGCCAGCTGAAGCTCTGCGGTGTAGATTATTTCGACTTTTACCTGATGCATGCTCAGGACAGGAACAACTATCAGAAATATAAGCGCTGTCAGGCTTATGAGACCTGTTATGCGTTGAAGCAGGAAGGGCTGATCCGCCATTTCGGCATCTCCTTCCATGACAAGGCAGATGTCCTGGACATGATCCTGACGGAGCATCCGGAGATCGAGATCGTCCAGATCCAGTTCAACTATGCGGACTATGAGGATGCTTCGGTGGAAAGCCGCAAGGTCTATGAGGTCTGCGAAAAGCATGGGAAGCCAGTGGTCGTAATGGAACCGGTCAAGGGAGGCAGCCTTGTAAATCTTCCGGAAGAGGCGGATAAGATCCTGCGTGATCTTCACGGCGGCAGCAACGCTAGCTATGCGATCCGCTTCGCAGCCAGCTTCCCGAACATGGCGATGGTCCTCTCCGGCATGAGCAATATGGAGCAGATGCAGGATAATTTAAGCGCCATGAAGGACTTCCGTCCACTCAATGAAACAGAGATGGATGCCGTACGAAAGGTCTGTGAGATCTTCCGCAGCCTGGACCTGATTCCCTGCACCGCCTGCCGGTACTGCATCGAGGAAAGTTCATGCCCGAAGGGGATCCGTATTCCGGACCTCTTTGCCGCGAAGAATGCTCATGAGGCTTTCCACAACTGGAACACCGGATACTACTACAATAATATCATCACCGGCGGGGAACACGGTAAAGCTTCAGACTGTATCAAATGCGGCAAATGTGAGAAGGTATGTCCGCAGCACCTGCCGATCCGGCAGCTTCTCCAGGATGTTGCCAGAACGTTTGAATCATGAGAAAATCGGAAGAAAGGCAGGATAAGGGCATGAAAGTACTGCTGGTCAACGGAAGTCCCCATCAGAAGGGATGTACCTATACAGCACTCTCTGAAGTTGCTGAAGCACTTCACAATGAAGGAATAGAAACTGATATTTACTGGATCGGCAATAAGCCGATCGGCGGATGCATCGGATGTTTCCAGTGCGCTGAGAAACAGAAATGCGTATTTGAGGACAAGGTGAATGAGTTTACAGCTCTTGCGGCCGGGTATGACGGGTTCATCTTCGGCTCACCGGTATACTACTCCGGCATGAACGGAAGCCTGATGTGCTTTATGGATAGGGTCTTCTTCTCTGCGTCGGCGCAGGATCCGCACCCGTTCCGATTTAAGCCTGCCGCCGCAGTCGTATCGGCCAGACGTTCCGGCACAACTTCTGCCATAGATCAGATCAACAAGTATTTCCTGCATCAGCAGATGCCGATTGCTACTTCCCGCTACTGGAATATGGTGCATGGAAACACGCCGGAGGAAGTCGGTCTGGATGCGGAGGGACTGCAGACCATGCGGTATCTCGGCCGGAACATGGCCTGGCTTCTGAAACTAAAGGAGGCAGGTGCAGCTGCGGATATACAGCTGCCCGCTCAGGAAAAGACAAGAATATCGACCAACTTTATAAGATAATCTCATAGAAATACTGAGTAACACTCGCCCAATAGGGCAACAAAGGCAAAAAAAGCTTTGGAAACCCTAGAACGGTCGGGCGTTTTTGGGGGGAGAAACATCGCATCAGGAGGCTGTTGTTTATTGAGAAATTGCAAAAGACAAAACTTATACAGACTGGGTACGCCTTGAGAAAACATTAAAAGAAAGTGGAAAGACTTCGAAAAAAACATGTAATAACGATAGTTGTAAGCATCTGCGGATAATAATCCGTCAGGTGCTTTTCTTTTGGTCACGCAATCAGGTAAAAAATGCAGGAATTCCAAGAAAATCCTATATATCTGTAGTAGAAGCCATTCAAGGATTACAGGAGGGGCTTGGGCCTGAGAATACGCCCTAAAAGAGGAAGACGAGCATGATAAAGAAAAGCTATGAAAGCCTTAAAAACAAAGCTGTTGACGCAAAAAAGAAGCTGCTAACAAGGAAGACGAAGCTGTTACCAGGAGTACGGAGAAGGCAGCACAGGAAATGGGCGATGCGGCGGCACCGGTGACTTTCGGGGTGTCTGCAGCTGCCGGAAGAGGCGCGGCAGTGTTACAGGAGGCAGGGCTCCAGGCACGGAAGACAGAGAGGAAAATGGCAGCCAAACCCGAGAAGGGAATGACGGACAGTGTCGCCGACAAGATCGCGCAGTACTCGAAGTCATCCGGGATGGCACTGATCTCAGGAGATCTGCCCGGGATCGGGGCGAAGGAAGCCGTCCGCTAACAATGTTATCATTTTTCAGCAGAACACCCCCGCCACTACACGGACGCCACTGAAAAAGTGGCTGAATAATCGTAATTCTTTTATAATAAAAGGTATCAAAACAGTTGGAGGTTCTTATGCTGTCATCTCAACTGAAGTTAAACCTTTCTTATTATTCAGACTTATACGATTGTATTATACCCAAAGACCATATACTAAGAAAAATCAATGATCTTGTTGATTTTTCTTTCGTCTATGAGGAACTTGAAAGTAAATATTGCCTTAACAACGGGCGCTATGCCAAAAATCCGATACTTCTTTTTAAGTACCTGTTTTTGAAGTATTTTTATAATCTTTCAGACCAGGGTGTTGTTGAAAGATCCCGTTATGACATGTCCTTCAAATATTTTCTTGGCTTGTCACCGGAAGAGAATGTGAACCACCAAAGCCTTCTCACCAAGTTCAGAAAACAGCGCCTAAAAGATGAGAACCTTCTTGATCTGCTCATTGCCAAAAGTGTTGAAGTTGCCATAGAGCAGGGCGTATTGAAAGGTGATGCCATAATAGTTGATTCGACTCACACAATGGCACGCTACCATAAAATCACCAGGCGGCAAATACTCAGCAAAGCATCTTCCGAATTAAAGGAATCTCTTTCAAAAGCAGGCAAAAATCTGTCAATGCCTGTCGAACCGAAAAAAGCAGCAACACTGGAAGAGTATCGGGAATACTGCGGTGATCTGATCAGGGCGGCTGAAGAGAGCACGGTTGCAGAATTACCTGAAATAAAGGAGAAATCCCTGCTCCTGTCTGAGATGCTGGATGACCAAATCGACTGTTATGATCAGTCTCTGGATCCGGACGCAAGAGTAGGACATAAAACCTCGAGCACATCATTCTATGGTTACAAGACTCACCTTGCAATGACAGAAGATCGCATTATTACCGCGGCAACAGTAACATCAGGTGATGCTTTTGATGGAACTGAACTTCCTGCATTGGTACAGAAAAGTAAAGATGCAGGCGTAAATGTCGATGAAGTAATTGCGGACACAGCTTATTCTACGCTGGAGAACCTGAAGGATGCTGAGATCCAAAAGTACGGATTGATCTCAAGACTGAATCCCGGCATTGTAAAAGGGACCAGACCGGATGACGGTTTTCAATTCAACAAAGATGCTGACACCATGCAATGCCCCGCCGGACAGCTTGCCATCAAGAAAAATATAGATAAGCGTCTCGGAACCAAAAAGAGCACGAGAGTAAAACACTTCTTTGATGTGAACAAATGCAAAATCTGTCCGCACCGGAATGGCTGTTATAAGGAAGGCGCAAAAACAAAAACTTACAGTGTGACCATAAAGAACGATCACCACAAAAACCAGGAGGCATTCCAAAAGACCGAATATTTTAAACAGCGTTTCAAAGTCAGGTATATGATAGAAGCTAAAAACAGCGAGTTAAAAAATATACACGGTTATGCCCGGTGCGATTCTGCTGGTTTAACAAGTTTTCAATTGCAAGGTGCAGTTTCAATATTTGTCGTAAATATGAAGCGTATCATACATTTAATGGGGGAAGTCTGCCCGAATGAATGAGAAACCAAAAAAACCAAAAAAAGTTCAAACTCCCCCCTGTGGAACAAGCCCATAGCAGCTATTAATAGGCAATATTAAATTATCAAAGTTCAAAATACACATATGATATGTGATATTCCACTTAAAACTCAGAGTTTTTCAGTGGCGTCCTACACGAAGGGAAGGCGGTGGGTAGTTCACGGTATTGCAGGTGCCCTTTTCGGGATTTGATTCATGGTGAAATATCGCAAGACATCGACGAAAAACGAAAGACGCAAACTGAAAGTTGATAAAATGCGGAATAAATAATATAATATTCGCAAACATACGACAATATTCCAAATAATGAGGCGGTATAAAATATGAAAAGCTGCAAGGAAAAGGCGAATGAGTGGGGCATCACGGTTCGTGCGGTCAATGAACTTTGTAAGAAGGGAAAGATCCCCGGAGCTGTAAAGATAGGGAAAAGCTGGCAGATTCCGAACGATGCGGGGAAACCTGCGGACGGTCGTATTGTGTCCGGAAGATATGCTAAAAAATCAGAAGCTGAAGGCACGAAACCTCTTCCGGTAGGGATTTCGGACTATGTACGTGCGCAGTCCGAGTATTACTATGTGGATAAGACCATGCTAGTCAAGGAGTTTCTGGATCGCAAGGCTTATGTGTCACTCTTTACCAGACCGAGACGTTTCGGTAAGACGCTGAATATGGATATGCTTCGTGTCTATTTTGAAATATCGGATGAAGATACTGAAAAGTACTTCTCGGATAAGGCCATATGGAAGTGCGGAGATAAGTACACAGAGCATCAGGGGAAGTATCCTGTTATCTTTCTGACCTTCAAGGATGTTAAGTTTGATTCCTGGGAGGCAACATTCCGGAAGATCGCAGAGCTGGTGCAGGAAGAGTTTGGAAGACACTCGGAGCTTGCAGACAGTGATAAGCTGGAAAAATACGAGAAGGATTATTTTGAGAAGATACTTGGCGGCGCAGTAAGCGAGGTTGAGCTTTCCGCTTCGCTTCAGAAGCTCTCCAAGATGCTCTGCATGCATTACGAAAAGGCTCCGATCATCATCATTGATGAATACGATACGCCGATCCAGGAAGGATACTCGAAGGAGTTTTACGATGAGATCATAGGATTTATGAGGAATTTCTTCTCAGGAGCCTTTAAGGATAACAAATACCTGTCATACGGTTTTCTGACCGGTATTTTGCGGATTGCGCAAGAGAGCATTTTCAGCGGGCTGAATAATCTGACGGTAAATTCTGTGATGGATGAAGAGTATGATGCTTTCTATGGCTTCACACAGGCAGAGGTGGATCAGATGCTTGCCTATTACGGAGTGACCGATAAGGCAGAAGAACTTAAGGACTGGTATGACGGCTATTTCTTCGGTAAGGAAGAAATCTATAATCCATGGTCTGTTATTAATTATATTTCAAGAGGATGTCTTCCTCAGGCGTACTGGGTGAATACCGGTAAGAATGAGATATTGGATGATGTATTGAAGACAGCTACGGATGATGTCACGGAGAAGCTGTATGCGCTGCTGCAGGGAGACCGCGTTGTCGCCAGGATTGATCAGAATGTGGTTTACAGATCACTGACAGAGGATCCGGCGAATATCTACAGCCTGCTGCTGGTTGCGGGATATTTGAAGACGACAAAGAAACAGCTGCAGGGAGATGGTTCATGGCTGTGTGAGGTATCCATTCCAAACCGGGAGATAGCTTCGGTTTATAAGCGTGAGATCATTTCGCACCTGATGCAGGTCGGAGCGATGGGGCAGGCGACGGCCAACAAGATAGCTGAGAGCCTGTATGCGCTGGATTACCAAAAGCTTCAGGTTGGCATTGGCGAATACATGAAAAAGAGTATCAGCTTCTATGATTCCGGAGCGGAGGGATTTTATCACGGACTGGTACTTGGGCTGGTTGCATTGATGGACGACCGATACAAAATCAGATCAAATAGAGAATCCGGGGACGGCAGGTATGACATCAGCCTGATCCCCAGAGATCCTAAATATCCCGGGATCATTATGGAACTAAAGTCTGAAAAAGATCTGGATGAAAAAGAACTTGAGACGTTATCAAATGAGGCTCTGAAGCAGATCGATGATAAAGGATATGATACGGAGATGCGTGAAGAGGGTATCGAGGTTATCCTGAAACTGGGAATCGCATTTTCGGGGAAGAAAGTGAAAATACAAACAGCTTGATCAGAGTTCAGCTGTGTTTATTCGGAGATTTATGAATAGCGATGTGGCAAAGCAGCTGGATAACATGGCAATATTCAATATTGCGGAGCAACACGCAGGCGGCAGATATTCTGAAGAAACATATCCCTGAACCTCGTCAGTTGGATGTTCAGTTTTATCGGGAGTTGGTCGATTGAGCTGTATTTTGACATGTGCGTTCTCCGAACAAGTTAATGGTTTTGCACAGTATACCACATATTAAAAGCAGGGACTGTGAAATCCCCACAGTCCCTGAAAATCTGATTCCGATATGCGCAGGGTCAGCACCAACCCGCTCCGGAATGAGCAGTATGAAGTTGTAGTCAGGATGCTCCCGCTCGCCTGGCGAGCCTTATCCTTAAAAGCTGCCGGAACAGCTCAGACAGAACCCGTAACGGCTGTGGTGGGGCGAAGCACGCCGGACTTCATCAGCCCGCCGGTGATCGCAGTGACCAGGATCGCCGCAGCGATGGCTTCCGGAACGCCGGAAGCGGCAACAGTTCCCATTACCAGGCCGAAGACGGCCTCCATTCCCACGTTCTTGACCTCAGCGTACTGCTGCGC
>JAFUFL010000076.1 GCA_017469935.1 Lachnospiraceae bacterium
CCCTCCTTCGCTCGGGAATGATCCGGTTCATCCGGCTGCTCATTCAAAGCAGTTTAGAAGGGACATGACGCACACGCTCAGGTTGATCCCTGCCACGACTCAAAAACAGCCTGACGGCTGTTTTTTTGATGAACGGAAAAACCGGGCTTTTCGAAGCCTGGTCTTTTTTGGGGGGTAAAACGACGCCTTGAGAAACAATGGGTATGAATGGCGGCCCGGTGTATGGATGAGGGATGGATGGGCCCGGGGAGAAAGGTTTTGAATGAGCGGCCAGTTTCTCCTGATCCGTACAAACGGAGGAGGGGGGATGAGGGCTGCCTCCAGCAGCCCGAAAGCAGCGTTGTCTGAACCGGCTGGTCATCAGAGCAGCCGGTAAGTTTCGCAGCGGTTCCCCCCTCCGGAGCGCAGGAAGGATCATAGAGAAACTCCGCGAATTCAACACCTTTTCCCCGGGCCCATCCATCCCTGTCCATAAAAAAGGGCCGCCGCCCTAAGAATAATTCTTAGTGCGACAGCCCCACTGTTTTGACTCATTATCTCTCCATTGCCATCTTATAATAATAGTAAGCCCCCACCTGGTTGGCCTCACTCCCGTACTTGCACAGCACAAGCTCCGTCTTGGGCAGCCCCGGGTCAAAATAGGGACTCGGATTCCCGTAGATCTCATCGAGATTCTCCTGAATCGTCTGCAGCAGGATCGGCTGTTTGCTGATGCCGCCGCCGATCGCCACCTTTTCCAAATCCAGCAGAATTGTCAGGTTGGCGATCTGCATGGCGACCTGCTTGCAGAACCTCTGAAGGATCTGTAAAGATCTCTTGTCGCCGGCGTTCACTCTTTCGAAGAACTGCCTGCCGTCGATCAGAGGATCCGTGCTGAAGCCCGTAAATCTCCGGTTGAGATCGAGAAGCCCTGTCGTGCTGCAGACCATGCCCGCCGTCGTTCCGGGATCGTCCCAATCCGCATTAGAGACCCGCATAAAGCTGAATTCGCCCGCCGTGAAATGCTGTCCGTTCAGGATCTCTCCGTTAATGATCAGGCCTCCTCCGACGCCGGTCCCGATAATGTAGACACTGGCGTTGCGGCAGCCTCTGAGCGCGCCGTCGCGCAGCTCCGCAAGGGCCGCGCACTTGCCGTCGTTGGCCATGTGCACCGGCACTCCGGTCCTCTCCGAGAGGGGCCCCGCCACTTTCTTTCCGTGATTGTAGCGCAGCGCGCCTCCGCCCAGGCAGATTCCTCTTTCACTGTCTATAAAGCCCGGCAGGCTCATGGCGATTCCTTCCACTTCTCCTTTATGAGGTTCATAGAGGCCGCACAGCACATCGAAGAATTCTTCCTGACTTCCCATAGGAGTCGGAACGCTTCCGCTTTCCCTTCTCTCGAGGGATTCGTCCATCACGCTGTACTTGATCTCTGTTCCGCCGACGTCGAAAACCATTAGTTTCATAAATTTTCCTCCTGCTCAAAAGACAATCTGAACATCCCGGTCTAATCTATGCTTCTCACTCCTCCTGTCTCCCCGACAGATGTCCGGCCACGTCCCCTTCCTGCGACTCCAGCAGGGAGAGTTTGCAGTTCCGGATCCCCATTCCGCCCTGGGCGAAGAAGAGTTTCAAATAGAACGTAAAGCTCATCACGGAAGGCAGCTCGATCGCGATCTTCTTCCACTCCTTCTGTGACCCTTGGATGGAGACGGTGTCGACGGTATTGGTGCCCATGAGCACCGACATGGCGATCTGCGCCAGGTCATTGTCGAGTTCGGACCGCACTTCCATCTCGAGCAGGTAGGTGCCCCGCTCCTCGACCTGCGCCTCGATGGTATTCATCGTGCCCTTGTTCGGCCGGATCTTGTCCGCCGGGAACTCACAGGTCTTTTCCACGTGAATCCGGATGTCGATGGGACTGCTCTTGTCCTCCTCTTCGCGGACCAGAGCCAGCTTTCTGTCCAGCTCGGTCTCTCTGCCGTACATGCGAAGGTAGGCCGGCGTGTCGATGAGGAACCGGCAGATGTTATAGGCCGCCCTCTGCAGCTCGCCGCGGGTGATCCTGCCCTCGGAGAGGCCCTGGGCCGTGTCATCGCCGTTGGCGTTCTTCTCCGAGCTGAAAGTGACCATGTAGAGGTCGTTTTGCGCGCGGATCATGGTCGACGTCTGTGTGATGCTCTCGGGTCCGTTCTCTTCGCTGCCCGCTGCCCACCAGTCCGTCATGACGATGCCGCCGAAACCGAACTGTCCGCGCAGAATCGTGGTCAGAAGGTCGTACTGGGAGGCCGTCCAGGCGCCGTTGACGGAGCCGTAGGTCGTCATGACCGACGTGGCCGCCCCTTCGCGGACCGCGATCTCGAAGCCCCGCAGATAGATCTCCCTGAGCGCTCTCTCCGAGATGACGCTGTCCACCTTCATGCGGCGGTATTCCTGATTGTTGCCGCAGAAATGCTTGATGGTACCCACCTCCATGCTCTCGCGCATGCCGCGCAGCTGCATGACCGCCATTTTGCCGGTGAGCAGGGGGTCCTCCGAGAAATACTCGAAGTTTCTGCCGTTCAGAGGATGTCTGTGAATGTTCATTCCGGGGCCCAGCAGGGAATCGACGTGATTCTTGCGCAGCTCAAGGCCCAGCCAGTTATAGAGCTCCTTGACCACCACGTGGTTCCAGGTGCAGGCCAGGCAGGTGCCGGAAGGTATGGAAAAGGCCTTGGCGCCGCAGTCCATGCGGATGCCGCTGGGGCCGTCCGTGCAGCATCCGAGCGGGATGCCAAAAGCCAGAAGCCTGTCGGTCACACCGCCGAAAGCGGCGGCCGTTCCGGGCGTGACTTTGGGGGAGCACATGCCCTCGCCTCTTGTCAGGCAGATCAGGTCTTCATCCGACAGCTGTGCCAGGAAGGTTTCCATCGATATTTTGCCGTCGCCCACGTCGCACAGGCGGTACCCGCGGTCCCCCGTATAAGGGATCTCTTCGGGCATTCTCTGCGCCCGTCTCTCAAGGGGAGCGACCGTCCTGAGCGGAACAGGCTCGTAGGAAACCGCGTAAGCATTCCCGGAGGCGGCGTCCGCGCCGGGCACCGGCTTCATCCTGTCAAAAGAGCGAATCGGCGCCATGGCCTCCTCGAGCTGCTCGATGGGAGCCGTGCCGCTCAGCAGAATGCTTCCGCATTCCTTGGTGTTGCGCACACTGTTTCCCATGTGGAAGACATAATTGCCTTCCTCGAGAACCCAGCAGGACTTGAACCCGGTCACGCCGCTGTCGTCGTAACTGGCGATGGCCCTGATCGGGACCTTGAAGCGCAGGTCCTGGTGCTGGCCGGGATCCAGCGTGATGGTCTTTCTGTAGGCGCACAGGACTCTGGCGGGCTTTCCGAGTTTCCCCTGCGGGGCCTCGCAGTAAATCTGGACGACTTCCTTGCCGGGGACCGAACCGGTGTTGACCACGCGCGCCCGGAAGGAGATCGTGTCGTCGCCGACGCTCTGCATGCCCTGCCCGCTGATCTCGAAAGTCGTGTAAGACAGGCCGTATCCGAAGGGATACATGACCTTTTCCCTGGCAAATGTCTCAAAATAGCGATACCCCACATAGATATCCTCCGCATAGAAGTCTCTGTCGGGATCGCCGAAATTGGCGTCGGAAGGGTAATCGCTGATATTGTACGCGATGGTATCGGTGAGCTTTCCGCTGGGGGAGACCTCGCCGGTCAGAACGTCGAGGACGCCGTTTCCGCCCTCCTGGCCGCCCTGCCAGATGTAGAGAACGGCGGCGGGGCTATATTTTGCCACCCATTTCATATCGATGATATTGCCCACGTTGAGAAGGACGATGGTTCTGGGGAAGGCCGCGCAGACTCTCCCGAGCATGATCTCCTCCTGCTCCGTCAGGTAATAGCTGCCTCCCTCGGGCTTGTTGTCCTGGTCTTCGCCGGCCGTCCTGCCGATGATCACGATGGCGGCCTCCGCCTCCTGCGCGGCTGCGCTCACAAGTTCCTCGGAGGGAACCATCTCCTCCTGGAACCAGGGCTCCGTGCCCCAGCCGTTTCCCTGATCGAAAGGATGATCCGGAAGCCAGGCCTCGTAAGCCTTCTCGAGGGAAGGCGCAAGGATATAAGCCTTCCTCTGCAGGATGGCTTCCCGGACGCCGGTCACATAGTCGGTGTTCACCATGCCGCCGGAGCCGGTCCCGCTCTTGTAATAGCGGAAGCTGCTGCGGCCGAAGAGCGCCACGCGGCTTCCCTGTGCAAGGGGAAGGGCGTGCTCCCTGTTCTCCAGCATGACGATTCCTTCCGCCTGCGCCTTGCGGGCGACGGACGCGTAGACCTGTGTGTTAAAAATCGAATCCTTCATAGATCAGTCCTCCACCATAGACAGCGAGATCCTCTTCTTGCCCGTGTCCACTCCGATGACGGTCACGTCCACGACGTCGCCGACGCGCACCACTTCGAGCGGATGTTTGATGAACTTTTTGCTCATTTTGGAGATGTGGACCAGTCCGTCCTGGTGGACGCCGATGTCCACAAAAGCGCCGAAGTCCACGATATTGCGGACGGTGCCCTTGAGCTTAAGGCCGGGCTTTAAGTCCTCCATGGACAGCACGTCGCTGCGAAGGACGGGCGCCGGCATCTCCTCGCGGGGATCGCGCGCGGGCTTTTCAAGCTCCTGCAGGATATCCCGGAGGGTGGGCTCGCCGATCCCCAGTTCCGCGGCCTTCGCGGCCGGATCCGTGACCAGCCTTACAGCCGCCTTGAAGGACTCCCTGTTCATGGCAAGGCCGAGCCCTTTCATCAGGTCCGCCACCGCCGAATAGCTCTCCGGGTGGACCGAAGTCTCGTCCAGGGGCTGTGATCCGCCGCGGATCCTAAGGAAGCCCGCGCACTGCTGGAAGGCCTTGGGACCGAGTCCTGTGACCTTGAGAAGCTCTTTGCGGATCTCGAAGGCGCCGTTCTCCTCCCTGTAGGCGACGATGTTCTTGGCCACCGTCTTGCTGATTCCCGAGATATAGGACAGGAGCGAGAAGGAAGCCGTGTTGAGGTCGACGCCGACCCTGTTGACGCACTTTTCCACGACGCCTGTCAGGGCTCCGTCCAGCTTCTTCTGGTTCATGTCGTGCTGGTACTGGCCGACGCCGATCGCCTTGGGATCGATCTTGACCAGCTCCGCCAGGGGATCCTGCAGCCTTCTGGCAATGGAAGCCGCGCTTCTCTGCCCCACATCAAACTTCGGAAACTCTTCCGTGGCCAGTTTGCTGGCACTGTATACGGACGCGCCGGCCTCGTTGACGATCACGTACTGGATCGGCTTCTTTTCTTCTCTGATAAACTCGGTGATCACCTGCTCGGATTCCCTGGACGCCGTGCCGTTGCCCACGCTGATCACGGAGACATCGTACCTGGTCACGAGCTTGTGCAGCTCCTGCTTGGCCTCCCGGACCTTGTTCTGGGGCGCCGTGGGATAGATTACCTTGGTATCGAGGATCCTTCCCGTGGGGTCCGCCACCGCCAGCTTGCAGCCGGTTCGGAAGGCGGGATCCCAGCCCAGGACCACTTTGCCCGCGATCGGCTGCTGCATCAGCAGCTGCTCCAGGTTGGAGGCGAAGACGCGGATTGCACCGTCCTCGGCTTCCTCCGTCAGCTGATTTCTGAGCTCTCTCTCGATTGCCGGGGCGATCAGTCTGTCATAGCTGTCTTTCACCGCCGCTTTGATATAAGAAAACGTGTCCGGATCGGGGTTCGACGCTCCGTGGGTCACCTGTCTCTCCAGATAGAAGAGAATATCGTCTGCGGGCGCCTCTATTTTGACCGTCAGGAAGTTCTCCTTCTCTCCGCGGTTGATCGCGAGGACTCTGTGCCCCGGGATCCTGCGAAGCGATTCCTCATACTCGAAGTACATCTCGTAGACACTGCGCCGCTCTTTGAGCTTGGCGGGCGTCTTGTCCTCCTTCTCCTCTGCGTCCTTCGTCTTCTTCTGCGCCTTCTCTGCGGTTACGATGGTTCCCTTTGCCTGCGTCTTCTCGCGGATCCAGGCGCGGAAGCGCGCCTCGTCGGAGATCTGCTCGGCGATGATGTCCATGGCGCCGGCTATGGCCGCCTCCGCGTCCGCCACTTCTTTCTCTTCACTTACATATTTCTGCGCCTCTTTTTGGACATCACTGCCCTTTTTCTGCGCCAAAATATAGTCCGCAAGTCCCTGCAGCCCCTTCTCCTTGGCGATTCCGGCGCGCGTCCTTCTCTTGGGGCGGTAGGGGAGGTACAGATCCTCCACTTCCACCAGCGTCTGCGCGGCCTCAATAGCCGCTTTGAGCTTGTCCGTGAGCTTCCCCTGCTCCGCGATGCTCTCCATGACTTTGGCCTTGCGCTCCTCGAGGGACCGGAGGTAAGTCAGGGACTCGCCCAGTTCACGGAGCTGCTCATCGGTGAGAGTCCCCGTCGCTTCCTTTCTGTATCTGGCGATGAAGGGGATCGTGTTTCCCTCATCGATCAGCTTCACTGCCGCCTCCACCTGCCAGTTCTTTACGCCCAGTTTCCCGGCGATCGTTTCAATAATCTGCATAATCTGCTCCTTTACTTGAAGTTACTCCCATCATCATATCATAATTCTCGGTTTCCGCCATTGACATTCTTTTGCAGAGCTTGTTAGAATAGTTTGCAGTAAGAGGGAGTAGCTGATTCCGCAGGATTTCAGATGATTTCTGCGGGATATCCGGATTCGTCAGTACGATGCCCCGTTTCGTGAAGATACGCGAAAGAGCATCCGTATCCGGACAGTGTAAGCTGTGTGCAAGACTTTTGCCGTTTTTCATGACGGTCGAAGTCTTTTTTTATGCCGTCGGGCAGTCGATGTCTGCGTTCGAAAGCAGACATGTACCGACTGCTATGTGTCAGAGTTGGAGGTAAGCGTGAAAACAACAGCACTGGTTCTTTTCATTTTTATGTATGTCATCATGATCGCCTTTTCCAAGTACCGCCCCCATGCAGCACTCGGCATAGGTCTTGTTTACCTTATAACCGGAATTCTTCCGGTCACACAGCTTTTCTCCATCATCAACTGGAACGTCCTCATGATGATCTCGGGCACTATGGTGATCGTAGACTATTTTATTGAATCCAAAATGCCCGCCTTTCTCGCCGGCAAGATCCTGGACAAGGCTTCCAACGTCATGTACGTCACGATCTTCATGTCCCTTTTCGCCGGCATCGTATCCGCTTTTATTGATAACGTGGCCACCGTGCTGATCGTAGCGCCGGTCGCTCTGGCCATATGCAAGACCCTGAACATTTCCCCGGTTCCCATGCTCCTGTCCATAGCGGTCTCCTCCAACCTGCAGGGCGCCGCCACGCTGGTGGGCGACACGACTTCCATCCTTCTGGGCGACTACGCCCACATGGACTTTCTGGACTTCTTCTGGATGAAGGGAAGACCCGGCATCTTTTTCGCCGTCGAGCTGGGAGCGCTCTCCACGGTCCTTGTCATGTACGTTCTCTTCAGGGACCAGACCGCCCCTGTAAAATCCGGTCCCAAGACCAAAGTCAGCAATTACATACCGTCCTTCATGCTGGTCGCCATGGTGGCCTGCCTGATCTTCGCCTCCTTTAAGAAAGATAAGCCCGACATCACAAACGGCCTGATCTGTATGACCCTGGCGGTGCTCACAGCTTTAATCGACCTGATCCGCACCCGCGATCCCAGCCACTTTAAGAGAGCCTTGAAATCCGTCGACACCGAGACGCTTCTGCTTCTCACCGGACTCTTCGTCGTCATCGGCGGAATCACGAACGTCGGGATCATCGACGACCTGGCGTCCATCATCGCGAAGCTGGGATCCGGAAACCTGTTCTTCCTCTATACGCTCGTTGTGTGGGGATCGGTGCTCATCTCCGCCTTTGTGGACAATATTCCTTACGTAGCGACTATGCTTCCGGTCCTCACCGGCGTCTGTTCGTCACTCGGAATCGAGCCCTACCTGCTGTATTTCGGCCTGCTCTGCGGCGCCACCCTGGGCGGAAACCTGACTCCCATCGGAGCCTCCGCCAACATTACCGCCGTCGGCATGCTGCACAAGGAAGGCCATGAGGCCTCCTTCAAGGATTTTATGCGCATCGGCCTGCCGTTCACGCTGACCGCTGTCACAACCGCCTATATCTTCCTCTGGGTCGTCTGGAGGTGACCCGAAAAGTCGGAAAACACCTAATTCCGGTCAAAATAGCGCCTGTTTTACCGAGAAGAGACATGTTAGATTAAGGCTCGCAGCGCGAGCCCCTGCTATAAAGAATATCTATTATGATCGAACGGAAAGGAGGTGCCGGTGATGATCGAAGGAAAAGTGATCCAGCCCTCCGGCAGCAGCGGAAAAAGATCGAACGAATCGGTAACTTCAAGCGGCCTGTCAAAAAGGCTGCGAAAACTCAGAGGTCTCTTCCATTCAGCTCCCGCTGCCATGACGGGAAACAGCAGCAAAGTAATGGACCACTGCATGAAATATCACAGGGAACACTGCGGGGACTGAAGCGTCCCCGCAGTTTTTTTGTAATTATTCAGCGCCCCGGAAAAAAGATCAAGAAAGGTCCGGGGAGCTTGCTCATCGGACCTTTCTTGATCTTTTTTCCGGGGCGGACAAGGCGCGGAGCGCCTCTGGACGCCACAGTCCCGAATGCGAAGCATTTGGGACGTGGGGTGCTGAATAGTTACTTTATTTATCGTAATATGGTAAGATACACTGAAGGTATATCCCGAAAGCCCTAAGATCCGGAGGTCAAGAATGGACTTTACAAAACTGAAAAACAGAATCTCCTACTATTTCAGATTTACTGTTCTGTTTATCGTCACGACGCTTATCATCTATGCGCCGTATTTCATAATGCAGAAGACTTTTGTGTGGGAGCACGACTCGTATACCCAGCATCTCAAGGCAATGATCTTCATCTCCCGCTGGTACCGCCAGACAATTCGCGCGCTGCTCCATTTTGATTTTGCGGCCATATCCACCTATTCCTTCAGCATCGGGTACGGGTCCGACGCCCTGTCCACCCTCGCCTACTACGGCGTGGGCGACCCTTTCTACCTGCTGAGCGCCCTGGTTCCGGCCAAGTATATCTATCTGTTTTACTGCGGCCTGATCCTTGTCAAAAACTATTTTTCAGGCGTTGCCATGTCCGCGCTGTGCCGCTTCCGCTGGCCGGACAGAGAGCACGACGGCGGCTGCCTTGCCGGCTCCCTGATCTATACTTTCTGCGGATTCGCCCTGATCACCTGCTTCGGACAGCCGATCTTCCTGAACGCCCTGATCATCTTTCCTCTTGTCCTTCTGGGCATCGAGAAAGTGCGCGACGGCAAAAAGCCCTGGCTCTTTATTATTTCCATCTTCCTTGCGACGGTGAGCAATTTCTACTTCATCGTGAGTATTGTTCTGATGGCCGTCCTGTACGCTCTGTTCCGCTATTTCCCGATCAAAAGAGGAGAGATCGGACGCCGCTTCGCGCAGATCGGAACCATGTTCGCCGCCGGCACGGTCGGCGTTTCCCTGGGCGGTTTTATCCTGCTCCCCATGGCGATCACTGTCCTGGGCAATAAGAGGATCGCCCTGAATCCGACGATAACTCTCTTTTATAAGCCTCTGACCTGCAGCATGCTGCCCCTCGACTTCCTTGCCTGCAACGAAGTCGAATACGGCGCTCTCTGCTATGCGGGGACCGCGCTTTTATGCGTCCTCCTTCTTTTCAGCGTCAAAGGCTTCCTTAAACTCCGCCTGCAGTTCCTGCTGTACTCGGTCCTGCTGTTCATCCCGACCTTCGGCTATCTCACCAACGGTTTCTCCTATCCGATCAACCGCTGGTGCTGGGCCTACTCCGCCCTGGTCGCCATGATCGTCGCCGAGCTGTGGCCTCGTCTCTTTACCCTGACGGCTTTTCAGAAAAGGGCAATGGTCGCCGGCCTCACTCTCTATTTTGCCGTGTGCTTCGTAGTCGCCGACGAGATTGAGCCCAACTTCCTTGTTCCGTTCATCTTCACCTGCATCACGCTCCTCTATCTCTTCTTTGCGCAGAAGGATCAGTTCGAGGTGACTGCTGCGGCTGGAACGGAAGAATCGGAAGCGCCGGCAGAGACGAAATCGGCGGAAGCACTGAATGAGGCGGCAGCGGCGAAACCGGCGGAAGCGCTGAATGAGGCGGCAGCGGCGAAACCGGCGGAGGATCCTAAAGCCGTCCGCCGCGCGCAGGCCCGTTTCCGCCGCGCCCAGCGTGGAATCCTGCTCCTTACCGTAGTCGGAATCTGCGCCAACGGCGTCTACAAGAACTATCCCCGTTTTAATGACCGGATTTCCGAGTATAAGGATTTCTTCAGCCTTGCGCCCTTCCGACCGGGACTGTCTGCCTCCCCGGCCAACGACCGCAATATGTGGATCAATGACATGACACAGATCGCGGATACGATCGGCTATGACGGCACTTCCTTCGTCAGGGCTTCCAACACGGAACCCGGTTTCTGGTATCAGAATACGTCGATCCTGAGCGGGCTCTCCACCACCCAGTCCTTCTGGAGTGTGAACAGCCCCTATGTTCTGGATTACCTGGATTCACTCGCCGTCTCGGACGTCAACAACAACGCCTGGCAGTTCACCAATCTCGACAATCGCGCGATCCTGAATCAGCTGGCTTCCGTGAGCTACCTCTACTGCCTGCATCCGGAGAAGCTCCCCACAGGATACTCCGATGTTCCCCTGGATCCGGATACCGCAAATTCTGTCTACAACAATACAAGCCCTCTTTCCCTGGGCTATACCTATGATCAGACGATCACCCGCGAGCAGTTTGACGCGCTCACACCGGCACAGCGACAGGAGATTCTCCTGACGCATGCCGTGACGGAAGCGCCCGGCGCGCTGCAGGACAACAGCACGGCCGAGGTTCTCGCGTCCGGCTTCGAATGCCGTACGGTCCCCTATAAAGTCACCTGGAAGAGCGACAATCTCTCCCACCCGGACGATCAGACCTTCGTCGCGCTCGAAGGCGGCGCCCAGGTCGAGCTGACTTTTGAGCCATGCACCTCCGGAGAGTGCTATCTCTACTTGAAGAACACGCAGTTCAAGGAGGGCTTCCTGTACGATCTCTACGCGGGGAGCAGCGAATTTGACCCGGAGGACCTGTATACTTCAGAAATGTATGACAGCCTCTCGATCTTTGAGAAGTATCAGCTCTATCAACATAAAAAGACCGCCTTCCCGGCCACAGGCGTCAAGATCACCGCTGACTTCTGCAGCGACCGGCAGACGGTTACTACCAACGAGCTCAATTATGTCCTTCCGGACGACGAGCAGTTCTACTCCGGACGGCAGGACTTTCTCCTCAATTCCTACACGATTAGCGACAAGGTCGATTCCATCGTACTGACCTTCCCCATCCGGGGCGTGTACCGCTTTGATGAGATCTCCGTCGTCTCCGAACCTCTGACCACATACCGGGCCAAAACAGCGAAACTCGCTGCAGAGTCCCTGGAAAATGTTCAGATTCATCAGAACAAGAGCAGCTTCATCTCCACCGGCGTCACCGGCGAGATCACCGTTTCCGGAAGCAAGCTCCTGTGCCTGACGGTTCCTTATTCAGAAGGATGGAAAGCCTATGTTGACGGCTCCCCGGCCGTCCTCGAAAATGTCAACCTCATGTTCTGCGGCCTGATGCTCACCCCAGGACATCACACGATCGAGCTGCGCTATGAGACCCCCGGTCTCCTCTACGGCCTGTGCCTTACGGCAGCCGGTCTTCTTCTCTTCATTTTCTGGATGATCCTGTCGCACCGGTCGGGTAAGCGGCGCAGGACAGAGGATGTAGATGTTTTGGAGAATGAGGGGCCTTCGGAGGATGAGCGGCCGGAACCTGAAATGGCGGGCGACGAGCCTACGGCGGCGGCCGATGAGCCGGCGCCTGCGACTGCGACGGCAGGTGATGAGCCTGTGGCGAGCGATAGTAATAATAATTCTGAAGATGTGACTATGCCTGAAGCGGACGATCACGTAAATCGAGCATGAATTCATGGTGCGTTGGATCACCTGCACACTTTTTTCTCGCCAGGCCTCCATGCATTTTCAAGCTTGCTCAGGAAACTTGCCTGATTCCGGATCATTTATAACTAAGTTGGACTATAGACATGGCTTTTGACTGGCCGGCCTCCATTTCGCAGCTTAAGGCTGCTCGGAAATGGGGGCCGGCTTATTTTATATTGTGCTTTTGATCCAACTTGACATTGATTTGCCTTGATTTCCTTCTTATGTGCCGGCAATAAGAGAAACCGGTGGGGGCCATGGAAGAAAAAAGTCACCAAATGATCCAACCCACTCCGACATCAGGTGAAACTGACGCCCAAGTGGTTCCCGACCACTCTCCACAACCACTCCACCGTCACAACCACCCGTAATCAGACAAAATGACGCCCGAGTGGTTCCCGAATACTCTCTACAACCACTCCGGCGTCACAACAACCTGAAACCAGACAAAATGCTAAAAAATCAATATAACCCGGAACTCAATCCTCAATGATCCTGGTCGCCCACACGGCATCTCTGTCACTGAGCTCTTTCGTGATGATCCCGTACTGGCTGCTGTAGGCCTCGACCGTCTTTCCGTCTCCCGCATACATGGCCACGTGGTACACATAGCCGTTCCTCGCGAAGAAGATCAGGTCGCCCGGCGCCGCGTCGCTCACGGGAATCTGTGTGCCGACTGTCGACTGCGCCGCTGCCACTCTCGGGAGCTTGTATCCGAACAGAGAGTACAGTGTCTGCACAAATCCTGAGCAGTCCGCCCCGTTTGTCAGGCTGGTGCCTCCCCAGACATAAGGATTTCCTACGCAGGAAAGCGCCTTGTCCAGAATCTTTTCGCGGACTTCATTGTATTTGGTTCCTTCTTTGACGGATGCCAAAGAATAGTAAGTCGCTTTGTTTTCCGAAGGCTCGATCTTCTCTGTGGCGAGCGAAAGGGACGATTCGCCCTCTTCGTCGATCTGCGCCTGCACGGATCCGCTTCTGTCCAGATCGGAGGAACGGACAAATCCTCTGACGTCTCCGGATTCCACGAAAAGCCATCCCTCGCCTGCGTCCTCGATCACGTAGACCAGGTCGCCCTCTTCGAGGACGCCCGTGACGCGGGCTTCCCCGCTGCGGTCTTCGAGAATGTCGGTCTCCGCCTTGGCCAGGGCTGCCTGCCCGTCAATCACCGTGTCCTGCACCGTGATCCTGCGGAAAACAAAGGCATCATTTTCGTAATAAGGAACCGTATCCTGCGCCGTGAAGAAATACGTTTCTTTGGAAAGCCCTTCGGGAAGCATTTCCGAAATGCGCTCCGCCTGCTTCTCGAGGTATTCCGTGATCCGGTCGGCGTCCTCTCCGCGGATCAGGTCGTCCTCGTGAACAAATCCGCGGACATTTCCGGATTCCACATAGATCCAGCCGCCGTCCTCTTCCTCGAGTTCATATAAAACACCATTTTTGGCGATGGTGCCTACCACCTTCGCGTCGTCGCTCTGTTCCTCAAGAATATCCAGGCCATGGGCGCTGAACGAGAGGACCTTGTCAACCTTCGTAAAGCGGAAATCCCTGCGGATCTTGGGCATATCCGTCACAATATGCTGCCTGGCGATCAGGTCCTCGTTGGAGCCCTCGTGCCGCTCCGCTTCCTCAAAACCTTCCGGCTCATCCTCTTTCTTCACCTTGGTCGGAGCAAGCGTTGTTCCCGCCGTCGCGGCGCTTGTCATGCCCGTAGTTCCTTCCGGCTCGACCACTTCGGCTACTTCCGCCGCACTTGTGCTGCCGTACGCCTCTTCCGCCGTACTTGTGCTGCCGGTAGAGCCGTATTCACTGTCGTCTTCCCCGCCGCCGTCTGTCTGTGCGGGGTCGCCCGCTCCTCCGGTTCCGGAATTTTCTCCCTCGCCTCCTTCGCCGTGCCCGGCACCGGGTTCGGGTTCCGGCTCAGGTTCAGGTTCCGGTTCGGGCTCAGGCTCGGGTTCCGGCTCGGGTTCAGGTTCCGGTTCGGGCTCAGGCTCGGGTTCCGGCTCAGGTTCGGGTTCCGGCTCTTCGGGAGCCGCCTCCTCGTATCCGGCGGTGTTCCCATCGCCCGCCTCGCCTGCCAGCGCAGCCACGGAAGGTGCCGATACGGTACCTGACAGGACCACAAATGACAGTATAAATACTTTTATTCGCTTTAGTAACTCTCTCCTTTTCACACTGCCTCCGGTATCATTCAAAACTCGGCCGCTGCTTGCGCCGGGTTGTTTACAGATTTATTGCCCGTATGACACTCTTTCGTCATACACCTTTCATAATTATAGCACTCCATCTATATTTTGCAAATATTGCCGCCGGCAAGGCTTTCAGAGCCCCGTCTCCGGGCTCTTTCCGGCCCTTGAAAACCGCAGTGTTGCCGTATACAAGCCGTCCGCTTCCTCGATGAAGTACTCTCCGTCCATCTCTTCCATCAATCTTTTTATAATGCGGAATCCGAACCCGGTGCTGTCCGGCTTGCCCTCTTCGAAGACCCTGACCGCGTTTACGAACCGGATCTCCACATAGTCCTCCTTCTCCTTGCAGCAAATGAACACCTCCGCGTCTCTGCGCGCATACCTTGATCGTGATCTCCCTGCTGAGGTCGCCGCCCTCAAGGGCCTGAATCTCTTCATTGATCAGGTGGATGTAGTCCACTTCCCCGCGCAGCCCTATGACAACGATGCCGTAGAACAGCAGCAAAGCCATCATCGCTTCAATGAAAATCATTTTACCGTGGAGGCCGCGATACTTATAAAACAGGACATCCGCATCCGCATCGGCAAACCGGACCTTTACCGCCAGTTCTTTGTCCCGTCCCGTCTCTACGATCGTATAATCCCTTTTACTCATATCAAAAACAGAGCTGAATACAAGCTGCTCGTTCGCGAACACCACCATATCCATCTCTCCGATCTTTCTGCACCAGTGCATGAGGGCTTCGCTGTCCGTGGTCTCCACATCGTTTTCCCGAATATACTGATTCAGGCTCTCGATGACCCTTTCGTCAACCCCGCGCATAGTCTGCCTGTGCACCGCGACTTTTCCGATATGGTAACATAAAATAAAGAAGCACACCGCCACCGCCAATGCGAGCGTAATCAGGACTGTGAGCTTCTTTTTGATCGTCCATCTATTCACTTACAAACCTGTACCCTCTCCCCCATTCCGTGTGTATATAAACCGGGTGCCTGGGGTCGTCCTCGATCGCCATCCGCAGTCTTCGGATGTGGACCATAACCGTATTGTTGGCGTCGTAAAAATAAGGTTTTTCCCAAACGCTTTCATAGATATTCTGAATGGAAAAGATCTTGTTCCGGTACCGGACAAAAAGCTTAAAGATCTTGTACTCAATATCCGTCATGGTAACAGCTTCCCCATCTTTGAGTACTTCATTGAATTCCGTACTGACCCGGAAGCGGCCGGCTTCCAGATACTGCACGTCGGGCTGTATCTCTTCCTTGCCTCTGTATTTCTCATAGCGCCGCAAAAGCGCCCTGATCCGGACCATCAGCTCTTCCTGGAAGAAAGGCTTGACCAGATAGTCGTCTCCGCCCGCTTCAAACCCTTCCGTCTTCTCGTGAACGCCTCCCTTAGCTGTCAGAAACAGCACCGGCGCAAGGGAGACCTTGCGGATCCGCCGGCAGACTTCATAGCCGTCCAGATCCGGCAGCATTACATCCAATATGATCAGGTCCGGATTCCGGGAAATCTCTTCCAGAGCTTTTTCTCCCGTCGCTGCCTGCAGTGTATTATATCCCTCTTTCCCGAGCAAAATAGTGACGACTTCCCGAATGTCCCGGTCGTCTTCAACAATCAAAATCGTATCCTTCATAGATGCCCCTTAAGACTCTCTGAATTCTAAAATTAAACTCGATTTATTATACCCCATCCCCAAAATGAATTCCACTCGTGCGAAAAGGGATGCTGAACGACCTGCTCAACACCCCTTTTCAGTGGTTCTTGTCCAATGGATTGTACCTCCTCTTACCAGAATTTTGTTCCTTTGGAATTATTCAGTTGTACTTTGGACCGTACCTCCTTTGGATTTATTTGATAATTTAATTATACACATTTCCACATAATTGTCAATTAATATTCATTATTTTTATAAATTGTCTGTATTTTCAGTATTTATAATCAATTTCCGACCTGTCCGGGAAGTTCCTCCGTGCCGCGCCGACGGCGGACAAAACAGCGGGGAGAGCGCCGCGCGCCCTCCCCGCCTGAAAGTCACTGCTTCCGTTATCTCTTGTTGCTGCGTCTCCAGATGTGCATCTTCTCCGCCTCCGCGATCAGCTCATCCCTGAACTGCGGATGCGCGATGTTGATCAGATCCTCCGCTCTCTGCCAGCTCGTGCGGCCCTTCATCATGGCAATGCCGTACTCTGTGACGATATACATGGCGTTTGCGCGTGTATCTGTCACGATACTGCCGTTTGCCAGCGTGGGACGGATGCGGCTGACCAGGTTCCCCTGCTTGTCCTTGAAAGTGGAGGACATGCAGATGAAGGATTTGCCGCCCTTGGAGGCATACGCGCCGATGACGAAGTCGAGCTGTCCGCCGGCGCCGGAGATGTTCTTGGTGCCCGCGCTCTCCGCGTTGATCTGTCCGAACAGGTCGCAGTCCACCGCGTTGTTGATGGAGATAAAGTTATCCAGCGCGCCGATCTGCTTCACATTGTTGACGTAGTCAACGGAAGCGCTCATGCACTCCGGGTTGCCGTCCAGATAGTCGTACATCTTCTTGGTACCTGCGCCGAACGCATAGGTCTGCAGGCCTCTGTTGATGTTCTTGTGCGCGCCGGTGATCTTGCCGGCTTCCGCCATATCCACGAAAGCGTCCACGTACATCTCGGTGTGGATGCCCAGGTCCTTGAGGTCGGACTCCGCGATCATCTTGCCGATGGCGTTGGGCATGCCGCCGATGCCGAGCTGCAGGCATGCACCGTTGGGGATCCGGTCCACGACCAGCTGCGCAACGGCCTTATCCACGTCCGTGCCGGGCTTTGCCGGAGGCATCGCGTCGATCGGAGCGTTGTCGCCTTCCACGATCATATCTACATCGCTGATGTGTACATAGGCGCTTCTGTCACCCAGGCAGATGGGCATGCTCGTGTTGACTTCCACGATGACCTTTTTGGCCATCTGAACAACCGCATAGGTGTGGCTGGCGCTGGGTCCCAGGTTAAAGTATCCGTGCCTGTCCATAGGGCCGACCTGCATGATCGCCACGTCCAGCGGATCCTCTCTGTCCAGATAGTAGCGGGGAAGCTCGGAATACTTAACCGGTCCGTAGAAGCTGAGCCCTGTGGTCGCGGCCTTTCTCTCGACGCCGTTCATGTGCCAGCTGTTCCAGATGAAATGCTCCTGGGGATTCTCTATTTTGAAAATTTCCGGCTCGTGCATCAGGATGCCGCCGTAAATCTTCACGTCGTGCATCTCGGGCATTCTCTTTGCGAGCTCTCTGTCGACCGCGACGTTTGTGGTCGCGCACCAGCCGTAATCCACCCAGTCGCCGTCCTGGATCACCGCTGCGGCCTGCGCAGCCGTTACCAGTTTCTGCTTATACTCTTGTTCGTAACCCATTTTTAACTCCTCCCATCCTTGATAGTTTTTACAGCCCGCACGCGGCATAGCGGTTCGCGGTGCGGGCCATGCATTCGGGCGCAGTTTTCTCTCTACTTCCGCGCCAAAATATCGTATAGTGGTATTATACATCAACCGCCGCACTAAATCACCTAATAATGGTATTGACAGATGTGGATAGATTGTGTAAAATCTATTTGTAAGCAATTAAAGAACCCATTTCAAGTAAATTAGATTCAAGATAAAATATAGAAAGGAGACACTTATGGTTTACAAGTTTGATGAGAGCAATTTTGACGCAGAGGTCCTTCAGAGTGACATCCCCGTATTCGTAGATTTCTACGCAGACTGGTGCGGTCCCTGCAAGATGATGAGCCCCGTGATCGACAAGCTCGCCGAGGAATATGACGGAAAGATCAAGGTCGGCAAGGTCAACGTCGACGAGAACGGCGATCTCGCGGTTAAGTACGGCATCATGAGCATCCCCAACATGGTTTTCTTCAAGAACGGCGAAGTCGCAGACCGCATTGTCGGCGCAGTTCCGAAGCCCGCCATGAAGGAGAAATTCGAGAAGAACGTCTGATTCCGGCGCGATCTGAATCAGAGCGGCCGCGGCAGCACCCGCAGGCGGCACTATGATCTGATGCAATTAAAGAGCACACGGCCCGCGCTGTGTGCTCTATTTCAAAAAAATTCGGGTAACCATCCAGGAGGAACCTCATGTACGATCTGATTATCATCGGAGCCGGCCCCGCCGGCCTTGCAGCCGGAATCTATGCCTCCAGGGCAAGACTTAACGCTGTTATTATCGAGCAGAACTATGTAAACGGAGGCCAGATCATCGACACCTACGAGATCGATAACTATCCGGGCCTTCCCGGCCTCTCCGGCATGGACCTCGCCGCGAAGATGGCGGAGCACGCCGAAAAGCTCGGCGTGGAAACGGTCAACGGTTTCGTCCAGAGCCTGGACCTGACCGGCCCTGTCAAAAAAGTGGTCACCGACGAGGGCACTTACGAAGCCAAGGCCGTCATCATCGCTTCCGGCGCCACCCACAGTAAGCTCGGCGCGGAAGGCGAGAATCAGTACGGCGGAATGGGCGTCTCCTACTGCGCGACCTGCGACGGCGCTTTCTACCGCGGCAAGGACGTCCTTGTAGTAGGCGGCGGCGATGTCGCCGTCGAGGATGCGATCTTCCTGGCCCGCGGCTGCAATAAAGTCTATGTCTGCCACCGCAGAGACGAGCTGCGCGCCGCCAAGGTCCTTCAGGAGAGACTTCTCGCTCTTCCCAACGTGGAAATGGTCTGGAATTCCAACATCAAGTCCATCACGGGCGGCATGAAGGTCGAAAAGGCAACCGTCGTAAACAAACTGGACCAGAGCGAGCGCACGATCCCGGTTTCCGGCGTCTTTATCGCCGTGGGCATTCAGCCCCGCAGCGAGTTCGCCAAAAACCTTGTCGCCATGGATGAAAAGGGCTACATCATCGCGGATGAGACCGGCGCCACCAGCGTTCCCGGCGTCTTCGCCGCCGGCGATGTGCGCACCAAGCAGCTCCGCCAGGTCGTAACGGCCGTGGCCGACGGCGCAAACGCTGTCACCAGCGTGGAGAAGTATCTGCTTACCTTATAACACAGGGGGCTGTCCCCCGCTGTGTTATATGATGCACACGCGTGCGGAAAGGAGTATGCTGCCAAAGGGCAGCCCGCACGCGGCGCAGCGACTCGCTCTGCGAGTCTTGAATTCGAAAGAAATTTCACACTGTAAAAAATACGGGGGTGTTGCGTTGCAACACCCCCTGTTTTAATGTCAGGAATTTTGATATCCTTACTCCTCCGGCCTTTCACTGCGATCTGACTTTTCTCTGCGATCCGACAGATCTGACAGCCGGGTCCCGCTTCGCGTCTCAGCCTCTCTCCGCCTTGAATCCCTCCAGGATCTGCATACCGGCAGAGCACCCGATGCGGGTCGCGCCGGCTTCGATCATGGCCTTGCAGGTCTTCCAGTCGCGGATTCCGCCCGCTGCCTTGACTTCCACTTCATCGCCTACGGTCTGCTTCATGAGCGCCACATCTTCCACGGTCGCGCCGCCCGTGCCGAAGCCGGTAGAAGTCTTGATGAAATCGGGCTTTGCCCTGAGCGATATTTTGGCAAGCTTCTCGATCTCGGACTTTTCAAGATAGCAGTTCTCGAAGATGACCTTGGTCAGAACGCCCGCCGCGCGGCAGATGTCCGCGATTGTCCTCATCTCGCGCTCGACATAGTCCCAGTTTCCGTCCTTGACGGCGGTAATATTGGTCACGTAGTCGATCTCATTCGCGCCCTGGGAGATGGCCATGAGAACTTCCGTGCACTTCTCCTCGATGGTGTTCTGCCCCAGAGGGAAGCTGATGCAGGGACCGACGTGCACATCGCTGCCCTTGAGGATCGAGGCCGCCAGAGAGGTGTGCAGCGGGTTGATCGCCACCATTCTGAATCCGTACTCCTTGGCTTCCTCGCAGAGCTTCGTGATGTCCGCTGTTGACGCGAACGCCTTCAGGTTGGTGTGGTCAAACATAAAACATAAATCTTTTTCCGTAAGTTTCCCTATATCGATCATTTCGTATTCCTTTCCTCCGGGCGCATCCTGTGCGGACGGAATTTGTGTTCACTGCCTTGAACTTCCAATGGGTTCATGAGATGATTTTACCAGATATAAGGAGGGCATTCCTATGGCAAATTATGATAAAAAAGTGCTCGATTGTTTTCTGAGGGATCAGCTTCAGCTTTTCCCCGAAAAAGTAGCTTCTACTCCGGAAGAAGCTGACGAATTCCTTGACATGATGTTCGCCGTCGTCGTCAAGGGCAAGCGCGGCGTCCGCAAGTACTTCGAGGAAGTCGGCGTCGACATGACCGGCGAAGACATCATGCAGGCCAGCGAGGTCTTTGATGTCGGAGACGGAAGGTATCTGATCGTGGAGGGCTGAGCGGCCCTCCGCGTTTTTTCATATCTTCTGCTCCGGTCTCAACCTCCAAACACTTTCTCCGCAAAATGCACCGTCGCCATAGCATCCTTCGCGTAGCAGTCCGCATGGATCGCGTCCGCGTACTCCTGCGTCATCACGGCGCCGCCCACCACCACCTTGGTGTCGGGCTTTTTTTCATGCAGAAGGCGGATCGTTTCCTCCATACTGACGACCGTAGTCGTCATCAGGGCACTGAGTCCCACCAGAGCGATGTTCTCTCTGATCGCCGCCTCCACAATAACTTCCGGGGCCACGTCCTTGCCCAGATCGATCACATCATATCCGTAATTCTCCAGCATTACTTTTACGATATTTTTGCCGATGTCATGGATATCGCCCTTGACCGTGGCAAGGATGATCTTTCCCTTAACTTCCTGGGACTGTCCCTGCAGGGACTCCTTCACCACTTCGAAGGCCGCCTTGGCAGCCTCCGCGCTCATGAGGAGCTGCGGCAGGAATACTGTTCCCTTCTCAAAGCCTTTGCCCACCTGATCCAGCGCGGGAATCAGTTCCCCGTTGATCAGATCCAGGGCGGCCGTATGCGCAAGTGCCTTTCTGGCCGCTTCTGCGGCGCTCTGCGCCATTCCCCGGACGACGCTCTCAGTGAGCCCCATGGCTGACGAAGAAGCAGCTGACGCCCTTCCTGCGCCCTCTCCGGTCCTTCCGGGCGAAGCACCTTCCGCGCCTGCGCCGGTTCCGCCGGCCGCCGCGCTTCCCGCCGTCCCGTCAGAGGCTCCGGTCGTACCGCCTGCTGCCTTCGCCGCCGGCACTCTGTCCTGCGTCCCCGCGTAGGCCTCGATGAAGCCCATGCACTGCGGGTCCAGTCCCGCCAGCGCCAGGTAGGCCCGGTAGGACTCCATCATCTCCTCATTTCCGGGATTCATGATGGCCGCGGAGAGTCCGTTCTGCAGCGCCATCGTCAGGAAATGCGAGTTGATGAGCGCTCTTCTCGGAAGGCCGAAGGAAATATTCGACACCCCCAAAATAGTGTGCCCATGCAGCTCATCCCTGACCCTACGGAGTGTCTCGAGCGTGACCACGGCCGATTTATTATCCGAGGAGATCGTCATGGCGAGCCCGTCGATCACAATGTCCTCTCTGGGAACGCCGTACCGGTCCGCTGCCTCATAAATCCTTTTTGCGATCCGGATCCTTCCTTCCGCGTCGGACGGGATCCCGTCCTCATCGAGGACCAGCGCCACCAGCACGCCGCCGTACTTGCGGACCAAAGGGAATACCGTCTCGATGCTCTCTTTTTTGCCGCCCACGGAGTTGACCATGGGCTTTCCGTTGTAGATGCGCATTCCTCTCTCGAGCGCCTCTGCATCGGTAGTATCAATCTGCAGGGGAAGGGCGAGAACGCTCTGGAGCTTCTGCACCACGTCCGTCATCATGGCGGGCTCGTCGATCTCGGGAAGGCCGACGTTCACATCGAGGATGTGCGCGCCGCTGTCCTCCTGGCGAAGGCCCTCGCGAAGAATATACTCGATATCGCCGTCGCGCAGCGCCTGCTTGAACTTCTTCTTTCCGGTCGGATTGATGCGCTCGCCGATGATCACGGGCCGGGGGCCGATCTCCACGCACTGCGAGAAGGAGCTGACCACTGTCCTGTTCTTGCGCGTCTGCGCCTTAAAAGGGATCTTTCTGACGCGCTCTGCCGTAAGGCGGATGTGCTCCGGGGTCGTGCCGCAGCATCCTCCGACCGCCTGAACGCCCATTTCCGCGATCTTTTCCATCCAGCCGGCGAATTCTTCGGGTCCCACGTTATAGACGGTCCTGCCGCCTTCCGTGCGGGGGAGCCCCGCATTGGGATTGACGATGACCGGCACGCTGCAGACCTCGGTAAGCCGCTTCACGATCGGAATCATCTGCTCCGGCCCGAGGCCACAGTTGACGCCCAGCGCGTCCACCCGCAGGCCTTCCAGAAGTGCCACGGTGGAATCCACGCTGCCCCCGGTCAGAAGCTTCCCCTTCTCGTCAAAAGTAACCGTAATGCAGACCGGCAGGTCGCAGTTCTCTTTGGCCGCCAGTACGGCCGCCTTGGCCTCGTAGCTGTCCGACATGGTCTCGATCAGGACCAGATCCGCTCCGGCCCTGCTGCCATAGCGCACGACCTCCCCGAACAGCTCCACTGCCCTCTCAAAAGGCAGATCTCCCAGGGGCTCAAGAAGCTTTCCCGTAGGCCCTAGATCCAGCGCCACATAGGCATCTTCCCGGCCGGCCCTTCGTCTGGCTTCTTTGGCATTCTCCACCGCGGCCGTCACGATCTCCTCCAGGTTATCAGGAAATTTGAGCGAGTTGGCGCCAAATGTATTCGTGTTGAAAATATCGCACCCTGCACGCAAATACCCGCAGTGCAGGTCGATGATATCCTCCGGTCTTTTGAGATTCCAGGTCTCCGGCAGTTCTCCGCCCTTAAGTCCTTTGGACTGAAGGATCGATCCGGTTCCTCCGTCAAAAACAAGCCATTCTTTTCCAAGGCGTTCGCGCAAATCTTTTTTCATTTTTTTGCTCTTTTCTGAATCATTTTCATCGGGACTTTAGTTCTAAATGTGTGCCGCGCAGGTGACAATTCAATAATATAGTTCCAAATGTGTGTCACGCGGGTGACAATTCATTAATGATCATCCTTGTCGGCATAAGGGCAGTTCTCCGCGGCTGCGCAGTTTGCGCATTTTCCGGCTTCGGAGTTGGCGGGATTCTGATTAGCTGCAATCTCGTCTTCAGGCTTCTGATTAGCGATCATTTCCTCCACAGACTTTGGGCTGCCGAGGTCTGAATTAATGGCTCCCGGCAAAATGCCAATCAATGCCGTCACCGACTTACTGGGCGTCATTAAATAGGACTCGGTGAGGCTCACGCCGATTTCCTTTGGCATGTTAAGGATCATGCTGATTTGCTTCTGCATTGACAGCGGAAGATCTCCATAGCCCGGCGAGAATCTCGGCCTGGTACAGAAGCCTTCTTTAGCCGCCTCTGCCCTGATTCTCTCGTTAATCTCATCGCACCAGGCTTCCGTCATCGCTGCGGCGGCTGCCTGAAAAATAATTGCACGGCTCATTTTCCCCACGCTTGCCCGCCGCACAAGCCTGTCCGGCCCCGGCCCCAATGTGACGGCCATGATATAGACTCCCGTGCATCCTTTCAGATTTCGAGCCAGATCTCTGCTCTCAGTCTCTAACCCGCCAAATGAGAGAATGCTCCGGCCATCCTCTTCTTTCTGCAGCAGGTCGAATCGGTCATACACAAATCTGGGCGTGATCACATTCTCCAGTTCTCCAATACACTGCTCGATCTCGCTCATCATGTTTTCATCCGGTGTGACCCCGTGATACCCCAGATAACGGGTGATCTCTCTAAGGTCCGGCCTTAGTACCATCTCGACCTCCTTTGCGGCGTGTATGCCTCATATTGTTCACTTATCTTCTTTATGCTGATTATCTTATCGAATCACCGCATCCTTCGCAAGACGTTAAGAAGACTTCCTTGCCATGGGCCATTCTACCGTTTGGCTTCCTTGCCCTAGTCCTTTCTGCCGTTTGGCTTCCTTGCCCCAGGCCTTTCTGTCGTTTGGCTTCCTTGCCCCGGCCCATTCTGCCGTTTGGCTTCCCTGCCCCAGGCCTTTCTGCCGTTTTAGTGCTGTTCGAACACCATTCTCCGGCACCTGTTCAGCAGTATCGCCTCATATTTCTCAGAATGCTGAACGAGTGTTGCTCATTGACCTTCCTGCGGCACCTGATTAGCAATATCGTCTCAAATCATTCATAATGATGAACAGGTGCCGCCCCAACAGGTTCCTTCGGCACTTGATCAGCAGTGTCGTCTCATGTCATTCTTGCTGCTGAACAAGTGTCGCACGAATACCCTTCTACAGCACCAAATCAGCAGCTTTATCCCATCCTGACGCTGAAGTGGTTGCCGAGCACCCTCCACAACCATTCAACCGTCACTTATCGCAGAAAATTTGACCCCGCACGAAAATGGCAGTATAGTTAAACTCTGCAAAGGAGGTAACTGCCTATGTCTGAGAATAACGAACTGAAAGAACCGGCTTCTTCGCCTCAGAAGCCGCCCGTAAAACTGAATATAAAGAACATTCTGATCGTTGCCGCAATCGTCGTTGCCGTCGCTTTGATCTTTGTGTTCGGTATCAATAGATGGAAGATCGATTTCAAGCTGACCGGAGAAGAATCCGTGACAAGCGAGTGCGGCGAGCCCTACAGGGACCAGGGCGCCGAGGCGGAGGTGACCGGATCGATCCTCCGCTTTGTCCATCACCCGATTTCCGTCACGGTATCCACCGAGAGAGTCAATATTCACGAACCGGGGACCTACACCGTCACCTATACGGCCAAGTTCCTGTGGCTCACGGCCACAGAGACAAGAAGCGTCGTAATCGTCGACACTACGCCTCCGGTGATCGAACTCGCGCACATAGATGATTACTACACACTCCCGCATCATCCGTATGTGGAAGAAGGTTATACGGCCGTCGATAACCACGACGGCGATATCACGAGCAAGGTCAAGAGCGAAGAACGCGACGGCGTCGTTTACTACTCCGTAGCGGACCAGTACGGCAACACAGCCACCGCTGAGCGTGAGATCTTCTACGATGACAGAAACGCCCCTGTTTTCCATTTTGAAAACGGGGAAGAAGGATTCCTCTTCCAGGGAGAGACCTGGAAAGACGCCGTCACCGCCGAGGATGACGCGGACGGGGACGTCACTGCCAAGGTCAAGTCCAGCGGCAGTGTAGATACCGATAAAGTCGGCACCTACACGATCACCTACACCGTTTCCGACGAGTGGGGAAACGTGGCGACCAAGGAGCGCTTTGTCACGGTTAAGAGAAGGCCCATCAGTGCGGATGAAGCGGCCGCAGCCGCCGTGATCGACCCCGAAGCCGAAGCCAAGGCAAAAGCCGAGGCCGCAAAGGGAAACAGCAGCGCGCAGACCACTCTCGAAAAGACGAAAGAGCCTGCCAAAGCGGATCCCGATAAGATCATCTACCTGACGTTCGACGACGGGCCGGGGCAGTATACACAGGAGCTTCTCGATATTTTGGCAAAACATAAAGTCCATGCCACTTTCTTCGTAACCGCCGCTTACAAGGACTATCAGGACCTGATCGGCGCGGAATACGAAGCCGGCCACACGGTCGCCGTTCACACGGCAACTCACGAATACAGCGATATCTATGCCAGCCCCGAGGCTTACTGGGAAGATTTCAACGAGATGCAGGACATCATCCAGGCCCAGACCGGGTGCCGCACGGACCTGTTCCGCTTCCCGGGCGGCAGCTCCAACACGATCAGCGCCAACTACTGTGAGGGGATCATGTCCACGCTCGCCGAGCAGTCTGCGGAAAAAGGCTACATCTATGTGGACTGGAACGTCACCAGCGGCGACGCCGGCGACACCACGGACGGAAATGTCATGTACGAGAACATGATGAACGGAATCCACACCTATCACAATTCCTTCATCCTGTGCCACGACATAAAGGACTTCACCGTCCATATGATGGACCGCTTCATCACGGATGCCCTGAAGGAGGGATACACCTTCCTGCCGATCTCCAGCGAGACACTGACCTGCCATCACGGCATCAACAACTGAGTGCATCCGGAATTGCGGCGCTGCAGCACCGCGCACTGCGACCACACAGGGCTCCCCGCGAGACACAAGGCGCGCGCTGCGAGCCCTGAACCGCGCTGCAAGCCTTTGAACTACGATAAGAAACCCCCAAGACCAGCATATCACCTGGTCTTGGGGGTTTTTATTGCTCTGTATTCACTGTTGGCCTATGTCAGCCCGCTTCCTTACTTCTTCAGCTCCTGCAGGAAGTCGTCCGCCCCGAGCAGCGTGATCTTGCTCGCGTCCAGCGCTTTCTGCTTATCGTACATAACGCTGATCGCGTCGTTATACCCTGTCTCGGAGACGATCGAGCCTTCCCACTTATACGTGTATTCCGGCTTGTGCGCTTTCGTGTAGGCCGTCACCGCGGCGTCCATCGTGCCGTACAGGCCGCTCTGGTAAACCGTGAGTCCGTTTCCGGCGTAGACATACATTGCTTCCGTGAACAGATTGCCGGTCCCGCTCTTGCTGTACAAGAGGTTTCCTTTGTTGCGGTAGGAAAATGTGTCGCTGACCTTGGTCTCCTCCAGGATCCCGTCGTTATAGAAGACTATTTTGGCACCTTTGCAGGGGGCCGTCCCCAGCTCGAGGAGCTCGGGGAACCTGTCGTCGTTGACATAGATCAGCGCGAATTTATTGTAAGAATCCGGATCCGCCTCCGCGACTTCCGCCGCGAACGCATCCATGCGGCCCGTGAAGGCCTCCCTGTCTCTGCCTTCCTTGAGGAAATGTGCGATTCCCGAGAGCGACATGACCGCAATGCCTGCGTTGCACTTTGCCGTCGCATCCCGGTCGAGCTGCACCGCCCCGTCGCTGTCAAATCTGTAGATCCTGGCCTCGAGTCCGTCCGAACGGCCGCTTCCTTCTTTTCCGATCCGGTAGCTGCAGATCGTGACGATCTCCTTCGCGCCGTCTCCGTCATAGTCGCCCAGGTCGACCGCTTTCACATCTTCGAATTCCATGTCCTTGCGAATGTTGCCGGCGGTCATTCCCGGCAGATGAAACAGCACATCTCCGTCTTTGACAAAGCTGAAGGTGACGTCCGCATACTGGTTCGTCCCCGCATCCGGCTTATAGGCGCAGAACTTTACCTTGCCCTGGCTCTCCGTCTCAACCTCGCAGTAAGGCCGGAGAAGAAGCCCGTTTTCCATCCAGAGACGGTTTGCGCAGAATCTGTAGCTGTCGCCGTTTTTCTTGAGGATCGCCTCGTAGACGGGAATGTGCCAGCCGTCCAGGTCGCCGCCTTCTCTTTTGACTCTGTAGTGTATTCTGTAGAAATCTCCCTGCACCGCTCCGTCCGTCACTTCGAATCTGCAGATGTTGGTCTCCTCGTCGCCGTGGCACAGATAGTAGGCGTCGTAATCCTCCAGATAGACCCAGTCCGGCTGACGGCTGAGTTCCTCCATAGAGACGCCGGCCCTGTACTGGAGGTAGTCATTGACCTGGGTGGCGCCCAGCCGGAAGAGATTCGCGGCTTCTTCCGCGCCTGTCTCCTCCAGGTAAGCCTCCCTCTCCTCTTCCGCCGGCACTCTCAGCTCTAATCCGGCGCCCGCAAAAAAGACCTGGCTGGCGTCCAGATCCTGCGGCCTCTCATATATCGAGAGCAGGAAACCGTAGTTTCCGACCTCGTTAATAAACTTCTGCAGCTCCCCGCATTCTTCCTGTGACAGAGAACTCGCTTTGGGAGGATTTCCCTGATTTTCCGACGCCGATGAGATCTCGGATACCGTGACAGTCACCGTGTCGGCTTCCTCGGAAGAGGCCTCGCCTGTCTTCTGTGCCGCTTCCGCTGTCTCCGCTGTTTCTCCTTCGGGCATAGCAAAAGCACCGGTAACGTCCGTGACGCCCCCCGGAGCTTCCTCCTGCGCACACCCCGTCATTATCAGAACTATTACTAACATGCATGGGATAAGGACCCGCAGTCCTTTTCTATTACGCATATGTCTGTATCCTCTCCACATTCCCCCCGGAACTGGTTATATGGACATTATAGCAGACTCTTCCTCCTCTGTCAGCCTGCGATATGCTCCCGGCTCCAAACTCTCATCGAGCGAGAGCGGTCCCATGGACAGTCTTTTCAGGTACAGGACCTCTCTGCCCACCGCCGCGAACATCCTCTTGATCTGGTGATATTTCCCCTCCCGGATCGTCACTCTCACTTCGCCTGCCGCCTCGAGGATCTCCAGGCCGGCCGGCAGCGCCGTCAGCGTCTCGTCCACCCGGAGCCCTTCCGCGAACAGCTTCCGCTCCTTCTCCCCGACCGGTCCGTCCAATCGGGCAAAATATACCTTGTCCACATGTCTTTTGGGCGACAGAAGGCGGTGCGCCAGATCGCCGTCATTGGTGATCAGGAGCAGCCCCTCCGTATCCTTGTCAAGCCTTCCCACGGGAAAGAGGCCTTTTCGCTGCCTCTCATCGATCAGGTCCAGTACGGTGCGCTGCGCGGGATCCTCCGTCGCGCTGATCACGCCGGCCGGCTTATTCATGAGGTAGTAGACATACTGCTCATAGGCGATCCTGACGCCGTCCAGGCAGATCTCGTCTGTCTCCTCCGCAGGCACAGCGCCTCCGGTTTCCTTCTTCTTAATGCTTTCCGGCACTCTCACGTGCAGGGCAGGGTCCGCCGCTTTTTCTCCGTTAACAGTGACGCGCCCGGCGCGGATCGCTTTTTTGATCTCGCTCCGGGTGCCTGCTCCCATCTGTGCCAGGTATTTGTCCAGTCTCAATATGCCCTCCTTCCGGGAGCAATCCGTAAATCCAAAGCCCGGCGCCCGAAATTCCTTCCGGGAAGCCGCCGCGCCGTGCGGTCAGATCTTAAACCGATAGCCTACTCCCCAGATCGTCTCAATGTACTGGGGCTTGGAAGTGTTCACCTCGATCTTCTCGCGGATCTTCTTGATGTGAACCGTCACCGTGGCGATGTCGCCGACGCTCTCCATATTCCATATTTTGGCAAAGAGTTCTTCCTTGCTGAATACGTGGTTGGGATTTTCCGCAAGGAACGTAAGGAGATCGAACTCCTTGGTGGTGAAATTCTTCTCCTCGCCGCCAATCCACACTCTTCTCGCCGTCTTGTCGATCTTGAGGCCGCGGATCTCGATGATGTCATTGGCCTTCTGGCCGGCGCCGACCAGCCTCTCATAGCGGGCCATATGCGCCTTTACGCGCGCCACCAGCTCGCTGGGGCTGAAAGGCTTTGTGATATAGTCGTCCGCTCCCAGGCCCAGGCCGCGGATCTTGTCGATGTCGTCCTTCTTCGCGGACACCATGAGGATGGGCACATTCTTCTCCTCGCGGATCTTCTTGCAGACCTCGAAGCCGTCCATGCCGGGCAGCATCAGATCCAGGATGACCAGGTCAAAATCCTCCTTGAGCGCGGTCTGCAGACCCTTGTCTCCCCTTGTCTCTATTTCGACGTCGAAGCCGCTCAGCTCCAGATAGTCCTTTTCCAGATCGGCAATGGCCACTTCGTCTTCTATGATCAGGATCTTACTCATTCTTTATTACCTCCATAATTCAGGGTTCACGGCGCAGCCGCTGCGCCGGCCTCCGATAACAGTCAGCTTTCTCCCTCCACGTAATCGTCCATGTCGGAAGTCTCATGGAATTTGCGGATCACGAAATGCACGCAGGTTCCTTCCCCTTCCCGGCTCGTGGCCCAGACATAGCCGCCGTGGTCCTCTATTACCTTTCTCACAATGGACAGGCCGATTCCGCTGCCGCCCTGGGCGCTGTTTCGAGACTCATCCGTCCTGTAAAACCTGTCGAAAATATTCGGCAGGTCCTTCGCGGCGATTCCCTTGCCGTTATCCTCGATCTCGACCCTCACGGAATCCTGTTCGTCGAGTATCCGGATATCGATTCGGCCCTCTTCTTTGTCCATATATTTTACACTATTCCCGACGATATTGTTGATCACTTTTTTGAGCTGCTCGGGATCCGCGACGATCATCGTGTCCGGCGATACCATGTTGGAATAGTTGAGCGTGATCCCGCGGGATTCCATGTCCATTCCTATTTCTTCCACACAGTCGCCAAAATAGTCCGCGACGTTGATCTTATGGAAATTATAGGGGATCTTGTCGTTGTCGATCTGGGAATACAGCGTCAGCTCGTTGATCAGCGTATTCATGTCGTTGGCTTTGTTGTAGATCGTGCGGATGTATCTCTCCCGCTTCTCCGGCGTGTTGGCCACGCCGTCCATAAGCCCTTCCACATACCCCTTGATGGAGGTGATCGGCGTCTTGAGGTCGTGAGAGATGTTGGTGATCAGCTCCCGCTGCTGGCGCTCCCTCTCCAGTTTCTCTTCGGCGGACTCCTTGAGCCGCAGTCTCATCTCCTCATAGTTCTTGTAGAGGTTTCCGATTTCCCCCTGCTCGGAGGTCTGCAGGCGATAGTCCAGGTTGCCGTCGCGAATGTTGTTCATCGCTATATTGAGCTTGTTAATGGGGTCAAAGAAATTCCCCTCCAGCCATCTGGTCAGCAGGATCGCCGTAAACAGCAGGATCACCACCATGGAGGTGAACATTCCGCCCAGGAACTTTCTCGAGACCAGCGATACCGCCCTCGTTATGATGAAAATACTGCCTTCCGATCCGTCTTCAAAAGTAAAATCGAGCTGTTTGACCATCTTGGCCATGCTGTCGATGTAGTAGCCCGTCCCCTCGTTCTGGTGCGCGTGGCTGTAGGCGGGCAGTACCTGGAAGTCACTCGCCGCCGCCTCCTCGTTGCCCGTATAATAGAGGTCCTTCCCCTTCCTGACAATGATATAGGAATTGCTCACGCTCACGCGCTCGGAGAGGGACTGCAGATATCCCGGGTCCTCGACGATCGCAGGGTTTGACTCTATTTCGGACTGAATCTGGTCATAAGTCCGGTCCAAAAGAGCGCTGTACTGCCGGTAGTCATCCGTCAGGGACGCGTAATCCAGATATTCGTACGCGCTGTCGCCGCTGCCCTCGCGCGCCATGACATTTCCGATCACAATAAAGGAGATCATGAACAGAAGCGTAGGCAACACCAGCACCATAGTAAACGCTATGATTAGTCTCTGCCTGAAAGTCATATTAATCCTCTCTGCCTGTCGATAAGTGTATATAGAACACCAAATTATATTATCTCACACTCTCCCCGAAAACGCCACGCCGAACATCTTGCAAATAGCCCCGCACTGATGCCATAATGACATGAGCGGCACAGGCACACATAACAAATCCGTGTGCGCCATTGATTACAGAGGGGATTCGTCCCCCGTTAAGCGGAGGTCCTTATGCATAAAATTACAAGCTTTACGATCAACCATCTCGATTTGGAGCCCGGCGTCTATGTCTCCAGAAAGGATCGTTACGGCGACGCCGTGATCACGACCTTTGACCTGCGCATGACCGCTCCGAACAGGGAGCCCGTCATGAACACTGCCGAAATGCACACCATCGAGCATCTCGGTGCCACCTTCCTGCGCAATCACCCCGTGTTTGCGGACAAGACGGTCTATTTTGGCCCCATGGGATGCCGGACCGGCTTCTATATGCTGCTCGCGGGCGACTACTCCTCCGAAGAGATCGCACCTCTGGTCGAGGAGATGTTTGTCTTTATCCGTGATTTCAGAGGAGAGATCCCCGGCGCCGCTCCCAGGGAC
Source organism: Lachnospiraceae bacterium (assembly GCA_017469935.1). Taxonomy (GTDB): domain Bacteria; phylum Bacillota; class Clostridia; order Lachnospirales; family Lachnospiraceae; genus CAG-791. The sequence goes on from JAFUFL010000076.1 coordinate 31,880, forward strand.
TGCGGCAACTGGCTCGACCAGAATCTCGGGATGGCAAACTGGCTTGCTGACCGCTACCTCAGAAACACTCTGGTCGGCATCGATAAGGCCCACCTTGTCTATCCGGATTAAAGGCTCGCATAACAGCTTTCCGAAAAGCCGAAAGAGGTGACTCCTTCCGCATGCCGACGCGTGTAAAAGGATGTCACCTCTTCTGATTTCCACTCGCTGATCCCCGCTCGCTGTTTTCCGCTCGGAGCTGCCGCACTTCTTCAGCGCAGCGACCTCACCATGTGCTCCACGATCGCGGCGCAGTGCTTCGCCGCCTCGGCCTCGAAGATTTCGTAAGCCAATTTCACGCTCTCATCCGCTTTGTCGGAGATCGCGCGCACGATCACGTACGGAACTCCGTTAATGTACGCCGCATGGGCGATCGCCGCCCCTTCCATCTCCGTGCAGAGCGCGCCGGACATCTCCTTGATCCATACCTTCTTCGCCTTATCACATACAAACTGGTCCCCGCTGGCAACGCGTCCCTCGAAGACGCCGATCTCCGGCGCCGCCTCCCTGCAGGCCTTCACGGCCGCTTCGCGAAGCTGCGCATCTGCCGGAAATGTGAGCACATCCATCTGCGGTACCTGACCCGCCGCATATCCGAGGCCCGTCACATCCATATCGTGATACATGGCATCGATGGAGACCACGACGTCTCCTATATTGATCTCCTCCTCCAGGGAACCTGCGATTCCCGTATTGATCACATGGGTGACGCCGAACAGATCGCACAGGATCTGTACGCACAGGCCCGCGTTGATTTTCCCTATGCCGCAGCGGACGACGACCGCCTCCGCCTCGCCGATCCGTCCGTCATAAAAATGCATCCCCGCTTTCACGACTTCTTTCGCCCCGGTCATGGACTCCCTCAGTCTTGCCACCTCAACGTCCATCGCTCCGATAATTCCGATCTTCACCAGTTATTTCCTCTCTTTCTGCTGCTTTCTCCCGAACAGCACCAGGATCCCCAGACCTGCCAGTGAGATCAGGATCCCCGCCGTAAATCCGGGCACTCTGTACTGCATTGTAATGTAATTTTCGCCCGGTTCAAGGGGCACTTGCATGAGACTCCCCGCAAAAGGAGTAATTTCCGCCTTCCGCCCGTTTATGCGGGCCGTCCATCCCTCCGACGCCGGCACGCTGAGTAAAAGACTGCTTCCCTGCGGCGCTTCCACCCTGCAGGAGATCCTGCCGCCGCTGATCTTGAGATCCCTGACGCTCCCGGCCCGTTCCCGGATCGTCTCACTGACCAGGGCGAGTCTTTCCGGATCCAGGGCATAGAACTGCTCTTGGGAAAGCTCCGGTTCTCCGCTGGTCTCAAGCGTGACCACGGCTGTCTTTCCGCCTTCGGGCACCGGTATGTAAAAGACAGACGGCGAAAGCCATCCCCCGTATCCGAAGCTCCATCCTTCCGTCACGGTGAGCTTTCCCTGCTCTCCGGCGTCTTTCCACCACTGCGAATCGTCATAGGAGATCTCTTTTCCCGACGGAAGATTCCCGTACAGACAATATTTTGCCCCTGCCGCATCCGGAACCGCAAGCTTCCACTCTGTGGTTCCTCTGTCATAGGTCTTCTCTGCCCGGACGGGGATCCACAGCCCGGCTTTGCGCCCGGCGATCCTGCTGCAGAGATATTCGGTATAGGCAAAGGGATCCGCGGGATCGGGCTCCGGGAAGGACTGCCCGCCGTCGATGAGCATCGCGGCCGGAAAGGCGAAAGGATTTCTGTATACAGCCTTTCCGTTGCGGGTCCCGAGTTCCGGCACCTCCTCCAATCCGGGGATCTCATACGGCGAGAGCACGTAGCGCACTCCCAGAAGTGAATCTGCCGGCAGAAAAGAGGTGTTCACGATATTAAAGCTCTCATATTCCATGCGGTAGCCGAGGCGGTCGAGCAGCTCCAGCTGAATATTCTCCGGGCAGGATGTGTAGCCGCTGATCGAGGCATACCCGTAGGCCATCGCGTCCAGATAGGCGCCCGTAAGGCCGTCCACATTGGTGATTCTTGTCGCCGTCTGTGAGATCCGGTAAAATCCGTCTCCGTCCGCGCTTTGCAGCGCCTCGATCTGCGCCTGCGCCTCCCGGCTGTAAGAGGCGTATTCCTCCGCGGTATCCGTGTGATAGATCTTCAGGATGGCCCGGGTCTGAAGGAACATTTCAAGGAGCCCTGAGAGCACAAGAACAATGGCCATGGCTCTTCGGTTTTTCCTTATCGCCTTCGGTTTGTCGAAGATCCCCAGACAATCGTCCGGCGCGTAGAGGTACCCCAGTGCGCCTGTCATTACCAGGATCATCGCGAGCGCGATCCACGTGCTGCCGCTTCCGCCGGCCGGCCACACATTTTGTGAGATGATCGTCAGGATCAGGCACACGACGCCCGCCCCCGGGATGACCGCCCAGCGCCTTCCGCTTCGAAATCCGCCTTTTTCGGGCAGCGATCCCGCGTAGTAAGCCGCCAGGTACAGCAAAACAAAACTTCCCTGGTATCCGAACCTGTACCAGTAGCTCGTGCTGCGCATAAACAGGGAAAAAATATAGAACAGCGGCTTCCAGAAACACGCCAGCCAGACTGTGACCAACGGTACCAGCACCGCAAACTTTTCCCTTCTCCCGATCCTGCCGGACAGGAAGAAGGCCGCCGTTCCCAAGGCTGCCGGCGTCCCGCAGAAAAAGGAAGCTTTTGAGGCGTCGCTCATCTCTCCGATCCGATAACTTCGGATAACGGAAAAGGGATTTCCTCTCAGCCCCGTCGAGGGCACATACTCCAACGGATTCCAGTTTCCGGCCTTTCCCTGCCGGAGGGCCAGCACGCTCGGGAGAAACAAAACGGCCGCGAGCATAAGTCCCAGCCCCATTCCCAGAAGATATCTGCCCGTTTTCCGCAAGGGCTCGCGCCGTCCTCCGCCTCTGAGCATCTCATAGAGAAACCATGCCGCGCTGAACAGATAATTGAGCCCGCCGGTGTACCAGTTCACAAGAACGCTGACGGCGGCCGGCACGGCCAGATGCGCCGGGCTGAACCTGCGCGCGTACACGGCCCTGTGAACCCCCAGCACAATAAAAGGAAGCAATATGACGCCGTCCAGCCACATCACATTGCTTTCCTGTGCCAACGTATATTGCATGAGGCCGTAGCCGACGGAGAGAAGGAGCGTAAAATCCCTGCGGACCTTCTCCCGAAACCTGCCGTTTACGAAGCAGGCGAAAGAAGCGGACGCCGCGCTGACCTTTGCCCCGATCAGGACTTCCAGGAACAAATTCATCTGTTCCTTGGGAAAGAGGAGCACAAGGAGATTAAAAGGTGATGCCAGATAATAGGCCCAGATCGCGACGGCGCTCCCTCCCAGTGTATTCGAGAACGTGTAGGCGGCACTGTTTTGGCCCGTCAGGACATCTCTGCAGTAGGCAAACAGATCCAGATACTGGAGCTTGGCATCCGTCACGGCAGGCGTGTTGACCCCGAAGGGGACAAAGTCCCCCATAAACAGGGCCAGCCAGTATAGCCCGGCCGTCACAGCGGCTGCAAGAAGCGGATCACTGAATTTCCGGGTGGAGCTTTTGCTGCTCCTGCTGTTTTTCGGCATCCAACAACGTGTTTCCAAGCGCCCTCATCTCCTCATTGTCCTCAAAGACCAGTATCGTGTAATCGCCGCAGTGAAGCACCTGCGGATTTAAGGAGTAAAACTCTTTGCAGACATCTTCCGGAGGCGTCTTATCGATCCAGGGATTTTCCGGATTCTCCCCGTATTCCTCGATCCACTCCTTCCTGCTCTCTTCATCCGTCAGACTGTTATTTTTAAGGAGAACAAAGGATTTCCCCGGGTGTGAGGCAGGATCATACCAGTTCCGGTTATTGAGCCAGTATCGGTAATCGGAGGGGTTATAAGGAGGCCTTACGCCCTTGTTGGCGTCATAGTCCCACAGCGGCAGGACCTGAACTTCACCGTTTGACAGCACGGTGTTGACGCTGGCGTTCCAGAAGGAAGCATAGCCGTAATGCAGATCGTTCTCCTCCAGAAAACTGATCAGTTCCTCGCTGGGATTCACTCCGATCTTGTCCCTGTAATGGCCCCAGAAATACACGTGGCAGAACACGCAGTACATCACAATGACAAGACCTGCCAGAACAGCTGTAAGCCGCTCTCTTTTCTTCATGTACTCAGAGAAAAGTACCGCAAAAAGCAGGCAGTCGTCGAGATAGACCGACAAGAGATACCTGGGTGCCCACTGGTTGCAGGCCACAAATACGCCGATCACCGCCAGATTGCTCACCCATGTATAGAGGATCAGGAATCTCGTAAAAGCATTTTCATGCTTGTTATAGCGGATCAGCGCCGCCGTCGGGATCACAAAGATGACAACCAGCGCCACAAAATAGTTGACAAACTTGGACAGCCCCGGGAAGGACAGGAAGACCGCCCCCTCTACATTTCCGTAGATCATGGTTATGTTATTCACGAACTGCCCGATGGAATACCACAGCCCGGAATACTTGTCCATGGTCAGGTACATGCCCTTACTGTCTCTCCAGTACAGCATGGCCAGCCGATGGTAGCACACAAAACCCGCGACGACTACAATTCCGATCAGCGCCACGCTCACGAGGCACCTTCTGCACCGCAGAACTCTCGAAACCCTCTGATCATTTTCCAAAAAATAGAAGATCAGGATGGCCGCCGCAAGCGGGAGTGTGAGGATCATGTCCTGTCTCACGCTTCCCAGAAGCGGCAGGAACAGGACAACGGCCAGAAGCGCCATCAGGGCAGCCTTATAAGCCGGCTTGTCTTTTTTGTCCAGCAGGATAACCCGGTGCATGATCCCCAGTGCGAGCACGATGTCAAAAAAGATCGTAAGATACGCGCCCTGGAAAAAGAGCATGTCCGTCGTCTCATTTGCGACGTCCGCTGTCTGATAGGGGTTCATGAGCAAAATGCAGGCTATGACTGCGGCAGCCATATTCCTGTCCTTGGCGGGCAGAAAACAGTACAGGACCGCAAGGATCAGGATCACCCACATCACAATTACCATAAGCTCCCTGGCCAGCATCCAGTCCTTTATAACGGTCAGGATCGGAATCAGGATCAGGTTGGGGGATCTCACGAAAAGAACCGTGCTGTAGCACATCCCATCCGGAAAGAGCTTCCCGCTCTTCATCTGCTCCACGGCCAGCTGTACGTAGAAAGCGCTGTCGGAATGGAAAAAGGCTTTCGTAAACATAAAGATGATCCCGCAGACACTGATAAACAGTCCGATCATACATGCGAATAAAAGACCTTCTCCGCTTTTTCCGAGCCCCGTTCTCTCAACCGGTTCTTTCAGCGCCGCCGTTTTTTTCTTTTTCGTAACTTTATCTTCTGCTTTGTTCGGAACTGATCCCATGCTCATATATTTCTCCACTATGTAGTCGTTTTCTTTGACAGATATAATCAGTATAGTACATAAACCTCTTCCTTTGGGCTCTAATTCCCAAAAAAAGAACCTCAAAAACCTGACTGGTCAAGGTTTTTGAGGCTTCTAATGAGCGATGGGGGGATCGAACCCCCGAGCAACCCCCGGAAAGCCGCTTATTATAAAGCTTTCTGGCATCGCACTTTGGGTACCTTGGGTACCCGCTGATAACTGTTAAAAGAGTATATTGACAGTTACCATAATGTTACAAATAACCAGTTAAACAAGCGCGGAGCCTCTCTACTTTGTTATTCTATCCGGAAATATTGTTTATTTCGATGATATAATTATCATTTTACCTATTTTCCGATCTTAATCTATCTCATCGAGAAGAAGATCCTTTGTATACTCTCCCGTAATAACCGAATACTCTCCGCAATACTCTTCAAGGACTGTTATCTGCATCTTATCCATTTTCGGGCGATGTCTCTCTATTCTTTCCTGGTTCATATAGTGAACCGCTTTCCATAGGGTCGGTAAATCCTTTGCTTGGAAAACTCTCTGAAAATGATTCGTTTCTTCCTCACACCAGTCTATTTTGTAATACATTCGTTTCGCTCCATTGTTGAGACCTGTCCGTTCACTGTCCTTCCTTATACTCCCTGCATAGTCCGAAAAGTGATCATATCATCCAGACTGATCTCCTTTACATCACACTCTTGTCCTCCTCTGAGGTAGGACTTGATCCGGTAAAAACTCAGGCAGTCCTGGATATGCTTTGTGATCGCAGCGCTCCGTCTCTTATAGCCGTAATGCTTCAACAGCGTTCTCAGTTTCATTCGCGTATAGCCCTGGCCGCTTACATATAACAGCCTCAGCCGCATTATCATAAAAAACAGGTCTATCTCCGGATATTCCGACATCTTTTCTTCTATGTCGAAGCGGTGCCCCGAAGCCTTAATATCTTTCTTTACCACCGGGAACTCTTTATCCAGTTTTTCCTTATCGATCAGATAGTCTTCAAAATACAGTACATCTGAAATGAATGCCCTCTTATTCTCTTTGTAATAAGGGAGAATGAATTCTTTTTCGTCTTCGTACAGATTTTCCAGAAAGGCCATCTGTGTTTTGCTCCCCATCTCCTGGCTGACCACGAAATAGGCAACGGAATACGCATTATAATACAGCTCAATCATAATGAATCGCTCTTTTTTGCATTACAGCTTCTGCAGAGGATCTGAAGGTTCTCAGGTACTGTCTTACCGTCTTTGCGGTTGAGCGGAATAATATGGTCCACCTGAAAAGGGATCCTGCTCTTATCCTTTAATCCACATCCGGCACAGACATAACAGCCGTCCTTGCCCTTTGCTGCGTTGAAAGCACCGTCCCGGAGCCTCTTTTCATATTCCGGGTCGATCTTCCTTATCTCGTAGAGAGTCATATCGGCATAATCTTTAGTACCGTACTTTACATTCTCCTCATCGTCAAAGATCCCCGGGCTTGAGAGCTTCATCATTTCGATATCAAGCTGCTTCCAGAAATATGCCTTCCGTCCAAAGAATAGTCGGAGCATGTTGTCATCTCCCTCTTCCCAAAGCGATTCCACATACTCTGCTTTCTTTCTCGGGCCCATATCTTCATCCCAGATATGCCTTGCGATCGCCGCCACATCCAATTTGCTCTTGTCGACATAGTCAAAAGTATAGAACTTCGGAGGTTCCTCATACTGTGCAAAGTACTTCAGTACCTGAATCACGTCCTTTTCCTCGTAGGGAGGAATCATCTCACCGAGGAAGTATGTGTCACGGATCTGGTCGGCCATTTCATGAAGGGTGGTTTCCGACAGGAACTCTTCATCAGCCTTGAAAACCTTAAACAGTTCCGGAAGTGCCTCCATCATATTGTGATAAGCTTCCTGTGTGCTGTCATACACCATGACCTGGTAAGAATGATCCATTCCATTCTCTTCGAGATATGTAAAGGCATACATCCCGATCGGTACACGCTGTTCGAATGGAACCCGCTCGATTGCCGTAGTATCCACAGAATCATCCAGTATCGCTGCAAATTCTTCGATCTTGGATATTGCGATCATTCGGAGCTCATAATCACGTCGTTCATTCTGACTATCAATAAAGTCGTTTTTATTATCAACAAAGATATTTTCCGGATTGACCCAGGCGATGTGCTCATTCCAGCTGTCAACAAAGGAGACGATATGGGCATCCTTTGTTCCTCCGGCCGCTTCACCTCTCAGCGCCCGGCCGATCATCTGAGTCATCAGGACTGTAGACACCGTCGGTCTTGCCAAAAATACTGTACTTGTCTGGGGAAGGTCTACACCCTCCGTAAGGATATTGACGTTTACCAGCACTTTTGTTTTGCCTTTGCGGTAGCTTTCGAGTTTACGTTCATTATCCTCCCGGCTCAGCGTTACTCCGGTGATCATGTCTTTAACATCAGACACAACGAACTCTGCAGGAATACCTGCCCTGTTGAACAGCTTGCAGAGCGTGATCGCATGAACAACATTTACAGCGAACACAATAGTCTGACCGTACACGTCCTGATTTTTCTTATATGTCTCTACGATCAGCTTATTCCTGGCTGCACTATTCGCCATCTGTCCTGCAATGGAATCAGGAAGGACGTCTAAGTGTGAGATCTTCTCCCAGTCATCCAGTCCCAGATTATCTCCAAAAGCTTCATCGGTATAACGGCTTTCGAATATAGGCTTTGACAGGATCCCTCTGTTGATCAGGTCCTTCAGTCCGATCTGGTAGGTGATGCCGATATCTCCCCTTACCGCTCTTCCGGACTTGACACCGTCAGTAAACAGCTTCGCAAGAAGCCCCTGTTCATTTGCCGCTGTCCTGAGCGGGGTCGCTGTAAGGCCTATTACTTTTGTGTTTTTTACCTTTGACTTGACATGATCAATGATCCTTCTATATGTCTTCGCTGTGGAATGGTGCGCCTCATCAATGACCAGATATATCTCGTCATCTCCGTTGATCCACTTGTCCAGGGACTCCATGTTCCTGCCTATACTGTCCTTGCTTGCGATAAGCAGGTTGTCGCCCGGCACGATATCTTTAGTCCTGTCATGGCTAGTGGAACCGGATACGATCCGGTAAGAGAAGGACGATATATTCGGGAGGTTCTCTGCGTAGGCATACTTCTGGAATGACTCCGCAGCCTGGTCAAGAAGCATCTGCCTGTGTGCGATCCAGAGTATTTTCTTATGATTGTTAAGAGCGTGCCTCAGCAGCCACATGGAAGCAGTGTAGGTCTTTCCGCCGCCAGTCGGCAGAACCACCAATGTGCTGTAGCTGGGAGATTCATCAATGATATCAAGGTTCTTCATGGCCTTTTTCTGATGGTCATAGGGAGTCCTTTTGTTCTTGCCCCGCTTGGCGGAGACTATACCGTTTGATTTCACCTCGACAAATCTGCTCTCCATTTTTCATACCTGCCTTTCAGATCTATGACTGTATAGTGACCACAGTATTTGGATCATTCTTTTGTAGTGCCGATCGCATTTGTATGTTTTCGTGAATCACTACCATGATTATATAACATCCTTTTCTTGGCAGTTACATATAATTAATCCACTCCGTCGAGCTGGTCTATTTTTCGAACAACATTTTTTGTACGAAATTCACAAGAATGGCCGTTTTCGGATTTTCGGTGACCGAAGCTGTTCCATTCCGGCTCACTAAGTGTTATAACGGCGCTGAGGAGGTGATCAGATATGATAAAACTAAACGATTGTAAGCAGCAGCTCACCTTTATCCTGGAAGATATCAGGTCGATACGGTCTGTAGCACTTATGGCAGACGAGGAACCGGACTGGAATGCCGAGGGGGACGTAGTGAGGTTGATCGCGCTTGCTGCAAAACCGGTAATGGACAGGCTGGAAGAAGTGATCTCTGATCTCAACGCCGTAATCAGCGAGAATACAATGAGAGACACTGATGTTACGGCGGGATGAACTGGGTCTGATATACTCCCTGAAAGAAGAGTACGAGATATTGGTCTGTAACGCACATGATATCCGTCTTCGAAGTGAGATAACAGGACACGAATGGATCATCATATCGCCCTATGGCGGGTCGTCCTGCGAGATACTGCACAGACATTCCAATAGAAATCCGTTCCATCACCAAGGAAGGTACGGGTCTCTGTTATCGGTTCTGGACTATATCAGGCGGCACGATACTTGGTTTCATGAAAAGATGCAACGCAGAGAAATTCGAGTCATTCCTCGCTCGGGGTAAGTAGTTTGTATAAGACAAAATAACGGCAGGCAAGAGCATTTTACGGCTCTGCCTGCCTTATTCTGTCTTACAAATTTTTAATTGATTAATGAAAACGCGAAAAATCCTTCGCAATATACTGTTTAAACTGCTCCTTACAGTATTCCTTCTTAATGCCGGTCTGCTTGTCTTTTCTGTTGCCGTTAAACCAAATGCTTCGTTTTCCCTTATTCTTCCCTGTTTTGTTCGTCACGCACTCCTTGAGAAATTCCTCGGACGACAGGATCCACATCATATCCAGCCTCTCGGAATAGAACACGAAATAAAAGTTTTCTGTCAGATCATGCGTTATAGCCGAAAACAGAGCGGCGTCACCCTCAGTGACTTCGCTGGACCGTGCCTTGATCTGGACTTCGATAAATGTCCCATCATCTTTCTTGATGACACAGTCAACTCCGTGGTCATCTACGAGCGGGACATACACATCCAGGCCTTCCATCAGCATCTTCCCGATCAGATTATATTCCATTCTTTTTCCGAATCCTGCGGAATGTCTGAATGCGATTCCCATAATTCTTGCCTTTCATTGTTGTATTATGATTGCCGTGGCAAATAAATAGAATTTTAACCAATTTTTGATCCTCTTCGAAGTGCCGTATTGTGCCGAGAAAAGCCCCATTTTATCAGCTTTTTGGGGACTGCAACAATTTTGACATAGTTACAGCTTTTGCCGTAAATCGGCATAACTTAGCATAACACAGCAGTCTTTAGTAGTAAAAGTAGTAGTAATTTAGGATGTAATTACTACTCAATTTATTGCGCCAATTCTTCAGCTATTGGTAGAATCTCATCTAGTCTATCGACGATTCTTTGTTGCTCTTTAATAGGAGGAAGCGGAATCGTGATTTTAATCATTCTTGTAAGGCCCAAATCATGATTGCCCGTACCATGAGTGTACTTTTGAGATAGATTATAACAATGTGGTGAATTTAAAGCCGTCGCAAGATAATAGGGATTCACATGTTTTCCTAAAGACAAGACCGCTACATGTACCCACACATCGAACACTATATCTGTATCATTAACAGCCGCAATTCCTGTAGTTCCTCCCTTTGAATACAGGATGTCGCCTTTTTTGGGACTGACCTTTTTTGAAAACTCTATGTGATCCTTTTCTGAAATAAACTTCGCCTCAGAAAAATCCAGCTTTCCACCTGATATATTTCGCGTAGATATAAAGGGAACTCCTTGATCTTGATACTTCGGACTAAAATGCGGTCCGTCCTTTGCTTCAAAAATTAAATCTCCAAGCCTCGCCCATTCCCAGCTCTCCGGAATGTCGAATGGAATCTCGTCTTCCGTGATCTCTGGAATGGGTTTCTGCTTCTTTATCTTCCCTTCCTTGATCAGCCTGTTCTTCTCTTCTGCAATTTTCTTCAGTAGTAAACTTGCCGGTTCATCGTTAGGATCCTGTGGTACGAGCTTTCCCTGCACCGCTTCCTGAAGAATCGATTTCTTCATCATTTCCGGGAACGAAGCGTTGAGCGTATTAAGCTTGGTGCTGGCAGCTGCATACTGCTCCACAAAGGGCATCAGTTCCTCAATCTTTGCGACAATACGCTTTTGTTCCGCGAGAGGAGGGAGTGGAACCAGTGCTTTGTATAGCTTCTGATCGTTTATTGCAGGGTATGCCACGCCTTTAGAGTTTTCTGTATCATTTGCATATCTATCAAAGTCTGGTGATAACAAGTAGTAAAACAGGAATCTATTATATAGTCCTTCGTGACAAGTCATTGCTGCGAACCCTGTGCTTGCAATTGGCTCATGTGAGAATTCACGATCAATAATGCACATATTATGTAAATATGGGCGTACTGTCGAATAAATAACATCTCCAATCGCTACAATTTTCCGTGCTCTTGAAGGAGCATTTTCTGCTTCTATGATATTTTCTTCATCATTCAATTTCTGATGCACATTATCAATCGATCCTATATCTATGTATGAAAAGACATTCTCAGGTTTCTTCTGGCCTCGATTAAATACAATATCTGATAGTCTAGTCCATACCCACGTCTCCGGTATATCAAACATTATTTCTTCTTCAGAAATTGCATTATACTTTTTGCCTGCCTTAATTGATCCATCTTTGATCAGGTTCTTTTTATCTTTCTGAATCTCTTTATAGAGTTCTTCTCCCGTTCCTTCTTCTGGTCTTTGTTCCACCAGCTTCCCTTGCATAGCCAGCTGCAAAATCGATCCCTTCAACTGCTCTGCCGTCATCATATCACTCACCATCCTCTTCTATTCCAAGGATACTGGTGATCTTGGCAAGAATCCGGTCAATATCTGCATTGAGGCTTGCCCTCTTCTCCTGGTACTGCTGGATCAGCTCCTTCGGAGGCAGGATCTCTTCTTCCTCATGCGGGTAGCCACAGAGGTCAAGATTGTAGTTTCCTTCTGCAATCTCGGCAGCGGTATAGCATCTCGACTTGAATGTAACGGTATCTGCATCCTTGATCTCTGTACGATACTCCCACCAGTCACGGACAGACTGGAAGTGCTCAGACTTCATCGGCTTGGTCTTGGAGAAATGCTTATAGCCTTCTGGCATGTCCATACGGTAGAACCATACATTCTTTGTGGTTCCTTCATGCTCAAAGAACAGGATATTCGTAGTGATGGATGTATAAGGCGAGAAAACACTACTCGGCATACGGATGATCGTATGCAGGTTAAACTCGCTCATCAGCTTCTTCTTGATGGCAACTTTCGTATTATCAGTGCCAAACAAGAATCCGTCGGGAAGGATTACTGCTGCTCTACCTTCTGCCTTCAATCTGTACATGATCACAGACATGAAAAGATCAGCCGTTTCCGAGCTGGCAAGGTCAGTCGGGAAATGGCCTTTTGCATCAGCCTTTTCAGAACCGCCGTAAGGAGGATTCATCAGCACAACATCAAATTGATCCTTCTCCGTGTAGTCGAGCACGTCCTTGAGCAGAGAGTTATCATGGTAGACACGGGGAACGTCAACACCGTGAAGAAGCATGTTCGTAACGCAGAGCATATACGGGAACTGTTTCTTCTCGATGCCGTAAATGGACCGGTGCAAAGCATCAGAGTCCTCTGTGGTTTCAACCTGGTCCTCCAGTCTCTTGATCCAGCTGACGAGGAATCCCCCTGTACCACAGGCGAAATCCGCCATAGTTTCACCGATCTGCGGTTTGATCATCTCCGCCATGAAGTCCGTCACAGCGCGAGGAGTATAGAACTCACCTGCGCTGCCAGCACTCTGCAGTTCCTTCAGAATCGCTTCGTAAATATCGCCAAACGCATGACTCTCCTCGTAGTCACCGAAATCAACGCTGTCGATGATGTTGATGACCTGCCGAAGGAGCACGCCGTCCTTCATGTACTGGTTGGCATCCTCGAAAGTGGACTTCACGATAGCCTTTTTGATCGGTGTGTCGGCATCCACTTCCAGCCCCTTGAGAGTCGGGAACAACGTGTTGTTGACAAACTCCAAAAGCTGGTCTCCGGTCAAAGCAGTGCCTTTGCCGTCATCTACAGCCCAGTTTCTCCACCTGCAGTCCTCCGGGATGATGGATGCATAGTCCTCCTCGTCAAATTCCCAGTTTTCCTCCTGTGCGTCATACACTTTCAAAAAGAGCATCCATGCGATCTGCTCAATGCGCTGGGCATCACCGTTGATACCTGCATCGTTGCGCATGATGTCCCTAAGCCGTTTTACGAAACTTCCCAAATCACTCATAATTCTGTCATCCTATTCTGTAGATTTCTTCTTCCAGTTCTTTGACTGCCTTCAGGTAGCCTTCCTTACCACCGAAGAGTTTAGCGATACGTGCAGGGTTTCCCATCCGCTTAAACGGATCGAGCCTGAGCACTTCTGTTTTCTCGATCTCTGTAATGCCGTCATTTGCGTATTTCTCAAGGAGCGCCTCGATGACCTGCCTTGCCACGCCGCTGTACTTGTGCAGGAAGTCGCGCTTCTTTACGTTCTCAGCGCGTTCCCTTCTTGTCAGCGGTTTCTGGTCATAAGCCACATGGGTGATAAAGTCAAAATCATCGACATCTTCCATGTGCTGGTCTTTTTTGAGCTTGTCCAGATCAATGCCGTGTGACTTCAGTTCCTGCCTGATTGCTTCCTTCTTTTCAGTCTGTGACCACTTTCTGACGAAGGTTCCCAGATCAGCATAATTGCCCCGGATATTCCTTCTCGTGTAGTCGATAATGTTCTCCTGCCTGAGCAGTTTTCCGTTCGTATCGTAAACTGAGACAGTCTCCTGTATCAGCTGGACTCTCGCTCCTTCCGCATCCACATAGGGTATGTGCTTCGGCTCCACAGGGACTTTGGGTTTTACAGGACCAGGTCCATCCCCTTTCCTCGGGTAATCATCTACCTGCTCCACAGGTCCATCCCAGTCGGGATCAGAGAAGAGACGCGCGACTCCCCTGAAGTCCATGATCGTAAAACTGAGCTTCCCCTGGTCCTCACGGACGCGGGTTCCCCTGCCGATGATCTGCTTGAACTGCGTCATGGAGTTGATGTTCTTGTCCAGAACGATCAGCTTCGTCAGCTTGCAGTCCGAACCGGTGGACAGCATTTCCGATGTTGTTGCGATGACCGGATACTTCTGGGATGCGGAAATAAAGTACTTCAGCTTACTCTTCCCATAGTCATCGCTCCCGGTAATGCGCACCACGTAGTCCGGGTTCTTCTGCACCATATCCTTGTTCAGATTCACAAGAGCCATCCGCATCCGTTCTGCTGCGTCCTCAGTCGCACAGAACACAATCGTCTTCTGCATCCTGCCGTATTTCTTCAGGTACTCCGTAATCCGGAAGGCTACTTCCTGAATACGATCCGCAAGGATGATGTTGTAGTCATAATCCCTGTTGTTGTAAATGCGATCCTCGATCTCATGACCATAATAGTCTTTCTGCCCCTTGTAAGGTCTCCAGCCGTCACTGATGTTCATCGTCATTCCCAGCACCCGGAAAGGCGCGAGGAACCCGTCCTCAATACCGGTCTTGAGGCTGTACTCATAAACCGGTTTTCCAAAATAATCTATGTTGGAGACATACATTGTCTCTTTTGGTGTCGCAGTCATACCGATCTGCGTGGCACCGCTGAAATACTCAAGGATCCTTCTCCACCGGCTGTCCTCTTTTGCCGATCCCCTGTGGCACTCGTCCACGATGATCAGGTCGAAGAAGTCCGGATCAAAGAGCTCGCTATAGTGCTCCTGGTCGTTATCCCCGATCAGCTGCTGGTACAAGGCAAAATAGACCTGATACGCTGTAATCGTATCCTTCTTGTCCTTTGCGAAATTGACCTTATGGATGACCTTCTCAAGCGGTGCAAAGTCCTGCTGGATCGACTGGTCGACCAGGTTATTACGGTCTGCGAGGTACAGGACCTTCCGCTTCACTCCGCTCGTGAGCAGCCTGTACACGATCTGAAAAGCTGTGTAGGTCTTTCCTGTCCCTGTCGCCATAACAAGCAGGATCCTGTCCTGTCCCCTTGCAATAGCATCCAGCGTGCGGTTAACCGCGTTCCTCTGGTAATAACGCGGAGGGTAGGTATTCTGGCTGGAGTAATAAGGCTGTTCTATCAGAAGCAGCTCCTGCTCGTTTAATCCCTTACCACCGTTGCGCTCACCCTTATACCGGGCAACCAGTTCTTCCACCGTAGGGAACTCTTCCATCTTGAGTTCCCGCTCAGCCCCGGTCAAAAAGTCATGCTCACAGAATCCATCGCCGTTGGAGCTGTAAGCAAACGGCAGGTCCAGCATCTGGGCATAGGTCATCGCCTGCTGCAGGCCATGGGAAATACTGTGATTATTGTCCTTTGCCTCCACAACAGCAATCGGGTGGTATTTATTCAGGTAAAGAAGATAGTCTGCCTTTTTTGCCTTCTCACGGTATGCCATGTTTCCCTTGATGTTGATCTTGCCGTCAGTGATCTTGGTCTCCATGGTGATATTAATGCCGTTCTTCCATCCGCTGGCATTTATGGCAGGCGTGATGTAATTAAGCTTGATGTCCTCTTCGGTCATCTGCTTCTTATTCAGGATCATGGGATCCTCCTCCCTATGAGAGCACATAGTTAGTCCAGTATGAGACTATTTTATCAAATGGAAGGCGTTTAATACAGATTTAGCAACACTCCTGCACACAGTTGCACCAAAAAAGGCCCACCTCAGTAATACTGCGGTGAGCTATACAAAATTGTGCGTCCTCGTTTTCTCGTTTTCTCGTTTTCTCGTTCGTTAACCTAGTTAAACCACCTAATAACCCCTATCATTCGAAGTAATGTATAAACCATTCTTCTTTTATAGTGCGAGCGTTATGCACCCGGCGGTCTCCTGTGTTTTCATTATTCTTCTAACTGCTTAACTCTCGATCTCTTTTCTCAACTCTTTCAGCGTCTCCATCAAATCCGATATATCGGTCAGCGACTTGATGAGATCGTCAACATCTTCTATTCCATATCCGTTGATCGGAAAATCGATAAAAGCGTTGTCCTTATTCACCTTTAGAGACGGCATCATCACGTTCTTGGGTTGCACTGTTGCAGACGTATCGACCCCGTCGTTATACATCCTGACGAGGTATTTGTCAGAGTCATATGCCCTGATCTTAAACGAGCCATCTTTCTTGTGGATCAATTTTAAGCCAGTGATTTTCAAGTCTTTTCTCCTCGTATGATTTCCCTGTCCGCATGCATTATCGTCCAGCCACTCCTAACATAACACTTCTATCATACCCCATTTTATACCACTACTAACATGGGTTGTTTCGAAATTCTACTATGATACCGCCATTATAAACCTTCCGTGAGAAAACCAAGCTGGGGTTAATAGACTGATTTTCAATGATGTGGAGAGCTTACTGCATGTTACAATTATATTGAGACAGATACGGGCTATGATGAGAAACCGTTGAATAGCCGCAAACATGAACATACTTATTTACGGTGAACAAATATGAGTAATTCCGATAATCCAATAAACGGCGCCATATTTCAGAAGCAGGTCCTTGAGTGGTTCCGCGTACACTATAAGGTTTCTTTTTCGCTTGAGAAAAAAATCCCCATCGGAAACCCTCCCAAAGATCATAAATTCGACATCGTCGCTGATAATGATTTGATCGCAATTGAATGTAAACGGTACACCTGGACGGAGACCGGCAATGTACCAAGCGCAAAGATGGGGTTTACGAATGAAGCTGCCTTCTATCTTTCATTTCTGCCGGATGCTTATAAAAAGATCATTGTCATGCTCAGGTGCTATCATCCAAAGAGAAAAGAGAGCCTGGCTGAATATTATTACAGGACATACCGGCATCTCCTGGGAAACATAATCGTGGCGGAGTTTGATCCAGACAGGAAAAGTATGCGGTTTATCCAGGAAGATACTTCGAATCCGTTAGTAACAACTCTATCTGGCAGAGAGGGTTACATCAAAATAATGAAAGATTATCTGACCGATCGAGGTGTCCTGTATGACTCCTCTCTGGCGGAAGAGATCAGAAACAGATCTGCTGGAAAGAAGTATACGATCAACGATCATGTACATGCCATGATCTATGCGCTTTTGTCAAACCAGACCAAGTGGGTCCGTATTGAGCCGCACCTGGAAGAGATACGGGAATTATTCTTTGATTATGATCCTGAGAAAATACTAAAAACCGCCCCATCTAAATTCTCAAACGGCCTGTTCAGGCTAAAATGCGGCAATATGAGTACAGAAGCGCAAATGCTCGTACTCGCAGATAATATCAGGACCCTCTATCGGATCGAGGAAGAATACGGCTGCGTGGATGCCTTTATCACGTCAGAGCCTGCCGATGTTATAGCGGTGAAATTGTCAAAAGGCTCCTCCCCTTACAAGATCAAGCGGTTCGGAGAGGCGCTTGCGTGGGAATACCTGAGAACAATGGGTATCGATGGCGTAAAGCCCGACACACACCTCAGAAGGTTTCTTGGAAGTAACAGGATGGGGACAGGTCTCAATGATCCCGCAACGGTCAAAGATGTCCGGGAACAGGTCGAAGCACTCTCACAACAGACAAGCTTGCTTAAGGTTGAAATCGACAACATAATCTGGAGCTTCTGCGCAGACGGATATGGAGAGGTCTGTACAGCAACACCGCACTGCGATATTTGTCCGGTTAAAGAATTCTGCAACTATAAAAAAGGTGTATGAGGAGACAAGATATTTATGGAATTAGTTAAATCATTGGAAGAGATTCGTCACAATATCGCTGTGCTCAACGCGTATCTGGACAAGAAGACAGACCCGGATTACTCATATGCTCTTGTCTTGTAAAAAGAGGAATTTGTTTCGTTGCAGACAGCAGTTCCGGCAAATACCGTTTCTACCCGAGTCGTTTTATCGGATATGCGAACAATACCATGGATAAACATATGTCAAACACAACAAAAGACGGCAAGCAGACAAACCCTGCTAACGGGCATAAAAGTGGTAATTAAATAAACGATCCCCGATGGGGGCATTTTCTCCGTCGGGGATTTTTGTTTTATACGGCTATAAAAAATACCCAGCATCCAGGAATTGCCTTTGGATACTGGGTATTTCTTTGATTTCATTCGTTTTAACTTAATAGTCACTTTTGTCAAAAGCTGGCCTGACACGATTTTCACCATGTCAGGCCTTTGCTTAATAACACTGAAAATTTCTGGATGTTCCTGCCCTTGCAAAGGACCGGCGGCATATATGCTTACTTTTCAGCGCCGCATCCGGAGCAGTACGTGCGGGTTTCTGTCCAGGCATCCTGATCGACCACCCAGTGCTCTCTCTCTTCGTAGACAGGCTCTTCGTGGGTTACGGCGTTATGATGTTCGGTTCCTACCTGTTTTTCTGTTGTATACCAGCTTCCATCAGCGTCGTGCTCGTCCACCATGTGATCCGCTATTTCATCGTCATCATAACATGTATATCCGCATACATTGCAGACACAGGCGGTATCGTATATCGGCTCGTCCCACGCCTCTTCGTCGACTACAGTTCTTGTACCGGTCTGTACTGTCTCAGTCTCATAGTGGCCTTTTTCCTCGTGGTAGATCTTTTCTGTTACCCAGTTATGGACATGCTGGGGAGCGGGAGCGTCTTCATCATCATTATCGTTCGAATGAGATGTATGGCTGGGCTCGGGCTCAGGGTCATTGTTGTTTTCCGTATTGTTGCCCTGATCTGTCTTTGCTTCGGGCTTGGAAGTTTCCTCAGTGGGCTTGGTCTCTTCCGGCTTTACTTCCTCTGCGGGCTTCTCTTCCGGGTTCTTGATCTCTTCGACAGTTACAGGCTGGCTGTTGTCCGTCCAGACTTCGCCGCCGTCTTCGATGATCTTTACCGCTTCATCAGGAGTGACGACATCAACTTCTTTTTCGATGATGACATCTACGGTGTTCCCGGCCTGCTTAGGGTCTCCGGACGTCTGTCCATTTTCTGTATCTGCGGGCACAGCCTCTTCTGTCTGGCCTGCGTCTGTGACGGTCTGCCCGGCAGCATCTTTATCAGCGCCGGTGTTTCCTTCAGGAACGGTATTCTCTTCTGCGGGCGCTGTATTCTCCTCCGCAGGTACTGCATTCTCTTCTACAGGTGTTGTATTTTCCTCTGCGGGGACCGTATTCTCCTCTGCAACAGCGGGTTCTGCGGGCTTGTCAGCATCTGCTGTCTGAGGCTTGTCTTCCTCGAAGACACTGTCGGGGATCACGGGAAGGGGAGCTCCTTCGGGATCTTCCTTATCTGCCGGGGCAACAGCAGGTGCCTCATCCTCTTTCTTTTCCGTATCCTTGTCCGGGGTCTGGGCCTCTGTTTCTACAGTCTCTCCGGGCTCTTCGGTATGGCCTGTTTCAGGTTCAGCGGTATCATCCACAGCAGGGGCTGTCTCTGCGTCATCCTTTACTTCGGCGGCCGCCGTATCATCTGCGGTCTCTGTTTTTTCAGTTTTTGCTGCCGGGGCCTGGGCCTTATCAGCGGCGTCCTTTTCCGGCTCTGCCTTTACGGGGGTCATCGCCTCGGGATGCTCGGCGAGATAGGCTTCTGCCTTTTCAAGGTTATCGAGATCTACGGTAACGATATACCTGGCCGTATACTTTCCGGGCTTCGTCATGTCAACAGCGCTGTCGTCCACAGTGATATTCTTGACGACATGCTTCGTGCTCTCTGACTTCGCCAGAAGGTCGATATTCTTTGCCCCTTCAAGGATGTTCCTGTCCCTGAGGCCGCGGAGATACTTGCTGATAATGGCGCTCGTATCATAGGAAGGCTCTTCGGGCTTTGCTTCTTCTACCACGGCGGGCGCTGCCGTTGTTGCTGCGGCAGCCGCAGTCGTTACAGGTTCCTGCTTTCCGCAGCCTGCCATAAGGGCCAGGACTGCTGTAAGTGCGATCGTACTAACAAATCTTCTCTTTTTCATAACATTTCCTCCTGTGAGTATTTAATATTTGTTTTTATACTTACTTTATAGCACACATTTTTTATCGATTTTTTTTCCGGACTTTTTATCGATATTTTGGCTCAATCACAAAACTTGTGGGATTTGGGATTCCGGATATAGTCCCTCCGGCTCATGTCAAATAGCTTCAGGAAGAAGTATTCATCATCCGGATAGCCGTACCCCTGTCTGCGAAGAGTCTTGATCTTGTTGTTGATACCTTCTATTTTTGCTGCGGATATATCATAGGTGGCATGGGCGATGATCCCTTCAAAATGATTGCTCAGCAGCCGCTCGAACCAGAGCAGATGGACATTGCCGGTCGCATGGCACATATCCATGATGCTGATGATATCCTCTGACATGAGGCACTCATCGGTCCGCGAATAGGCCAGTGCCAGTTTCTCTTTGATCAGGTCAAGAGTAAACAGGAGCTGATTCTCTCTGAGCAGCTGATCATAGCGCTCTTCGTATCCGGGTTTGCGCACAATATCCTCTGTTTTGAACAGACTGCTCCCCTTGTGGATCACGCGCTCCTGTGCGGCATCGGTATCCTTCTTCTGAAGCGTCTCACGGGACGATGTCAGGATATACTTTGTCTTCTTCAGGGCCTTTGCGGCTTCCGAGTTGCCTTCCTCATAAAGGCGGCGCTGCTCATCCTTGCGTACCTCGCCAACCACCTTATCGTTGAAGTTCTTGACGATATGGAAGTAGTCGAATACCGGCTGGATGTGGGGACACTTTTCCTCGAATGCCTCCTGGAAATCGGAATTCATGTCGCAGGCAACAGCCTCCACATGATCCATCCATTCCAGACCGACATGCTCGATGAAGTCATACACGACCTGTTTCTTCTTGCCGCCGGCGATCCAGAGAATATGACCGGTCTCCATGTCGATGATGTGCGTGGCATAACGATGCCCGTTGTGGAACTTGAATTCATCAATGCCAAGGAATTTCGCGTGCTTCTCCGGCTTGATCAGCTTTCCGTCCGGTGTCGTATAAAGCTCCTGAAGACGAGCCTTATCGATCGCCTTTACGACGTTCTTGCCGATACCGGCAAGCTCCGCGACTTCCTTGTTCGTGTAAGTTCCACAGGCCAGAAGATCGCACACATACTGATGCAGTTCTGCGGTGATCCGGTGACCGGGAGCTTTAAAGGAAACGTACTGTGTCCGGGTGCTGCCGCAGCCGGGGCATACATACTGGTTCCTTGTAAATGACACATCGCTCAGATACCCGCCAAACGGAAGATGGCGAAGCGTGATACCGGGATGATTGTTCACGTGCATCTTTGTGCCGCAGCAGCGGCATGTAAGATCCTCATTATCAGCCTGAAGCGAACCAGAAAAACGGATCACAGTCCTGCCGGATGCAGACTGGCCGGTGGAAGTTGACTCATTCATAAAGCCATACAGGCAGGAAGGGATCATCAAGAAATCCGTAGATTGCGTAAGTGTTAATTGCCCATCGGCGTCGGTTCGTATATAATCCAAGACAGAGGATCTCCTTTTCGACTGGTTATGTGCACTCGCCAAAATGCATTTCCAATCTTACAGGAAGATCCTTTTTTATTCAAATGAAGCTGCGATGGCCGGACAGGCTGTTCCTAGATTCCGAGCCTGAGGGGTACAGCCCAGCCACCCGTAAGGGCCTGGCCTTGACAGGGTTCTCAGGCAATGCTACGATGCCTGGACCCGACGGTGGGGAAAGCAGGCTGTTCCTGAGTTCGTCGCCGTCGGGGTGATGACCCTGCAGCATTGCCTGAGGTTCATGTCAGGGCTGGCGGGCGGCATCGAACACCTATAGTGTGGCATGGTCAATCCCACGAGAATAATGATTGACCCGATATTTTTTCAAAAAAATTTTGCGTTTGTATTTATATACCACGCCCGTGTTTTCTGTATTTTTTCCTAACATTACTACTCTTTTATACTTTTTTGTTGGACTTCTCCGTTAATTAGGGATGATTATTTAATGACTCCCTATACAGGGAATTACTACACAATGCCCATTATATTAAAAATGTCATAGGAATGCAATCAACTCAAAGTTTAGTAAGTGTTGTTGGAGAAAAAAATGAACTATGGCCGATTGTATATGGATATTGAAGGTATTCTGAGGGAAAAGGGAGTAAGTAAAAACCAGCTATGTAAGGATTTAGACATAGCCCGAACTAATTTAAATCGCTATTGCAGAAATGACTTCCAGCGCATTGATGCCTCACTTGTTTGTAAGCTGTGCTGTTATCTCGACGTTAGAATTGATGAACTCATTAAGTATGAAAAGGGGGATGCGCCTGATTATAGGGCACGCTGATCTGCCTTGACAAAAGGTGTTTTGAGTTACAGAAATCATGCACTTCTCTCACGGAGTGCATGATTGAGTGTGTATTGATACGTGAAATATTCATCCCGACTTATCTTTCTAAATGTCTCTATGTCACATTTCTCCTGCAGCTGTTTATAATCGAGCACCCAGCATTTATGATTCACTCCGTGTATATATAACTGTTCGTTCTTTGCGATGAAATAAACTGAGTGTTCAAGCTGCTTCTTAAATTGCTTAAGATCCAGTATTTCGCCCTGGATTGCAAATTCCCTCCGGTACTTTGTATACCGGTCATACAACTGCGGAAGCCATAAATAGAGCTTCCCATTCTCTTGTTCCCCAGGTATACTCCCTCATACTCTTTTGTTATAATATTAAGAAAGCCACATTACAATATAGGAGGGCAGATATGGCAAGAATAATCAATATTAAGGAAACTCCCAGAAAAAACGGGGAACAGGAAGCTAACGAGAAAACTAAAGAGTTGCCTGATCTGATCAAGGACTATCTCCAGACGAACAGCGCGGCAGCTAAAGACAGTATCAGCGCTATTGAAGACGGCAGGGATTTCTTTAGGGACGTCCTCATACACGCAGGTACCCTTATGAACGATACAAAGATCGGAAACTTTATGGAAATGACCACACAAGCTACCGCTTTCTTCGGTGAGCCACTCGGTTACATCATAGAAAACTCTTGCAAAGAAGGGCGTGTCACTATCTTCAACGGAAAAGATGGAGATACGGAGTATATCATACATCTTGCAGTGGATGAAGATGCTTGGGGTAGCTCTAGAGGGCATCTTTCGTATGCCGTTTTTCTGTTCAAAACAAACCATAAGGAGAGATTATACGAAATTTTTACTAATGATGGATGGAAGCCGTGCGAACCCTCGGATATCTATACACATTGAATAAGCTACTCCGTGTAACTGTTGAGAAACACGCGGAAAAGCCATGCATGCACGGAATACGAGAACATATGGTATTACAGTACGGCCCTTACGGAAAGATTAACACGGACAGTGGAGACACGGAATAGGAGAAATCGTGAATATCAAAAACATGAAAATCTTCCTACGATAATAAACCTTGCAAAGATTATTACGGTATACAAAGACGCCTTAAGAGAGAATATTCTCCACTTAAGGAGTCTTTGTGTATCAGTCCATGGATTTGTAGTTATAGTACAGGACAGCCCATTTTGCCTCGGCCGTCAATTGTATACGGTACCGATGGGGTCCCGGAACTCGTCTATGAACATCGGTTAAGAACCAGCCGCTGGGGTAATACGTGAGAGTGAACTGTGTGCTCCTGCGCGCCAGGGGAGGGATAGTATCGATATTCCTCCTGCCGTCAATACCAGCATACAGGTCCACATCAACAGATATTCCTACCAAACATGTCTTGGGAATTCTCAGTTTATCCTCAATCTGAGAAACAGCATTTCTTCTTAATAATTGTGATAAAATCATCGAGCGACATCGTTACCAACCAAGGCTCCCGGCTCTTCCTGTGTACAATTACCGGCATTTCATTCTCTGGCGACGCATGTGCATCCCTTTGCGCCTGCCGATACCATGCACGAATGCTTTCTTTTTCGACTAACTTGACCTCAATATGCAGATCTGGGATGCCTACAACATCTGCCGCAGTACCTGGCCTGCCGTTATACTGGACAGCACGCTTCGCAGTGAAACCGGCTTCTTGAAAGATCTTCGCGACTTCTCGTTCTCCGCGCTTGCCTTTGTCTCGAGATCGCTTGCCGTTCTGCGATAGAACTTTCCTGTCATCTCCCGCGTCCGATCTTCTGGTTATATCAATCAACACCTCCTTCCTTCTTGATTTCTAAATACAGCATGCAGGAAACAGAGAATAATCTTCCTATTTTTTGCCTGTTTCTTTGAAAAAATCAGCCGAGAATTTCTACGATCCCGGCTGATCTGCGTTATTTCCTTGTATGAATACAAAAAGACCCCCCGAGAGCTTCATGCAGCATACTCCCGAGGGTATTCGTCAGCTATGCCAGGCTAATCAGCCAGCATATGTCTTACCGGTTTTGGGCCTCTTCTTGGCGGAATTAGAATCCGTATCCTTGGTCTGTTTCTTTTCTGGGCTCTCCTTCATGATCTTATCCGCGTCTTCCTTCGAGATCTCTTCGAAATAGTTATAGGCAGGATAGTATTTATAATAGATGGCCATATTCCTGGCGCCATTCCGATACTTCATAATGTCAAGCATCATGATCCGGAACCCGCGCTTTTCACAGCGCGCCTTTTCCTTATCCTGATCCTCAACCTTCTTAGCATCTGTCACGCCGATCCAGTTCCAACCTAAAAGGACGCCTCCGGTGTACTCGGTGTCGCCGCTCTCCTTGAATGAGTCTGTCCCGATTTTAGATCCGTAGGAGGTACGGGCTACGCTCGACATTGTGAGGACGGGCATACCGACCTGTGACGCAAGAACCTTGAGTGTCGTGACTATGGCATCGATCTTTCCCTTGCGGTCAGACTGGGAACGGTCGTCAGGATCTCCTTTTGTGAGCTGCATGTAGTCAACAAATACAACGATCGGTTTATCGGGATGCTGCTCCTTCAAAACCGCAGACGCCCCTGCGATCTGCCCGATCGTGAGTCCGTCAAGGGTACTCTCTATAATATAAAGGTTTTCGCCATATTTGGTAAAATACTCTGCTGTGTATGGTTCATATGCCTCGTATGGGAGCTTTGTAAACACCTTTATAGTTGAGTCGTACTGCCAGTAGAGGATATCACCGGTCGTAAATTGCTTTGCATTTTTGTCAGCGAGATGATGGATGTGCGAGATCGTTGATATTCCTCTAGCTACGAGCTCGTCCCTGCCCATTTCCAGAGCGTAGTACAGTACAATTGTTCCGTTTTCTGCAAGCTTCTGCGCCATGGACATCATGTACGCCGATTTACCTGTGCTGGTCTCTGAGGCGAGAATATACAGCTCATTAGCGAGACCTCCATTGAGGGCAATATCAAGAGAATCGGTTCCTGTGCTGAGCCGTGTTGTGTCGTTTTTGCGGTTTTCGCGGAAAGTGTTGCTGTATTCCCCGATGGGAGCAATGCTGTCTATTAGAGACTTGGTTGTGAGTTTGTTCTGGATCATAAGGTATCTCCTTTCCTGAGGTCATCATTCCAGTCCTTGTGTGTGGGAATGATTGCTTTTAACTGCGGGTTCCTGTCACGACATTCCTGTCCTGCCGGATCGTTGTCAACAGCAAGTATTACTGTTTTATCGCTTGCGTTTTGGACGATCCTGTCTATAGCCGATTGATTTGCCACACCGCCTATGCTGACATATACTGCCGGTGTGTTTATCCCCTTTAATGCATGAATCACATACAGGCTGACTGCGTCTATAGCTGCCTCGCAGATGTATATGATTTCAGACGGCTTGTCCTTTGATGGGGCAAAGTACCAGAAGCGGTCAGTTTTGGATTTTCGCGTTCCATGGAAGGGATCGGGCTTGTATGTACCGCACGTATCCATAGATACGCACCAGCTGTGTTCGCCGGGACAAAAGGAATTGCAGTTGTCCCTGCGCTTGCATCTCTTATCGGCAAAGGTATTAGTACCGCGTATCTCGCAATAATCACCTTGCGGAGTTACAAAAACGATGTTATTGCCCTGCTCAGACTGATATAATATGCCGTCGTCGATAAGGCGTCGGATTACATCCGCTGGAATCTGCCGTGCTGAGAGGTAAGCAAACAGATTTTTATATGGGCCGTCGAGGGGTTTGGGGAGAGTTATTGCTTTCCACTCGAGGATCCCAGAAGACGCTGTATCTACTCCATCAGCATTGGTTTTCCTCTGTGCTGGGAGTTTGCTTGGCACGCTGTTTGTGTTTTTGCTATGTCCAGATATTTCTGAAGCATTCACGTATGTGCTATCATCCTCTCTGTCAGCAATCAGCGCAAAAACAGCACTGCGGTAATCATACCCAAGGAAGTTCTGCAAATACTTTACGTTGTTGCCTGTCTCCCCGGTTTTGAAATTCATGTATCCATGAAATCCGCGTTTTACGGAGATATGTTTGTCTGCCTTTAATAGAATACTGTCATACTCCTCTTTTACATCTGCAGCGTGCTGACAAAGCAGGAAGTCGTACAAATCTACGGCGCAGGCCCTGCAGTACATATCCTTAGTTAATAAACTCATTGTAACCTCCTAATAAATACCGTTTAGATGGAAAAGAAAAACCATTGCTGTAGCGGAAGTGCTTCCTTGGCCAAAGAGTGTATCGGCTGCGGAAGACTGCGCGGTTTACCCTTTAAGTGGTAGCAGGAACATCAAGTTTTTCTTTTCCACTTAAACTTTACTTTTCAGGTGACGGTGAGGGGTGTGGCCTAAAGCCACTCCCTCACCCGGCACCATTACAGTTACTTACATTTAACTTACAGTAACTTATACCCCCTGTTGTTTTTCCGGAAATAGCCCTAATCTAAGGGCTTTTTGCCGTTTGGGCGTGTGAGCATTATTGCGTAGCGTGTGAGTTTCCCTGCAGGGCGTGTGCGTATTATTACGTAGCGTGTGACGTATAGTACGAACCGCCTTTTCGTGAGCGCGACGGGCTATCGTAAAACACCATGAATCCTTGCACCGGAGATGCAGGGTTATTGGTTCCGTCCTCCCGGTACTCTCTGTAATCGGTAATCACTTTATGCCCCTGCAGCGACTGTAGTGTAAGCTCTACGATTCTCCGTACGCGCTTCTTAATGCTCCGCCATCTACTGTCCCCTGTCATTTTATACCCAAGCTCAGGGAACAGGCCCTTCATACAGCCATGGTCATCCCAATAGAACGCTATCTTATTGGACTTGATCCTGTTCCGCGGATTAATGATCTGTGCGACGCGCCTGATTACATATCTCTTGATAAGGACTGCTTCCGCAGTATCTGAGAACAGCCTTGAGGTATCCATCCACTCTGCGGGGACATCGACAATCTGATGCAGTAGTGAAGCATACACATAGAGTACAGATGTTTCTGTTATTCTATATGCTTGTGCGTATTTCCCGTTGACCTGATACTCTGCCTCTACTGGTATCACAGGCAGGAGTCGGGATTCTAAGAGGCGCGGCTTCTCCTGAACCGCAATGTCCTTCCTTTCCGCCATTTCATCCGCACAGTCGATTTGAATATGTACATGACGGAGCTTTTCGATGCTTTCCCGAAGAACGCCTGCATTCTTGTCATTCAACCTCAGCCTTCCATTACCTGCAATAACTTTGGCGATCGTGTCCACTGTAAAGACCTTGTATCCGGCACAGAGTACTGTATAAACCGCGTCCATAACTACAGCATCAAACCGGGTGAGGCTTACAGATATAGTCGGCAGGTCATCATCCTTCCAGATATAAACTCTGGTTTTAATGTCATCCTGAATTAAAACATTGATCTTTACGGTATCCTCCTCAACCTCAATCCCCCGCGTTCTTAACATCCTCGAGACCTTACAATTATTCATGTACTGCTTTGAGAGACTAAGGACAGGGATCTTTAATTCCAGAGCAACTTCCGTCTCCTCGGTTATCTTTTCTTCGCAAGCTTTGACAGCTTTTTCTGCGACCTCGAGCTCCTCTTTTGCTTTGCGATACCTTCGCTTCGCCTCCAACAGCTCCTTTTCAGTTTCTTCGAAGCTCTTTTGAGCCTCCTCCAATCTGATAGTTGCTTCTTCCATACTCTTCTCCCCCGTAAAACGGGAATTTGTTTTTCCTTCGAAGGGAGTATGAAAGAATTCCAGAAAAAAAATTTTTTCTGGGTAACTTAGATGATCACAATTTTATAGCTTGAATTTTAGGCGTTTTCATACAATTGCTAAAATCACAACCAATAGGAGTAGTATCCCCTCAGCTATCCTATTTCGGGCTTTTGAAATTACCATTTCCTCCCTGACGGCATCGATTTGTCTTCGGTAGTCGGCGGACAACTTCTCTATCTCCACCTCGTGCTCGTGTCTCTGCCGAGCGGCATCCCTCTCGGCACCGTTTTTGACAATCAATAGAGCCATCCTAGCCCTTCGCACGGCCTCGATGCAGCCAATGTCCACCTCATCCCGAAGTTTATCGGTCTCGTCCTCCAGATCGCTTATGGTCTGTTCTGCCTCCATCAGCCGCTGAACTTGAGTAGTATGTTCTTGTCTGAGATCGGCGTTCTCTCGCGCGAGCTTCCGATTTTCTGCTGTGAGTGTCTGATTGAGTTTCTGCGTCTCGGAGAGCTCGTCTTTCATTGCGGCTAATGCGGACTGCATCTCCTGCGTCTTCAATAGCAGTGTTTGCTCCAACGACGGCTGCGTCGATATCTCTTGTACGCTGCTCCTTGTCGGCAACCTGTCTAGCAAGTTGGGCATTTAATGCCTCCTTTCCAACGTCCATGGAGAAGGTCTTCGACAAGTTGCTGTCCCTGACCTTGCGGCCCTTCTTGTCCATGAAGACGATGTGCTTGCGGTTATCCTTCCACTGTACAGTCCAGCCTCGTTCCTCCATACCTTGGATAAACTCCTCTCGGCTTGTCGACTGCGGAATAGTCTCTAACACTGCGATAGCGCAGTCAGCGACATAACTTCCCTTGGCCTTGTCGATCAAAAGATTGTACTTGTCCTTGTCCCAGGAACGAATCTCTCCGTCCTCGATTCTGGACCCATCAAAATGTCGGCCCTTCTCGGCAATAGTGAGCCCTCGTTCTCTGCACAGGGCATTCGTATACTGCTTCTGTTTCTCAAGGTCAAGCTTGCTCTGGTGGAGCTTCTTTCCGTCTACATAAGAAACAGTATTGGTCACGATGTGACAGTGTAAATGATCCTTATCTTGGTGCACCCCGATCAGGGATTGATGATCGTGAAAGAAGCGGTCAGCAAACTGCTCCCCGATCTCAAGACACTCCGCAGGTGTGATCTTCTCATCCCTGTGAAAAGAGATGACATTGTGTGCATACATTCTCCCGGAGTCTTTGTCCCAAAGCCTCTTTTCATCGAGGAATGATTTGTACACGCTCGCCGCAGTTATCTTTCCATCCGGATAGGGTCCTGTTATCCTGACATATCCCTCCCGCACTTTGTCATCCCGGAGAACATAACCGATAAGATTTTTCATCCCTGTGTGGGTTTTTGTCCGGCTGTTAACGACCTTATTGATTGCCATTCGTTCTCACTCTCCTTTCTGTACTCAGCAATTTGATCGGAAATTTTCGACAGCTCCCGTGACGACGGAATTATGCCGACGCTGTTAGCAATGCGAGTCATCTGATTAATATTGGTAGCGATACCGCGAAGCTGCCGTACAAGATCCGCGAACGAGGCGCTGACCTCCTTCAACGTAGAGATCTCTTCCGCAGAGGAGATCTGAGCATTGAGAGCCGAGTTGATGATGTAGGCTTGCTGCGTTCGCCCTGATTCTTTAATCCGCTTCTGCATAGCGGCATATTCTTTCTCCGTCATCCGTATGGTGACGGCATGGTTCCGTTTCCGCATAATGATGATCCTTTCTTGGATTGGTTGTTGATGTACTTTTCTTCCCGGGGGTTCCGAGGGGGCAGCGCTCCACGGCAAGTTTAGGGATCTCTTGGAGATCCCGACGCCTTAAAGGCTTGCCTTAAGGCGAAACTTGCCTGACAGATTGACGCCGACATAGGAGCATAGGCGTTCGGTGTCGGTCTGTCAGTAGTGCCTTCCTGCGACGATATAGAAGCATAGGCGTTCGGCGCAGGAGGAGGCTCGGAAGATGGTGTCTGTTCCTTCGCTTCTTTGGATTAGGATGAAAGAAAAGTGTTTTATTTTGCTTTAATAAATAACCTTCTCTGCTACGTTAAAAAGAAAATTACTTTCATTAAAAGGATCTTTGATAGGGAGTACCATACTATTAGGATGATTTTTACTTGGAGAATTAAAGTATGAAAGAAGCAGTGAAGACGTCTTTCGGATCATACCGAATTGTCGATGGTGATGGAACTCACATCATCATGACAAACGAAGATTTTCACGAAAATACCAAGATATTCCATTTTTTGCGCGACGACATCCGCCGCCTTTCCCAAGAGAGTGTGGACCTGCACTGCAAACTGCAGGACGACCTCAAGACGATAGAGTTTCTTAAATCGGAACTTGCGGTGGCAGAAGGAACGATCAAAGAGCTCTCCGAACAGAAGGATGATCTTGAAAGGTCAATATCCTCGCTGAAAGATGAACTCGCGAAGCTGACGGATGACCTTGCCCATGCCGAGTCCCTGAATGTAAATCTCAAGCGTATCTGCCGCGAGCGTGCCAACCAAGCTCGCGACCTGCCAAAGAGCAGCGACGGATACATCGTCCTCGTCTCCCAAGAGTGGCGGGAGAAGGCCCAGAACGGGAAACTGATCCGCGGCTATAAAAGCGTGATCCAATCTCCCTACGATGCAGCCATGGATGATACCACGGCAAAAAAGCAGATTTTTGAGGATCTTATCAACGGCGTATTGACGGATCTCGGTTGTCCATACTACGAACAGGTCAACGGTCGACCGAAGGAGCCGATCGAAGAAATGTCGATGTCGATGTATCGCTGGGTTTTCACGGCTGATTTTCGGTCTACTTTTTGGAACATCACGATATACACTTCTGGACCACTAAAAGTTCCGCCGCACCGCAGACCACAGCAAAAACCAAGAAATCAAGGAGGAACTTCAAAATGATAAATCGAAGTATGGAAGAGGCGCTGAAAAGAGCGCAGAAGAAGGCAACTGATGCAGATACAGACCCCGAGGCTTATCGGGACCGCATACTCTCAGCCGCCCGGCAGGCGATGAAGGCATCCAAGACAGACTCGATCGAGATAGATCACGGGAGGGGTAAAGTGGTCTTCTCTCTCGACAGAAGCTCTGACAAGGTCAGGATGTTTATCGATGGCGATGAGATCCCGGAGGAGAGGATGACCGATACGATCGCTGATATCGACGGGATCGGTAGACCGGAAACTGCTACTGAAAAAGCTCAGAAGTTTGTTGAGGCAAGCGGCATCACAAAGAACATTGGCAGCCGAAGTTTTGACGCTGTACTGCGAGCTGCCTCGAATGATGCAAAGGAAGCGAGCAGGTCCACAGGCAGTCTCCTGAGGGCGCTACTCATGATGATGAGTAGATCGATTGATGCTCGATGAGCCTTTAGAAGATTTTTTTTATTATTTTTTACTTCCTGCATACACAGAGTGACAAACGTAATCGCCCTGTGGGCAGGAAGGAAAATATATGAAATACTACGATTATAATTTTGAGCTCGGCGACAAGCTCAAGGAACTGCGGACAAGAAGCGGTAAGACAATCGAACAGATCAGCGAGCTTGTAAGCTGCGATCCCCGCACGATTTCAAATTACGAGCGGGGCATGATGCCTCGGGTATCAATTTACCACAGGTATCTCGATGCCTTGGGAGTTTCTGACAGCGAAAGGATCGATCTCGTACAGCTCGCTTATGGAAGGAGATAGCTATGATGTTCTTAAAGATGGATGAACGGATAGAAAAGGCTCTCGATGAAATGATGGTTCAGAAGTTGAAAGGCAGCCCGGAGATATTCAGTGGAAACACACTCACCATAGGCAAATCGTGGATAAGCGAACTCAGCCAGGTATCACAGGAGTATAGCCGTATTTCGGATTCGGATGCTCTGGAGATTCTTCCCGAGCTGACGGCAGTTTTCGAAAGAAAAATGGATCAGGCCAGGAAAATGTCTATCCCCGAGGATGTAAGGGAGCAGATTCTGTTCGAGATCAGCGTTAGGAAACACCTTATTGTTGACGCCCGAATCCGTGAGATTAATAAAGGAAGCATATCTTCGGGCAATTCCGATGTATGGTAGATAACTCGGCCTGGCGAGAATAAATAGTGCCATTAGGCCAGGCGCGGCCGCCTCACAAAACGAGGCGGCGTTGGTTCATTTTATATGAAGCAACATTGTCACAGTAGCCTTTGCGAAAAGTGATAATGTCTCGTATGCTCCCCGGCCCTTACCGGCGCATACACAAACCGAGATTCGCATCTCGATACAATTTGATACTTCCGTTCGTTTGAACGGGCAAACTTTTGTTTTTAGCCCGTTCACAGAAATAACGGGCGGAAAGGATCATTATGTACTTTGACAATCAAAAAATGAGGAACTTTGAGAACAGTATCATTGATACTCTGAAAAATGAGGGAATCGAAGCAGAATCTGTCGAAATCGTTAAGAACGGCATCCCTTGTAAGGGGCTCCGCGTAATCAAGAAAGGGTGTGACACCAGTCCGATTATCTATTACTCGCAGCAGGATACGACCGAGGCTTTCCTGTCGCGGGTAAGATCAGCGCTTTTGAGTGATGTGTCTAGCCCGACGGCAATGCTGACAGATCCGGATTATGTAAGGGATCATGTATACCTGGCAGTTCAGCGGCAGAGTAAAGAACTTCTTGTCAAGCAGAAGTATCTGAATATCGAGTTAATCATGCGTGTGATGCTTGACTTGGGCGAACAGGCAGGAACGGGATCTGTCAAGGTAACACCTGGCCTGGTCGAACAGCTCGGTATCGCAGAGGACGAGCTTTGGAAATGTGCTTCGGCTAACAGCCATGCAGGATCGAATATCCGCAGCATGGCTGAAGTCCTTGGTCTTCCCGATATAGACGGCGATCAGTCCCTGTATGTAGCAACGACTGGTCAGCTGACCGGCGGAGCAAGTGTCTTGTACTTCCCGGAGATCTTCCATGCATTTTGCGAAGACCACGGCGAAGAAGCGTGCTACATGCTCCCCTCGTCAACCGAGGAAATTCTCGTGTTGAGGGAAACCGCTCTGGACAACGGGCGTCTTACGGTAAACGATCTCGTTCGTATGGTTGAAACCATTAACGAAGATCAGGTCGATCCTATCCTGCAGCTCGAACCGGCGGTTTATCGCTACAGTATTGATTCTGACGAGATCGGTGTCGTCGCTACTCTGTGAGGGAGGTGAGATCATGCCGGATGTGTATCAGATTGTAACCGACAGGATCATGACAGCCTTAGAAATGGAGGAGGAAGTCCCATGGCAGCGTCCTTGGTGCTGTTTTAACGGAGGCGCGTATAACCGCGTCTCCGGAAAACACTACAGCCTGATCAATCAGATGCTTTTGTCTCACAGCGGCGAGTATGCGACTTTCAAGCAATGGACAGAGCTCGGCGGGAAGGTCCGAAAAGGTGAAAAAGGCGAGATGGTCGTCTTCTTCAAATGGCCGGATCAAAAGGAGGATAGTCAGACGGAAGATAATAAGGAAGAGACACAGGAAGACCGGTCCCGAAGACCGGTGTTGCGGTACTACAAGGTCTTCCACATCTCGCAGATTGAATCCGTTGCGCCTCGTGAAAGGCAGATACCGGTGTATTCGTCGGATCCTATTACGATAGGCGAAAAGGTATTCTGGAACTATGTCAGTCGCGAGAGAATTCGTGTAGATCTGGAGCCTTCTAACGAGGCGTACTACTCTCCTTCGAAGGATTTGATTCATTTGCCGGAACTGAGTCAGTATAAGTATCCGAGCGAATTTTGTAGCACAGCCTTTCATGAATGCGTACATAGCACCGGCAGTACAACTCGCTTGAACCGTGTCGGATTAAAAAAAGCTTCCT
Organism: Lachnospiraceae bacterium; assembly: GCA_017469935.1. Classification (GTDB taxonomy): domain Bacteria; phylum Bacillota; class Clostridia; order Lachnospirales; family Lachnospiraceae; genus CAG-791. The sequence goes on from JAFUFL010000076.1 coordinate 66,005, forward strand.
TTGGAAGTGAGACGTATAGCAAGGAGGAACTGATTGCCGAGATCGGCGCGGCTGCGCTGTTGAACACCTTGGGGATTGAGACAGATCATAGTATCCAGAACAACACGGCGTATATCCGTGGATGGCTGAAGGCCCTTCACGACGACCGGCGCCTGATCATCCAGGCTGCCGGGCAGGCGGAGAAGGCGGTAAATTATATTCTTAATAGGTAAAATATTCAAATAGAGATGCGAATTAAAGCGGCAGTCCGGAAGGGCTGCCGCTTTTTTCAGGCCGTGAATTAATAAATCACGACTCTCGACGTATGGCATGCTTTTCACACAGAACTAAATGGAACACTTCTATCGAATACTGGATGAATGAGATTTATTCTCTTGTACAAGCACAAATATTATATAATTAACAATATTGACAACACATGATGGGAGGTTCTTTGGTATGGGAAACAAAACAGCTTATAAAACACGGCATGCAAGGACAGAAGACGAAAACGCTTTTTATTCTGAATTATCCGAAGCCATGATTAATGCCCGCATAGAAGAGAATGTAACACAGCAAGTTATGGGAAAAATCTGCGGATATAGTGAACAGCAGATTCGAAAATACGAGCAGATCGGTGCACATCCTTATTCTACAGATAAAGTATATCCAATACCTGCTTATATAATGATGCAATATGCAAGACGCCTTCATAAGTCTGCTGAAGAGCTTTGCAGCAATTGGTTTGACAATAACGAAAAGACTGCGTCACCAATGTATAGAAAAAATCTTGATAAAATGAGAAGTAGATTAAAGAAGATAACTGATACAGAACGTGATTTGATAATGAACCTTCGCAAGATCAAGAGAGTAGGTGTAACCAGAATAACGAAGTTCCTTACATACTGCGACATGGGGGATTATGAGCTTATGTACTGCATGAAGCAGATCGAATATTCAGACTATGAAATCGCAGAGACAGTCAGAAAACATGTTTACGAATTATATATGCGGCTTTCAAACGACAACGAGTCAGCAAAGAATATGATTTCAGAGGATTTACGCTCTCCACGTGTTCTTTATGACGATGATGACCAAAATGATCTGATCCTTGATGACATAATCACCGAATGACAACTCTATACCTAATACTTCAAAGAACCTGGCCAAATAAGCCAGGTTCTTTTTTATTTAGTTTCGGTTTTGGTGTTTTTGCAACAAGTGCGTACAAGAGCAAATAGACCTATTCTACAGTTTCAATGCCCATGGAAACAATTAATTATGCTGTCTAATATAGAGACTGAATAAGCGGTCATGCCCATTGGTATGGCCCACACCCTTCAAAACTGAATATGCGCGTTCTCCGGTTCAGCGAGAAAGCCGGATGCAGAAATCTCCGTGATTTCAAGAGAAAAGCTCAGTCAAGTATCTGCGAGAGCTCAGAAAGGAGGATTAAATGGACAGAGCCCCACCGCTCGCAAAAGTGTACTCGCTGCAAGAATAGACCGGAAGAGTAATATCCGGCCAGGTGTCATCTTTAATCTGGGCTGACACCTATTACAACTGAATAACATGCGTTTGCTGGCTTGCCGATAAAACCGGCTTCCATAAATTCATATTCACATTGGGCACAAGCTCAAGAAAAGGAGATTATTATGAAAAACCAGTCGGTAGTAACAATTAATTCGGCAGAAAAAGAGACCAAGACTGTCTCAATCGAAGATCTTAAGGGTCTTTGTGTTTCCGACCAGTTCGCTCTGTTACAGAAGAGCGGCTACCACAAAGGGATGGAAAATTTCTTCAACCACACTTTCGTTAACGAATGGCGTCTGATACAGGCTGCTGACGAGGGCGGATATGTGGCAGAAGAGTGCGTGGACCTGCTCAGCACGGATAAGCTGACCGTTCCTTTCGTCTTGAAGGATCGATGCGGAACCGTGATCGATGAGTACAACTTTATTCTTATCTACTATTGGGATTCTGATCCTGCCAGACTGATCGCACAGTGTTGGATCAGAGGCGGCGAGAAAGAAACTGCATTGACAATGCCGCTCACTGAGACTAGTGCATTCGACGGATTCCACTTTGTGGCCGATGATCCTGCAGAGTACATTTTGACAACGCATGATATCAAGTGCTTTGAAGAGCGGATCTCCTTCCACTTCTCCGATTTGACAAAAATCGCAGCGTTGTCGAATGGACGCTTCGCACTTTCGACACATGTCTGTGACGACGGCAATGCCTGGAGCGGTTTTCCGGTGTGCGGGGATGGCGATGAAAATGCGTATCGGAGGTACATCCTCAAACACCTTTTCACAGGAATTGATATCGATGAGCTGTATGAAGTCGGCAAGGACGACAGCATAACTTTCTCCACGAGAGAAGCAGCCAAGGCCTGGGCAGACCGGATTGGTCTCGAGATTAACGTCGAAGCTGCTTGATCTATTTGAAAGGTTTCCAAGGAACAATAAGGGTGGCGGGATACTTCATTCATCCCGCCCCTATCCCCTCAACAAAGATAATACAAGGAGATTTTATTATGAAGAAAACAAGTATCATCATCACCCGCTTTGAAGAAGGCAATTTCTGGATCGATATTATTGACATTGGAACTTATTTCGAGGCATGGCTTTCGCACAAACAGTACGGCATTAGCTCACTGATGTTCGGGGCCCTTAAGAAAGATGTGACATTCACAGAATTTGTCGATCTCGTTCAATGCAATCTCGAGAATGAGAACTATGTCGATACATATATCGAGGAGTTTTGCGATCTGGATGTTTAATATCCAGCCTGGTGTCATATTAATCTTGGATTGACACCTATTACAACTGAATATACGCGTTTTTAACCGGCTTTGACGATAAAAGCCGGTTTCGTTTATCATGTACCCGCTGTCCCCGAGATCTTCTAATTCTATTCGGAGATGCGCTTTGGTGTAGATCCATATCTTGAGGTCCTTTTATTAAATAGATGCTTTATGCCGGGGACACTGGGTACATGGGGGCACCCCCACAAATAATTAATAGTGTTTATCAAACAGCATAGTAAGGAGGCTTAAATGAGTACAGATATTAACAGCATTAACGATAGTAGTCTCTATACGATGGATCAGGCTGTAGAGTTCAGCCGAAAGAATGCAGGGCAGATTGCCCTTAGAGTTGACTCCTCCGGAGGTGTCTGCAAATCATTTGCAAACTACTGCACGATCTTGGAAAAAGATCCATACCTCTCCGGCAAGATACGGCTAAATCTCTTGAGTGGTCGAGCCATGATCAGAGACGTATACTGGGCACCACAAGAGCATGTCCTACGTGACACGGACCTCTCTAATTTAAGGCGTTTCACGGATAGCGTGTATGAGATCAGTGGCGGCAGGGACCTTCGAGATGCGGTAGGGCTAATCGCAGAAAAGAACGCGTTTCATCCGATCCGGGATGAGCTAGTCAAACTCGTATGGGATGGACATCATCGACTTGGAGAGCTGCTTCCACGATATCTAGGTGCGGAAAGATCAGTTCTCACGACCGAGATTACAAAGCTCATGCTGCATGGGGCTATTAAGCGAGTGATGGAGCCAGGAATCAAATATGATTCCTGCATTATATTCGCAGACAGTAAACAGGGGACCGGAAAGAGTTCTTTGTGCAGATTTCTAGCCTTGAAGGATGAATTCTTTTGCGATGATCTTTACGATTTCGGTAATACTAAGAATGCATTCGAGACAATCCGAGGGCACTGGATCTGTGAACTTGGCGAAATGATTGCCACCAGACGAACTAAGGATGTCAACCTCATAAAAGGGTATATCAGCCGTCAGAATGACAGCTACCGACAGCCTTTCGGGATTTTCTCCGAGGGTTTTCCCCGTCAGACAATCTTCATCGGAACGTCAAACCAGCCTCACTGCCTTCCAAAAGACAGGACTGGAAACCGGAGATTTGTGCCAGTATTATGCGACGGTGACAAGGCAGATGTACATCCTCTTGCCGACGAAGCAGAAACTCGCGAATATATCCGCCAATGCTATGCCGAAGCAATGGTCATCGGAGAGTCCGAAGGATATCGGTTAGATCTTGACCAGGAGTATCATACTGAGTTAGATGCGATCCGGTACGGACTTACACCCGATGAAAACAGCATTGGCATCATCCAGAATTTTCTCGATACCTGCGAAGAGGATATCGTCTGCAGTCGGATGATCTGGGAAAGGGCTTTTCAGCATTCCGAAGAAGCTTCCCCAGACGAGAAAGAGCTTTCCAGGATTGCTGAAGTTATGAATTCGAGCATCCGTGGATGGGAGCGATATGCCGGGCTCAGCGGCACCGCAAAGGATTCTAAATACCGATTCGCATACTACGGGAAGCAGCGTGCCTGGCAGCGCTGTGCCTAAGTATAATCAACACAGCTCTTACACCGGTATATCGGACCAGGACTTTTATTGAAAGCAGCCTGCTGAAATCGATGCAGACGCATTCGCATACTGGGTGCTTGAAAATAATGGCGCCTCTTTTATTCTCGAGGATCTTGGACTTGAGAGGTGCCGGGAACTCCATACACAGATGCAAAAATTTGAAGGAATGAGAGCTCCAACGCTTGATCTTCCGCATTTACTAGAACAAATCGCATGACGCTTTATTATGCATAACAAAAGGTAATGGGGACGCCTGTTCATGGCTGTCCCTTTTTTATGCTCTCTTGCTTATACCGGCTTACAACGTGGTATAATCACCTATATCGAAACGATAACATGGGTTGTGAGAGCCGTACCAGCAGCTTGACACTGCCATTCTTAAGCGGAGGACCATCTATGACAACCTACGACGAATATCTCTCCATGCATGATACCCTGACGTTCGAGGAGGCCGTGGGGATAATCAAGCAGATCTCAGACAGTATTAACCCCAACAGCGAAGACGATGTGGAAATCCTTGCCGACTTCCTCAACGCTGCCGCAAACTACGCGAAGATCCGTGCCGACTGGTACCAGATGCCCCGTGAAAAGAGGATGGATATTGACTCGCACCGTACGGCATGCCATAACCTGGTGATATTCCATCTTAACCTTCTCTCCCGCTATCTCGCTCAGAAAGGCTGTGATGTGTCCTGGCGGGAGAAACTCGGGGATGAGAGCGAGTATCGGAAGCGGATCGGAGACTTTGCCTGCTATGTAGCATGTATCCAGGGGCTCGGGGCAAGGTAAAGTATAACGGATGGGCCTCTTTGGATATTAGAGATGCGAATTTGATCGGCAGTCCTTTCGGGCTGCCGTTATTTTTGTGCAAAAAGACTAATTGCTTTTGTTTAAAACTCCTAACTTAATCATATCCTCTCAATTCCCGGAAAAAATTTGAAAATCAAAAATCATGCATACTGATTCCAGAAATTGTAAATCAAATTATCCAAGAGGAGGAAACAGCCATGAAGAAGGCGGAGAAAGAAGCGATGACGAAGGTCATCAAGTATTTGAGCACAGCACGGTTAAGATCGATCAGCGCCGATTTAGACGATTGGAATCACAACAACAGACTGAAGAGGAGCTCTTGGAATTGGGGTGATAACGGGAATGCTTCTGAGCGCAAGCGCAAGGAACAGTATTACGATCGGGATTGTTCTGTAAAGATCGGACCGTATCCCCTGCATTACTGGAGTGACGTCAGCATGTCCCGGCAGAATGTTTACTGGAGCAACGGGTTAGATCTGTCCGGAATGGAGGCGAGTTTCACATTTGCCAACATTCATTTCCTGCAGGACTATATTGACGAACTGATCAATAAGAGACTGGATAAGACCAAGAAACAGTGAAGATCCGATGTAGGATACCTAGAGTCAATACCCCCTCTCACTTTCCCCAGACAGTAGACAAAGCTGTCTGGGGTTTTCTTTTGCTTTAAGCAGATTCAAATTCAAAAATCGCAGATTTTTTCCCTTTTCTTTCATCCTCCCTTCAGAACCAAAAAGGGAGGATGATTACAATGCAAAACATCTCATCTGATGAGTCACATGCTGTATTTGAAGAGCTCATCAAAAATGGTACAATAACTGAAGAGTGGCTCCGCGAGAAAGCGGACGAAATGAAAAGGGAAAAGAATAAGAAAATTTTAAAGTCACATCCGTACACAATCTATGAGAGTAATGGTATTTGGTATACGCATCTCCCGGATCCTGGCAAGCCTGAAAAGCGGCGGAAAGTTAAACGCAAATCTAAAGATGCATTAGAGAAAGCGATTATAGATTTTTATGTTTCTCATGAGAATTGCCTGACTGTCGCCAATGTCTTTGATTTGTGGAATGACGATCGCTTGAAATATGGATATATTGCAGGCTCTACACACCTTAGGGATAAAAAATTCTTCAAGCAGTACCTTATGCCGACCCCTATGGCATCCAGGCAAATTGATTCCGTATCTCGCGAAGAATGGACAGCATGGACGCAAGCTCAACTCGACAACGGAATTACAGCTAAACAATGGTCCGGTTTACGGGGCGTTATAAAAGGGATCCTGCATTATGCAGAAGATCATCATTATATCCCCTACAGTGCAGAGGATATGCTGCAGAGAGTAAGGATTCACAAGAATGCCTTTAAAAAGCGTAAGAAGTCGGATTCAGAGGAAATCTATTATTCTGAGGATCTCCAGAAGCTTCGGGATTACTGCTTAAAGAATTGGGATGCATATACATCCTGTATATGGCTTATCAGTATCTCCGGACTTCGTGTTGGAGAAGCGACATCGCTAACACCTGATGACATAGATCTTACAGCTATGACGATCAATGTACATCGGACCGAAACGCGCGGTGACGAAACAGGTCAAACGCTCGCTACTGTAAGAGACGGTGCCAAGACAGATGCCGGAACGCGGGAAGTGTCGCTTCCATCTTCTTCGAGAGAACGTCTGGCTCAAATCCTGTGGAATTGCAAAAACAACAATTGGCAGTTTTTATTCTGCAGAATGAACGGCGACAGAATTAAGACAAGGGCTATCCGAAGAAAGCTGTCTATCATCTGTAGTAATCTGGGGATCGAGTATAAGCCCCCTCACAAGCTCCGTAAGACCGTTGCAAGCATCCTTATCGAATCTAATGCCATCGATGACCGAACAATTACACAGCAGCTCGGACATACCGATATATCTACGACTCATGATTTTTATCATCGCAGTAGATTGAAGGCAAAAGAGCGGTCAGAAATTCTTGATGGAATAGCCGAAATCGGGGCATCACAAAAAACATCATAAAAAGGTACCCAATGACTTGGGTACCCCGAAATGATTACAAAATAATGACCCCTGAAAGCCCCTTAAATAAAGGCTTCCAGGAGTCCCCTGAATGAGCGATGGGGGGATCGAACCCCCGACAACTTGATTAAAAGTCAAGTGCTCTACCGACTGAGCTAATCGCCCCTATGAGATTGTAAAGGACTTATGCAAATTTCCGTTATATGAAATGAACCGCCATTATGGCGGTTCTTTCAATGCCCAGAACCGGAATCGAACCAGTGACACGAGGATTGTCAGTCCTCTGCTCTA
>JAFUFL010000006.1 GCA_017469935.1 Lachnospiraceae bacterium
AGCGGGAAGCGGCTTCAATTTCCAACAGCCTGCAGTAACAATTCAGCAATAAGCATTGTGGAGAGTATTGCTTTCATACAGAGTCATCTTGTGTGCCTCCACAATGTTTGTGCTTATAAATTACAATAGGGAACTAAAGATAATCTCCTATCTCACTTAATCCATTCTTGAGTATTATATTTTTAAGATTTTCACATTGTCCAAATGTGCTATGATAACTATTCCATTCAGAAGGTATTTTTCCACCTGATAATACCTGTAATCCGCTACCCACTGTTATGGTTTCTAAACCGCTGCATTTTTCAAATACACGCTTGCCTAAGCTCGTCACGCTGTCTGGGATTGTTACATTTGTTAAGTTACTGCAGCCGTAAAATGCATAATCTTCAATGTTCGTCACACTGTCTGGTATTGTTATATTTGTTAGATTGCTACAGTTGTAAAATGCATGATTTCCAATGTTAGTCACGCTGTCTGGAATAGTTATATTGGTTAGATTACTGCAGCCACCAAATAAGGCGTTATTAATGCTCATCACGCTGTCTGGAATAGTTATATCTGTTAGATTCCTGCAGTCGGCAAATACACTATGACCAATGCTCGTCACGCTGTTCGGTATTGTTATATTTGTTAGATTGCTGCATTGAGAAAATGCCCTGTCACCAATGCTCGTCACGCTGTCAGGAATAGTTATATCTTTTAAGTTACTGCAATATAAAAATGCATCTTCTCCAATACTCGTCACGCTATCCGGGATTATTATATTTGTTAGATTGCTACAATCAGAAAAAGCACTGTTGCAAATACTCGTCACGTTGTCAGGTATAATTACACTTATATTATTACTACTCCCTACCAGTAGTTGGTGGCAACCAAATTCAAGTATAGCGTTAGGAATCGTTATACTTTCCAGACCGCTGCAGCCGAAAAAGACGTCAAGCCCTATTCTAGTAACACTGTCTGGGATTATAATACTTTTCAAATAAATGCATTGTGAAAAAGCATAACTTCCTATATCAGTAACTGTATTAGGCAATGAAACACTCGTCATTTTATTCAGTGAATAAAATGCGTAATCTCCTACGCTGGTAATCCCCTCCTCGACAATGAGCGTTTTTATCTTAGCTCTCTTTGGTGCCCATGGAATACTAGACTCAAAGAAATCATCCATTCCCCCGCTTCCACTAATCGTAAGCGTAAGATTATCATCCGTCCCTGTCAGCGTCCAAGTCACATTATCTCCGCAAGTTCCAGTGTCAACAACATCCGATGTCTCACCCTCCTTTAGAAGAGTCGAAGCTTCCTTTACCTCAGCATCTTTTACTCCGATATCTTCAAGTTTCAGTTCGACAGTTTCACTCTCCTGATCCTCGACGACGGTATCTGTTTCTTCTTCACTTACGTTTTCTTCCTCAGCAACTACTCCCTCAGTTGTGGATCCTTCTTCCACAGCTTCAGGCACTTCTGTATTGTCCGTATTTTCGCCAGTTTCTTCCTTCGCCGGAACTTCTTCTGCAACGTCTGCAGACTCTTCCTCTGGAACTTCTTCTACAACCTCTGCCGGTTCCTCCTCTGAAGCTTCCTCCACAGTGGCAGACTCAGTTGTTTCTTCAGAATCTCTTTCCTCCCCAACAACTGTATCAGCTTCTTCCTGTACCTGCCCGTTCTCTTGTTCCATCGTCTCTGCCGCCATAACCGGAACACTACCAGCACTTCCCGATGCCAACACTAACGCCAATAGAAAAGCAATTACCTTTTTCTTCATCTCCCTCGGCTCCTCCTAAAACCAATGTGCTTCACACAAATACTCATCTATGTTTTCTAACTTAACAGCATTTGCTGTGTCATACTTATATCTTTGTCAATCACGATGAAAGATCTTAACTTCCGTAAAGACTTTCTTGTAATACTCCACATAATCTGTCGGCTTACTGCACGTCCGCACATTAACTCCGCATACTTCCGCCAGCATCCGCTGTGCATCTGGCATGTCGGGTTTATAAAGGAATACTTCTCCCTTCCCATTACGCTTTTTACAATCCATCAACCACCACAAATCAAGTTCTGATTGATCCATTCCCTGTCCGACAATGAATATATCACCGAAGAGGAGATAATCGACCCAGCTTCTGGGATAAAACTGCCCACCATATCGCTCCGCTATTCTGAATCTCTTTATAGCCTCTGCACTGTAGGACTGCATTTTACTGAGCAGTTTTCCATAATAGTAGTGCCCGATGATCATGGTATCCGGAAGCGCCGCTTCGCCGTGGATATGCCAGATTGGGACTTCTTCCGCGCCGCCAGGCAGGAAGATATATTGATATAAGGCGCTGGTCTCCCCTCTCGGTTTATCTTGGCAGGTCTTTCGCCGATATTTTGACGGACGGCGCACTGCAACCTGAAAATCCGGACTCAATGCCTTTTCGATCTCATAGCTGTAATTTGTGGTCAGAATTGCATCGAATCCGCATTGAACCGCATTCCTGATCAGCTCCTGTTCTCCCGGAAGCGGAGATAAATCGATATACTTCTCAGATACTTTTTCCATGCCCTGTGCCACATGGTTTCCCGTAGCGACAATCGCTATCTGCGGGTAGGGAAGTTCTTTTATCTTTTCCCATTCATCTTCCGAGAAATCACCAAGTGCAATCTCTTTCAGGAGCTTATCCCAGTTATCATTTTCAAAGGCACGATGAAGACCATTGCCTGTTAACAAAACTTTCGGGACATACTCCGTTTCAAACGGCTGCATATACTGCAGCATTCCCTTGTGTTTATCTTTGCGCAAACTCATCTCCTCTCGTCATTTGTTCTGTACTGAATGCCTGCAAGTTATAATCTTACGTAATACTACTTTAGCTTATTTAATACTACTTTTTCAACTTCGAATAGGGATTATTTATAATAAGAAGCATGAATACTCAAAAGCCTTTAAAAAGTAAAGTAAGCATCACACTCGACGAAGAAGTGATCAGGAGAATCAGGGAACTGGCCGAGGCGGACGACCGCAACTTCAGTCAGTATATTAATCTTGTGCTGAAAAAGCATATTGAGAGCAAGAGCAACTCCGAACGACAGCCGAAATAATCCTCGACATTCTCCTTCAACAAAATACTCAGAACAGATCGGATGGGCAGGCAAGGTGCTGCCCATCCGTATGCTTTTCTTTGAGCCATGCCGACAGTTACGCGTCCATGGGACGCTCACTGTCGCGGCATTCGCCGTATGTGTCCAGTCCTGCTCCCAGCCGATTATGAGCAAGCTCCCATCGTCTGGGAGCAGGACTGGACACGCATGGCTCATTGCTACGCACAAAAAATACTCACAGAAGCAAGCCTCTGTGAGTATTTTATTCTTATGCCTTTCTTTAATGGTGGGCTCTGAGCCCACAAATCGAACTTTTAGTAACTGTTCAGCCGCCCTTCCTGATCAGGCACTCCTTGCCCCGAAATGCCAATCCGTATCGGAGGATATTCTCTGCCGGTATTCCCCTGGCCAGAAGAGCTGCGTCATAGTGTCTCTCTTCAATCTGCGCAAGCGCGCTGCGCGCCGTATCCTCCAGCGTCTTTTCCCCGTCTTCCTCATCCAGGACCTTGAATTCCATGATGACAGCCTTGCCTCGTGTGTCTTTTGGCTCCATCACCACATCATAACGCCCGTACCCGCTCTCCCGGTTAGATGTCAGGATATAATTACCCGACTGGCTCACCAAAAGCCCCAGAACAAACCCATGATAGAATCTCTCCGGTTCCGTAATGCCGGGCTTTTTCCCTGTGTCAAAATAACTGAATGTGTTGAGCGCAACACGATTCATATAGCGATTCATTCCCCGCTCATCTCCGCGAAACATGGCATTCACAAATTCACCAAAAGAATCATCCTCATCGAACCAGTCCAGGATCAGATTTCTGAACATCAATCTGGTCTCCAGATTTGTGATGGTGAGCGTGTAGAGCGGAGCGCTGTCGATGGATACATCTGCGTAAGACTGATGACGAACAACTTTTAAATACCCGGATGCGAGCAGAAGGCTCCATACTGCGTCTTTCTTCTTTTCCAGCTGATCAAATATGATCTGTTCATCGATTTGGACAGTCAGCTCTCCTCCCTTCATAAGGATCTCAAACTGTTCCTTTATGTCACTTCGGCCGCTTCTGATCAGCATCCCGATCAGGCTGTTGCTGCTGGTGTTGGCCCAGTAAATGCCGAGTGTCCTTTTGTCCAGATAGGACGTGACCGACCATGGATTATAGATATCCGTACTGCTTCCGAAAGTAAACCCGTCGTACCAGCTTTTAACCTCCTGCTTCTGTGCTTTAGTTGCACCGATTTTATCCAGTGCCCCAAATACTTCTTCTTCCGAAAAGCCGAAGGCGATCTCATATTTGCCGGTAGTTGACGTGACGACCTCCATATTGTTGAGATCGGAGAAGATTGATTCTTTGCTGACTCTGGTGATTCCTGTGAGCAGCGCTCTCTCCATGGAAGGGTTTGTCTTAAATGTATTATTGAACATGGAGCGAATGAAAGCTGTGAGCTCATCCCAGTAGCCGCTGATATACGCCTCCTGGAGCGGTGTGTCGTATTCGTCCAACAGGATCAGCACCTTTTTGCCAAAATACTTCTCCAGAAGCATCGAGAGGAGATTTAAGGAGAATTCCGTATCCACCCGGCTCATCTCCTCGCTGATTCTCCCAAGAGCCTTTTTTTCATTTTCGTCGAAAATATTGCTCTCATAAAGGAAAGAATTCTCGGAATATACCCGGACGATCTGTTTTTTGATCTGTGCCAGCGCGTCCGGAAAGGTTGTCCCTTTCACGCCGGCAAATGTCACAAAGATTACGGGATAGGTGCCCTGCAGCTCCCGCATTTTCTCATTCTTCCAAATCTTCTTGCTCTCGAACAGATCGCTGCGCCCCGCATAGCGGTTCGAGAAAAAGCATTTGAGCATTGACATATTGAGTGTCTTTCCAAAACGTCTGGGCCGCGTGATCAGTGTCACTGCGTCCTGCTCTTCCCACCACTCGCGGATGAAGTCTGTCTTATCAATATAGAAACTGTCATTTTTGATCAGTGTTTCATAATCCTGAACACCGATCGCAACTGTCTTCGCCATAACTATCTCCCGCTGTTCCCCAAAAGAATGCTTTTGATATTGATTATGTCTATCATAACACAAAGTTAAAATTCCGTACTCATCATCCCTTCCCAGTAGCCGATCTGTTCTCCGCCATCCGCGTAAATCCAGATCTTATAGGACCGGTCGAACAGATTATAGGTGCTGTCCTCTTCGGAATAGTTCGCTTCTGCCGTCTCCCCGCTCTTGTATTCCTTTCCGTCGCTCCAGGTATCAGAATCATTTCCGGTGGGATCGTCAATCCGGAAGGTAATTGTTGTCGAACCGTCGGGCGGACCGCCGCTCAGCTTTGCCCTTATAAAAGCGGACTGCATAGAACCGAAGGAGTACGCCATGCCTGTGCTGACGGAGACGTGCCACTTGTAGATCTCCTCTCGCAAGTCCTCCGCTCCTTCGTAGCCCTGATCCACGAGTTCCGCAATATACTCGTACGTTGTATCGGTCGGCTCCTCCTGTGTATTCTCGCAATACTCGTACTGCGTCTCCCGCGCGCGCTCATCCGAGTCTTTATACCCAGGAATGCTCTTATAAGAACTGACTGCAGCCGAATAACTTCCGTTCTCCGCTTCCCTCGCCGCCTTGCGGTAGATGCTCTCCGAGGCCTTTTCTGCGGCATCCTTATAATCTCCGAGCGCGCTGTATTTTGACGCGGCCTCGTTGTAATCCTCCTTGGCAAATGCCGCTTCCGCCTCTTCATAATCGGTTTCTTTGATCAGCTCCGAGAGCTCGTCGCTGTTCCAGGCGCCGGCCTCCTGCATCTGCTCGTAGATCAATCTGGCGTTGCTCCACTGCTGCGCCTTTTTCTCGGCTTCCGCAGCCGCCAGGAACTGTTCATGCGCGGCGTCGAACTCTTCTTTCTGGCCGGCGCCGCATTTCTCCAAGGCCATATAGGCGTTCGCAATCAGCTTGATTTTCCTGTAGGCTTTGCTCTCCTTGAAGTCCGCCGTATACTCCCGCGCCTTCTCCAGAGTGAGCGCAGTTCCGGCTTCCCAGTGCTGCTGCGCGTCCACCGCGCCGGCTTCCTTCTGCTCGTAAAGCGCTCCCAGTCCGTCTTCAAACCTGTCATTCTCGAAATCCCAGCCGGCCATCGCGTAGCTGTGAACCGCCTTCCAGGTCGCCTCCTCCCCATAATGATTTGTCAAAATATCCCTGATCTGATTGGCATTCTCCGACTTTCCGGCTTTGAAGCACCGCTTCATTACGGCTTCCATCTCGTCACGTACCGCCTGTTTCTGGCCGGCGTTCATTCTTTGATAGGGATGCTCCCCGGCAAATTCTTCGACGGCAGTAAGGATCTGCACGTCTTTCACCTCATACTGCTGCATGGTGGACAGCTCCGCGCGGATGGCTTCCTCCTGCCTTGCCGGGTAGACGAAAAGCCCCCAGACGACTCCTGCAAGGATCAGCACTGCCGCCACGACAGCGCCTGCCAGCGCGATCCTGGCCCGCACTCTGTGGCTCTTGTTCATCGGGTCAAAGCCCGGGATCTTCTCTAATCTCTGATCAAGCGCTGACGTGTGCTCTCTGATCCTCTGGATCTGCCCCTTCATCTGCGCGGCCGACGTATAGCGCTTCCTGGGGTCCATCTCCGTCGCTTTCTCGGCGATCCGCTTTGCGTCCACATTGCCGGGCAGCATGCGCTCAATGAGCTTTCCCAGCGCATAGAGGTCTGTCCTGACATTGGACTGCGCAAAGCCGTACTGCTCCGGAGCTGCAAGCCCCTGCGTGCCGATCATCATGGTGTCCTTATCCTGTCCGGCGATGTATATTTTGGCGGCGTCGTAGTCGATGATCTTGACGATACGATCGTCGGTCACCATGATATTCGAAGCCTTGATATCCCGGTGGATGATCGGCGGATCGGCGGAGTGCAGGAAGGAAAGACCGTCGCAGATCTGCGTCAGGCAATCGATGCGGTCGGCGAAGGCGAGCCCGTTGGTTTCTGATGCGTTTTGGTCATTTCCTTCCGATTCACGCAGAATCTCATCCAGCGTCCGGCCCTGGATCAGCTCCTCGATGACAACCAGTTTGTCTCCGTCTTTCCAATAAGCCTGAATGCCGGCTACGTTTCGGTTCTTGTGCTCTCGCAGATAAGCGTAGACATGTTCATTGTAGACATCCAGCGTCTTTTTAAAATATAATTTCCCTGTGGGGACATCCCTGACGAAGGATTTTCCGTCTTCCAGGACGCGGATTTCATCGTAGAGTGCGTTTTCGCACAGCTTTTCGAGTTCTGTCATGTTTTCCCCCAATCGACAAGGATTGTCTCACTTTATCGTATACTATGATTATAGCACGAGTCAGCTTTTCGGATATGCATTGCAGGAAATCTGTGCTGCCGGTAAGCCACTTTAGAGAGGAAACACATATGGACGAATCAACCACAAGGAAACTCGCCGACGTACTGTCCGGCATCGATAATACGCGGGACATGGAGAAGTTCATGGAGGAGCCCAAGGTCGCGGACAGTTTCAAGAACTTCCCGGACTACTTTCGCTCCCTGCCTGCCGCAGCGCAGCTCGAGAGCGGCGAAATTATCAAGAGGAGCGGCCTCGAGCGCTCCTACTATTATCAGGTGATGAAAGGCACCCGTAGCCCGAGTCGGGACAAAGTGCTGCGCCTGTGCATGGCAGCCGGCCTGAGCCTTCGCGAGACGACCCGCGCTCTTGAGCTGAGCGGCAATGCGCCTCTGTATCCCAAGAATCGGAGGGATATCATTCTCACAGTGGCGATCAACCAGTCCGCCACTGTGGACGACGCCAACTTACTGCTCTTCAAGTATGGAGAGGAGCCGCTTGCATGAAAAAAAGGCCGCCGCACAGCGCGGTGGCCTCTTATCTTTTCACCGGTTATTCACTTTCACCCTTCAAACGGCACCACATGCGTCACCGCATCCGCAGGCTGAATCCTGCACTCGCCGTTGTCGAGATCGATCAGCACGTACTTGTTGTTGCCCATGCCAAGTTCCTTCATGTAGCTGAGCTGGCGATGGCCGTGCCTCGTCTCGATTCTCTCCACCAGGTCGTGGTGGTCTTCTTCCTTCAGTGCGTATACCAGATCCACGCTGGCCGTATCAACGGCACAGATGTCCAGCGATGCGAGAATTCCGATGTTGGGCGTCACAACGGGTGCTGCCGCCACGCCTTCGCAGTCGCAGGATACGGACATGTTGCGCAGGACGTTGATGTAGGCGATGCTTCCGGCAAAATAGTCAATGGTCGCCTTTGTCGACTCCGCCATGCGCTCCATCAGCTCTTCCATGGAAATGCCCCACGCGTTTCCGGAGTCTGCCGCGTGGATCCACTTCTTGCCTTCCTTGCCGTCGGCGCAGCCGATGCCGATGTTCTTGTTGGAACCGCCGAAACCGCCCATGACGTGGCCCTTGAAATGGGTCAGTGCCAGGAAGGAATCGTAGTCCGGCAGGGACTTTCCTACAGACATTTCGGTGAACCACTTGCCGCCTTTGACGGGAAGCGTCGCCGTGCCGAATTCATCGGTGATGTCCACGGGAGCGAAGGTCCATCCGTTCACTTCAAGAGTCTTGCGGTGTTTCTCGGTCGTGTCGCGGTCTCCCTCGTAATAGGTGTTTGTCTCAATAATTGTCGCGCTGTCGAATTCCTTCAGCTCTTTGTCAAACAGATTCTGTACCCAGGGTCTGGGAATGATGTTGGGTCCGTGCTGCTCGCCTGTGTGAAGCTTTACGGCCACTTTGCCGTGCAGCACGCTGCTTACTTTCTTATAGATCTTCTCAAGTCCTTCCGCAGACAGATCTCTGGTAAAGTAAACAATAGACTCGCATCCGGTCCTGTTCTCATAAGGTACATAAAATTCGCCGCCTTTTCCGGCTGTCATTCTTACTGCCATAGATTACCTCCTCAGAAAATGCACCGGGCCTGTAAAACAAGCCTGTTTTCATTGTCCTCTTCTTATGCATACACGATCACCGCCACAAGTTCGACGACTTCGTCCGTCTTGTTGGCAATGCCGTGGCTCTCACCTGTTGGACATACTGTCACATCCCCTGCATGAACCGTACGGATTACACCATTGTCGTTGTATTCAGCTGTGCCCTTGATAATATAGAAAAGCTCCGCATCCTTATCATGAAGATGATAACCGATGCTGCAGCCGGGGTTTAAAGTAATCTTAGCAAAAAGTCTTCCTTTGCCGTTCAGCTCTTCGGGGCCTGTGATAAAGTTTGTGATCTGCACGGTCCCGTCGCCATCACGCATATGCTCGCGATACTCGATCGCGCAGTCCTGTCCTTTTCTGATCATGGGAATTCCTCCGTATTGTATAACGATAGATACAATTATTGTAACTATCATTATACAATACTCAGAAAAATACTGACAATGCTGTGACTATGAATCTTTTTCCACTTTCTCATAGGTAAACGTATTTAAAAATCGTCTGGCTCTCTCGGTACCCGGATGCTCGAAAAATTCTTCGGGATTTCCCTCTTCCACGATATTTCCTTCGTCAATGAAGATGACCCTGTCAGCAACCGCTTTGGCGAAGGACATCTCGTGGGTGACAATTACCATGGTCCTTCCCTGTTTTGCCAGTGTCAGCATGACGTCCAGCACTTCTCTGACCATCTCGGGGTCCAGCGCCGCCGTCACCTCATCGAAGAGTAGCACTTCCGGGTGCATGCACAAAGCCCGGACAATGGCCACGCGCTGCTTCTGCCCGCCGGAGAGCTGTCTGGGATAGCTGTCTTTTTTGTCGGAGAGCCCGACCCGCTCCAGGAGTTGTAAAGCCTCTTCCTCCGCCTCCCGGCGGCTGCGCTTCTGGACCAGGACCGGAGAGAGAATGATGTTCTCGAGAATAGTCATGTGGGGGAACAGCTCATAGTTCTGGAAGACCATACCCACTTTCTGGCGGATGCCTACAATTGAGCGGGCATTTCCGTCCACTTTTTTGCCCCGGAAGGTGATCTCGCCATCCTGTATGGGTTCCAGCCCATTGATGCAGCGAAGCAGCGTGCTCTTGCCGCAGCCGGAAGGGCCGACGATGACAACAACTTCTCCCTCCCTGACGGCAAGTGAGAGGCCGTTCAAGACCACGTTGTCTCCAAACTTCTTAGTAATATTCTCTATTTTGATAAGTTCGCCCATTAGCTCCACTTCCTTTCCAAATACCGTGAGAACATACTGATTGGCCAGCATGCGGCAAAATACAGAAGGAACACACACGCATACACTCCGAAGGCCGCGTGCGGCGAAGATTTGCGGTTGGCCTCGATGATCTGCTGCCCTACCTTGAGCACTTCCACCACGCCGATCATCATCGCCAGGCTCGTGGTCTTGATCATTCGCGTGACCAGGTTAATGGAGAGCGGAATCAGGCGGCGGAGCGTCTGCGGGATGATGATGCGGCGATAGATCTGCCCCTCTTCCATTCCCAGCGCTGCCGCGCTCTCATATTGGTGTCTTGGAATACTGATCAGGGCGCCGCGCACAAGATCCGCCATCTCCGCTGTTCCCCAGAAGGTAAACACAATGATGGAGGCGATCTCTGCCTCGATATTCCAGCCGAACACTCTGGTCGTCCCGAAGAAGACGATAAAAAGGAGCACCATCTGCGGCATCACCCGCACGATCTCCAGATAGACGCGGGTGACCGCTTTGATCACCGGATTGTCTCCGGCCATCAGAACGCCGACGACCAGCCCCAGTACAATGCTGAAGGCCACGGCGATCAGACTGATCCGCAGTGAGATCCACAGGCCGCCCAGAAGGCGCTGCATATTGATGCCCTTGAAGAGCACGTCAATCCCCAAAGCCTGCATACCGAAGCCTCCTTTCCAAAATACTTCCCAGCGCGGAGACCGGAAGCAGAATGATGAGGTAGAAAACCACCAGCAGCGTCAGACATTCCAGCGTCTTGTAATAGAGGCCGATCAGATCTTTAGCCGTGAACATAAGATCCATCAGGCTGATGGCGGAGAAAACGCTGGTCTCCTTGAGCAAGAAGATCACGTTGGCCACAAAGGCAGGCACGCTGATGGACACCGCCTGCGGCAGGATGACATGCAAGACCGCCTGCTGCCTGGACATGCCCAGCGACAGCGCGCTCTCCATCTGGATGGGCTCCACTGCTTCCAAACCGCTCCGGAAGGTTTCCGCCATGTAGGCGCCGCCTAAAAGGGCGAGTCCCAGTACGCCGCAGGGCTCCGCCGGGATCTCCAGCCCAATCTTGGGAAGGCCAAAATACAGAAAGAACAGCTGCACCAGCAGCGGCGTATTTCTGAACAGTTCGATGTAGATTCCCACTATATTTTGCAAGACCGGAATCCTGTAGTGCCGGATCAGTGCGCACACAAAGCCCAGACCTATGGCGGCCGCAATGCCTGCCCAGCCGATCCGCAGAGTCAGAAACATCGCGTCCCGGTAAAGCGGCAGATAGGATACGATGACGTCCCATCGCAGTAGTTCCATGATTTCCTCCTTTTTACGCAGAGTATCCTCAGGCGAGGGGAGTGCCTGAGGATACTGTATCTGTGTGTGAAATTGCCCATATTTCCGTCACAGATTCTACGTCGAAGTAAGATTTCCGTGCCCGGCGTCAGTTCTGCGCGGGCGCTGCCGCCTGACCGCCGCCTTCCACTACCAGCGTCTCCTCAAATTCAGGACCGTAAGTATCTACCAGTGTCGCTTCATAGTCCGCGTGGAAGAATTTCTCTTCCCCGAGCTTTACAATCTCCTCGTTGAGCCAGTTCAGAAGAGTCTCATTTCCCTTAGTCACCGCCGGCGCGATGGTGTCCGCACTGCCCAGTGAATCAATTCCTACCGTATATCCTTCGTTCTCCGCCGCAAAAGCAATGACTTCCGTGTTGTCATTGGCCCACGCCACGCCGGTTCCGTTTTCAAAAGCGCTCTTAGCGGTTGCATAGGTGTCAAACTTCTGCAGCTTGATCTCCGGGTTGTTCTTAGTCAGATAGGTCTCCGCCGTCGTTCCGGAGATGACAATGACCTGATCGTCCGCCGTAATCTGAGACAGGTCCGTGATTACCCTGTCGTTGTGGGAGACAACGCCCAGCGCCACGTTCATGTAAGGCAGTGCGAAGTCAACTTCCTCTGCTCTCTCGGGCGTCACCGTGAAGTTGGCCAGAATGATGTCCACTTTGCCGGTCTGCAGATACTCAATTCTGCTCGCCGCTTCCGTCGAGACATATTCGAGCTCCACGCCCAGGTCCTGTGCGATCCTGTTGCCGAAATATACGTCATATCCCTGATACTCACCGTTCTCATCTACATATCCAAAGGGACTCTTGTCGGAGAACACGCCGATCGTGATCTTGCCGCTCGCCTGAATTTCCTCCAGGGTTCTGAATCCGGCATTTTCGTTCTCTGCGGCGTCTGCCGCTTCCGTTCCGGCGGCTTCCGCTTCTGTCTCCTGTGCCTGCGGCTCATCAGCGCCCTGCGCCGCTGTGCCCGATCCTGAGCCGCATCCGGCCAGAAGCGATCCTGTCAGGATCAGTCCCAGTACTGCGGCGCTTGTCTTCTTAATCCAATTCTTTCTCATAACTTCCTCCTTCTGAGCAAACAACCCCAGAGGTCATGTGTTCTCCTCGGGTCGCTTATTTTCTCTTTCCTGCTCCGCCTCATCGCATTCCGGAGCCTTGGGAAATCGACCAAATCTGAGCAAATGTAAAAGCCCGGAAGCTTTTACAAACTCCCGGGCAGATGGCGAATCGTCTCTCTCTTGTTTCACTGAAGATTCTCGATCCTTATATCAGGCATACCGATCAAGGACATGAAAGCATGTCAATACGCCTGGCCATACTATGTGCCCGGGAGTTAAACATTCGCATACACATCATGCAGTTGTTTCTCCATCTTACGTCAAACATTGCTTTCTCCTTCTGCTTTTCCCACATTCACTGCAGGATTCAGTTTCTCTGTCCCTTGGGGACCGCTCAGTTGATCTGTTAAGGATACTATCACTATTAACCTAGTATGTCAATGGGTTTTATTTTTATTCTTTATTCCCTTTAGTGCATGCAAAAAGCCGCACCCGAAGGTGCGGCCGATAAAATCACAATATCAGTCTGTGTTATTTTCTGGCATTCAAAAGCGCCTGCAGAAGCGCCGTTCCGTTGATGGCGTCATCCTTCTCATCCTTGTCATCCTTCTGCATGTTTGCAGCTGTTCCGAGGATTGCACTGAAAATGCCGGGGACAGGGCTTGCCGAAGGTGCAGCCTGCTGTGTCATTGCTGCGCCGGAGCTCGCCTCCGATACGCCGCTCATCAGTGCGGGAGCCATGATCGCCAGAATCTGGTTGACCTGCTCGGCTGTCAGACCGGACTGCGCAGAAAGGTTGGTTGTAACTTCATCCTGTTTCTTGCCCAGGATATGGCCGATGATCTTGCCGCCGTCTTTCTCGTCCGCATTCTTGAGCTGAAGCTGCATCTCCTCCTTATTGTTGTGCTGCGCAAGTGCACCGAGAAGAGAGCTGACTCCCTCTCCCGAAGACGCGTTCTTGGTCATGTACTTAAGCAGGATCGGAACAGCAAGCATGATAAGCTTTTTAATCTGTTTCTGGGAAAGGCCCGTCTTTTTGGCTACCTGTCCAAGCGAATTCTTCGCTGTCAAAGCTGTCAACAATAAACTAAGCAGATTCATAAATCCTCCCTCCTGTGCCGCCGGGCACATCCGGTCCCGCGGCCTGATCTTAATTAGTGTTCCCGCAGAACAGAACGCTCCGCGCTTACCAATATTTTACCGCAACTGCAGCATTTATTCTTCTGTTTTCTGTCAAAACATTGCAAAACAATACGTTCTTTTTCTCTTCATGTTTGCCGCTTACAGCAGCTCCGCCATATCGTAGATCAGCTTCTCCGTCTTCTTCCATCCGATGCAGGCATCCGTGATGCTCTTGCCGTAGACGCCTCCGCCCACCGGCTGGTTTCCGTCCTCGATGTAGCTCTCCACCATGAAGCCTTTCACCAGCTTCTTCACCTTGGGGTTGTAGCGGCAGGAGTGCAGTACTTCCTTGAGGATGCGCGCCTGCTCAAAAGGCTTCTTGCCGCTGTTGGCGTGGTTGCAGTCAATCACGACGGCAGGATTCTTCAGTTCCCACTTCTTATAGAGATCCGAGAGATAGAGAAGGTCCTCGTAGTGATAGTTGGGGTGCGTGACGCCCTGCCTGTTCACATAACCTCTGAGGATCGCGTGCGCGTAGGGATTGCCGTAGGAATGTCCCTCCCAGCCGCGATAGATGAAATCGTGCTCGTGCTGCGCCGCCATGATACTGTTCATCATGACAGTCAGGTCTCCGCTGGTGGGATTCTTCATGCCGACAGGGCACTCGATGGCACTGGCGGTAAGTCTGTGCTGCTGGTCCTCCACGCTGCGGGCGCCCACCGCCACATAGCCCAGAAGGTCGTCCAGGTACTTGTGGTTCTCCGGATAGAGCATCTCGTCCGCACAGACAAATCCCGTCTCCTTGACCGCGCGCATATGGAGCTCCCTGGTGGCAATAATGCCCTTGAAGAGGTCGGGCGAAGCATTGGGATCGGGCTGGTGGACAAGTCCTTTGTAGCCGTCTCCGGTCGTCCTGGGTTTGTTCGTGTAAATGCGGGGAACGATCAGGATCTTGTCCTTAACCTGCTCCCGCAGCGGCACGAGCCTGGAAATGTAGTCGATCACGCTCTCTTCGTTGTCAGCGGAGCAGGGACCGATGATCAGGACGAGCTTTTCGCTGTCGCCGGAGAAGATCGCCTTGAGCTCCGTGATCGTTCTCTCCACTGTCTCGGCCATATCGCCGGTCAGCGGATACATCTCCTTGGTCTCCATGGGGATTGGAAGTTTCCGCTTGAAATCCATGTACATCATAGTTTTGTCCTCCTTACTGGGTCAAAGCCTGACCACCACTTCAATGCCATATCGAAGGACCGCCGGATCGACCTTCTGTATTGAATAAGAGCCTACCGTATCCACACTCACGATGGAGACGAAGCCGTCGCCCATCTTCTTGTCATGCAGCACGGCCTTGTAGACCTCCTCGGGATCCGCGTGGACCCTCGCCGGAAGGTGCAGCGCGCCGAGTACGGGGACCAGTCTTGAGCGGACCGCCGGCGAGCACATGGGAATCATTCCCATCGCGACACATTCTCCGTGAAGAAGGCCGGTGACACTCTCGATCCCGTGGCCGATGGTGTGTCCGAAATTCAATATTTTGCGCACGCCGCTCTCGCGCTCATCCTCTTCGACCACCTTTTTCTTGACCATGAGTGATGCGGCGATCACTTTCTCGAGGTCGAGGGGTGTCCCGCCTGCCGCGTAATCCTCGAACATGGCAAAGAGGGCCGGGTCCGCGATCAGACCCGCCTTGACCGCCTCCGCGAGGCCGCTGGACTTCTGCCTGTCGGAAAGGGTATCCAGCGTGTCGGGATCGATCAGCACCTTTTTCGGCTGCCAGAAAGCGCCGACAATGTTCTTGACGCCGCCCAGGTTCACCGCCGTCTTGCCTCCGATGGAGCTGTCCACCTGGGACAGAATGGTGGTCGGAATGTTGTAAAAGTCTATGCCGCGCATGTAGCAGGCCGCCGCAAAGCCGCCCAGATCTCCCACGACGCCGCCTCCCACGGAACAGACACAGTCGCCACGCGTAAAGCCCAGTTCCATCATCTTCGTGAGGATTGCTTCCAAAACAGCGAAGCTCTTACTGCCTTCCCCTTGCTGTACTGTATAAATATGGGGCTCGCGGCACCGGTCCGCGACCGTCTGCGCGTATTGCGCCGGCACGCCTTCGTCCGTGAGAATGAGAACTTTCCTGTCCAGGTTCAGCAGTTCTCCTGCTTTCTTAAGACACCCTCTCTCCAGAACGATATCGTAACTTGCTTCCCCAAGTTCCATGCGAATGATCATATTGACTCTCCTCCCTGCTGCGAATTTCCCGTCGCGGTGTAGCGGCCGACGACCTTGAGCCCGGGGCAGGTACCCCTGAGCGCACTGATCATGCGGCGGCCGTTTTCGGAGGAATCGTCTCCCTCCACTTCCGCGTAGAAATAGTAGTGCCAGGCCAGGTCCTTCATGGGACGGGACCGCAGCACGCGCATATTGAAATTGTAGGCGCTGATGACGTTGATGGCCTTGGCCAGGCCGCCCGCCTCGTCCTTCACGGTGAACAGGAGCAGGAAGGCGCCTGCGTCCCTCTTTCCCATCACCTTGTTCTCGACCCTTGAGAAAACCGCGAACCGGGTCGTGTTGTTCTTGCTCTCGTTGATATCGTGATCCAGGATCTCCAGGCCATAGAGCGCGGCAGTCTCCTCACTGGCGATGGCGGCAGCGCTGGGGTCACCGTCTTTTGCCACTTTCTGCGCTGCCAGCGCCGTGTTGGCCGTACTGATCACATCAAATCCGTTCTTTCTGATATAGCTCCTGCACTGAGAGATGGCCTGGGGATGGCTCAAAACGGTCTTGATATCTGATAGTTTTGTTCCGGGAAGGGCGAGCAGATTCTGGTTGATGGACAGGTCATAGACGCCGTTCACATACAGGTTTCCGGAGAACATCAGGTCCAGTACCTGTCCGACTTCTCCCGCCGAGCTGTTCTCGATGGGAAGGACGGCCACGTCGCACTCCCCTTTTTCCACCGCCTCGTAGGCCGACTCAAAGGAAGGGTAGGACTGCAGAGTGCCGTCGGGGAAAATACGCCCCGCGGCAATGTGGGCAAAAGCGCCCTCGACGCCGCTGTAAGCGACCTTCAGTCCTTCCATCAGATAGTGCTGCCAGCGCTTGCTGACGTCCATCGTATCCTGCAGGAAATTCACGTAAAAAGAGCGAAGCTCCGGGTTCTCGATCAGGGCGCTTCTCCCTTTGATCACCCTTGCTTCCTGTTCCTTGTCCTCTATGGGGAGTCCGCGCTCCTTTTTGTAAGCCGCTATTCCTCTGACCGCCTCCATTCGGCGCTCAAACAGCTTTGCCATCTCCTCGTCGACCTGCCTGATTACTTCTCTGCTTTCTTTAAGATCCATCTTAGCCCTCGCTAATTGCCAGTTCATTTTGAAAGCGCCCCTGTCCACAGAACAGGAGCGCTCAGTAAGTCCAAATCATTCCTCGTCCATTTTAGCACTTTAAACCGCTAACATGACGAAAATAGCACTTCTTGATTAGTAAGTCAAGCCTTATCTCTCGCGGGTCCTATCCGCCTTTTACTGTCGGCAAAAGGCCCCTTATTCCGCAAAAATCACTGAATAAAGACGACCGCCGATCTCTTGAACACGGACGCAATCCGCACACAGGCGGAATAGATCAGGCCTATGCTGTACAGGTAAACGAGCATGGTCTCGTCCTTGGCAAAAAACAGACTCGCCACAAGCATCAGGATACTCACGATCCCCTGCAGCATATTGCTCTTCCAGTGAACGGATTTATAGCGCATTGCCTCGAGCGATCGGAGGATATTGATAACTCCCGCAAAAGCATGGAAGCCGATCAGATAAAGCGTCACAAAGAATCTCGACTCGTTGGCCATGGAGAGCGTAAACAGGCCGATGTCCAGAAAAGCGGCGCCGATAAACAGGATCAGCTTCCCGCCCACCATACACCTGGCCATGGTGAAGTAATAAACAAGCTCCATAACGCCTCTTACGAGCAGTGACGCAGCCAGAATCAGCAGGATGTACACACACCCGTCCTCCGGCTCGACGATCAGGCACCCTGCCGCAAGCAGCATTCCCACACCGATGACTATATTTTGAATGCGCTGGAACCTGCTCATGACTGTGCCTCACTTTTTCTGTTTTTCAGTTCCTGTTCCACGAACAGAATAAAATCCCGGATCCCCAGGAATTTGCTCTTTCTGTATTCCACCGAGTAACCTGCCAGGAGGTTCCCGGACTTATAGATCTGGTCCGTGACCATGCTCTTCTGCGCCAGGGCCGCGCCGAAAAAGTGTCCCAGGAAAGTGTTTCCCTTGTCCTCTTTCTTCGCGTCCGCAAATTCCCTGCAATAACGGTTTTCGTCAAAATCCGGGATCTCCGCGCCGGAAAGCCTCTCCCCGAGCGCTTTCCATTCCGCACTGGAATCGAGCTGGCGCTTTTCAAGGATCGCCCGGATCTCTTCCTCATAAGGAGACACCGTCTCCGTGTCATAGCGCTCCGTCTCGAAGGTTTCGAACTCGCCGCGCAGGTATTTCATCGCGTATACCATCTGGCAGAAAGCTTTATAGTAGTCCGACGGGTTGTCCTTGATGATCACTTTGTAATCGTTCCATGCCGGCAGATATTTGTAGCGCATGAAGCTGTAGTCCGGAAGATGCCCGGCGCGCCCATGCCCCAGGCCCATGACGGAGCTTTCCTGGAGCTGGTAGATCGTGCCCACGTAAAGTCCCTTTTCCGGGTCGTCCTTTTCGACCGGATTGTGGCGGAACGTGACCCTTCTCTCCTTGAAGTTTTTGCTCCCCGTCTCAGGGTCCGTCGGATTCTCTTCGTCCGGAATCAGTTCATAGAACCAGAAATCCGTGTTATTAATGACCTGGGACGGCGTCCCGGCAAAATATTGATGCGCCCATGTGTCCGCGAGAACATGCATGGCAAGACCGACGGCCTGCAGGCTTTTCTCTTTTGCCAGATTTACGGTCTTTACCAGAAGGTCCCCGTTGGGACCGCAGATCATCTTGTACTTTTCCTTATAGATGTGAGCTCCTTTTTTTACATCCGCGTGCAGGTCCCGGGGAAGAAAATGAAAAGAGGCCCAGATCCTTGTAATATCCTGAAGACCCAGAATATCCGTGCGCGCATCCGCCATTTCGAGCTTGAGCTGGGTAGTGGCCGCGCTGTCCGGCCCATCGATCGTGGAGATAAGCGTTCTCGTGCAGCAGTCCACAAATTGCGCGCTGTAACAGATGTCCAGGCACTCCTCATGGGAATAGCCGGCCAGGTATGCCGCACAGTATGTCGCATAATAATGAAAGTCAATCTGCATTGTTTGTACTCTTTCCTGTAAGCTCCCGCGTCAGTTTTTTGATCATCCATGCCGACACGATCATCATGATCAGTGTGATCACAGAGGTCAGATCCATAAGCAGCGTTGAGATCAAATCCAACCCGTCCGAATCGACGGACAGGATTCCCATTACCCCGAGAAGGCCTATTATTAATTCAACTAAATCCACCAGGCCGACAACGGCAGAGAGACCGAAGAACCAGGCGCCGGGCATTGCTTCCCCTTTGGCGATCTGCAGCGCTCTCTTTCCGATCTTCCACCGAATCCCCATATCGATGAGGGCCATCGCCAGGGCCGTTCCGATCGCCATCCCCAGGTCCAGCACTATTCTTTCGTCTTCTCCTGCTCCCGTAAGAACGATATCCTTGACCGGAGTCGCGATCATGAGATACAAAACCGCTTTGGCCACGCTCCAGATACCGAATCCCATGGCGCCCATGCCGACGACTGCAAGTGTATGCTGATGTTTTCTTAATTCTATTTGTATACTTTCCATGTTTAATCTTTCACTGTCTTATACAATTCCGCCGGAAGATTACACGAAACACCCGGCCGTCCTTCTGTTTTCGTGTCAAAAACACCCGAATGTTCTCGTTATTCATGTCAAATATAACCGAGCTTCGAATTATGGTCAAGCGCCGTACAGCCGGGGAATAAGACATTCCTCCTCTCGCGGGGGCGCTCTGCAGAGAAACAACGCTCTATTAGTGTTGACTAATAAACGTTTGCAATCGGATAATGACTTAGTGCACAAAATAGAGTGCAAGATGATTCCACCACCCAATGAAAGGAGCAGCACAATGAAATACAAATGCACAGTATGCGGTCACATCTATGACGAGGAGAAGGAAGGCGTAAAATTTGCGGATCTCCCCGAGGATTGGAAATGTCCTTTATGCAAGCAGCCTAAATCCAAATTTGAGCCCGTCGACGAGACGGCCCAGCTGACCTGGGCTTCCGAGCACAAGATCGGCATCGCATCTGACCTGAGCGAGGATATGAAAGAATTCCTTCGCGCTGAATTTGCGGGCGAATGCAGCGAAGTCGGCATGTATCTGGCTATGTCCAGAGCCGCGATCCGCCAGGGCTATCCCGAAGTAGGTGCTTTCTATCGCCAGGCAGCTCTCGAAGAAGCCGACCACGCTTCCCGCTATGCGGAGATGCTGGGCGAGGTAGTTTCCGCCTCCACCAAGGAAAACCTTGAGGCTCGCGTTGCGGCCGAGAACGGTGCCTGCGCAGGCAAGACCGCTTTTGCCAAGAAGTGCAAGGAGATGGGCCTGGACGCTCTTCACGACAGCATCCACGAGATGGCTCGCGACGAGGCGAGACACGGCCAGGGCTTCAAAGGCCTTCTGGACAGGTACTTCGGCTGAAGCTGAGGCAAACGGAGATAAATGAAGTAAGGAGCGGGAAATCCCGCTCCTTCTTGTTTTTACAGCCGCTTCCCTATACCGGCTCTTCATTCATACTTTACATCTGTATTGGTATCTCTGAATACCCTCTCTCCCTGCCGGCAGCCCTTGGGCAATACGATCTCATCCAGACTTGTGCAGCCGCGGAAGGCATAGCGGTCCAGATATTTCATTGTCGACGGAATACCCACATGGCTGAGCTTGGTACAGTCGCGAAATGCGTTTTCCCCGATCTCTGTATATCCTTCCGGCAGAATAATCTCCTCAAGGAGAGCGCAGCCGCGGAAGGCCGTTCTTCCGACCGTCCGATTGCCTTTAGACGAATTCTCCCCGCCGACAGAAGCCGGATCGACAAAAGTCACCTTTTCCAGAGCATGGCAGTCGCGGAAGGCACCGGATCCGATGGTCAGGACCGTGCCCGATATTGTAACACTTTTCAGTCTGAGGCAGTATCGGAACGCATTATCTCCGATTTTATCGGGTCCCTCCGGCAAAGTTACCTCAAACAAAGGACAGCATCGAAATGCGCTGTCGCCGATATACTGTACGGTGCTCGGGATCGTCACGCCGGTCAGACAGCATCTGTGAAAGGCATAGTCTCCTATTTTAGTAAGTCCTTCCGGCAGATTGATCTCCCGCAGCTTCACACACTCGCGAAAAGCAGATCCGTTTATTGTCTGTATTGTCGACGGAAGCGTCACACTCTTAAGACTCAAACAGTCGCTGAATGCGCGTCCTCCGATGCGGATCACACCTTCCGGAATGACAACTCTTTCGAGGTTTTCACATTTTTCAAACGTGCTGCCCCTTATTTCTTTGAGTCCTTTCGGAAGTTCTATTTCGCGCATGGATTTTGTGCCGAAAAAGACAGTTCCTCTGATCTCTGTGACCGGCTCTCCTTTATAGGTATCCGGTATCACGACTTTTGATTCTTCATTAATCGCCCTTGTGTAATAGCGAAGGCTGTAACCTGCATTGTTTTTTTCAAAGATCATATGCGGTTTAAAGTACAAAAGCAATGACAGGAGCAGCGTACCGCCTATAATAGCCGCTTCTATTCCGTACACTTTAAAGGCGTTCCAGCAGTTGTCGCTCTCGCTCGCCAGCACGCCGTCGATCTCTGCGTCAGGCATCTTCTTTATCTTGTGGAGCAGGGATTTCTCGTTCGTAAAAAAGAGCCAGCTCGTAAAGAACCAGATTATAGTGATACTTACCAGCAAGGAAGCGCCATAACTAAAGTCATAATTTCGATAAAACGCATAGATACTCAGGATCAAAAAACCGAGGACCGCATAGAGAGCTGTCCCAACGATCTTCTTTACAGCGGCATTTTTGTGCATGACTCTCTTTCCGTCCGCCTGATCTTTCACATAAATCCGGATATATGCCTCCAGAGCCTCTTTCGGTTTATCATAGGTGAGCAGCTCCTCGGTGTAATTCTCCAAGCTAACCATTTCCGTTCCTCTTTCTGTATCGTATTCGTTGTTCCTTTTCCGCTGCGCTTAAATAATACTGAGTCAGATATCCGCCGACATAATATACAGTCTCTGCCTGTAATTGATTCTCTGCCCGCAGTATTCACAGGACTTTTTCGTCACATCGACCGGCGCTCCGCAGCCGCGGCAGTGAATGATGTTCACGCCCGGATGAAGCTCGTCCGGTTTCACGGTGTTCTCCCGCATCCGGATCCTGAACTGATTCTCCCGCGCATGAATACGGTTCCCCGTCATCAGGATCCTGCGAAGTCTCACGGCCAGCAGGATGTCCGGCTTCCCGTCCTCTCCTTCAGTGATTTGGAAATCCGTATACTCCAGAATGTCCGCGTCGACCACATCGCCATCCTTTCCGCTTCCTTTCGGGTCTGTCCCTTCTCCGTCCTGTTCCCTGTTTTTGTCCGAACAGCTATAGAGCCGGTAATTCAGCTCACTGTGAAGATTATTGTAAAAGGTGCTCAGGGGGATCTCCAGTTCGAGGAGATCTTTTTCAAAGTTGCGGATCAGCTTCGTCTGCTTCTCGTACTTCTTCTGCGCGAGGCGGGAGATCACAAATGCATGCGTCACAAAGAAGAGATAGAAGATCAGAAGCGCCGGCGTCACGCCGAATACCACTGCCTTGAGCTTATCAAAAAACAGGAAAGTCCTTCCGGTCGTCCTGACAATGTAGAACGAAACCGGCAGGCAGACCGCCAGACACAACAGGAGCACCACCGCGTAGAGCCCCGAATTTTTGGATTCCTTGTCGGCAAAATATTGTCCGCCTTCTTTTCGGTCCGCATATTCAATGTTGTAGCTTGCTCCGCAGTAAGGGCACCCGTCACTGAAAGCTTCTCCCTTTCCCTCATATCCGCAGTTGGGGCAGGTGCAAGGCTGCGAAGCGGCGCTTCCGCCCAGATATGTATATTTGATCAGCGGGCTGAAATCCTTCTCCTTATGGATGACCTCTCCGTTCCGGAAGTATTTCTTTTGAAGTATGATCCCGTCTCTCACATCGTCGTCATGAGAATGATCCGTAGAACGGATCCGGGTCCTGTGATTTTCCCAGAAATCCGTCTGCACACAAAGCCCGTATTTCTTAAGTACTTTAGACTGTTCTTTTTCTGAAACGAATATCATGCCGCCGTAATCCCCGAGCCGGCTTCCATCGGCCGGCCGCGTTTAATTATTATTGTTATTATTGTTAGTATTGTTATTATTGTTGTTATTATTGTTGTTGTTGGAACTCCCGCCGCTGTAACTGCTGCTGCTGTAACTGCTGCTGTAGCCGTCTCCGCTGCTGCTTCTGCTGACCTGTGCCGGCGCGGGCTGCACTTTTTTGACGACAAAGTTCGAATTGCTTGCGATAATATAGGCTATGTCTTCTACATCGCAGCCGATCTTATAGCGATATTTTCCAATTCCATTTCCGTCAACGATTTCGAAACCTGCTTCCGTTCCTCTTGCGGTGCTGCCGTTCTTTAATTCCTCTAAGATGACTTCCGCGTCTTTTTCTTCGATCTTATAGTACTGCATGAGTCTCTGTAAGTAAAACCAGGCCATAAATTCATTGTATGTCTTAGGCTTGACCACGAATTATCTCCTCCATCTCTTTAGTTGAAAAATAGTAGAATTCAATGTTTTGAAAGGGCAGGTCCATCGCCTGCATGTGGTAAAACGCGTTATTTTTCTGCTTATTGTAGTGTACGTTTCTAAGCGCCGTTGTTGTAAAGAATATATTGTTGGCCTCTGTTTTGGAAAGGTACTGCCCATACCGGCGCAAAAAAGGCATGAGGTCGTATTGATAGAAACCTTCTCTGTCCGACGGCATCTGCGCCAGCACGTCTTTGTAGACTGCCTCGTTGGCTATATGCCTCTGCTTGGTGCGGCCTTCGTCGCCGTAGACGATCATATCCCCGGAGAGGAGCTGAATGAAGAGCGAATTGTTGGCCGGGTAGTCACTCTGTGCCTCCAGCACTTCCCTGCGGATATAGAGGCTTACATCGCTCTCCTGTGTGATGCACAGGATCATCCTCTCTCCGCGCAGGATCTGCGACTGCAATCGGTACTCTGTGCCGTCAAGCATCAGCGTGAACGCCTCCGGGTCATAGATATATTTGAGCGCGTTATCCGCCTTGATCAGGTCCTGCAGCGGGGGAACTCCCATCGGAATGCGGGGCGGCCGGTAGTCCTCGGCGGTCCGGGGATGCATGAGGCTCAGGTACTCGTAAACGGTGTACCTGTTTCCCGGATCGGGGCCGTACCGCATCTGTTTATAGAGCTCCTTCTGCAGAAGGCATGTGTAACTTTTCGGAGAATGGTACACGTTCTTGACGAAGGGACATCCCGTCTTGCACAGGTATAAATATCCGCAGTCCGCACATTCCGGATCAAAGCCGACCGCGCCGTGCGCTGCCCTGATCTTGTCCCGGGCCGCCGCCAAAATATCGTCGACCTCATCTTTATAGATATTCCCGTAATAGAACTCCTCGTGCTTTTGTCCACGCACGCAGGAGTATATGTCCCCGTTCCTCTCCAGAAGGAAAAATTTGGAACCGCAGTTGTCGCAGTTGGTGCAGTATTCGGGCCCGAATTCCGCAAACCAGGCCGTGTCCAGGCCTTTCTGCAGCTCCGTTCCTTCAAAGGCCTCCCTGATCTTGCGGTAGAAGTCCACCTGCTCTTCCTGGGACAGCGCCGTGAGAAGGCCTCCGCAGTTGTAGTCAAACCCGATCATAAAATTGAAATCATTCATATCCAGGCAGGTCTCCCGGTCAAGGAAGCGGATATCCTCGATCATTTCCTCTGTTCTGAGGTAATGTTCCCTGAAGATGGTGGATGATACCTTCTTTTTGCCGGGAAGAGACTCCAGAAGCTCTATATTTTGAAGAATGCGCTTCAGCGTCGGCTCTCCGCCTTTGGTCAGCCTGAACGTGTCGTGGAGCGAGAACGGAAGGTCAAGGCTTCCGCTGACCGACACGCCGTAATCCCGGATCGTATCTATATGACGGCCAAGGTCATACAGGTTTGTCTTGATGTGGGGACTCCCGATTCGGAAGCCCGCGCCGGCAATGATCGATTCATTCTCCTTGTAATAGTCGTGTATAAAGGCAATCAGAGCGCGAAAGTCCCCCGTCGACAGCGTCGTGACTTCTCCTCCGTGCAAAGAGATATTAAAAGGCATGACATCTGCGGCCCTGAACTTATTCACTGCGTACTGCAGTGTTTCCAAGGGGCCTTTGTCCGATCCGGAGTCCACGGTATTGTCTTCCAGATAGCAGTATCTGCACTGCATGTTGCAGGCCATGGTCGGCACGTATAATAAATGGATGAATCTCATGCTATGCAACCGTCTCCTTTTCGACTTTCCTTATTTATAGTAGCACGTTCATCGATATTTTTTCACATTTTGGGCAGTTTTAATCGGTATCTGGGCAGTTTTTTACCCATTATGCTGATATCAATTGCGAAAAACATCCCCTGCCAAAAGGTTTAGCACCTTTTGACAGGGGATACTGTTTGCCGTTTTGCGTTCTTTCTGCTTTTCGAGACACTGCCGGGACAAAGCCGCTGTCCCTGCCGTGTCCGCCGGTACTTCTTATTCCACGGAGTCGATCAGCTCGATCGAGTGCTCCATGTTCAGCTTCAGGCACATGTCGATGAACTTGTCGAGCGGAACGTCGTTGATCTGCTTGTTGGAGCCGCGCATGTTGATGGAAACGGTTCCGTTCTCCGCCTCCTTGTCGCCGAGGACCAGAATGTAGGGATCCTTGTAGTTCTTGAACTTCTTGATCTTCTGCTTCATGTTGTTGTCGGAGTAATCGGCCTCAACACGGATGCGCAGCGCTTTCAGTCTGTGTACGACCTTTTTCGCGTACTCATTGTGCTCGGTGCGGATCGGAACGACCGCCACCTGATAAGGGGACATCCAGAACGGGAATACGCCCTTGAAGTTCTCAATGATGATGCCGAGGAATCTCTCGATGGAGCCGAAGATCGCGCGGTGAATGACCACCGGCACCTTCTCGGAGCCGTCCTGTGCGGTATATTTGAGATCGAAGTTTCTGGGCAGCTGGAAATCCAGCTGAATGGTGCCGCACTGCCACTCTCTTCCCAGTGCGTCCTTGATCTGCAGGTCGATCTTGGGGCCGTAGAAGGCGCCGTCGCCCTCGTTGATCTCGTAGCCGCCCTCGCCGTATTTCTTGTCGAGGATCTTCTTCAGGACTGCTTCCGCGTCGTTCCAGAGCTCGATGTCGCCCATGAAATCGTCGGGCCTTGTGGAGAACTCGGCTCTGTAGGTGATTCCGAAGGTCTTGTAGATCTCATCCGCAATGCTGAGGATATCGTCGATCTCCGCCTCGATCATGTCTTCCGTCACGAATGTGTGGTCGTCGTCCTGACGGAACTCCTGTACTCTGAGAAGTCCGTTCAGCTGTCCGGTCTTTTCTTTTCTGTGAAGCACATCGTACTCGGAATAACGGATGGGAAGCTCCTTGTAAGAGCGGGGCTTTCTGCCGAATTCCATCATGGCGTTCGGGCAGTTCATGGGCTTGGCAGCCATGGTGTCCACTGACTCGACGGTGTACTTCTCATCTTCGTCCTTGCCGGGAATGATGAACATGTTGTTTACATAGTGTGCCCAGTGTCCGCTGATGATCCACAGTTTATTGTTGTTGATGACAGGAGCAGAAATCTCCTGATACTCGTGCAGATCCTGTACGTCTCTGGAGTACTGCATCAGAGCCTGGTAGAGCTTCCAGCCGCGAGGCAGCCAGTAAGGCATGCCCTGTGCCGTCTCGTTGAACATAAACAGCTCAAGCTGCGGTCCCAGTTTCTTGTGGTCGCGTTCCATCGCTTCCTTGATCATCTTCAGGTGCTCTTTGAGCTGCTTCTGGTCCGGGAAGGCGTACAGATACACTCTCTGCATCTGGTCCCTGTGCTCGTCGCCTCTCCAGTAAGCGCCGGAAACCGACTTGACCTGGAAGGCCACGTTCATCAGGAGCTGGGAATTGTCGATGTGAGGTCCGCGGCAGAGGTCGACGAAGTCCTCGCCGGTGTAATAGACAGTGATCTTCTCGTCATCGGGAAGGTCCTGAATGAGTTCGGTCTTGAACTTCTGGTCCTTGAAGATCTCGAGAGCTCTCTCCTTGGAAACCTCTTCCACTGTCCAGGCTTCTCTTCTCTTTATGATCTCCCGCATCTTATTCTCAATGGTCTTGAAATCCGCTTCCGTAATCGCAGTGGGAAGTACAAAATCATAATAGCAGCCGTCCGCAATCTGCGGTCCGATCGCGTACTGCACTTCCTTGCCGTAAATCTCGATTACTGCCTTCGCCAAAATATGGGCGAGCGAATGGCGGTAGACTTCCAGAAACTGTTCTTTTTCCATGATCTGAATCTCCTGTATCTGTATTTTGAACGATCGTAGTACGATATCCGCATAATTATACCACAATTCGGAAGATAAGTGTAAAATATCAATGGGACAGAAACGAATATGTACCCGCGCGCGGACAGGAAGATGCTGCACAGGCACCCTGCCCGCGGCGAGCTGCCTCGTGTGCGCCGCCTCGTGAGCGCCGCCGGGCGGCCCGGAAAGGAGAATGCCATGCCTTCAACCTACGCCCACTATCGCTTCGGACAGGATGTGCTGGAAGCGCTTCCCGGCAAATACCGGGAGGTTCTGCTGCGGGAGGAGGACCTGTTTAACATCGGTCTTCACGGTCCTGATATCCTGTTCTACTACAAACCCTTCACCCATCACCGGATCCACGGCGAAGGCGGCCGCATGCACCGTCTCACGGGAAGGCAGTATTTCTCGGAAGCGGGAAAGATTTTTCTGGAAAGAGGCCCCCGCACGGCAGACTACGCCTATCTGTGCGGCTTTCTCTGCCATTTTGCCCTGGACCGCGCCTGCCATGGCTATATCAACGACCTGGCGGCCAGGGGAGAAGTGTCCCATGCTGAGATTGAGAGCGAATTTGACCGAATCCTGCTCGTGGAAGACGGCATAGATCCCATCCGAAGGAACCTTGCGGCCCACATTCACACTTCCCGCAGAGCGGCAAAAGTGATCTCCGCCTATTTCCCGGGCGCGTCGCAGAAAGTGATCCTCGAAGGAATCTTCTCCTTATGGGGATCCAACCTCCTTCTCACCCTGCCCGGGCATCTGGGATACCGGTGGGTCGACCGCGTCTTGCAAAGGCTCCCGGCTTACAGCCTCATTCACGGCCACATGATCGACCTGGATCCGAATCCCTTATGCGAGCGCAGTAATTCGGTCCTGCGCGGGAAATATGAAGATGCGGTCAGCGATGCCGCTCATCTGATCCGCGAATTTCTCCCGGCTCTGCGCGGCCAAAAAGAATGGTCCTCTCTGATGGATTACGATTTTGAGTCGACTCCCGCCTCTTCGAACTAAAGCAAAAGGCGTCCGGCAGATACCTGCCGGACGCCTTCCTTATACCCTTATGATCACCGATCCATTAAGATCAGCAGAACTCAACAAATCTTCTGTCTACCCAGCCGGTCTTTCCGCCATAGGAAGCCCACACATAGTTGCCGCTCACTTTGTCAGCCTTGATGCTGAAAACGGTTCCTCTGGAGATGCGGGCGATCTCGTTCTCATACTTGTAGCTGGGGTGATTACGAAGTGCGAGATAGTTCTTCTTGACGATGCATCTCACGGATCTCCATGCGCTGCGGCTCTCGCCTGCTCCGCCGTCTACCGCATCAAGCTCTTCCTCTGTAAGGGGGGCGATTTCCAGTTCAAAATTCTTTTCTTCCATGGCTGTTCTCCTTTGCAATTATAAGTGTAATGTTTATGCTGCAAACAACTGCTCTTAATTCAAGGCTCGCGGAGAGATCCGCTGCGCCGAATTACTTAACGAGATGGAGCTTATCGATCTCATCGTCGGTCATCTTATAGAAGCCTTTGGATTCGATATCCTTCTTCAGACCGCTTGCCCCCAGTACCTGAGGGTAGTGATAGTTGGGAGCGGTAAAGAAGCCTTTTTCTATGCACTCCTGGACATGATCGGGATTATCGAGCTCCTTGAGCACGATCATCAGGCGGAAAGAATAACCCACGTCAACGATCTGCCAGTCAGAGCAGGACATAGAGCTGATTCCGGGATAAGCCTTCTCTATATCAAAGGAAAGCATATCATCCTTTGTGTACCCTGCATCCTTTTTAAAATCATAGATTTCCGCATAGTTGGTCAATACACCGGATGTGTTCTCGAAGATAATGGCAAAGCCTATTATTCCGTTGTTCTCTCCCAGGCAGTATCCGTTATACTCCTGGTTCTGGCCCTGAAGAGAGATCTTTCCGTTGAGCGAAGAAGCCTCTTCTCCGCTCAGCCCTTCGAGCGTTTCGACTGCGGGAGCGCTTCCGAGCGCTTCCTGCGCACCTACGCCGTCGAGCTTCTCCACATCGGAATTCCCTGTTTCTCCGGAAGGCGTAATAACTCCTTCAAACATTGAGCCGCTTGCAAAAGAGCCCGTGCTTTCAGTTGCATTGACCTCTGCTGCAGATGCGTCCGCCTCCTGAGCTGCCGCGTCCGCCTCGGGTGCTGCTTCCTGAGCTGCCGCATCCGCCTCGGGTGCTGCCTCCTGAGCTGCCGCGTCTGCCTCGGGTGCTGCCTCTTGCTTAGCTGCGTCTGCCTCGGGTGCCGCTTCTTCCTTAGCTGCGTCTGCCGCAGGTGCTGCTTCTTCCGCCGCCGTCTCCGCAGGTGCTTCCGCCTGGCTGCTCGAAGCTGCTGTGCTTCCGCCGCAGGCTCCCAGCATCGCTGTCATAAGTGCTGCGCAAACCATGACTGCTATTTTACGTCTCATTTTACTGTCCTCCCTATAAAAAATATGTGAATGATTACAAGTATTATACTATATAATCCTATCACAACTGTTCTGTACCGTCACCAGTCAGTAAAAAAATAATCTTCTTATATTCATGCCCGAATAATGCACTGAAATTAAAATTAATTATTGAAGTTGTTTTTCCAAATGCATATAATAGTAAAAGTTTTTATGAGTTTTACTGTAAAAACTCATATTTAGTAAATCACTGCCGGTTTTTTCAAACAATCATCCGCAGTGAGTAAGTTCATAAGGAGGAAACACTATGAAAAAGTATTTTGCACTGCTTCTCGCAGGCATGATGGCTCTCTCGCTGGCTGCATGCGGCGGATCTTCCGCTCCTGCCTCTTCTGAGCCCGCTGCCGAGACCGAAGCTGCCGAGCCCGCTGCAGAAGCGGAAGGCACTGAGGCGGAAGCTCCTGCTGCTGACGCTGCAGAGGCTCCCGCGGCCGACGCTGAGATCAAGGTTGTCGAGGCCGGCAAGCTCCACATGGCTACCAACGCCGCATTCCCGCCCTACGAGATGATCTCCGACAACGGCGGTTTCGAAGGAATCGACGTAGAGATCGCTACAGCGATCGCACAGAAGCTCGGTCTTGAGCTGGTTGTCGACGACATGGAGTTCGGCTCTGTCATCACTTCCGTTCAGGGCGGCAAGTCCGACATCGCAATGGCTGGTCTGACAGTTACCGAGGAGCGCAAGCAGAACGTTGACTTCACCGAGTCCTATGCGACCGGCGTACAGGTCATCATCGTTCCCGAGGGATCTGACATCAAGACCGTTGATGACCTTGCAAACGACAAGATGATCGGCGTTCAGGACGGAACAACCGGTTACATCTACTGCTCCGACACTGTTGAGAACGGCGGCTACGGAGAGGATCATGTCACTTCCTATCCCAACGGCGCTATGGCGATCGAAGCCCTCAAGGGCGGCAAGGTTGACGCTGTTGTCATCGACAATGAGCCCGCCAAGGCATTTGTCGCTGCCAACGAAGGTCTGAAGATCCTTGACACAGAGTACATCGTTGAGAATTACGCGATCGGCATCTCCAAAGAGAACCCCGCTCTTCGCGATGCAGTTGACGCTGCACTCAAGGAGCTCATCGCTGACGGTACGGTCAAGACAATCGTTGACAAGTACATCAACGCAGGGGAATGATCTTCCCGATGGCACTTTTACCGGGATCATTACTTTAGAGTAGACAACATCGCCATGCCCGGTACGGAAATGACCGAAGGGCATGGCGATTTTTTTGAATATTCAGCACCCCGGAAAAAAGATCAAAATAAGATCCGGAGAGCTGAATAGTTTTGAACATTTGATCTTATATTCATTCGGAGGTACAAATTTGGGCTCACTATTTGAGGATCTGGCCTCGCAATTCAATCAGGCCTTTATTGAAGCGGACAGATGGCAGCGCTATCTCTCCGGTATTGGTATTTCCTTTACTGTCACGCTGGGCGCGCTGGTGATCGGTATCATCCTCGGCGTTCTCGTCGCAGTCGTCCGCACACTCCACGACCAGCAGAAGGGAAGCGACAGCCATGTGTTGTTGAACATCGCCAACGCGATCTGTCAGGTTTATACAACGGTGATCCGCGGAACACCTATGATGGTTCAGCTCCTGATCATGGGCTTTGTCATCTTCAAGTCGAGCCGCAATCTGGTCGGCGTCGCGATCCTCTCCCTGGGCATCAACTCCGGTGCCTACACGGCGGAGATCATCCGAAGCGGCATCATGTCCATCGATCCCGGCCAGATGGAAGCCGGCCGAAGCCTTGGCATGGATTACATCACGGTCATGAAAGATATCATTATCCCGCAGGCCATCAAGAACATTCTCCCGGCTCTGGGAAATGAGCTGATCACCCTGTTCAAGGATACTTCCCTCGTCACCGTGATCGGACTTACCGACCTCACGAAGGCGGCCCAGCAGATCCAGGCCAAAACATACCAGGCCTTCATGCCTTACATCGGCATTGCAATCATGTACCTCGTTGTAGTCATGATTTTGACAAAGCTCCTCGGAATCCTGGAAAGGAGGTTGAGAGAAAGTGACAGACGCTAAGAATACCACTCATACCCCTGTACAGCAGGGAGAAGTCATGATCCATGTGGAAAACCTCAAAAAGTCGTTCGGAAACAACCACGTTCTCAACGGCATCACGCAGGATATCCGCAAGGGCGAGAAAGTCGTCATCATCGGTCCCTCGGGATCGGGAAAATCCACTTTCCTTCGCTGCCTCAACCTTCTGGAAGTGCCCACCAGCGGCCACATCATCTTCGAGGGAACGGATCTCACTGATAAGAATACCGATATCAACGCGATCCGCAGGAAGATGGGCATGGTGTTCCAGCACTTCAACCTCTTCCCGAATATGACCGTCCGCAGGAACATCACGCTGGCGCCCGTGCGCACCGGCTTCATGAAGCAGGAAGAAGCGGACATCGAGGCGGAGCGCCTTCTGTCGCGCGTAGGCCTTCTCGAGAAGGCGGACGCCTACCCGGCCAGCCTCTCCGGCGGGCAAAAGCAGCGTATCGCGATTGTGCGCGCGCTGGCCATGAATCCCGACATGCTCCTCTTTGACGAGCCCACCTCCGCGCTCGACCCCGAGATGGTCGGCGAAGTTCTCGAAGTTATGAAGGAACTGGCGGACTCCGGAATGACCATGGCCGTGGTCACCCACGAGATGGGATTTGCAAGAGAAGTGGGAACCCGCGTCCTCTTCATCGACGAAGGCATTGTCAAAGAAGAGAACACCCCTCAGGAGTTCTTTTCCAATCCGCAGAATCCCAGGCTCCAGGATTTCCTGTCCAAGGTGCTGTGAGGCCGCAGAACCGCAGACTTCAGGATTTTCCGGCCAAGGTGCTGCGGGGCCGCAGAATCGCAGGCCGCCTGCAGGCAGGCAGATCTCCGAATATGAGTATAAGAAAAGCGCCGTTCGGATGTGCACATGATCACATCCGGACGGCGTTGTTTTTTGCGCTTTGCTGTATTTTGGCAGAGACTGATTCGTTTAGTCGTTCACGAAATCCTGCCTGTAAGGATTGAAGATGTCAAGAAGGACGCCCGCTTCCTGGCAGACGCAGCCGTGGACCACGTCGTTCATCTTGAGCAGGGTGTCGCCTTTCTTTACAATGCTCTTGACGCCGTCGATCTCGAACTCGAACACGCCGCTCACGATGTAGGTGATCTGGGTGTGGGGATGGTGGTGGAGGGCTCCGACTGCTCCCTTCTCGAAGGTGTTCTCGACAACCATCAGGTCATCGGAGTACGCGAGCACGCGTCTTGTCACGCCGCCGCCCATATCCTGCGGTTTCACGTCCTTGTAGTAAACGTATCTGTCGTTTTTCACTGTTTTGTCCTCCTTTTAAAAATCCAAGGTGTGTCACGGGGACGTATCTACTGACACATTTTGTTCCCAAAATGTGTCAGCGGATACGTCCCCGTGACACATTTTTAAAGCCATTTCTTCTTTCGGAACCACAGGACGCCCCCGATCAGGATCGCCGCACTCACCAGGATGACCACCAGATAGCCGTACCTCCAGCGCAGTTCCGGCATGTACACAAAGTTCATGCCGTACCAGCCGACAATCAGTGTCAGCGGCATGAAGATCACGGTAACGACTGTGAGCACGGTCATGATCCGGTTCATCCGGATATCCAGCTGGGTTGAGAACATCTCCCGGAGCTGAACGGTGTAGTCCCGCAACTGCTTGACCTGGTCCATGAGGCGCATGACGCGCTCCGTGAACAGGCGGAAGTAGCGCAGGTTCTCTTCTTTGAAGAATCCGTTTTCATTTTCCTCCAATTCCTGGCCCAAATCAAGCATTTGCTCGTAGTGAATCCGCATATTCATGAGGAAGGTCCGTATATCATTGAGCCTTTCCGGGTATTTGTCCAGTTCGTTCGCCAGGATCTCGTCCTCGATCATGCCGAGCTCCTGCTCGATCTCCACCAGGAGCCGAAGGTCCCGCTCTATAAGAAGTTCAAGAAAATCATACATGAATCGCTCCAGAGACGGAAGCCTCCATCTCTTTCGCCAGGCGATCTTCTCAATTGTTTTGGCGGTGAACTCGCCTTTTTCAATGAAGACAATTCCTTTTTCGTCCAAGGCGAACGCCAGCTTGTGCGGCGGGCCTCCCCTCTCCGAGCGGCGCGGCACGTAGAAAGTACCCGTCAGAGAGTCAAAGTTGACGATTGCTTTCGTCTCCAGCACGTCCGAGGGGTCCATGTCCATATCGATGACCATGTCGAACCGGTCCTTGGTGGCGGCCCAGGTCTCCGGATTTATGACGGCCACGTAGGGCGGATCTCCCGGTTTTCTGTCGTATATCTCCTGTGCGCTGCATGGGGTGAGCGTTTCTTTGATCTGGTAGTACATATGGGTTTCTCCTGAGTGTGTCACGGGGACGTATCTGCTGACACATTTTGTTCCCAAAATGTGTCAGGCGGTCGCGGTTCCCCTGGGTCTGGGCGGGTGCCGCGGGCGGCACTGCCTGGTTAGAATTTTACCATATTTGCCGTGTCATGTGTGTCACGGGGACGTATCCGCTGACACATTTTGGAGCGGCCTCCGGGGCGACGGTACCCCAGAGGTTGCGGTACCCCAGAGGTCGCGGTACCCCAGAGGTCGCGGTACCCCAGAGGTCACGGCACCCCAGAGGTCGCGGCACCTCTGGGGTTGTGTCACGGGGACGTATCTACTGACACATTTTGGGAACAAAATGTGTCAGTAGATACGTCCCCGTGACACAACCTTACGGTATAATGATAACAGTTATTTATAAAAACACGCACGATCAGAAGATCAGAAGAAAGGATACTCCGTGAAAAAGACATATGACGTGATCATTATCGGCGCCGGCGTCGTCGGAAGCGCCATGGCGAGGGAGTTGTCCCGCTACAAGCTGGATATCGCGGTCCTGGAGAAGAACCTGGATGTGTGCTTTGAGACCAGCTCCCGCAACACCGGCGTCTGCCACGGCGGCTTCGCCTACGACCCGGGCTCTCTGAAAGCGCGCCTCTGCGTCGAAGGCAACAGGATGATGGGACAGCTGTCCGAGGAACTCGGATTCAGCTTCAAGCGCTGCGGCAAAGTCCTGGTCGGCAATACCGACGAGGAATACGAACAGCTGCTGCGCGTCATGGCGCAGGGTGAAGTCAACGGCGCGACCGGCCTTCGAATGATCGACGAAGAAGAGCTGCACAGGCTCGTGCCCGCCGTCAAAGGCAAGTTCGCTCTCCTGTCCGAGAACAGCGGGATCCTGGATCCCTTCATGTTCACCATCGCGCTGGCGGAGAATGCGGCGCACAATGGGGCCGAGTACTTTTTTGACAGCGAAGTGACGGACATCCGCCGCGAAGAGGACGGCACCTGGACCATCGTGACCGTTCACGGCCTGTTCCGCTCCCGCTGGGTCGTCAACGCGGCCGGCCTCGGCTGCGGGAAGGTCTCCGACATGCTCGGGCTCACCGGCTACCGAATCATCGGCTCCAAGGACGACTATATCATCCTGGACCGCCGCCTGGGCCGCCTGGTCCCCATGCCGATCTACACCGTCCCCTCCAACACCTACATGGGCATCCACGTCACCATCACCACGGACGGCAACGTGCTGCTGGGCCCGACCGCCGAGGAGACGGACGACCTCTCCTACTACGGCGTGGAGCAGAAAAACCTCGACTATCTCTACGAAGAAGCGGTCAAAATATGGCCCCACGTCGAGCGCAGCGACTACATCCGCACCTACAGCGGCATTCTGCCCAAGTGGGTCGACGAAAACGGACAAATTCAGGATTTCAAAATAGAGATCGTCGACAACGTCGCCCCTAACGCGGTCAATCTCGTCGGCATCGAGTCTCCCGGCCTGACGGCCTCCGTAGCGATCGCGCGCTACGCGATCTCCATGATGCTGGAGAGGGAGAAATTTGAGGAAGATCTCTCTTTTGACCCGATCAGGAAGCCGATCCCGCGATTCGAGCAGCTCTGTCCCGCGGAGCAGGCCGCTCTGATCGAAGAGAACCCGGATTACGGCGAAATCGTGTGCCGCTGCGAAAAGGTCACCCGCGCGGAGATCCTGCAGGCGATCCACAATCCGCTAGGCTGCGCGACCATGGCCTCCGTCAAGTACCGCACGCGGTCCATGATGAGGCGCTGCCAGGGCGGCTACTGCCAGATGCGCATCAGTCAGATGCTGGAGGAGGAAACCGGCCAGAGCGAGACCGAGCTGGTCTATATGAGGAAGGACGGGCATCCGTTCTTCGGAAAAGTGCGCGAGGAAGAAGGCTGGGATCCTGGGGCCGGCGCGGCGGCCGGGAACGCCTCGGGCGCCGAAAGTGCCTCGGCGGCCGGGTGCTCCTCAGGCGCCGAAAGTGCCTCGGCGGCCGGGTGCTCCTCAGGCGCCGGAAGTTCTGTCACAGGCAAGGAGGTGGCAAAATGATCGAGAGACGCTATGTAGACGCCCTGATCGTCGGCGGAGGACCGGCAGGCCTCGCTGCCGCAACCGGGTTGTGGTACAGTGGGATCCGCGATATTTTGATCGTGGAAAGGGAAAAACACCTCGGAGGTATCCTGCGCCAGTGCATCCATGACGGGTTTGGCCTGACGCAGCTGGGCGTGACGCTCAGCGGTCCGGAATATGCGCAGCATTATGTCGACGACGTGGAGCGCATGGAAATCCCTTATATTACGAATGCGACTGTGCTCTCTGTCACTCCTTCGCGGGTTGTCACAGTCGTCTCGCGCGACGGGCTGGTCGAATATGAGGCAAAAGCCGTCATTCTGACGATGGGATGTCGCGAGCGCACGCGCGGCGCGCTGGCTATTCCGGGCGAGCGGCCCACGGGCGTGTTCACTGCAGGGGTCGCGCAGGCCTACATCAACCTGTACAACCGCATGCCTGCGCGCGAGGTCATCATTCTCGGCTCCGGCGATATCGGCATGATCATGGCGCGGCGCCTGACACTGGAAGGGGCGCATGTGCAGGGCGTTTTCGAAGTGATGCCCTATGCGGCAGGGCTGCCCCGCAATGTCGAGCAGTGCCTCAATGATTACAATATTCCGCTTTATCTGTCCCGCACAGCGACGAAGATCCATGGGAGCGGCCGCGTGACCGGGGTCACCATCTCTGAGGTGGACGCCCACGGGAAGCCGATCCCGGGCACGGAAAAAGAATATGCCTGCGACACCGTGATCCTCTCTGTGGGCCTGATCCCGGAGAATGAACTCTCCCTTGATGC
Source organism: Lachnospiraceae bacterium (assembly GCA_017469935.1). Lineage (GTDB taxonomy): Bacteria > Bacillota > Clostridia > Lachnospirales > Lachnospiraceae > CAG-791. Next base: position 37,087 of record JAFUFL010000006.1, read on the forward strand.
CGGCGTGGAACTGGATCCGCACACGCGCGGCGCCTTTGTGGACGAGCACTACATGACCGGTGTGGAGGGGGTCTTTGCGGCGGGCAATGTTTTGCACGTGCATGATCTGGTGGACTATGTGTCCCTGGAGGCGGAGCGCCTGGCGATGTCCGCGGCTGCCTACATCAAAGACGGCTCGCTTCCCGCCTGTCCGCTCGCAGTGGAGTGCGGCGAGAATGTCGGGCATGTCATTCCGCAGAGGGTCAGCGGAACGAGCGGCTTCCAGCTCTCGCTCCGCGTCCGGGGGCCTTTGCGCAGCTGCACGATCAAAGTCACGCAGGATGGGCGCGAAGTGTTCTCCCACAAGATGCGCAAGGCGATCCCTGCGGAGATGATCCGGCTCGAGATTCCGGCGGCCGGGCTGTCCGCGTCGGGTGACCTGATGGTAGAGGCGATGGGGCAGGTTGAAGACGGCGGGGCGTCCGGTGCGGCCGGTTCTGCGGACTGCGGCGCGGTCGGTTCTGGTGATTCCGGTGCGGCCGGTTCTGGTGATTCCGGTGCGGCCGGTTCTGCGGATTATGCTCCGGAAGGGAGGTAATTGTGAAAAAAGAATACATCTGTATCATGTGTCCGAACGGGTGCCGCGTCGAGGTGACGTATGAGCCTGCATCGGCTCCCGGCGAGGCGCCGGAGATTATATCCACATACGGCAACCTGTGCCCGCGCGGCGCGGGGTACGCGCGCCAGGAGCTCATCGACCCGCGGCGCATGATCGCCACATCGATCCTTGTGGAGGGCGGCGAGCTGCCTTTGGCCAGCGTGCGCCTGACTGCCCCGATCCCCAAGGACCGCCTCCTGGACGCGGTGGCTGAAATCCGCAAAATTAAAATGACCGCACCCGTGAAAGCGGGTACGGTCGTCATTCGTGATCTTTTGGGACTTGGGAGCGATGTGATCGTGACAAAGACGGTAGATGTGTCACGGGGACGTATCCGCTGACACATTTTGGCGGATGTGACAGGGGGACGTATCAACTGACACATTTTGTGTCAGTTGATACGTCCCCGTGACACACTCTCAGCTGACACATTTTTGTGTCAGCTGATACGTCCCCCTGACACACTTCTCAGCTGACACATTTTTGTGTCAGCTGATACGTCCCCCTGACACACTTACACCGTGATGTCTCTGATCCAGATTCCTTTGTTGACGAGTGTGAGGCCGATCACTACTTTGACCAGTTCAACCGAGCACACGGCCGCATACATCGGCAGGATCGGCACCTGCGTGTAGTGGGCCAGATAGAAGGCGGCCGGAATGGATGCCGCCCAGCAGAAGCACGAGTCGAACAGGAAGGTGATGAATGTTTTGCCGCCGGAGCGGATGATGAAGTAGGAAGCGTTGTTGAACGCGTGGACCGGCATGAAGCAGGCCGTCACGCAGATCAGGCCGGCGGCCAGCGCGCGGATCTCGTCCGTCGTGTTGTAGATCTTCGGGAAAATGCCCGAGATCGCAAACATCAGGCTCGCCGAGATCAGACACAGGAAGACAGAGAAAAGGGTCAGTTTCCAGGCCTCTTCCTTGAGCTCCCGGACCTTCGAGTCGCCCCATTCGCCCAGCTTCTGCCCGATGATGATCGCGGTCGCGGAGCCCATCGCGATAAACGCGACGTTGAAGACGTTGGCAAGCGTCTGCGATATGTTAAACGCCGAGACCACCGAAAGTCCACGCACACTGTAGCACTGCGTCAGCATGGCCTGCCCGCCGGACCACAGCGCCTCGTTGAGGAGAAGCGGCATCCCTTTTTGTATGCAGCTCAGCGTCAGGTCCGCCGGCACGTACAGGCTTCGGAGCGCGCCGACCACAAAAGGCACGCGCTCCGCATGCTTTTGCGCCCAGATTATGATGTATGTGAGCTCCACAAATCTTGAAATGACGGTCGCGATCGCCGCCCCGACGACGCCCAGCGCGGGCGCGCCAAGTTTCCCGAAGATCAAAATATAGTTGCCCACCAGGTTGACGCCCACCGCCAGAAAAGACGCGATCATAGGCGCCACCGTCTCGCCGTGGGACCGGATTGTCGTACCGTAGGCTTGCGTCAGCGCAAAAGGAAGAAAGCCGATGCACATCACACCCAGATAACTGCGGGCCGCCTGCATCGTGGCTTGCACCGAGCCTCCGCCGCCGTCCTCGTGCAGATACAGATTGATCAGCGGTTCGCCGTAAGAGGCGAAGACGGCGATTCCGATCAGAACCAGAAGCACAGACGTTATGATCTGCAGCCGGAACGTTCTGCGGACGCCTTCGTGATCTCCCTTGCCGCAGTACTGCGCGGTGAAGATGCCGATTCCGGAAAGTCCCCCGAATACACACAGGTTCCACACAAATAAGAGTGAGTTCACGATCGACACCCCCGTCATCGGGTCTGTGCCGATGCGGCCCACCATGATATTGTCCAGCATATTTACAAAGTTCGTGATGCCGTTCTGCAGCATGATCGGCAGTGCGATCATCATCGTGTGGCTCACGAACTCTCTTTTAAACATAGCGCGTAATATTTTCATCATTTCTGACCTTTCAAGACTCGCAGAACTTCCCACCTGGGGTAAAACTTGTCTTTCCATTTCCGGCAAAATGGCCGATACTTACTATAGCATCGGCTGTAATGGAATTCTATCTTAATTGTTATTATTTTTGCGAGGGTGTGTCATGGGGACGTATCTACTGACACATTTTGGGACAAAATGTGTCAGTAGATACGTCCCCGTGACACAAAATTTCATTTTCCTGTTGACCTTCCAGTCTGTGGAAGGTGTAAAAAGGAATCAGAAACGAGGTACAAAGCCATGAAGATCAACCAGGTAGAGGAACTCACCGGCATTCCCAAAAAGAATATCCGCTTTTATGAAGAGCAGAAGCTGATCAGCCCGCAGCGCAATTCCGCCAACGGCTACCGCGAGTACTCGATGGAGGACGTGGCCCTGCTTGGCAAGATCAAGCTTTTCCGAAAACTGGGCATCCCCATCGAATCGATCCGGAAGATGGAGAGCGGCGAGCAGCAGCTGGACGACTGCCTTTACAAAAAAGTGCACGAGCTGAAGGCCGCCCGGCAGAGCGCCGAGCAGATGCAGATCGTCTGTCAGGAGATCCTCTCGAAGCAGGCCCGCTTTGACACTATTAATTCCGATATCTACCTGGAGGAGATCGAAAGGCTCGAGAAAGGAGGAACGCAGTTCGTGAATGTGGAGCAAAAAGACAAAAAACAGTCCACCGTCATTCCGATCATCTTTGCGGGACTTATCGTCCTTTTGATGATCGTCCTGACCGCGCTTGTGTGGTACTTGAATTCGATCGATCCGGCGCCCTTCGGTGTGGTACAGGTCATCACACTGGTCGCGCTGGCGGTATGTGCGGGCGTCATTATCGCCTGCAGGGAAAGAATTAAAG
>JAFUFL010000077.1 GCA_017469935.1 Lachnospiraceae bacterium
GGCTGGCATTCCTCCCACCGCCTTAGAGGGGGATCCTGTTGGAGAAATGATGATCTATGGTTACGCGAGGGTATCTACAAAAAGCCAGGCTAAAGACGGAAACAGCCTGGATGTACAGATCAAAGAACTAACGGAAGCCGGTGCTGTCGAGATCTTTACTGACAGCTTTACCGGGACGAAACTGGAGCGGCCGGAGTTTCAGCGGCTGTTGGGAATCCTCCAAGACGGAGACACACTTATCGTTACCAAGCTTGACCGCTTTGCCCGTTCCGTTGGCCAGGCCAGCGACCTGATCACCGACCTGATCGATCGCGGTGTCACCGTCAATGTCCTGAACCTTGGCGTCCTGAGCAATGACAGCGTCAGTACCCTGCTCCGCAACGTCCTGCTCTCCTTCGCCCAGTTCGAACGGGATATGATCGTCCAACGGACCCAGGAGGGGAAAGCTATCGCAAAAATGGACCCCAATTTCCGGGAAGGCCGGCCGCCGGTCTACAGCCGGGAACAGAAGCAGCTGGCCGCCGAACTCCGGGAGCAGGGGAAGACCTACGCCCAGGTCGAGAAAATGACAGGTATCAGTAAAAGCACTCTGATCAGATACATGAGATATCGTGAGGTTTTTCAGGCGGGGGAGGAGGATAAATGATCTATCACATCATGTGGCGGGATGAGCCCGTCGCCGACGTCGATCTCTCCGACGATCATAAAGAAATCCGTCTGACAAAAATCATGCCGCCGGGACTCAAGCAGCCCTTCTCCGGAGGAGAGTTCAACATCCGGCGCTTCTACAACTTCCTGAAGGACCGCTGCTATGAGGATGGACGGGCCGACCTGCAGGAGATACTTGCCCAGGCCGGAATGACGGAAAACAACCCCTACCAGTGGGTCCGGCTCACGCATGGTGTGACCTGGGATGACTTTTTTTGGATTAAATTTGACGACGAACAGATATCATTTGACGACGTGAGGATGCGCTGATGGAGAATTATATCCTTTCCCCGGAAGCCCTTGTCATGGTCTCCGGGAGTTCCAAAGGTACACAGCCAAAGTTTTACAGCGAAGGCTACTGGTATAAGCAAAATATCGTTGGCTATGAGGGTTTATCGGAATATCTTGTTTCCCGACTCCTCTCCTGCTCCGATTGCAAGAACTATGTCGCTTACGAGCAGTGCCAAATAAATGGAAAGCCCGGCTGCCGGTCAAAGAGCTTTCTCGGAGAAGGCGAGCAGTTTATGAGTTTCCAGAAGCTGTATGAGATCTATACCGGGCAGAATCTTACAGATAAAATCCGGTTGATTCCGGAGGTTCGGGATCGTATCGTTTTTTTCGTGGATTATGTCCGGGATATAACAGGGTTTGATGCCACCAGCTACTTATCAAAGATCCTGGCCCTGGATATGCTGACATTAAATACTGACCGGCATTTCAATAACCTTGGACTCATCCTCAATTCGAAAGATAATTCCGTCCGGGAAGCTCCGATATTTGACAATGGGAATGCTCTTTTGAGTGACGTCGACCGTTTCGAATTTGATCTTTCTTTGGAAGAAAATCTGGAAAAAGTGTATGGCCAGCCATTTTCAGCCAGTCTGGAGGCGCAGGCTGCAGCTGCAGGAATAGGACTCCGAATTGATTTCAAAAAAATGGAAGAAATTTTGGCGGTCGAGCCCGAATCCAGGGCCCTTAATGTCTTAAAGCATCAGGCCCGAAGATATCAGCATCTCTTTTCGGCTCAAAAAAAAGTGTCAATTTCCGAAATTAAGAAAATTGCCGATGACCGACGTACTGGCAGCAATACAGGCCAAAGCAAGTCTAACGATTATATGCGCTGAAGGAAAGGAGGCAATCATGGCCGACAATAAAAAAGGCATCCTGCAGCAGGAACTGGAAGAGGAGTATCATGCCTATTTTTACAATCCGGTCATCCTGGTCTGCAACCTCGCCCTTGGCGTCGCCGGTGCCTGGTTTTATACCACATATATTGCCCCGCGTTTCCAGCTGCCGACCACCTTCTGGGCCCAGTTCCTGGCCTTTGCCTTTTTTTGCGGAACTGTCACGACCATCGGAGCCATGGCGGACGGATACTATTCTGGGGTTTTTGACGCCAATAACGGCCCAAAGGACCTACTGATCGGCGCCGCCGCCGGGGCCTTTCTCGGCTTCCTCCTCTTTGATCATAACGCGAGTTTCTTTTACGCCCCTCTTGCCGGGCTCATCCTGTTCTCGATCCTTCGCTGTAATACGGGTTTTATGACAGGTTGTGGTTCTGCAGATTTTGTTGACAGCTTCTACGGCCTCGGCCATGGGCTCTCTTCTGCCCTCTTCCTCGCCCCTTTCGCTATGGTCCTCATGGTCACCCTCCTGATCCTCGTCGAGGGCCTTACCAGAGCCCCCCTGGATCAGGGACTCAGAAAGATCCTGATCGTTGCCTCCGGCATCGTCATGGCACTCTTCTGCCTTATAATGACTATTCGTGAGGCCCTGATACCTCAGGATCCGGAGGGATAACTATTAACTTCCGGAATAATTAACCCTCGCAAAGGAAGGATCACATGTACCTTAACCTTATCTCTTATCGTTCCAATGCCGCCGCATAAAGCGTGTGGACTGACTGTCAAAAGGATCAAGAACACCTATATGTCTACTATGAAAAAAGAGCGGATGCCATAATGACATCTGCTCTTTATGATTGTAATGGAAAAACTATTCACGTGTCAAAAAATTTGGAGGGAAGATTCAGTCTCAGCCTTTGTTATATATATCGCTCCTATGTCCAATCGACAACGCGAGAATGACCAGCCTGTTCTCTTCGATCTGACAGATCAGACGATAGTCACCGATTCGATAACGCCATTGACCGCTTCTGTTGGATGTAAGTCCTTTTCCGTGGATTCTTGGATCAGTACAGTCCACCAGATTTTTTTCGATCCAGGCTTTCACTATCCGCTGTGTATAGCGGTCAAGTTTTTTAAATTCTCGATCAAATCTTGCAGTGGTTTCTACGTGATACCTCACAGATTACATTCCTTCCAAAGCTCGCTGATCGGACGGCTCCTTTTGCCGTCCGCAACATATTCATCATATGCCTCCTGGCCGATGGTGACATCATACTCATCTTCTATCTTTTCGAACAGCGCTCTTTTAAATGCCTCAGCCATGGAGTAAGAATGAAGCTTTGCATAACTCTCAGCCAGTAATCTTTCTTCTTCTGTCAATCTGATAGAGAATGCCATATCCTCACCTCCTTGTAGTACATTGTACTGCCTATGTGTGTGCCTGTCAATACCATTGATCCTTGCTTCTTTCATGCCTGCCCTGACGCCACAGAATCCTGAGGAATAACAGTACAAAAAAGAGGTCTGATGGGATACCACAAAGGCCAGCGATCGGTATGGGACGATTATTATCAGATGATGATATGCCCGCAGATAACAGAATAATGGATTTGATCGGGGAGCCGAAGGGGAGCTGCGTCAGCGCCGGACTTGCAAAGGAAAGGAGCTGGTGCCAATGGTCACATATGCGGACTTGTTCCAGTTTGTGATTATGCTTTGCGCTGTAATAACTCTTGTTATTGCCACTATACGCAAAAAGTAGCACCCTCTGCCCGCAAAGCTGAGTGCTACTTTTTGTAGGTTAACATTTGCCGGCGGCTGGCGGCACCCAGCGTTCGGCTCTCTTGTCAAGTCCATTATACGCAGGATCCATCCATGTGTCAAACCTTCGTAGTTAAGCCCCACGATTAATTGCGCAGGGAGCCCACGACTTCAGTCGTTGGGGTGAATGCGCTTTACAGCCGGTTTATCCATAATACCGCAGAATACCCCCGCCTCTTAGGCGGCGGGATGAATGCGCAGAAACTAACATAGCAGACGAACGTGCGTTTGCATCCGAACGCTCCGGATGATATAATAAAGTATAGGCACTGCAGCCCCGGAACGGGCAGAATACCTGTATTTTTGCGAAAGGCGCGCGGACATATGTACCATGTTGAATGCATCGACATCCATAAGGATGATGCTCTGTATATGTACCTGGACAGGGCCTGTTCCTGTGCGAACAACATGCGCAACACAGCGAACTTCTATATCCGCAACCTGATGACCGGACTGAAGAAGGTTCCGTCCGCGCGGACGGAAAATGAAGCCTTTGTCATTGGGACCGTTTCCGGCGCAGTACCGGGGATCAACCGGCAGCTCCTGGAAAAGCGGGACCGGAAGGTCCTCCGCATCATGGGGGACAAAAGCCTTTCAGAGGAGGCCCGCGCCAAAAAGGCCGCAGCCGTCAAATACCTCCAGTTCACTGTTCCGACCGTGGAAAAATGGTTCGCCTCCTACGGGCTTCTGGACGCTGTCTTCAAGCACACGGGCAACCGGGATTACCGCGCCTTCCATGCCCATGTCATGCAGAACGCCGTCAGGGACTGCTGTGAGGCATGGCTGTCGTATTTCGAGGGCCTGAAGGCATACGCGCCGGGATCCGGACATACGGGGAAGCCGAAGATCCCGGGTTACAGGAAGTCCGGCGGCAGGAGCACCGCGGTGTTCAGCAATCTCGCCTGCACCGTCAGGCACGGCACGCTTTTCTTCCCGTACGGCGTGGACGGAGGCGGGAAGAAAAGCCGCTGCAGTGTCCGTGTCTCACGGCTCCCGCACTCCTCGAAGGACAAGCTTATTGAGGTGCGTGCGGTACCGTATTTCGGCTCCTTCCAGCTGCAGGTCGTAACCGACGACGGTGTGCCGGAAGGGAGCCTGCTTCCTGA
>JAFUFL010000093.1 GCA_017469935.1 Lachnospiraceae bacterium
ACATTTAGTATGAAAATCTTACGATCTATCCGGAACAATATCTTCATCGTGCTGTTTGCCGCCCTCTTTTCCGGCATGCTGATCGTCTCAAAGCATTTCGTACTGAGAATGGACGACGCTTTCTCCGGACACCTTAAGAATGTCTCGATCTTTGATTTTCATTGGTTTGATGTCGTGGCCTGGCTGGCTCTCACTACGCTTTTGTCCACGTTTCTCATAGCAGTCGTCTCTGTCCTGAGCAAAGGACTCGCGCGCGGCGCTGCCCGCCCGCAGAGTGATCATGCCGGAACTGCCCCCGACTCCTCGCAGGATGCGATTCCCGGCGGCGATCCGCGCCGGAATAAAGCCGGCGGCACAGCCTTTTTCCTTGCTGTTTTCGCCTTCCTGCTCATCGCCTGGCTGCCCTATGCGCTCACCTTTGTCCCCTTCGGCGTCTTTTCGGACACCAATTCCGTCATCCGGCAGGCAATCGGAGACAAAGCCCTGACCAACCACCACCCGGTACTCTATACATTTATGTGGCGCGCGGTATACAGCATCGGAAACCTGCTTGGCCCCGAGGACCTTTATCTCAAGATATTCTCTGCCCTGCAGTATCTGGTCGCAGCCGCCGTGTACGCCTATTATATTTTCAAGCTGCGCAGGCAGAACGCCGACAGGATAATTGTCCTTGTGTCAGCGCTCTTTTTTGCCTTCGTGCCGCTTGTTCCCCTCTACGTGGCCTCCCTCTGGAAAGACACGCTGTTCTGCCTGGCCCTTTTTGCCTACACGCTCTGGATGACCGGCGTGGTCTGCGGTCACGAGACAATCTATGCCGCCGGAAAGGTGCCGGCCGGGCATCTTGTCTCTTTTGCTGTCTCGTCTCTGCTCATAATCTTTCTGCGCAACAACGGGCTCTATATTTTTATCGCCTCATCAGCGATTCTCCTGCTCTATCTCCTGTCAAAATACAGTCCCCGCAAACTTCTTCCCCTCACTGCGGTTTTTGCGGGCATCCTGGTCTTTTCGCTGATCATCACCGGCCCCGTCTACGACCATTTCGGCCTGAACGTCGACGAGAAGGTTGAGACCTACGGCATTCCGCTCCAGCAGATTGCCTACATCGATGTGACGGACGGCAGGATCTCCGCGCAGGACCAGGCTTTTCTGGACAGGCTGATCCCCAAAGAGTCGCTCAAAGAAGCCTACAACCCGCTTTCCGTGGACCAGACCAAATGGCATGACAATTTTGACCGGGAATTTCTCAACCGGAATTCGTCGGAGTTCCTGAAAGTCTACGCCCGCCTCGTGCGCGACAACCCCGGCAAAGCCGTAAAAGCATACTGCCTGGCGACATTCGGCTTTTGGAGCACCGCCAAAACGACCGGCAACGGCTATGTCAGCGTCCGCATGTTCTACAAAGACAAGATGCAGCAGACCGATTGGTTCAAGAAACTGTTCGGTTATTCCATAGCGACGACACTCGTGCCCAGAAGATACATCTCTTATGCTGCGCTCTTCTGGCTGGTGCTCCTGATGTTCGTCATCCTGCTCACGAAAAGGCAGTATAAGTACCTGATCCCGTTCATCCCGTCTCTCACCGGCTGGGCTACTGTCATGGCGGCGACTCCCGTCGCCTTCAGCCTGCGGTATGTGTACTTCCTTTTCCTGCTGCAGCCGATCTTTGTCTATTTGCTCGTTCTGGGGCTGCGTCAGGATCAGTGACGCGCCCCTTCCGGCAAGAACCGGCAGCAAGAAATAACACCTCTATAAATAAATCTATAAAAAACCTCTATAAAAACCTCTGTTAAAAAGACATCTCTGAAAATCTCCTCTCTGCGCATAATTTTGCAAAATTCCCTTGACATTCCCTTTAAGTCGTTGTACTGTCTTATTGTATTAACCACTTAGTACACTAAGACAGTAAGACAGGAACCTGAAATCATACACCACAAAACGGAGGAAATCATGGCATGGAACTTTGACGGAAGCACCCCCATCTATCTCCAGATCGTAAATATTCTGAAGGGAGAGATCGCCGGCGGCGCCTATCCGCCGGGTTCACGCCTCCCCTCTGTCCGCGATCTGGCACTGGAGGCTGGTGTCAACCCTAATACAATGCAGCGGGCCCTGGCGGAACTTGAACGAACCGGCCTTGTGAACGCACAGCGCACGGCCGGGCGCTTCATAACCGAGGACGCCCCTCAGCTCACGCAGCTGCGCTATTCTATGAGCGAACAGATCATTTCCGAGCTCGTCGAGAGGCTCCGCGCCCTCGGCCTGAGCGATGAACAGATCCCGGATGCGGTCCGCGCGTGGATCGAAAGAGATCACAGCGGGCAGTCTTAACGAAGGAGGAATTCTGAAAATGAGTATTCTTGAATGCAAGGCACTGTCGAAGAATTACGGCCGTGTACAAGCCCTGCAAAATATTGATCTTTCCCTCGACAGCGGCCGGATCATCGGTCTCGTCGGCCCAAACGGAAGCGGAAAGACTACACTGATCAAACTTGCCCAGCACCTTTTGACCCCCACTTCGGGCACCATCACCGTGGACGGCATGCTCCCCGGCCCGGAGACCAAGGCAATCGTCTCCTACCTGCCGGACCGCGATTTTCTTCCGCCGTGGATGAACCTGGAGGGGCTCACCAAGTTCTACATGGACTTCTTCCCGGATTTCAATCCGGCCAAGTCAGCCGAGATGCTGGCCAACCTGGGCGTTCCGGACAAGATGCCCCTCGGCAATATGTCCAAGGGCACCCGCGAAAAGGTCCAGCTAATCTTCACGATGAGCAGAGAAGCCAAAGTGTACCTTCTCGACGAGCCAATCGCGGGCGTCGATCCGGCTACCAGAGAGTATATACTGCGCACTATTTTGACCAATTATTCTGAGGAGGCGCTGGTCCTGATCTCCACCCACCTGATCACGGACGTGGAACCGATCCTCGACGAAGTCGTCTTCCTGCAGAACGGAAGCCTTGCACTGCACGAGAACGCCGATGCGCTGCGCGAGAGAACCGGCGGAATCGGCCCGTTCCGTGAAGTCTTCCAGGCCATCACCAGCCCGGAATTCGTAGAGAACTTCCGGAACGGACTCGGTGCCACCGTCCTGTTCCTCTTGATGATGATCCTGGGCGCGGCCGCCTCGATCACACGCATCTATGCGGGTATCGCCATCGGCCATCAGTTCAGCGGTCACCTGGCTCCTTCTGGACAGAAGGCTCAACCTGGAATGACCTGAAACCGGTTTAACATAAGAAAAGAGAGCTTCAGGATCTCCCTCCCGAAGCTCTCTTTTAATTTCTGTCTATAACTCTCAGAATATATATTTCTGCTGCACTTTATAACTGATGAAAAACAATACCGTATCCACGACCACCTTGACCGCCACTTCCGGCAGTGCGGGGAGAATCGAACTTCCCGCCGTGACCAGCAGGGCGCTGAGACTCATCTGAGCGACAGCCAGGACAAAATACTTCAAACCGGAGACTGCCACCTTCTGTTTGCTGCCAAAGACCAGCTTGTAATTAACCAGATAATTATAAACCGCCGAAATAACGCGGGCCAGCACCGTTGAGACGGCAATATAAGCGGGCGTCCTTCCTTTGAAAAGGCGGCAAAAAATCGCAAACAGCACCAGGTCGATCACACAGGAAGAGGCCGAAGCAAAGATATACTTCAAAAAGCGCGCAGCCAGGATCCTGTATATTTTGACAGAGTCCGCGAACGGATTGAAATGGGTCTGATGGTTGTCCCGCGAGTCGTAGATCGTCCGGATCGGCACTTCCTGAATGGTATATTTTCCCGCACTCTCAAGCAGCATCTGTGTCTCGAATTCAAACCGCTCACCCGGCACATCGAGAAGCTCTTTCATAAAGTTCCTCGGAATGCCGCGCAGCCCGGTCTGCGTGTCGGTCACGTGCACGCCCGATACGTAAGCGAAGACTTTCTCGGTGATCTTGTTGCCGGCCCTGCTCTTCCACGGCACTCCTTCGCCGTCGAAGCGCCTTACCCCGAGAATCAGCTTGTCCGGATTTTCTTCCAGCGCCTGCCTGACAGACAATATGCAGTCCACCGTGTGCTGCCCATCGGAGTCCGCGGTGACACAGCCGACCGCGTCCGGGTAAACTTCAAGAATGTGTGCGAACGCGGTTTTTAAGCCACGCCCCTTCCCGCGGTTGACCTCATGCGTCAGGACCGTTCCGCCCAGCTCTCTCAAAATCTCCTGCGCCTGCGCAAAAAGATCGGCGTATTCTTTGCCGCTTCCGTCATCCACGATGATGACCGGTCCCAGTTTTTGGTCCAGCATGTCCTTAAGAAGGCTTATCAGTCTTTGATCCGGTTCATAGGCCGGTATTACAATCGGTGTCATAATCGATGAACTCCGTGATTCCGAACTGGTAAACATAGCAGTAACAGCAGCCTGCGGCCGCGTCGAGTTCAAGGCCCGCCCCGCGAGCCTTTACGGACGACGGTCTCACCTCATCTGCAGATACCGGCAGGCCGCCAGGGCCGCGCTCGCTCCGTCCGCCACAGCCGTTGTCAGCTGCCGAACGCCCTTGCTGCGGCAGTCACCGGCCACGTAGATGCCGGGCGTCTTCGTCTCACAGCGCTCGTCCGAGTCAAAATAGCCAAATCCGTTCAGGTCCGCCAGCTCCTTAAAGGGCTCGTTCTCCGGGATCAGTCCGATCGCTACAAAGAGTCCGTCGCAGGAAACGGTCTGGCGCGCACCGGTCTTCTTATTCTCGATCACCACACCGGTCAGTTCGCCATCTTCCGTTTCAAATCCCACTACTCCGACGCCGGTAAACGCCCTGACATTGGATTTGGCAAACAACACATCCTGAAGCTTCTGCTCACCGGTGAAGAAATCCATGTCCTGCAGCATGATGACCTCGCTGCACTTCTCGGACAGCAGGATGGCCTCCTGAAGCGCCGAGTTGCCGCCGCCGGCCACGCACACGCGCCGCCCGGCGTAAAAGTCGCCGTCGCAGACCGCGCAGAATGAGATTCCCTCTCCTACCAGGTCCTCTTCGCCTTCCAGTCCCAGCATGCGGTGCTTGACGCCCGTCGCCAGAATGACAGCGCCGCCCTCGTATTCTCCGCCCTCTTCGGTGCGCACTATTTTGACATCTCCGCGGTCCTCAACGGAAATGACGTTCTCGAACTCGATCTCGGCGCCTTGAGCCAGAATCTGGTCCAGCATCTTCTCGGCGAACTCGTTGCCGCTCATCTGCAGCGTTCCCGGATAGTTCTCCACCTTGGGCGAGTGAGTGATCTGCCCGCCGAACCCGTTCTTCTCGATGACCAGCGCGCTCTTTCCGTTGCGCTGCGCGTAAAGTGCTGCCGTCATTCCTGCGGCGCCGCCGCCGACTACGATTATATCATGCATCATTTTGCCTCCATTATCCGTAAAATTCCCTTTCCCTTCAGATTCAGCAAATAACGCCCGACAGTGATCCCACTGCCGGGCGCATGTTTTCTGATTGCATTATTTGTGCATCAGCCATCCCTTGATGTCGGACACGCCGCGATACTTCTCAAAGGAATCTCCGTTGACCAGTACCAGGGTCGGTGCCTGCTTGATGCCGAACTTCTTCACCAGCTCTCTCTCCTCGTTGGCGTTGAGAGGCTCATACGCTACGCCTGCCTTGTCCAGGATCGCGCCCGCTGCCTTGCAGTTAGGGCAGGACGGAGTCTTGAAAAGGAGCGCTGTCACGGAGCCTTCCGGCTTAACCGTGAACTTCACGGACTCACCGGCCTGATTCTCGGCGGGAGCTTCTGCCTTGGTCTCGACGGGAGCCTCAGCAACAGGTGCCGCAGTCTCGGCCGCAGGTGCCTTAGCCTCTGCCGCAGGTGCCTTGGTCTCAGCCACCGGCTCATTTACTGCAGAAACCTGCTTCTCGCCTGCGATGATCGGCTCCATGGCGCCGCAGCAGCCGCGCTCGTTGATCGCTTCCATGACGGCTTCCGTGTTGTCATCCGCTGCCGGAAGAGGTCCCACATGCGTCAGGTGGGAGTGACCGATATTGTAGACCTTTCTGTCCTTGTACTCCTGGGCCTTGCCGTCGTTCCAGTTCTGGACGGGGCGATAGTAACCCGTGATACGGCTGTAGACCTCTGTCTTCTGTCCGCAGATCGGGCAGGTGAACTGCTCGCCGGTCAGATAACCGTGGTCCTTGCAGACGGAATAAGTAGGAGACATTGTGTAGTAAGGAAGCTTATAGTTCTCAGCGATCTTGCGGACCAGGTTCGCGGCAGCCTTCCAGTCGGGAAGCTTCTCGCCCAGGAACGCGTGGAATACGGTTCCGGAGGTGTACAGGGTCTGCAGATCATCCTGAATATCCAGCGCGGAGAAAATATCTTCCGTGTAACCCACCGGCAGGTGAGAGGAATTCGTGTAATAGGGCTTCCCGTTCATGTTTGCCGTGATGATGTCCGGGAACTGCTCCTTGTCGTGAAGGGCGAATCTGTAGGTCGTGGACTCCGCGGGAGTTGCCTCGAGGTTGTACAGGTCGCCGTACTTCTCCTGGTAGTCGGACAGGCGCTCTCTCATATGGTTGAGAACGTCGCGTGTGAACTTCTGGGTCTTGGGGCTCGTCATATCTGCGCGGAGCCACTTGGCGTTCAGGCCTACTTCGTTCATACCGATCAGGCCGATGGTGGAGAAGTGGTTGCTGAAGGTTCCCAGGTATCTCTTCGTGTAAGGATACAGGCCGTTCTCGAGGAGCCTTGTGATGACGGTTCTCTTGGTCTTAAGGCTGCGGGCGGAGATGTCCATCAGCTCATCCAGTCTCTTGTAGAAGTCCTCCTCGTCCGCCGCAAGGTAAGCGATGCGGGGCATATTGATCGTGACAACGCCGATGGAACCTGTGGACTCGCCGGAACCGAAGAAGCCGCCGGATTTCTTGCGCAGCTCTCTGAGGTCAAGGCGCAGTCTGCAGCACATGGAGCGGACATCGCTGGGCTCCATGTCGGAGTTGATGTAGTTGGAGAAATAGGGCGTGCCATATTTTGCCGTCATCTCGAAGAGAAGCTTGTTGTTCTCCGTCTCGTCCCAGTTGAAATCTCTGGTGATGGAATAAGTGGGGATCGGATACTGGAATCCTCTTCCGTTGGCGTCGCCTTCGATCATGATCTCGATGAAGGCCTTGTTCACCATATCCATTTCCTTCTGGCAGTCGCCGTAGGTGAAGTCCATCTCCTTGCCGCCAATGATCGCGGGAAGGTTCTTGAGGTCGTTCGGGACTGTCCAGTCCAGAGTGACGTTGGAGAAAGGCGCCTGTGTGCCCCATCTGCTGGGCGTGTTCACGCCGTAGATGAAGGACTGCACGCACTGCTTGACTTCCTTCTGGGTCAGGTTGTCCACCTTGACGAAAGGTGCCAGATAGGTGTCAAAAGAGGAAAACGCCTGCGCGCCCGCCCACTCGTTCTGCATGATTCCCAGGAAGTTCACCATCTGGTTGCACAGTGTGCTGAGGTGGTTGGCCGGGGAAGAAGTGATCTTGCCCGGTACGCCGCCCAGACCTTCCTGGATCAGCTGCTTCAGGCTCCAGCCTGCGCAGTAGCCGGTCAGCATGGACAGATCGTGCAGATGGATTGCGGCGCTGCGGTGCGCCTTGGCGATCTCGTCGTCGTATACTTCGCTCAGCCAGTAGTTGGCCGTGATCGCGCCGGAGTTGGACAGGATCAGTCCGCCAACGGAATAGGTAACCGTGGAGTTCTCCTTCACGCGCCAGTCGTTGATCTTCAGATAATTGTCCACCAGATCCTTGTAGTTGAGCAGTGCGGAACCGACATTACGCACTTTCTCGCGCTGTCTGCGGTACAAAATATAGGCCTTGGCGACATCGGCATAGCCGGACTCGGAGAGCACCTTCTCGACGCTGTCCTGGATATCCTCGACCGCGATTACGCCGTCTCTGATCTTGGGCTCGAAATCGGAAGTAACATGAAGTGCGATCAGATCGATAATACTGGGATGATACTGCTTCTCAATCGCGACGAATGCCTTTGTGATCGCATCGCTGATCTTGCTTATTGAAAAGTCA
The DNA here is from genome assembly GCA_017469935.1 of Lachnospiraceae bacterium. GTDB lineage: Bacteria > Bacillota > Clostridia > Lachnospirales > Lachnospiraceae > CAG-791. The sequence continues at coordinate 8,031 of JAFUFL010000093.1, forward strand.
ACTACCTGTCCGTCTCGTTTTGTAACCTGATACATAATAAAATCCCCCTCATGTGGTACTGTATTTCTCGTAAAATTTCGTCGTCTGTCCGCCGGCTAACCACCGCGAACACAATTACAGTACCACGAAGGGGACAACTCGTCAATATCTAGTGGTGATTTAAATATTCTGTCAATATCTGGTGTTTTGCAAATATTCTTTTTTACGGGGCCTAAAGACTCAGTCTACGCCCCTGATCTGAACGTCTTTCACATACTCCCCGGCCCTCTCCGCGCAGGCCTTCAGCTTCTCTTTCGAGGGCGCGCTCAGCCCTCCGTAGGGGACCGTATCCCGGTCGGTAAAACACTGCAGGAAATAATGTTTTGCCCCCTCGATCCACTTTCCGATCTCCTCAAAATCCGCTGCCTCATGGAGCTGGTCGACCACCGTCGTCCGGAACTCATACTCGATCCCCGAATTTTTCAAAAGCTCCGCGCTCTCCCGGACCGGCCGCAAAACCGTCCTCTCCAGGGTATCGGGGTCCATATGCAGATCCGGCCCTTCCAGCCCCGTCGTCATCGCGTATTTGTCCGGGCAGTTCTTGATATCCATGGCCACATAGTCCGCCAGCCCGCGCTCCAGAATCTCCCGCAGCATCGCCGGGTGCGTCCCGTTCGTGTCCAGCTTTACCGCATAGCCCAGCTCCCGGATCCGCGCCATGAAATCCGGCAGGTCCCTGTGCAGGCACGGCTCGCCGCCCGTGATCGCGACGCCGTCAATAAGCCCTTTCCTCTTTGCCAAAAAAGAGAACAGCTCCTCTTCCTCCATCACCGGCGGGACCTTTCCCGTCGCCAGCTCATAGTTGTGGCAGTACGGGCATCTCAGGTCGCACCCGCCCAGAAAGACCGTGCAGGCCACGCGGCCGGGAAAATCCAAAAGAGTCATTTTCTGCAGTCCGTGTATTTTCATAATTTTTCACTCCTCACGGCCCCGGTCGCGCTCTCCAGGCACACCGCCATGATGAACGGCGTCATCACGTACACGACATAGGCGTACCGGCCGCAACCGTTGACCGGCGACAGCAGGCAGATCAGCCACTGCAGGACCACCGGCAGGTACCAGACCAGCTCTGTCTGCTTTCTCCTGTACAGGACGATGCTGCACAGGCTCATCCACATGGAATACGGAATGCTGAACAGCCATCTCTGCTTGAAATTGTTGGTAACTACCACGATAAAATCGATCAGTTTATCATTGAAACGAAATCTCGGGCCGGAAATCGTATCGCCCTCGTTCGAGACCACGATGTCGGACCCTCGCCAGATCCACCCGGTGGTCGCTTTGTCCACGCTGTAATAGCCGTAGGTCTGCCAGATCATCGCGTCGACATAGCTGCCCGGATACCTCAGCCCGATCTTAAACCAGGCCTTCAGAAACTCCTTCATATCCGCCGAGGTCGTCTGCGGATTATAAGAAAACTTGATCGGATCCGACAACTCCCTGTCGTAGACCGACCAGTCCTCCACCGGAAAGACCTTGTGCACGGCCTCGTACTCCTCACTCTCCAGAATTTCCGGATGCGACCCGATCGCGTTGGCCACGGTCTGGCACAGCACCGTATACATCTCCTGCTTTCCGCCCGGCGCGATCCGGCATGCCGGCATCACGATCCCCTCGAACAAAATATTGAAGACCAGGACCGGCACAGCCAGACAGACCAGCATCTTCTTCCAATATTTTCTGCGCAGAAGCATCACCGCCAGAGCCGTCAGCACTACGATATATATGCCCTGATTCTTGATGAACGGAATCACCACGCCGCACACCGTCAGCCACCGGTAGCCGGCCGGCTCCTCCGGATAATTGTAGACTCTGTGCACCAGACAGCAAAAAACCGCCAGGGCGATCGCAAACAGCCCGTCCAAAAAGATAAACGTATTGAACGAACCAAACATCGGATTCAGGCAGAAGAACAAAAAGACTATATCCCAATAGACAGGCCTCAGAATCCTGCGAAAATAGTGCAGCACATAGGCCAGCCCCCATGAGTTGAGCGCGCAGATCACAACAGAGAGCGCAAAACTTCCCCAGTTGATATGTCCGACCGCCTTTCCCGCCTTGATAAAGAGCCCGAACAGGACGGTCATGACCACAGGATGGTGCCCCGTAATATAGCTTCCCGGATACTTGACCGGCGCCAGATCCCGCACCAGCGTATCCATTCCCATGACCTGCTGATACGCGTATTTAATTCCGCCGGACTCGATCCCGGGATATTTTGCACAGGCAAAAAACAGCCCGATCCCAAACAGCACCAGAAAGATCTTCAGCATTCCGTGCCCTTCAAAGAGCGTATAGAGACAGCCGGGCTTGAAGCCATTTCCGGCCTTGCCCTTTGCGGGCGCTTGTGACCCAGCCCTTCCGCCGGAACCGGCACCGACAATCATCCCCGAACGCTCCGCACTTCGCACCGCCGCCGCGATCCACTTGACGAGGTAGTATGCCCCGATCAGAGTCCCCAGCATGAGAAGTCCGTCAAAAAGTGCGACGGCCTTTCTTGTTATGGGTTCTCTCTTCGCCTGATTGCAGTGATAAGCCGCCAGACAGGACAGCGCGTACAGCGCCGCTGTGAGGACGATCTGTATTTTTCTCAGTTTCTCGTTTTTCATATGGTCCAAACTTTCCAAACAGGCTATATCATCTTTTAAATTCCTTCTTCGGTGGAATATCCACCGAAGAAGGGCCCGCAAAGGGGTACTATGACCCCTATCGGGATATATAGGTCTGTTTCTGCGCCCTTCTTGAGTGGAATATCCACCGAAGAAGGGATTTAAAAGAGGCATATGCCTCAAAAACCGCGTTAAGTAACGCTAACCGCCAAATTCCCAACCGTTACACCGCCGCCAGCACATGCATATTCCGAATCTGCCCCTCCGCGATGCGATCGTTGACGCTGTAAGCGTGCTTCTCCAAATCCCCGCAGTCCGCCTGTGTGAGCCCTTGCTCGCGCAGCTCCGCGATGACATCCTCCGCAACCCCCTCGATCACGCGGCTCTTCTCTTCGCTCGTCTCCGCCTCATTGTCCGTTGTCAGAAGATACTCCAGAAGTTCCGCCGTCAGAGACAGCCGCGGGAGTGCCCGCATGGCCCGAAAGCTCCACTTATAATAGGGTTGATACTCTTTATTCAGCAAAAAAACTGCGGCCATCGAGCTTTTGACAAATTCGCAGACCGCCAGCTGGGCCGCCCCGGTCTCGCCGTGGGCAAGGCACCTCCGGTAATTATACTGTCCCGACTGCGCCATGAGAAGGAGCTGGCCGGCCAGCTTTTTGAGCCGGACGTCCTCCGGCATGCGGCGGAGCCTCTCCCGGATCGCCGTCATCTCGCCGTACCCGTCCATGAAGACCTCCCCGTTCACGGCTTCCGCCAGCGCATAGTCCGGAATATAGAGCCAGTCCGTCAGGCTTAGCTGCCCGTCCGGCTTCCCTACTTTGTCCGTCAAAAAATCGCTCGTCCGGATCACTCCGTGCCTGGCGCCGCCCACCGGCGACACGAGAGACCTCTTAAAGCCCATAAACTCCCGGGGCAGCGCAGCGTACGCCCTCTCCAGCGCGAAGGCTGCCTTCCGGTCCACGACCTCCTCGCCCGGCAGGAAAATACAGAACCCCGGCTCGAAATCGTGGTCCCGGGAGGTCACATCGTCAAATCCCCAGCACTCCGACCCGCTGCCGCACAGTCCCACGGCCAGCAGCGGAAGCACCTCCGGGAATTTCTCCCGGAGCATGGGCTCTCCATATTCCTTATAATAGGCTCTCGCGAGCTCCAGTCCCTTCATAAAATCATAATCCCATCCGCCGCCGGCTTCCCCGGCGGTTCACTCTTCTTTGTAAATCTTCTCAGCAGTCTCCTTCAGCGCCTCGGCCGTCAGAAAATACCCGTAATAATCAAAGGTCGGCGCGCACTTCTCGCACACAAAAGCATAATAGCCGATCCGCGCCCGCTCCTCGCGGCTCCTTTCGCGCAGCGGCTTGCCCTCGCCCGAAGCCTCCCGGCTCCCGCTATTCGCCGAGCCCTCGCCAGAGCCTTCCGCCCCCAGCATCTCCCGTCCTTTGCTCTCCAGCAGCTCCTCCGCGCGGTCCACAAGCTCGTAGATCCGGCTCTCCCCTTCTTCCATGCCCAGCTGCGCCTCCACAGCATTCGCCATGTTCAAAAAAGTGATTGCCTGCTCCAGCTCCCCGTCCGGCACGTCCGCCATCACGCCCACGGCCTTCTCGTACAGCGCCAGCGCCTCATCATACCGCCCCAGGGCCGCATAGGTCAGCGCCATGTTGTTATAGAGCCCGCCCAGAAGCTGCGGCTCCACATGCTCGCTCCCCTCATAGACCGCCCGCGCCTTCTCGAACAGCTCCCGCGACCGCTCAAAGTCGCCAAACGCATTACAGGCCGTCGCGATATTGACATACGTCGTCCCGGCGATGACCGCATCTTCAAGCCCCATCTCCGCCAAAAGAGCGAGCGCCTCCCGCGCACTCTCCATGGCCTTGTCCTTCTGCCCGGTCTTGCGGTAGTGGCCGACCATCTCATTTCTGAGCATGAGCTGCCCGTCCCGGTCCCGCCCCAGCTGCGCCTCCGCCAGCCAGTAGAGCAGATGCCGCTCCGCGCCCGCATAATCCCGCCGGCTCATATACTCGTTCATCTTTTCGATCACACGCCTCTGCGGGATCGGCCTGATCGGCTCGGTAATCTCATCTCGAAGCATCATATTCCTCTTTCAGAGTCCTGATCGCAATCTCCAACGGATCATAAACCTTCTTACAAGTCACCCCGTCCTTATATCTCTCATAAATGATGGGCAGCTCCGTACATCCCAAAATACAGACCTCCGCTCTGTTCACCAAATCCAGGAAGGTCTCTCTCACTTCGTCGGTGTACTTGTTCTGCTTGACCGCCTCGATGCAGTCCCGGAGCTTTGTGTACTCCTCCTGGGCGGGAACGCTGCACCCAATGCCTTCCTTCTCCAGCGCCTTCTGATAGACGCCCGAGTCGATGGTTCCCTCGGTTCCGAGGAGATAAACTTCCTTCACGCCATCTTTTGACAGCGCTTCCACGCAGCCCTTGATGATGTGCATGACGAGGGGCTCCAGTCCCGGAACCTTCTCATAGATCATCGGCAGGAACAGGTGCGAAGTATTGCACGCCAGCACGATCCGCGTGCAGCCGGCGTCTTTGAGCCGCTGCATGGAATCCGCCATCTGGTCCACCAGCTTGTCCACGTTCTCATTATAAAGAAAGGCCCGCACCCTGCTGGGCATGGTGCACCGGTTGTCGATGATCATGCGGGGTCTGTCCCACTCTTTCTCCGCTTCGAAAATCTCCGCGTACTGCTCAAACAGATGGATGGTCGCATAGGTTCCCATGCCGCCCAGTACGCCGATTGTAAATTCTTTATTCATATTTGATCGATTCCTCCGTGTTTTTATCGGGTTTGCCTTGTTGACTTTCAACATGATATTCCAATCATTATAGCATATGGCGGCTTCTTTGGGGGCACAGATGTCGCGCGGATGATTCACGGGTTTCAGGCTGCCGTGCCCCGGGCGGACTGCTGCGCTGCGTGCGGGCTGCCGCACCCGGGCGCTTTGCATTATCAGTCCATCGTGTATAATATTTTGTGTGGGCGGCTCGTTCTTCGAGCTGTGTATGTTTGCTGAGTTAAATGATGCACACGCGTGCGGAAAGGAAGGAGCTGTCCGAAGGGCAGCCCGCACGCGGCGCAGCGGCTCGCTCTGCGAGCCTTGAACAAGAGAGGATAAAAGAAATGAACGTCGAAAAGAAAGTGATAGCAAATCTGAAAAAATGCTACGCCATGACCGAGATCACTGTAGAGGGAAAGAGATGCTTTCTGGCCGCTGCCGAGCAGTGCGATCCCTGCTACCTCTTCAGCGAAGACGGCGAATGCCTGGAAAAAATCTGGGACGAGCCCGGGGGCGTTATGACCATGGCTCCGGTTCCCGGAAGAGACAGTCAATTCCTGGCTATTCACAAATTCTACTCCCCCGACGACTCTGCGGATGCAAGGATCGTCATCGTGACCCGAAAAAGCAAGGGCAACTGGGAAGTGAGAACCCTGTGCGAGACCCCTTTTGTTCACCGCTTTGGGATCTTTAGCAGAGCAGGCGTCAACTACCTGCTCGTCTGCTGCCTCAAGAGCGGCCATTCCTTCAAAAACGACTGGAGATATCCCGGCGCCTGCTTTGCGGCAGAGCTGCCCGATGATCTCTCCGCCTTCCATGACGGAAATCTTCTGCAGCTCTCCCTCGTTCAGGACGGAATGCTCAGAAACCACGGCTTCTCCAAGACCATCTGGGGCGGCCACGAGGCAGCCGTGGTCGGCTGCGAACAGGGCACCTTCCTCATGGAGCCCCCGAGAGTTCGCGGCGCTCAGTGGACTGTGACCAATCTCCTGCCCGTCCCCGCCAGCGATTCTGTCCTTATGGACTTCGACGGCGACGGCAGGCTCGAGCTGGGCCTGATCAGCCCCTTCCACGGCAATGCCGTCTCCATCTGGCATCTCGACGAGTTCGACAACTATGTCCCCCAGTGGAAATACGGTGCGCCCGAGAAGGACACCGAGATGGTCCACGCGACATGGGCCGACACCATCCTCGGAAAACCCACCTGGATCGTCGGCTGGCGCAAGGGCACCAGAGGCGCCGCAGTGATTACCTGGGACGCAGAAGCCGGAAACTACCGCGCTGACCTGTTCGATTCCGCGACCGGCATGGCTAACGCCCTGCATTTCATCCGAAGCGACGGCAAAGACATCGTCGTCGGCACAAACCGCGAGATTGACGAGCTCGCTTACTACGTTTTCACAGAGTGATCCGTGGTCCGCACTCAAATGATTCCTGCCCGGGGCTCATCTTACAAGCCCCTGCACCGTGCGCGTGCAGCCGGCATATGGATATCAAAATATCAAAGGAAGAATATACAATGTCACTATCTGTCATCCTACTCACAATACTCGGCACTGCATGCGTCCTGTACGGCATCATGGTCCTCCTGATCCGCAGCGGCACCTCCTTTTTTGCTGTCTGGCTGGCCTTGGGCGCCTTCTTTTTAATTCTGGGCTTTCTTTTGCGCAGCGGCCTCATCGCAAGAATTCCCAAAATAGTGCGCACCCTCTTCCTCATCGCCATCTGCGCCGGCATTCTCCTGCTCGCAGTCTGTGAAGGATTTGTTCTTCGCGGCTTCGGCAGCCGCGCACCGGCCGGTCTGGACTACCTGATCGTCCTGGGCGCTCAGGTCCGCAAAGACGGCCCCAGTGCCGTCCTTAAGTACCGCCTGGACGCCGCCGCGCAGTACCTGCGCGAAAACGACTCCACCACCTGCATCGTCACCGGCGGAAAAGGAGCCGCCGAGCCCATCTCCGAAGGAGAAGGCATGAAACAATACCTCGTAAGCGTCGGCATCCCCGAAAACCGCATCATCGTCGAGGACAAAGCCCTCAACACCGTCCAAAACATTCAGTACAGCAAGGCCCTCATGTCCTCCCCCGACGCTCCCACCGCCATCGTCACCAACAATTTCCACGTCACGCGCGCCCTCGCGCTGGCCCGTGGGCAAGGCTTGACCAACGTGTATGCCATCGCGGCGCCTTCCGATCTCCTGTTCCTGCCCAACAACATGTTCCGGGAGTTCTTCGGGCTGACCAAAGATTTCCTGATGGGGAACTTCTGATTTTCTTGCGGGAAGGGGATGGATTCTTGTGGGGGATCCTGGTTTCCGGGAGCCCAGACAAGTAATAAATGCCCTTTTTATTGTTTATTTTGAACTGATTCAGTTGAACAAGGGCTGTCTTTTCTGATTCTGACGCTCAAGTGGTTATGGAGTACCCTCCACAACCATTTGAGCGTCATTCTTGCTTCCTTTCCCCGATTCTGACACGGCACACCTACTTTGATTCCAATTTAAAAGGACTGTTACACAAGCGTAATCAGTCCCGCTTAATGCAACAGCCCTCACTAATCTTCACACAACCCAGCAAGAGGCTTCCGCCTCCCCACTAATCTTCACACACCCCAGCCCGAGGCTTCCGCCTCCCGCCGGCATCACCCCCTCATATCACTCGCTCGTGCCCCGGTCACCATTCTTCTGCCGGCCTTCCTCCGCGAACACGAACCGCATCGGCCCCACCGCCACGGTAATCACACTGTTCGCGTCCGTCCTGCTCGTGACTGCTCCCTCATCCAGCGTCGTCATGAGCGCCAAAAAGCTCATGGGCCCGAAGACCGGAACGCAGTAGATGACCAGCGTCAGGGCGTCACACGGATTCATGTTCTGCCAGCCGTTTTCCTCAATCTTCGCCTTCAGCGCATACCACTTTACCACTGTGCTCAGGAAAAGAATTCCGCCCAGCACCACATTGAACTCAACGAAAGCAATTGCGATCGCGCGCATTCACCATCCCCCTTTCACATCCGGACAGCTCGTGCTGCCCGCCAATCAGAGTGACTGCTACTTAGAATGATACTATACACCA
>JAFUFL010000078.1 GCA_017469935.1 Lachnospiraceae bacterium
TAGATGTACAAACTCCTTTCTGGGGCATGGTTGATTGTTTCTAGGCAACTCAATTTTACCATGAGCCAGTGAGGAGTTGTTTTATTTTGTAACTAAAAGAATGCCGTAACTATGCGGCTTCTGGCGTTTCGCAAACGCCTATTAATAAATAAAAAAGAAAGGAGAACAAATAACAATGGCAATGAAAAAAAGAGATGAATATGATGAGTACAGCATGTCTGAAAAAGAAAAGCAAGAGTATTATGACAAGCATATATTCGAGGTCCCGGAGGGGTGCAGAGCTTGCGGGGGCCCATATCCGACCTGCACGGATGGATGTCCTTTATTTGACGATTAATATATGAATACATCACTTCATTCTAAAACCAGCGAAATTATATAGAGATAAAGGAGCTTGAAATCTGAAATAACCGAGTAACGCTATTACAAGTTTTGGCCGGTGATTGAGTAAATAATGGGAGGGATTATGGGACTGTTTGGTATTGGCAAGAAAAAAGAAGCTGAAACAGAAAAGAAATATACGAAACTTATGTCGGATGCCTTAAAAGAGAGAAGTTCTTCAGCAGCCAGAGCTATGGCTGAAAGGAAAAAAGAAAAAAAGAATAAGAAAAAATGGTGGAATAACTAACTCTTTGTAGTTTGTGTTGCCTATAAATATAAAAAATGAAATGAAAACAGCAACTGCCGTTAACGCGGCAGTTGTTCTAATTGGTCGTTTTTATGACCATCCGGCACCAATTCCTAGCTTTACAGATGAACTTCACTACAGCAGGAAGTATAATTGTGCTAGACTAAAAATGCAGGCAGAGGGGCGTGCATTGCCGTCAGCAATATTTTATCAACAAGGGGAAATGATATGAACGAAAACACAAATGAGAAAGTCACAGAAGAAAGCATCACCACCAAAGAATTCCTGGCAAAAGTTGAGGAGGCCGCCAGGGAAGGAGCAAAGCAGGGGAGTAAAGGAAGAAGGGGCATCAGCCCGCTGGAAATGCTAAAGACGGTGATCCTGATTGCACTGATCGCCGGAGTGGGCTTTATGGTATATCGTTTCAATCGTTTTACCGGAAACATTCAGGACCTTGTCCAACGAGAAGAGCCGGTTGAAAACAGGGATCTGACACTTGAAAACCACGGGATCCTCGGATATACGGCAGCGGACTTCCAGGAAGCAATTCTTGGGGATTCTAAGCAGCTTAAGAAACTCGAAGTTTTTACGACAGATATATCGGGCGCAACGACTCTTATAGATACGGGACTGGGAAATCTGAAGGTATTTACCAAAACACAGCTTATGACATATAAAGGTTCCGTGACTTACACAGTAGATCTCGGGGAATTGGATAAGGATGACATCACGCTTGATGAAGAGACAAAGACCGTAAGTATAAAAATCCCCCACGCTGTTCAGGGTGAGATCAATATAAACGAGGGGGAGACGGAACTTGGAGATGTGGAGCGCGGTCTCCTCAGCTTAGGAGAAATAAGCATTACACCTGAAGAGAACCAGCAGCTGCAGAGTGAAGCGCGCAAGAAAATGCAGGAAACGCTGGATGCAGAGAATACAATCGGCGAAGCTGATCGATTTGCCAAAATGTCTGTCTGGGAGATCTATCAGCCGATCATCAATAAAGTAACATCCGGATATTCGCTGAAAGTAGATTTTGAGTAAAGTATACGGAATCAAGGTTTGTGTCACGGGGACGTATCTTCTGACACACGCCGCAGAAATGTCACGGGGAAGTGTGACACACCCGTGACATAAACCCAATGGCACAGATTAAGGAGGAACTATGAGAATCAACAACCTTGAAAACGAAAACAGACATTTCACAAAAAGGCTGGGCAACTTCAGCGTTCTGGAGTATGACAAAGACCTCAGCGTAAACTTCTTTAATGCGGAAGCGGAATATTTTGGCTCCAAAATGGGGGTACACCGCAGACAGCTGGTCATCGATATGAACGGCGGAAATTCTGCGGTAGTCCAGGCCGGCGCCATGCAGTGGATGGCGGGCAACGTCACGGCTACGAGCGGAGTAAAGGGCGTGGGTGACTTCTTTGGCAAGGCGCTGCGCGGCGCAGTCACCAAAGAATCCGCAGTCAAGCCCGAATACAAGGGCACCGGAATCCTCGTGCTTGAGCCTACCTACAAGCACATCATTCTCGTGGATGTGGAGCAGTGGGGACCCGGGATCACCATTGAGGACGGAATGTTCTACGCATGCGATGGGACCGTTCGCCAGAATCTGGTGTCCCGCCGCAATCTCTCCTCGGCGGCCCTTGGCAACGAGGGACTGTTCAATCTGGGCCTTTCCGGCCGCGGAATCGCAGCACTTGAGAGCTATGTGCCGGAAGAGGAACTGATCTGCATCGACCTCAATAATGACGAGCTTCGGATCGACGGCGACATGGCGGTCTGCTGGTCCTCCAGCCTGCAGTTTACGGTCGAGATGTCTACAAGATCGATCGTCGGCTCTGCGGTCAGCGGTGAAGGCCTGGTCAACGTTTACCGCGGAACCGGCCGCGTGCTCATGAGCCCTGTTGCGAGCACGACCAGCTGGAGCGCGGCTACGACGAAATAATACTTTGCTCCGGCAAATATAGAATAATGCGACGAACCGGCTGCAGTGTTAGGCTGCAGCCGGTTCTTTGTGTCATGGTGTGTCACGGGGACGTATCCGCTGACACAAAATGTGTCAGCGGATACGTCCCCATGACACAGAAAATGGAGTATGATAGAACCAATCAAGGATTTAATAAAAAAAGAGGATGCAGAGATGAAGAATAAGTAATGGATCACGATGGGACTTGTTGCAGCCATCATGACTGCGGGGTGCGCGGGACAGAGCGCGAAGCCGGCTTCCGAGCCGGCCGTGGAAGAGCCTCAGGCGCAGGCAGAGGCCGAGGCCGCAGAAGAGCCGGCCGCGGCAACCAAGGAGGAAGCTGCGGAGGCGACAACTTCTGCGGTGGATTATTCGGACCAAAGTAATTGGGTATATTATGGCATAGGGGAGGACAAGGATGTGGATCTGTTCCTCGTATGTCCGACCGTGGATACGCTCGATGAGGAGAATATGTCCCTGGAAAATGAAGTGATGAAGAAGTACTTTGAGGGGGCGCTCAACATGGAGCGGGGCATTTACGAGGACAGCGCGAGGATGTACGCGCCCTATTATCGGCAGGCGGCTATGAACAGCTATACGCAGGAGGCTGCGGAGAGGGATCGGCGCCTGGAGTTTGGCTATCGGGATATCTCGGATGCATTCGCCTACTATTTGGAGCATGAAAATGACGGAAGGCCGATCATTCTCGCGGGATTCTCGCAAGGGGCGGATATGTGCTATCGTTTGATGGGGGAATATTTTGGCGAAAAAGAGATGCAGGAGAAGCTCGTTGCGTGCTACGCGATCGGATGGGCGTGCACGGATGAACTGATGCAGAAGTATCCGCAGATCGTGCCGGCTGAGTCGGCAGATGACCTGGGCGCTGTGATCAGCTTCGACTGTGAGGCGCCGGAGGTGACAGAGACGTTCGTGAACCCGGCCGGGCAGAAGGCGCACAGCATCAATCCGCTGAACTGGAAGACCGACGGGACGCCGGCCGACAAGTCTGAAAACCTCGGGGCGTGCTTCACCGGGTATGACGGCAAAATCGCGACCGAGGAGGCAGAACTGTGCGGGTGCTACATTGATGAGGAGCGCGGCGCGCTCAAGGTGACGGATGTGACGCCGGAGGAGTACCCGGCGAAGATTGATATTTTCCCCGAGGGAGCGTATCACATTTACGATTATCAGTTCTTCTTCAGGAATCTGCAGGAGAATGTCGGGCACAGGGTGGAATTGTATATGGAGCAGGCCGAGGCGGTGGATCAGGCGGCGTGAGGTGTGTCACGGGGACGTATCTTCTGACACACGCCGCAGAAATGTGTCACGGAATGTGTCATGGGGACGTATCAGCTGACACATTTTGTGTCAGCGGATACGTCCCCATGACACAAACCGTGACACAAAGCGGCGAGAGTGTGTCAGCAGATACGTCCCCGTGACACACACAAGAGGGAAAAATCATGAAAAACGCCAACAACAGGGAAAATAAAAAGAAAAAGAACATTTACAGGCGCGCTCTGTATTACTTTGATATTTGGCTCTCGAAAGGGACGCTGTCGACGATTCTCTTTTTGATCACGTTTACGGCAGTTCTGGTATTTATCATCGGACTGCTCGCAGTGTTGTTTGGAGGGCAGGAGTCTCTGGCGCAGTCTCTGTGGAACACCATGAACCATGCGTTTGATCCGGGCGTACTGTCAGGAGATACGGGCAGCCGGGTGTTCCTGTTTCTTATGCTTCTGGCTACTTTGGTCGGCGTTTTCTTCCTGGCCATGCTGATCGGTCTGATCAATGATGGTATTCAGAGCCGTGTCTCTGAGCTGTCCAAGGGAATTGAGGCTGTTGTTGAATCCGATCATGTCGTCATATTGGGCTTCAACGAATCCACATTCATAATCATTGCGGAGTTGATCGAGGCGTATCGCAATCAGGGCGGCCGCCGCAATGCCGTTGTGATCATGGATCAGTTGCCAAAAGAGGAAATGGATGACAGGATTCGCATTGAGTTCCCGGATACCGGAAACCTGGTCATTGTGTGCCGAAGCGGATCTATCTGCAGCAACAAGGACCTGCACCGCTGCTCGATCGAGACCTGCAAGTCGATCATCATTGCTGCCAACCATGATTTTGAGACGATCAAGAGTATTCTGGCCTGCACGAAGATCTTGAATGAGGCCGGGGAGACCAATGCTTATATCACCTCGGTGATCTATGGAAGAGAGAACGAGCATGCTGCAAGAATAGCCGGAAATGACGCCAGCGAAGACGAGGACCTGTTTTCTGTAAAAAATGACCGCCTCGAGTTATTGATGATGGAAAATACCGTGTCCAAGATCATGACACACACGTGCCGCCAAAACGGCCTGTCACAAGTATTCACAGAATTATTTAACTTCTCGGGGCACGAGTTTTATATCGCAAGACCGGAGAAGAACGAGAAATTATACGAGAAGGTCTGCGGAATGACTATTCGACAGATTAACCGCTGCCTGGACAACACAACGGCAATCGGGATCATTCAGAAGGATGGCTCTGTTTTGATCGCGGATCCCAATACGGTTGTGCTTGAGGAAGGATGTAAGCTCCTTCTGTTCCAGGAGGATGACGACACGGTAATTCCTATTGAGGAAAAAACTGTAAATTATACTCCGCCTACGGAGAGATATATTCCGGAGCCGCTGTCTATTTTGATCATCGGCTGTAACGAGAAACTGCCGTATATTCTCCGCGAAATGTCTAATTATCTGACGCCCGGAACGATCGTGTATCTCGCTTCAGACCCGGAGGATCTGGATCACTGGCTGACCGACGATATCATTGAGGACATGCTTGCCAAGAACATCGATTCTGCGGTCAAAGTACAGCGGAAAGATACTTTGCAGCAGGATGGAGCAAAAAAGCGAAAAAAGGAAACGCGGATCGACGATCACAAATACATTTACGGTCTGCTGACGGAAACCAGGCCGCAGTATGTGCTGACTTTGTCGCCGGACAAGCTGCAGGACGATGAGGCTGACGAAAAAGCCCTGAAACTGCTGCTTTATTGCAAGAATTACAAGAACATGCATCCGGAAGCTGAATTTGGCGTTACATGTGAGATGCGCAGCATAGAAAACCAGCAGCTCGCAGAGGGCACCATGGCAAGCGATTTCGTGATCAGCCGCAGCATCGCGTCACTTATGATGTCGCAGATTGCCGAAAACAGGGAACTCAGGGAGGTGTTCGAGAATCTGCTGTGTAATGAGGGCTTTGAAGTCTACATGAAGCCGGCAAAATATTACATGGACCTGCGCGGCGGCAAGCCCATCGATCTTTTCTCGGTGCAGGATGCTGTCGCAGAGAAAGGCGAGATTCTGATCGGCTACAAAAAGAAGAGCCAGAACAGAGATACATCAGACGGGGCAGAGCCCCTGATCGTGCTGAATCCTGCCAGGCTGCAGAATGGGGCTGCTGCAGAAGTGAGTTTTTCGGAAGAGGACGAGTTCATCGTACTGTCTGAGGATATGAATATTCGGGCATGATTGTGTCATGGGGACGTATCCCCTGACACACCCGCACATAAAGGTACGGCGCGTCCTCTCGTACCGCGCCTTGGACGCCATCATGCGGGCGAACGGGAACCCGGACTTTTTTGCGGGCCTTCCCATGCAGACGGCCCAGCGGATCCTGAAGGAAGCAGTCACCGTGTTCAAAGCGTGGCTGTCCTCTCTGAAGGAATTTGACCGCGCCCCGGAGAAGTATATGGGAAAGCCCCGCATGCCGAAATACCTGAAAGGAGACAGGCATACCTTTTATATCACGAACCAGGACGCGGTCCTGTACCCTGTGTACAGGGAGGAGAACTGTGCCGGCACAGCCTGCAGTGAATATGACGGCATGGAGCTGAAGCTCCCGCTCATAAAGGAGAGGCTTTACCTGGGGCACATCTCTGCGGACAGCATCTTGA
>JAFUFL010000007.1 GCA_017469935.1 Lachnospiraceae bacterium
AATTGGGTAGATGCGAGTCCGACCCATTTTAATAATTATCTGAACTGGAAGAAAACGGACGGCAATAATGCAAACAAATCACGAATGCGAATAACAAGAGCATCTGCCTTACCGAGTATAGAAAATGTAAAAGAAGAGCTTCATAAGGCTGATAAAGAGACGATAGACAATATCTTCCCGAGTATACTTAACATACAGCTTGAAGAATATTTGAGCCAGGAAGAGAGTGATCAATTAAGAGCATTATTAAGAAGACTAAAGGAAAGTATCTACCAGCATCGCTTTGAGGATTTAATTGCAGAGCAAGTGATTCATCTTGTGAATTATACCTTAAACACAATAAAGGAAATTGCTGACAAAAGTACAAATTCAGTTTCTAAGCCATCAACTACAGGGTTGACAGGTTTTGTGGAAGGCCGATTAAAACTGCTTAAGATCGTTAATACTATACTGAGGGCGTTGTCTGTTGATGAGTCTAATAGTCGGGAAAAAGTAGGAACTCTGGATGAAAAGGGAGACATATATATCAATACTAAATTCCGGATGCTCTGTGCAGAATCCCGAAAGGAGGAATTTAGAATTGGCATACGAAAACTGCGTGAGGTAAAAGCAATCCTTGAGTATATCAAACAGAATATATTTAATGTTGACATAGCAGACCAGGTGCAAAACCTCAATGATATTTGTTCGGAAGACAATATTACCTCTGTTTTGCCCTTTGTTGGAAGATCGAAGCAAATTATAAACAATACCGGGGAATTATACTCGCCTTCAAATGGCGAAAAGGGGATGTTGCTTCTTCAGAGAGCAATAATGGAGGATGCGGATGCGTATTTCCTGGATGAACCTGAATTAGGTATGGGGAACTCTTATATAGATACAACGATCCGACCAATACTTGTGAATTTATCAAAACGACACAAGTTCGTTGTTGTGGCGACCCATAATGCTAATATCGGTGTAAGAACACTTCCGTATACATCAATATATCGCACGCACAGCAATGGAATATATACAACGTACATAGGTAATCCGTTTTCAGATCGATTAGTCAATATAAATGATGAGAATGACGTGTTAAATTGGGCTGAAGAAAGCTTAAAATCTCTTGAAGGTAGCCGGGATGCCTTTTATGAAAGGAAGGATATCTATGAATCAAATAATTCTTGAAGTTAAACTGTTTGCCGAGAATACCGATGATGATATTCTTTCTTTTGCATTCGAAGATGATGAGTGTCGAGTGAATTTGAATAGTGATTCATGCCAGGGAGAATTGAAAGAGGTCTTTTCAAAACTTGTCAAACTATGTCTTCATAATGATGTAACCCTTGAAATGAAAATAGAAGAAGGTTATAGTCGAGGCTTATATAAGGACGTATGTTCTGAATATGTTATAGAACTTCAGCGTGAACTTGATAGTATTAAAGAAAGAATTCGTCGAGAAGTTTCTGCAGAATAAATATTGAAACACGGATCAAGAAATGGAGAAAAAATGTTAGAGATTGGAACCAAAGCTCCGGCATTTACCCTGCCGGACCAGAACGGAGAAATGAGAAGCCTTGCAGATTATCAGGGTCAGAAGGTAATTCTGTATTTTTACCCAAAGGACATGACTGCCGGCTGCACGAAGCAGGCCTGTGCGTTCGGAGATCTGTATCCACAGTTCCGGGAGAAAGGCGCGGTCGTTCTTGGCGTAAGCAAGGACAGCATAGCATCCCACAAGAAATTTGAGGAAAAATACGGCCTGCCCTTCACACTTCTTTCTGATTCGGAGAAGGAAGTGATTCAGGCTTACGATGTCTGGAAGGAGAAGAAGAACTACGGCAAGGTCAGCATGGGTGTTGTCCGGACGACCTACCTGATTGATGAGAACGGTATTATCGTAAAGGCTTTTGATAAGGTTAAGGCAGCTGATAATCCGGCCCAGATGCTCGGAGAACTGGAATGAGAATCATTATCTCCCCGGCAAAGCAGATGCGGGTGGATACAGATTCTTTTGCCTGCAAAGAGTTTCCGGTATTTATGGACAGGACGAAAGTCCTGATGAAATGGATCCAGAGTCTGTCTTATGAAGAACAGAAAAAGCTTTGGGTTTGCAACGACAAGATCGCCCGGCAGAACGCCGAGCGATTTGCGCATATGGATCTTCAGAATAATCTGACGCCGGCGCTACTTGCATATGACGGTATCCAATATACTTACATGGCCCCGGCAGTCTTTGAGGATGGCCAATACGATTATGTGCAGGAACATCTGCGGATTTTGTCTGGTTTCTATGGCGTGGTGAAACCGATGGATGGCGTTGTGCCATATCGGCTGGAAATGCAGGCGAAGGCTGCTGTAGGTGGTCATAAGAACTTGTATGATTTCTGGGGAGACAGCCTTTATCGGGAAGTGATCGGTGACAGCAGGACCGTCATCAATCTTGCTTCGAAAGAGTACTCAAAATGCATTGAGAAATATCTGCAGCCGGGTGACCGGTATATTACCTGCGTCTTTGGTGAACTTGAAGGCAATAAAGTCGTTCAGAAGAGTGTTTACGCCAAAATGGCCAGGGGCGAAATGGTGCGTTTTATGGCAGGAATCCATGCAGAGACTCCGGAGCAGATGAAGGACTTCAATTGGAGTGGGTATCATTACGAAGATAACCGCTCTTCGGATCAGGAATATGTTTTTATCCGCACAGCAATACCAGGAAAGAAAAGTCTATCATTGTAAGTGGACGTAATGGGAGAGATGAGTATGGCATCAAGCAAAGGATACCTGGAATTCATATTGGAGCAGTTATCGGACTTGGATGATATATCCTATCGAGCCATGATGGGCGAATACATCATATATTTTCGAAGCAAGGTGGTCGGCGGCATTTACGATGACCGTTTTCTTGTAAAACCCACAAAATCTGCTGTGGCGATGATGCCGAATGCAGATATGGAACTGCCATATGAAGGCGCGAAGGAAATGCTGCTTGTCGATGACGTGGAGGACAGGGAATTCCTGCGCAAGCTGTTGGAAGCAATGCATGATGAACTTCCTGGTCCGAAGAAAAAGAAGTAAGGGCGAAACAGGCTGACTGCAATTACAGGCAGGGTGAATACAAATGAGTAAGCACAGGATGGTGGATGGACGTCTGCTCCAGATGAATAAGAGTTACGGGCAGCTGAAGCAAAAGCAGAAAGAGAAAATCTCGGAGTGGATGTACCAGGCCTATCGAAAACAGACTGAAGATAGTCTGTCTGATGAAGAGGCCCTGCAGTTCGTTTTTGACCGCATAGAAGAGGCAAAGATCTGGATTCCGGATTATGAGATCGTCAACCATTACCGGGCGAAAAAGAGCCAGTTCAGAAAACGCCTTGCCGGAGAAAACGTGCCGCAGCATATCTATGCAATGGAGAGCATTCTGGATAGGGCGACACAGAAGATGGATGTCCTGGAAAAGAAGATCGAGGAGTATCAGGCATTCCAGTCTGAAATTCAGAAGCTGGAGGCATATTATACGAGCCAGCAGTGGAAGGATGATTATGCCATGGATGAAGCCGGCATCTTCCCAGAGAAATTGAAACGCGGAGTCCTTTCACAGGATGGTATTTGGAATCTGTTGGAACGGAACAGGGAATTGTCCCAGAGACTCGGAAACTCGGAGGTACAGGGGCATGATGACGATCATGGCTCGACTTACACACCAGAGAAATAAAGGAGTATGGCATGGGCTACTGTACTTGGGCCGGAATGAATGAGGCCAATCAGATTTATCATGATACGGAATGGGGAATCCCTGTCCACGATGACCGGCAGATGTTTGAGCATCTGACGCTGGAATGCCTTCAGTGCGGTCTTTCCTGGGATCTGATGCTGAAGAAGAGGGAAATCTTTCGTGAATGCTTCTGCAACTTCGAGTATGATTGTATTGCTGAGTTCGGCGATGAAGATGTAGAACGTATCCTGAATACAGAAGGGATGATCCGATCACCCCGCAAGGTACAGGCTGTTATCAATAACGCCCGGTGTTATCAGAGAGTGCGGGAGGAGTTCGGAAGCTTCTGTGATTACATCTGGGGATACTCCGGGGGAAAGACGATTCTCTATCTGGGCCATGATAAGGGGCCGATTCCGGTGAGCAATGGACTGTCAGACAGAATAAGTAAGGACCTCAAGAAGCGAGGCTTCAAATACGTGGGTGCTGTCACGATCTATTCCCATCTGCAGGCCTGCGGCGTCATCTGTGACCATGATCCAGAATGCCCTTGTTATCAGAAGATTGTTGCTGCGCATTCAACTGTACGGAAACGCAGGGACAAGGAGGTGCTCTGATTATGAAAGTATTGATTTTTAACGGAAGTCCCCGACCCAAGGGAAATACTAAACAGATGATCCAGGCTTTTTGTGAGGGACTGGAGACGGCAGGGCACGAGTATGGTGTATATGAGGTCTGCAAGATGAATATCCACGGGTGTCTTGCCTGCGAATACTGCCACACAAAGGGAAATGGACAGTGTGTTCAGAAGGATGACATGCAATTTGTCTACCATGAGCTTCAGGAAGCTGAGATGCTCGTGATCGCATCTCCGATCTATTATCATGGCCTTTCCGGACAGCTGAAATGTACGATTGATCGCTTCTATGCAGCAGCATATCCCAACAAACCGGAGAAGCTGAAGAAGGTGGCCATGTTCTTAAGCTCCGGTGATCCGGACATGTATGACGGGGCGCTGTTCTCATATAAGGGAGATTTTCTGGATTATCTGCAGCTGGAAGATATGGGAGTTTTCACAACTCATGGATATGATCTCGGTGTATCGGAGGAAAAGCTGGAGGAACTTCGCAGGTTTGGGGCGAGTTTGAGATAGCAGAGGATATCGGGACAAATCTGTTTGCAAAGATACTTCTTGATTGCGTCACTGAGGAAATGAGGTGGTCGTTTTGGAATACAGGAAGACAATCACATTGAAAGACGGCAGGATCTGCATCCTGCGCAATGGGACGGTAGAGGATGGGAAGGCTGTCCTGGATAATTTCATCCTGACACACGAGCAGACGGACAATCTGCTTTCCTATCCGGACGAATCGGACATTACTGCGGAACAGGAGGCTCAGTTCCTGAAAAGCAAGTCAGAAAGCGCCTGCGAAATTGAGATACTGGCGGAAGTGGAGGGTGTTGTTGCCGGTCTGGCCGGGATCGACCAGGTGGGCAGCAAATACAAGATCCGTCACAGAGCTGATTTCGGAATCAGTGTAGATCAGGCATACTGGGGACTTGGGATAGGTCGGGCTCTTCTGGAAGCCTGTATCGAATGCGCGAAAAAGGCCGGATATGAGCAGATGGAACTGAGAGTGGTTGCTGAGAACAGCAGGGCAATCGACATGTATGAAAAAGCCGGCTTTGTAGAATTCGGAAGGAACCCGAGAGGTTTCAAATCCCGCATGTCGGGATATCAGGAACTTGTGTATATGAGACTGGAATTGTGAGGATTTTGGGATGCTGGAAACCGAAAGACTGATCCTGCGCCGCTGGGAAGAGAGTGACGCGGAGAGCTTATATCAATATGCAAAGGATCCGGACGTCGGTCCTATCGCCGGATGGCCGCCACACCAAAGTGTGGATGAGAGTCTGGATGTGATCCGGAATGTATTTAACGGCCGGGAAGCGTATGCTATCTGTCTGAAAACGGACAACAAAGCAATCGGTGCGATCGAACTTAAACTGAACGGCCACACGGATATGACAGAACGTGACGATGAGTGTGAGCTTGGCTATTGGCTGGGCAAGCCGTTCTGGGGACAGGGGATTGTACCGGAGGCTGCCCGGGAGATGCTGCGACATGCCTTCGAGGATATCGGCATGCAAAAGGTCTGGTGCGGCTACTATGAAGGCAACCTCAAGTCAAAACGGGTGCAGGAGAAATGCGGATTCCGTTATCAGTGGACCACGGAAGGTGTCGATGTACCGCTCATGCACGAGACGTGGACAGGGCATGTCAATCTGATGACGAAGGATAACTGGCTCTGGCAAAAGCTCTATGAAGCAGCTAAGTCTGTGCAGAACGGCAGGAAGATTTCAGATTATGTCGAGGCAGGCGGCGTGGCTGCGGCCATCCTCTCTGCATCAGGAAGGATTTATACCGGAGTGTGTGTAGATACCTGCTCGACCCTCGGCATATGTGCGGAGCGCAACGCTATTTTCAACATGCTGACCAACGGGGAACAGGACATCTGCAAGGTGCTGGCTGTTATGTCAAACGGCAAGACCGGCGCACCCTGCGGGGCTTGTAGGGAGCTGATGGTACAGCTGATGCCGACGACATACAAAGACATCGAAATCATGTTGGATTATGAACAGGATAAAGTGGTGACACTCGGGGAACTGACGCCGGAGTGGTGGATCGGATAGCATACTAAACCAAGGGTCGGATGCTATTCTCGGGAAAAACTGTATATTTAAGATGATGGAGAAGATGCCATCTGCAACAGGTGAATTCCTGCGGCAGATGGCATTTTTTATCTCATACAATGGGTGCTTGCCGGGATATGGAATAGTTGTCCCGTAAAATGGGTAAACTGCTTCATGACCGGCTCACTATATTTGCCCAACGTAACAATTTTTTTTGGCGTAGAACACTGCTTATGCAAATTGCGCCACAGACCGGACGGTTTTGCGGAGCAAAACGGACGCGGAGCGGAGCGAGCGGACACCTTAACCTTATGATCTAAAAGCCATTCTCCTATACTGATGATAACCATCAATAGTGGTGGGAATTCATTTTATAGGAGGTAGGCTATGTTAGACTACAAGGACATTCTAACCAAGCGGTACGTACTGCGGCTTTCTCTCCGTGAGATCGCGGAGCAGACTGGAGCGGGAAAATCAGGAGTACATGATTTCCTGAAAGCATTCGAAAAGTGTGATGCACTGGAGTTCCCACTCCCACCCGGGATCACAAACGCCGGGATTGCCATGAAGGTGTATGGCAAGGTGCCGGGTGAAGGCGGCCGGGACGAAAGCTACGAGTATCCCGATTACCAGCAGGTTCTGAAGCTCATGAACGAGAGAAAGAACATGACGCTTCAGGTATGCTGGGACCGGTATGTAAAGCGCTGCAAGGCAGAAGAGAAGAAACCTTACCAGTATCGGCAGTTCTGCGAACTCTTCGGCAAGTGGTGCGAAGAGAACTACGAGACCGCCCACTTCACAGCAGTGATCGCCCAGACAATGGAGGTTGATTTTGCGGGCAAAACTTTTGACCTTATCAACCGTCTTACCGGCGAGATCACACCGATCGTTGTGTTTGTTGCAATCCTTCCGTATTCCCAATACATCTACGCTGAGGGTATGGAATCCACGAAGGAGATGCAATGGATCGAGGTCAACAACAACGCACTGAAGGCCTTCGGCGGCGTTCCGGCAATCGTTGTATGCGACAACTGCAAGCAGGCCGTGATTGCGAACAAGGACTGGATCCAGCCGGAGTTGAATCAGGACTATGCAGAATGGGCTGAACACAACCACACGGTGATCCTTCCCGCCAAGGTTCGGAAACCCCGTTTTTATCAGCGAAAAAGTGTTATCGGCAATCTCAGCCCGAAGCCTGATACTTACGGTAGAGTTCAGGCTGAGTAGCCATAAAACTTACCGATAATACTTTACACAAGTCCACAGAAATGAAGCAGGTAATCTTCTTTGCCTTTCCACTTCTTTTCCGGGACAGTTATGACGTTGCCATTACTATCTTTTTCAGGAAGTGCTTCCTGATCCACGGAACGGAGCGCTTCGGCCATTGCATCGTTGTCAGCATGTGCGTAGATAGCCGTCGAATCGATCGATGAATGGCCAAGGAAATCCTTTATATATGAGATCGGGATCCCTGCTTTATACATTGCCATTCCGATGCTATGACGGAACACATGGCAGTGCAGGTTCTCCGGAAACGCCGGCTCCATTTCATGTACCTGCTTTGCATATGCGGAAAGGAAGGAATTCACAGTCCTTGGAGACATTTTTGAATGCTTCCCATCGTGGATCGTATAAAACAGGTAGTCGTCATTCCTGCCGTCCGGATGGAATTCGGCAAGATATGCGTCAAGATGCGGGATCACTTCTGACGGAAGAGGAGTATATCTGGTTTTGTTACCTTTTCCATGAAGCCGGATTTGCACGTTGTTTCCGTTGCGGATGATATCCCCCAATGTCATGCTGACCAGTTCTTCGACCCGGCCGCCTGTTTCGTAGGCGTGGATCATAAAATACTGGTTACGTCTTCCGTTCCTTGTTGCAGTATCTGGGATGGCAAAAACAGTTTCAAGCTGTTCCGGAGTCAGATATTCCAGCTTTGGATCTGTTTTCCCCTTAAAGCGGCGGATGGATTTCACTTTCAGGTAAACTGCTGACAATGAAGCGTCCTCTTCGCTGCAATAACGCAGGAATGACTTGATCGCTGAAAGCCGGAGGTTTATGGTGCTGACCGCCTTAGATTGGCTATCCCTCAGCCAGATGCAGAAGCTATACACAAATTCCTTGCTGAAGCAGTGGAATCCAACCTTATCAAACGGGATCCCCTTCTGTTCCCGCAGATACTTACGGTACTGATCCAGGGAATCCGTGTAGTTTTTTACAGTTGCTGCGGTGAAATTACGTTGGGTAACAAGGTATTTATTCAGGAAATCCCGGAGCATCTCATAAAAGTAGAGTTCTGACTTCTTAATCCTCATGCGGCACCTCCGGAAGGATGGCGGCATTTACTTTCCGCATGCGGGCTTCGAATTCCGAATAGAACGGCTCCGCCAATGTAAGGTAATAATCCGTATCAGCAAAGTTGGAGTGCCCCACAAATTCACTCAGGTAAGGATAAAGCGCATTAAGATCCGCATTATCGCTGACCCACTGATTCAGCCTGTAAACACAGTAAGAATGACGAAAGTCATGGACCCTCGGTTTATTGCCCTTTGTGACGGCTGCTTCAGGAAGCGTGTCCCAGAACTCATGAAACCAGATGTCGAGAGTGGATTTACTATAAAAATCCCCCTTCTGGTTTGGAAAGAAAACCTTCCTTGCAGGAAGGTACCGCTGAATGATGCAGTCATACCTGTGAAGCAGATCCAGCATATCCGGACTGACATAGATGATACGTGCTTCCCAGCCTTTTGATCCCCTGATAAAGATCTTTCCGGTATCAAGATCCACATCATCTACGTTTAGCAGCCTTGCTTCTGAAGCCCTGAGTCCGCATGTATAAAGCAATCGGAAGATCACCGGGATCACATAACAGCGGTATGGTGAAAACGAAGATTTTCTGCATTTGTCGATGGAAGAAAAGAATGCTTTCAGCTCGGTCTCCGTGAAAATGTGGGCATCGTAATGGATCTGTTTATTCGGAATCCCTCCCGGGATAATGTATGCTTCTTTACCTGTACCGACAAGGTACTTTGCTAACTGCCTCACGGGTGTCACTCTTCTCAACAGGGTATTCTGGTGGAACGAAGAGCATTTATCAATCCATGCATTGCAGATTTCCTTGGAAAGAATGTCGCTATCAGGAAAGGATTTTGAAATCATGGCATCAAGATAACCCAATACTCTGGCGGAAGTATTGTATGGATATCCAGCAGCCCGTTTCTGGATAATAAATGCCTCTATATCGGCGCGGAACTTACTGCGGTATACAGGATCAGCCATGCCGCTCACCTTCTTCCCAGTATTTCTGTCCGATCAGTGAGAAGTCGAGCGGGCATTCGCGAAGCATCTGTTCTTCCATAGACAGATACGGCTTATCCGATTCCTTGGATATGTGCCCCAGCGTATCTGTAATAACCTGGTGAGGAACCTTTTTCAACAGGAGTTTGTGCGTCAGCGTATATCTGCAGACATGAACCCCCTGACTGTCGCGGTTTACGGTCTTTATGTTGGCCTGTGAAAAAAGCTGGGAACAGACCGTATACATCGAGGCAAGCTTTTTGTAAGGCGCCTGTTTCCTTACAAATACATGCGGGCAGGCACGCGCATCCTCCGGCCGCTCATTCATGATGTAGTCCATGATACTGTTGCCGACGTCCTCCAATAAAGGAAGGCAGAGAGTTACTCCGGTTTTTTCCTGCTCCAGAACGATCCGATCTTTTTTCCAGTCGATCTGGTCGAACCGCAGATTGCAGATATCAACGTCTCTCAGTCCAAGACGGAGCGCCAGCCGCATCATCGCTTTGGTCCGCAAGGGTGCTTCCTTCATGGTCTGGTAGAGCTTCGCTTCATCTGAAGCGGTGATATAAGGCCTGAGGTGAATCCGTTGATATGCGGGAGCCATGACCATGCCTGAAAAATCTGTCGGAACAAACCCTGCAGCGAATAAATAAGACAGGATCTTGCGGATGATCGGATATACGGTTCCCCTGCTGTTCAGGTTAAGCTTTTCTGACAGGAAGACAAGCATGTCCTGGATCTGCGCAGGCTTTAGCGTAAGAAGATCATTAACAGTATTAACTCCCAAGCCTTCGATCATATTTCGAAAAGTATAGTCACAAAGGTCAAGGGTATTGTTTTCAAGGTTCTGAGTACGTAAAAATGCTAAATACTGCTGGCGGAGATGTTCCAGTGTTTCTTCATGACAGCATACTTTTCGTGAACGAAACAGCTTCCACTTAAAGCAGCCTGTATCAGCGACTTCAAGCAGTACACAAGCTGCACGGCGGCGTATCTTCCTCTTCCATTCGTGCAAGTTTCCAGCATGATGTTTCTTATCCGCATCTTCAATGAAAAACCTGCATCTTTCACGCGTGAATGCTGTATCGCCGCCGAGATAAAGAGATATATATAATTCCCGCCATGCTTTCATGTACTGACCACCGGTTGATGCGGAAAGCTGAAGATACTCCATTTCGATTTCCGCCCTGCGGATCAGATGACCGATGTCAATACTTCCGTCAATGATCGGAAATTCTACAGTCCGGAATGCGCACTCTGCCTCGTAGGAAGATGGGATTTCAGGCTCATTATAGAGGGTCCCTTCCGGCATAAATGCCCTTGTTCCAGCTTCCTTGTCCACAAGACGTACGGTATGGAATAGCTGGAAACGAAGATCCGGCGTATCTGCCCTGGAAACATAAGAATCATATAGTTCCTGGCAAGGCTCGGTGAATCCTGTTTTCTCTGCGTGATCAGACAACTGTTCCAGGTAACGCCTGCGCACATCGTAAGTTGAAGGAGCAAGCAATAGCTTCTGTTGTACAAGGACAGCGTTCACAACTTTTTGCAACTCGTTCATCTCAATTCTCCTTTCTGCCGCAAGTATCATAGCGGTCAAGAACAGGATATCAATTGAGTGAACTGAGAAAAATGTTATCAGCAATCAAGATGATGAAATCAAAGGATTAACTGCTTTCATAAAGCTTTATACGCCGAGATTGCCGATAACACTTTTTCGCTGATAATCCCGGTTATCGGTAATTACTGATAATAAGGACAAATCCTCTGTGGAAAACGCGGTCGGCATTCTCGAGAAGGGGTTCTTCCATGATCTGGAAGAACGCAGGTATTTCTCGCTTGAACAGTTCAACGAAGACCTCTGGGAGAAGCTGGAAGAGCTGAATGACGCTCCGTTTAAGAAGAAGGAGCATTGCCGCTCCTACTATTGGGCAGAAGAAAAGGAAGAGTTGATGCCGCTCCCCTCCACGCAATACCACTACATGGAGAGGGCAACGGCAAAGGTATCAAGCGACTTCCACGTACGCTTTGACAATGCTTATTATAGCGTAGACAAAGCATACCTGCACAAAAAAGTTGTCATTCGTGCCACCGCATCCGTTGTCAAGATCTTCAGCCTCGAAGGCGAACTGATCATTGAATGGCCCAGAGCCACTTACAGAGGCGAATGGAAAACGGACACAAGCCGCCTCCCGAAAAACTATGAAGATTTCTCAGAATGGAACAGCACCTACTTTATCCGGAAGGCATCCACGGTTGGCAGCAACACTACGGAAGTGATCAAGCGGATCCTGAAGAGCCGGAAGCTGGAGGTCCAGACCTACAGACTCTGTGTGGGCGTTCTTGGCTTCACAAAGAAGTACAGCCGCCCTGCCCTGGAGGAATGCTGCAGGCGTGCTCTCACTGCTGAGAGGACAACATACACCTATATCAAGAATACCATTGGCGCAGTAGCTGAAGAGCTTGGTGCCGAAGGCTACAATACTGATAAGAATAAAAAGCGGAACGAAGGCTCCTACATCATGGACAGCAGCTACTCCGATATGGAAAAACTGCTGAATCGCAGCCGTACTCTCGCGGATCAGTCCGGAAAGGAGGCACAGCGATGAATACAGGAACAAAGGAGCTGAAGTCGATCCTGGAGGAACTGGATGAGTTAAGACTGCCGCATATGGCTGCAGAGCTTGAAACTCTCTATAAGCAACCTGCTTTTGTCAATACAGGCCGTCTGGAGCTGATCAGTTCCATCATCCACGCCGAATACATCGTATCGATTACAAACCGCTATACATCGCGCTTAAAGAAGGCAAAGCTGAAAGGCAGCGACAGTTGCCTTGACCAGTGTGTTGATTCCAAAGAACGCCAGTACCAGCCACTGGATATCGTCCAGACGCTCTCATCGCTGGATTTCATACGAACTGGCATGAACCTTTGCATCTTCGGGGCTTCTGACAGCGGAAAAACTTATCTTGCAAGAGCGCTTGGCGCTGAAGCATGCAGAGAGTATCGTGTAGGCTACTACCACTGCGAAGAACTGGCAAGTGAGCTGGCCGCCATCCGAAAGATTGATTTCAAGCAGTATCAGAAGAAAGTAAAGTCAGTCATAAATCTTGATCTTGTGATTCTGGACGACTTTCTTCTGCACCCTATCACGGAAGATGATGAAGTCAAGGCTCTGTATGATGTCCTGGAAAAACGGAATGAATTGTCAAGGAGCTGTATTATCTGCTCACAGCGTGAGCCAAAGGCATGGCCTTCTATGCTGATGGAGGATGAGGTCTCATCCAACTCGCTACTCAAGCGAGTGACGAAACATTACATCGTTATGATTGAACGCAAAGTGACTGATTAAAGTGCTGTCCGTTGTCGCCGCCGAGTGTCCGCTGGCAAACGCACCGGTGTCCGCTCGGCGGCGCAAAACGCAGCTTACGTTGGGCGAGGGTTTCCTGAATCCGGGCAGATGGTCTGCGCCTGGAAAGGAGAGCCTGAAATGGCAAAAATCAGCATACGCACCATTGGTTGCATGCGTCTAACTTCAAAATTTCTTCTCAAACATACCTTAGAAAGGGAAAAGTTACCTTGCTGCTTTCTGGAGTCATACGCCTGGATTTTCTATAATGAAAGTGAACAAATATCGAAGGGAGGTGGCGTCCGGTGAAACCAAAATTTACAGAAGAAGAACGTAAACTGATCGGCCGCCGCATCCGTGATTCCAGAAATGCAGAGAAGTATACACTGGAACAGCTTGCTGAAATAATCGGCTGTTCCCCTAAGCATCTTGGCGATGTGGAAAGAGGTACTGTAAGCGCTTCATGGCCGCTGGCGGTAAAGATCGGAAAGGCGTTGAATACTGGTGTTGACTACTATCTCGCTGATACCTCTGACCAGTATTTTGATATCCAGATAGATTTGGAGATTTCCAATATCTTAAAGGACTGCGATATGGAGGGACGTATGGCGATCCGCGATACCGCCAGAAGAATCGCAGAGTACGGAAAGAGACTACAGGCAAAGAAACAATAAGCGTGGTGGTAGTTGCCAATGAACACTTCTTGGCAGCCACTCATATCAAAATAAAGGATGTCCGCAGGGCTGCCGGGGTTACGACAAGGCAGTTCTGCGGGTTTTTTTATACTTTGGAATCGGTCAAAATATACGGAAATGGGGTGTTGCTATGTTGGAGAAAATCTTTTCATTCGGGAAAGCAAAGGAAAAACAGTCCGACGACACCACCGGGAAATGCCGCACGATCACGGAGGAAGAGTATCAGCGGTATGTGTTTGAGGATGAGCTTTTCAAAATCATCGTGGAAACAGAAGCGGCCCTGCACAACATTGAAGATCCCGTAGAGATCGCGGTCGGCGTTATGAAAGCGGCCTGCAAATTCTATGGTGCTGACTGGTGTGGCATCCTGATCGCTGACCTTCGCTCGCAATTATGGCGTCCTGAAATGTGGTATGACGTGGAGACCGGCCCGATGAAAGAGACCCTTTTTCATGAGTTTGAGATGACGGAAGAATTCGTCACATGGGCTGAGCACCTGGTCAGCCAGAAACCTATGATCATCCCGGACACAGAGGCCATACGGGAGAGCAATCCGAAGGAATATGAAGCATATCAAAGACTGAAAGCCAAAGCGGTCATCGGCGTCCCCTTTGGTCAGCATCCCCTTGGATACATGGTCGTGAGAAATCCTGTCCGCAATATTTCCCAGCCGGAACCGCTTCAGCTGGCCTGCTTTGTCGCTATGATGATGGTGCTGCAGAAGCGGCGCATTGACGCGGAACGCCGTTATATTTCCGACGTTACGCCGGAAGAGGGAAAACTGAAGATGCGCTATAACATACTTGGCCAGCACAGTATGGATATCAACGGTCAGCGGATCCGGGAACAGGACCTGGCACATCCGAACCGACGTGGATGGGTGATCCTGCTATATCTGATCCTTCATAAGGCTCCGGTCGATCAGTTGAGCATGGCGGCAGAACTCTGGCCCGATGAGTCGGAGAAATCCGCCAGAGCTAATATCAGGCAGGCAATCTACCGCCTGCATAGTGATCTGGCCGTATATCATGATGCTAAGGTCATCGACGTAAAGTCCGGAATGCTGGAGCTTCTGGATGATGTACATATTGTCACCGATGCGGAAGAGATGGAAAGCCTGTATCTGAAAGCAAAGTCCACAGCGACTTCGGACGAGAAGGCAGCAATTCTCAAGAAGGCCTTCGAACTGTACCAGGGACGTCTGTTTGAGCTGGGAGAACTGGATATGGGGTCCTGGCTGATTCCCTATACGACGCATTATAACCAGGTGTTCATTGACATCACGAGGGAACTTCTGTCCATGCTTGGACACAGCAGGGACTATCACAGGGTTATTGAGTATGCTTCCCGCGCGCTAAGCCTCGAACCAGGTATTCAGGATGCGTACTACTGGATTGCCATTGCTGCCGAGGCAACAGGGAACAGTATGATGAAAGATCGCTACGATCAGATGGCCAGGGAGGAGCTGGCAGAGGAAGAATATCAGAAAGTACAGCATCTGCTGGAGATACGAACGCATACAACCGAATAATCCTGGATGCGGTCAGAATCATCAGGCAGACAAGGCCAAAACAAAAGTTTTTCAGTATGACTGGCATAGAAAGCCTGACAAAGATTGCCCGGAAAGGGAGTACTTTTCTGTATAGTAATGAAAGCCTGCCTGGACTTCGATTGTCCCAGCAGGCTTTCACTATTTTCAGGTTTAAGTATCAGGACTGCCTTCTCAGAATGTTTCCGCGAACTGCGCTGAAGACAGAACGGTATTTTTGCTGCTCAGAGGTCAGGCAGGCGATCCAGTAGGTGGCATGGGCTTCCGGATCGGTGATGGGCAGCGCCACCCTGTCCGGAGGCTGATAGCCGGCTTTCAGCATCTGGTCGGAATTAAAGAAAGGCAGATTGGAGGCATCGATGAGTTCTCCCAGAGCGTCCATGCTGTTTTGAATCAGAAGATCTGAGGCATTCAGCTTTTCCAGGGTGACGTCCATCCAGAAGCCTACATGAGCTGTCATCAGGATCCGGAGGCTCTTCAGATCTTCAAAGCTGACGCTGCCCAGGTCGGCCAGCGGATGATCCTTTGGAAGGGTAATATAGAGCTGTTCATCCAGATATCGCTGGCAGAAAAGGTCCTTCTCTTCCGGGAGGTGATGCAAAACGACTATCTGATATAGATGGCTCCGAAGACCGGCAAGCAGTTTTTCATCACTGCCCACGAGTTCGGTGGACAGGGTTTTTTCGGGAAGCTGTTCCTGCAGGATCGGCATCAGGTCATTCACCGGAAAAGGTGAACAGGAACCGATGCTGACTGTCCGAAGACTCCGGTCAAATGCGGTGACCCGTTCGATCATCTCCTGATTTGCTTCCAGAGCCCTTTTGGCATAGTCTGCCGCAAGTTTTCCCGTCTCATTCAGAGAGATCTTGCTGTTTTCCCTTAGAAATAAAGATACACCCAGCTCATCCTCCAGTTTCTTCATGGATCGGCTTAATGACGGCTGGGATATATGCAGCTCCTCCGATGCTTTTAAGAGAGTGCCACAGCGGGCGACAGCTTCAAACTGCTCCAACAGATATGTTTCGATCAGCATGACATCATTTCCTTTCTGATTCTTTATGTACTGATATATGCGTGCCACGTATACCATTATAGACATAAAGCAGTGTACTTGCAACGGAATTCAATATAAAATGGCATCATCAACGAGGAACCAACATATAGTTCACAAGCAATGGACAGAATTGAAAGGAGATAAAGACTATGGAATACATCACACTGAATACCGGAGCAAAGATGCCGCTGGAAGGTTTCGGAGTTTTTCAGATCCCGGATGCTGCCGAGTGCGAACAGGTCGTCTATGACGCAATCAAAACCGGATACAGACTTCTGGATACTGCGGCTTCCTATGGAAATGAAGAGGCTCTTGGAAAAGGCGTGAAGCGTGCCATCGCCGACGGCCTGGTGACCCGCGAAGAATTATTCATCACCACCAAAGTCTGGATCTCCGACATGAAGACTGAAGATACGGCTTATGAGGCTGTGAAGACTTCACTTGGCAAACTGGACATGCCCTATGTGGACCTGGTCCTCCTTCATCAGGCGATGGGCGATTACTTTGCAGCTTACAGAGGCATTACGAGAGCATATAAAGAAGGGCTGACCAAAGCCATCGGCGTTTCCAATTTCTATCCCTTCGTACTGGTCAATTTCTGCGCCAACGTGGAAGTCATCCCGGCTGTCAATCAGGTGGAGCTGCATCCCTTCTTCCAGCAGGAAGATGCATTGGCTGTTATGAAGGAATACGGCATCGCTCCGCAGGCATGGGGCCCGCTTGCCGAAGGAAAGCACGGGATCTTCAAGGATCCGCTTCTGACTGAGATCGGTGCCAGGTACGGCAAGACGGCGGCACAGGTCGTCCTTCGCTGGAACACCCAGCGCGGCGTTTCCATCCTTCCCAAGTCCGTCCATGTGGAGCGTATGGCGCAGAACCTGGATATCTGGGATTTCTCCCTTACAGATGAAGAAATGGAGCTGATCAAGGAAAAAGACCTGGGTCACAGCGAGATCATCAACCACTTCGATCCCCAGCTTGTCAAGTGGCTGACCACTTATAAAGCTTGATGGCCTGTCAGGGAAAGAGGAAGAACAGCTATGGCAAAAGAACTGGTAGTCTATTTCAGCGTCTATGGAACGGCAAAGATCGTGGCAGAGGAAATTTCAGAGCAGACCGGCGCGGATATCGCGGAAATCGAGCCTGTCGTGCCCTATGACAGCAACCGGGATCACTACAACGCGCTTGCAAGACTCGCGAAGAAGGAGCATGACGAGGATCTGCGGCCGGCGATCAAAAATGAGATCGACATAGAAAACTACGACCGCATCTATATTGGCTATCCCATGTGGTGGTATACCTTCCCGATGATCATTTACACCTTCTTCGATAAATATGATTTTTCCGGGAAAACCATCATTCCCTTCAACACTCACATGGGATCCGGAGACGGCGGCACCTACGATACGATCCGTAAGCTCGAGCCGGAGGCAACGGTCCTGACCGGCCTTCCGGTGGAGATGCGGGATGCGGAAAACGGTCCTGCAGAGGCAATTGAAAAGTGGCTGAAGAGCTTGCATTGATTATAAGACATAAGAAACGAACGAAGAAAAGAGGAGAAATGTTATGGATACACAGAAAGTTGTTTTTATGAATAAGGAACTCGGACTCAGACTTGTAGGGCTTCTCCGCATTCCGGAGGGATTTGATCTCAGCAAAAACTATCCGGCCATCGTCATCACTGGTCCGATGCTTTCTGTCAAGGAGCAGGCGCAGTCTGTCTATGCCGAGAGGCTGACAAAAGCAGGATATGTAACGCTGGTATTTGACGGAGCCTTCTTCGGAGAGAGTGAAGGAATGCCTCGCGGGCAGGAGCTTCCCGATGTGAAGGAAAGCGATATTGAAGGAGCTGTCGATTATCTCTGCACTCTTCCCTATGTGGATCAGAGCAGGATCGGGGGCCTGGGCATCTGCGGATCCGGTTCCTATATGTCCGTGGCAGGCGTCAAAGAACCCAGGCTGAAAGCCATCACAGCCATCGTTCCAGCCATTTCCAATATCGCCACCTCTCCGATGATGGGTTTCTTTAAACCGGAGGAAGAAGTGAAGGCTGCCAAGGAAGCTTATGACAAGGGCGAAGGGGATCTGATGTATCTCAACTTTATGCCCAGAGCCTTTGATGAAGGTGCGGCTTACTACTATTCCGGCCGGGGTACTCATCCCAGATGGTCCAATCAGGTCGTAGCCTGGAGTCAGCTGGAGCTGATCAAGTACAATGTGACCGAGATTATGAAGGACATGCAGAAGCCCTACTGTGTGATCAGCGGTGAGAATGCCTGGTCAAGGCCTTCCTCAACTGAGATTTTTGAAGCAGTCCCCGGTGAGAATAAGGAGATGCATGTCATTCCCGAGGCGAGCCATTTCGATATGTACGATCTTGCCCCGTTTGTGTCGGAAGCATTTGACTATATCCTTCCGTTCTTTGAGAAGAATCTGTAAAAACAATCACCCGATATCCGCCAGGAAGATGTCCGTCATCCGGCGGATTTCGGGTATTTATTAAGGAGAGGAACTCATGAATTCGTTTACATACAGCTACCCCGTAAAAGTATATTTCGGAGAAAAGGCAGCAGCAAATAACCTGGCAGCAGAACTGGCCAAGGTCGGTCCAAACGTTCTTTTGGCCTATGGCGGCGGTTCCATTAAGAAGAACGGTGTCTATGAGGAGCTGATGAATATCCTGCAGGAAGCCGGAAAAACGGTCACAGAGTTCACCGGAATCATGTCCAACCCGACTTATGCCAAGGTGCAGGAAGGTGCGGTTCTGGCAAAGGAGAAGAGTATTGATTTCATTTTGGCAGTGGGAGGCGGATCCGTCATCGACTGCTGCAAGATCGTCTCTGCCCAGGCAAAGCTGGACAAAGATATCTGGGAGCTGGAGTATACCGATCACAAACAACCGGCGGAATTCATCCCCATGGGAGCCGTGGTGACAGCCTTTGGAACCGGCGCGGAGATGAATAACGGTGCTGTTATCACGAACGAGGAAAAGATGCAGAAGTCCGCTCTCTGGGGTGCCTTCTACAGCTTTGCGATCCTGGATCCGGTCTATACTGTGACCATGCCTATGAAGCAGGTAATCTCCGGGGCCTTCGACTCTCTGTCCCACAGCATGGAGACCTACATGGGCTCACCGAGGGAAGTAAATTTGTCTGACGAGATCAATGAAGCCACTCAGAGAAACATCATCCGGAATATTCGCGCCACACTGAAGGATCCGCAGGACATCCAGGCCAGAAGTGAGCTGATCTGGGCTGCGGCCATGGCGGAAAACGGGATCTTAAAGATCGGCAAAGCAACCGACTTCCAGTGCCACATGCTGGAGCATCAGCTTGGGGCATACACAGACTGCAATCACGGACAGGGACTGGCCGTCCTGCATCCGGTGCTCTATAAACACATGATGCCGGAGACAAATCACCAGTTTGCAAGGATGGCCACAGAGGTCTGGGGACTCAATCCCGCAGGGAAGACCGAGGCAGAGCTCGCGGAAGCTTTCGTGGATGTTCTCGCGGATTTTATCAGGGAGATCGGTCTGCCGACGACCTTCGCAGAGATGAACATCCCTGATGATACAGACTATAAGGCGATCGCGGATTCCACGGTCCTTACCGGCGGATGCGCGAAGAAGTTCACACGGGAAGAATTATTGGAGGTGCTTTTGGAATGCAGATAAAGAAGATGACATCCCTGGTTCTGGCGGCTATGATTTCACTGTCTCTTGCGGCATGCGTCAGCAGTCAGACGACTGCTGCAACATCGGGTCAGACATCACAGCAGGAAGTAAACGCACAGTCCGCTGACAGTTCGGGAGCGAAGAATGCAGAATCTGCTCAGGATGAAGGCAAAGCAGAGGTACAGCAGACAGAAGCTGCTGCGGAAAACGAAAGCTCTGTTGGTAAGAATATCCTGATCCTCTATTTTTCAGCAGATAACACAAGGGATGTAGATGCCGTCAGCTCTGCAACCCCGATGGCGGACGGAACATCCTCTGTGGAATGGATCGCAAATATCATCCACGAGAACGTGGGTGGTGATCTGATACCGATCATTCCTTCTGAAGATTATCCGCTTGAATATGAAGCACTTGCAGATTACGCAAAGAAGGAGCGCGATGAGGGCGGCAGGCCGGCATTTGAAGACCTTGGAGTCGATCCGGCAAGCTATGACGTTATTTTCGTAGGTTACCCGATCTGGTGGTATGAAATGCCGATGATCATGGATACTTTCTTTGATACATATGACTTCTCCGGCATAACGATTATTCCGTTCAACACTCACGCCGGAAGCAGTGATGGCGGCACTTACAGTGATATCAGAGAACTGGAACCGAATGCAGCAGTTCTGGATGGACTTGCAGTTCGCGGTGAGGACGTCGGAAAAGGCAGCACAAAAGAAGCAGTGCTTTCATGGCTGCAGGGACTGGACCTGGAATAACGTACTCCGTGCCTGGTGAGATCACGGTCGGCAAAGAAATGCAGAGAGGTTTTATCAATGACAATGTCCTGCATTCGCCGGAGCACGGAGATATCCACTATTCCAGTTACATACCGGAAACCTACGACGGTACGAAGCCGTATGCTTTGTTTATTACGCTTCCGGGATGGGAAGGTTTGTACTTTCAGGGCGTTGGTGCCAATATGGTCGAAGATTTCGGTGTAGAGGCCATCAGATACAATGACGAGATGATTGTCCTTTCCACTCAGTTTTCCGACTGGGGCGAGACCTCTGCCAATCAGGCAATTGTTCTGACGGAATTCTTTCTTGCCCATTACAACATCGATCCGGAGAAGGTTTATCTGCATGGTTATTCCGGCGGAGGAGAAACCGGCTCCCTCGTGATGGAAAAGAAACCGGAACTATACACTGCATTTCTCTGCTGTGCAACACAATGGGACGGCGATATGACTGCCCTCGCAGCAGCACGGACGCCGGTTTATCTGGTTACGGGAGAAAGCGACAGCTATTATGGATCAAAGCCATTGAAGGATGCTTACGAGGAGCTGCATGACCTGTACCTGGCGGAAGGTCTGACCGAGAGGGAGACCGGCGAGCTGCTCATTCTGGATATCAAAGAGGAACAATACTTTACCTCCAGAGGCTTCACAGATCAGCACATGGGAGGGCAAGCATTTGCAAAAGACGAAAGTATCATGGGGTGGTTGTTCGGAGAACACTGAGAAAAGAGGCGTATTTTTTGAAGAAAATGATTATACTGATATGCTTTCTGCTTCTGATCATAACTCTGGCCGCATGTGCAGGGATTCAAGCTCAGACGCAGGAGCCGACAAAGCAAAATGATACAGAGGAATCATCCGGGGACACGAAAGCACCTTCGGATGTCACCTCACCAGAGAATAAGGAAGCTATGGAACAAACAGGATACACTGTCGCTGTTCCGTCTTCATATAAGACAGCATCAGACCATCCCGGTACTGTGACCCGGCTGGATTATGATTCGAAGGATTATGTCGGAGATGGGGCAGCGATCACAAAAACTGCCTATGTCTATACCCCTTACGGCTATGATGAAAACGATGAAGATACCAGATACAATATTGTCTATCTGATGCATGGCTGGGGCGGACATGCAGGCGAATACTTTGAATACACTTCAACCAAAAACATGTTTGATCACCTGATCAAAAACGGCGATATCCCGCCGGTCATCATTGTATCAGCCACGTTCTACAACGAAAACAGCAATACAGATTTCAGCGGTTCCATTGCTGAGTTCCGTCAGTTCCACCGGGATTTTGAAGAAAACCTGATGCCGGCAGTGGAAGGGAGATTTCACACGTACGCGAAGTCTGTGTCAGATGAGGATCTAAAGGCCTCCCGGGATCACCGGGCCTTCGGCGGTTTCTCACTTGGCTCAGTGACGACCTGGCTGCAGTTCTGCTACGACACGGATTATATTCGTTACTTCCTGCCCATGAGCGGCTCCTGCTGGTATTACGGTACCTACGGAGATTTCCAGATCGAAAGGAACGTGGATTTCATCGAACAGCTTGTGAAAGATAACAACCTTGACGAGCGCGGTTATTTCATATATCACGCCGTCGGCACGCAGGATGCCGTCAAGAGCCAGTCCATTGACATGGCTGAGGAAATGCTGGACCGCCCTGACGTATTCACACCGGAGCATTATATGTTCCATCTGAAGGACGGCGGGTATCACGACTTTGATGCCGTACAGGAATATCTGTACAATGCGCTGCCGTTTTTTTTCAGGGACTCGGATATGGATCAGGCAGATATCGCCACGGATCCGGCTGCTGTTTATACGAAAGAGACCGAAATTGCCGTTGTTCAGAATGATCCTGCTTTCGGCGATTACGGCAGGCTGATCTTCCCGGCTGACAACGGGTATATGAGCGGCGATACGCTGGGAAGCCTTCGTCTTACCTGGTACAGCAATATCGATCCGGATAAGACGGTTGAGATCTGCAATTACCTGAAAGACCATGCCGGAGCCGGGGAGACGATCTTTTATGATATCTACTCGGATGAGGAAAAAGCGGTGGATCCTGCCAAGGAGGACACCGGATTATTCTTCTTCCGTGGAGACCCAGGCGCAAAGTTTGCCGTCGTAAACGCGGGCGGCGGCTTTGCCTATGTTGGCGCGATGCATGACAGCTTTCCGCATGCTTTAGAGCTTTCAAAGAAGGGCTACAACGCCTTTGCCCTGATCTACCGTCCCGGAGCGCAGACAGCATGTGAGGACCTGGCGAGAGCGATCGCATTTATCTTTGAACATGCGGAAGAACTGCAGGTGGACACTACAGATTATTCCCTATGGGGAGGTTCCGCAGGTGCACGTATGGCGGCCTGGCTTGGTAGCTACGGCACAGAAAGCTTCGGAGAAGATGCTTATCCTCGTCCGGCTGCACTATTTGTCAATTACACCGGACTCTCGGAAGTATATGGCAACGAACCGCCAACCTACAGCGCTGTCGGAACAAGTGACGGAATCGCATCCTGGCGGACGATGGAACAGCGCATCAATGCCATTCAGGCAAACGGTACAAAAGCGGAGATTGAAATCTTCAATGGCCTGTCCCATGGCTTTGGACTTGGCACCGGTACCGTTGCGGAAGGCTGGATCGAACGTGCCGTGGAATTCTGGGAACGCAACATGAAAAACGAATAAGGAGGAGTTTACAGGTTATGAAGAAACAGACAGTCGGCAGAGATCGCCTGGGTGATCTTGCCCCGAAATTTGCAGAACTGAATGATGATGTACTCTTTGGAGAAGTCTGGTCGAGGGAAAAGGAGCTCTCCCCCAGAGACCGCAGTATGATTACAATTGCTGCACTGTTTTCCGCAGGGCTGTATCCGCAGCTGAAAAGCCATCTGGCACTGGGGAAGGAGCATGGCGTGACAAAGACGGAAGCGATCGAGATTGCAACGCAGCTTGCCTTTTACTGTGGTTGGCCAAAGGCGTGGAGCACTTTCCCGATGATTCAGGAGGTCTACGGGGATGAAGATAATATGGAAAGCTGAAGTAGGAGGCGTTTCGCATGAATAAGGATCGTTTGGCGGCCTTTACAGATGCTATACTGGCCATCATTATGACCATTCTGGTGTTGGAATTGGAGAAACCGTCAGAAGCAAGCTGGGCAGCGGTCTGGGCACTTCGGCAAAGCTTTGTCAGCTATATCATTTCTTTCTTCTGGCTGGGGGCAATGTGGGTGAATCTCCATTCCCAGTGGCAGCGGATCGAGAGGATCGACAACCGGGTAGTCTGGTGCAGCATCGTAATGCTCTTTTTTGCATCCCTCTTTCCCTGGGTAACAGACTTTGTCGGCAGAAACTTCATGAGTCGTTTTGCTAATGGTGCTTATCTGTTTGTTGTACTGGCCGTCAGCTTCGCGAATATCGCTCTAAATCGATATGTCGGAGAGGCGAACCGTAAAGACAGTGAGTTCTATAACGAGACAAAGGCAGTGGACCGGATCATGTGGATCGATATTGCTATTAAGGTAGTCGGCTTTGGAATCTCCATGGTGATCTGTCCTCCGCTCACGCTGGCGTTTGTCATTCTGGCCGGCCTGCTTCCATCGGTAGTGGCACATAATAATCAAAAGAAAGTGTAAGGTTTATAGAGATGAGCAGGAAAGTACTGATTATATCGGGGAGCCCCAGAAAAGGCGGAAACTCTGATCTGTTGTGTGATGAGTTTATGCGCGGAGCCGTCGATGCCGGCAATAATGCCACCAAGATCCGTGCAGCTGAAAAGAAGATCGGTTTCTGCAGTGCCTGTTATTATTGCAGGAAGTCCGGCGGGGTCTGCGCAAAGAAAGATGACATGACAGACATCCTGCAAAAGATAATCGATGCGGATGTGATCGTTCTGGCAAGCCCTGTTTATTTCTATTCGATTGACGCCCAGATGAAGGCACTCATTGATCGGGCACTGGCCCGTTGGACCGAAGTGAAGAACAAGGAATTCTATTATATCGTAACCTGTGCTGATACGGATAAAGCTGCACTGGAAACGACACTTGCATGCTTCAGAGGTTATGCCGATTGCGTTGAAGGCGCCGAAGAAAAAGGCGTCATCTATGGAACTGGCGTATATCAGCCTGGAGAGATCAAAAAGAGTCCTGCTTTTAAACAGGCATATGAAATGGGAAAATCGGTCAGATAAGGCAGGGAAAAATATGAACAGAGTATGGATGATCACGGGTGCCGGCCGTGGATTGGGCCGTGCGTTTGCGGAGGAAGCGGTTAAAAACGGTGACATGGTTATTGCCACAGTCCGCAAAGTCAACGATGCGGATCCGCTGATGAAAAACGAAAATGTGCTTCCGGTCATTATGGATGTTACGAAAAAAGAGGAAGTCACCGCTGCGGTCGATGTCGGAATAAAGAAATTCGGCAGAATCGATGTGCTGATCAATAATGCCGGCTTCGGTATGAGTGGTGCTTTCGAGGAAGTATCTGACGAAGAACTGCGAACTCTGATGGAAACCAACTTCTTTGGCGTGACCAATGTGACCAGGGCAGTTCTTCCATTCATGCGGAATCAGGAAAGCGGTATGATAATTACGGTTTCTTCTCAGGCCGGAGCTATGGGATTCCTTGGAAGCTCAGCCTACTGTTCTTCCAAGTATGCGGTGGTGGGGCTTTCAGAAGCTCTTAGCATGGAACTGGCTCCTTTTGGAATCCAGGTTGCTTCCATCCTGCCCGGTTCCTTCAGGACGGATTTCCGGGACAGCAGTTCTATGAAGCATGCAAAAAACTCGCTGGCAGCTTATGATGGATCGGCTGTTCACGCAGCGAGGGATTTCCTTGCGGCCAATAATCACAAGCAGGAGGGAGATCCCGCTAAAGCAGCAGCATTTCTATACAGTATCATTGAAAGCGGAAAACTACCGAAGCGGATTCTGATCGGAAAGAAATGTTGTGAAGACGTAAAGGTGTATCTGAAAGAACGAATATCAGAGATCGATTCTTACCTGGATGAATCATCCCAGACGGATTTTGACGAGTGAAAAACAGGGCCTGCTGATAGTGGATTGTCTGCTTCGGCGGGCCTCTTCTTTGTTTCGTGATAACTACATACTAAATAGGATATTATTCTGAAAATAATTCCTGTCACAGGATTGTCACAGCTATGGTGACAGCGCTGTCACAGCACCAGAATAAATAATCATGAAAAGTTTCACTGTTACAGGATTGTCACAGGCTCTGAAGTAGGGCCGGTCACAGCCGACCATTAGAGTCTGCAATGCAAAAGCAACAGACAGCATTGTAGACGAAATGGACGGGTGACAGGATTTGGAACAAGGTAACCAACCGGAGGCGGTTGTTTTTGCAGAATACTGCAGAAGCAGCCGCCTCCTTTTTTTGTACTCAAAAAGTCAGAGAGCTCGGGCTCCTCCGGAACTGAAATTTGCCCAGCAACCAGATTTCAGATTTCGGAGGAAAGACAATGAGCTTTGATACAGAAGCCTGCGGGGCCAGAATCAGAGAGCTTCGTAAGGGAAATAAACTGACACAGGAAAAACTGGCAGAGGAATTGAACATAACCGACAGCCATCTTCGGCGGCTGGAGAACGGCACAAGGGCCGGCTCTATAGATCTACTGATCGATATCGCAGCTTATTTTGAGGTGTCGATGGATTATCTCCTTCTCGGAAAGGTGGACCAGTCCGGGAAAGCGAGAGCGGAATTGCGGGAGGTACAAAAGCAGCTGAAGCGGATCACGGCCATGCTGTAGAGATAAGACAGGAACCGTGCCTGACTGGATCGGTAAACCGTGCCTCCAAGGCTCTAAAAGAGGCAGTCGCTTCTTATTATACTAACTTCAGAGCAGTGAGATAGCTGCTATACGCACCTTGACAACCGAATATACATTTCATCAGGCACATTCTGATTCTTGATTTTTCCAGAGAGCCTGCGAGGGATTCGCCATGAGAGCCAGGAAATGAAGCACTTTTTTGAAAGAGCATTATCCTGTCTGGAGCGGGACAAATCCACTGCAAATGCCGGGGCTGCACCCGGCGGCGGCCATGACCTGGAAAAGGGGATAATGATACTTCCGTCGAAGGACGGCTCGGCGAGAACCGCGGAGGGGTGAGACTCCCATGAGCGCAGAAAAGCAGATCTGCCGCCTGATGAATTTCCCACACAGGCAGATGGCCTGTGTTCTCCGGGGTGTCGTGGACAAATAGGAGGACGATCATAGTTAAGATGACAGCAGGCCTGCTGCATGGGCAGAAATACCTGGGCAGAGGCCTGCTTTTACACAGGAGGCAGAGCTTCATGAAAGCAGACTGGGTATACCGCCGGGGAGATATCTACCTGGCAAATCTGAATCCGTTCAAGGGCTCAGAGCAGGGAGGCAAAAGGCCGGTCGTCGTTCTTCAGAACAATATCGGCAACCGGCACAGTTCCACCCTGATCATAGCGCCGATCACGTCCCGGATCGAAAAGAATACCAGGCAGCCGACACATGTAAATATCGGCAGGATCGGTCATAACCATGTTCTGTCTGTGGTCCAGCTTGAACAGATACGGACCATAGATAAACAGCGGGTGATCCGGTATTTCGGAAGAATAGACCGGATCACGATGAAAAAGGTCGAAGAAGGTATGTTGATCAGCCTTGGAATAAAAGGTTTTGACAGAAGAGGTGAATGCATTGGAACCAATCATGACAACAGAAGCGGAAGAGCGGGCGAGTGATCCGCCTGCTCCGATTCTGACGCGCTGTGTCAATCTCTGTGACAAATACACACTGACGATTGAGGAAGCAGCGGCTTATTTCGGA
This sequence comes from Lachnospiraceae bacterium, assembly GCA_017469935.1. Lineage (GTDB taxonomy): Bacteria > Bacillota > Clostridia > Lachnospirales > Lachnospiraceae > CAG-791. Next base: position 27,614 of record JAFUFL010000007.1, read on the forward strand.
ATCGGGCAGAAAAAGATCCGGAGCCTTGTACAGACACATGAAAACGATGACTTCATTCTGCACGTCGGAGTGAAGGTTTTGATCAAGCGAAAAAAGTTTGAGAATTTTATTGACAGGAGTTCAGAAGTTTGATATGGGAGAGTGATATATGGTATACTCACCATGTCGTAACGAAAGGCTCTCCTGCGAAGGAGGGAAGGCGATGAGTGCAAAGCGGCGGGATAAGAAGAACCGGATCTTGCGCAGCGGAGAGAGCCAGACACAAGATGGAAGATATAAATACACATTTTATGAGGGCGGAAAGCAGAGAGCTTTTTACTCATGGAAACTGGAACCGACGGACCGGCTGCCTGCTGGCAAGAGGGACTGTGTAGCCCTTCGGGATCAGATAGCCGACTACAAACGGCAGCATGACAGAGGCGTTGCCTTTCGGGGCGATGATTACACGGTCTATGAACTGACGCGGAGATATGTCGATCTGAAGCAGAACGTAAAGCATACGACAAGGGCCGGATACAAGACAGTCCTGAAGATCCTGTACCAGGATCCCTTCGGAACCAAACGGATCGATAAGGTGAGAACCATGGATGCGAAGGCCTGGCTCGTGAAACTCCAGCAGGAGGAACACAGAGGCTATTCGTCCATTCAGACGATACGCGGTGTCTTAAGACCGGCATTTGCGATGGCGGTGGAGGATGACCTGCTGGTCAAGAATCCATTCGACTTTATGCTCTGTGATGTGATCGTGAATGACAGCGTCAGGAGGGAAGCCATCACGGCCGCCCAGATGAGAGAGTTTCTCCGGTTCGTTCGGGAAGACAGACATTTCTCCAGGTATTACGACGGCATCTACATCCTATTTCATACCGGAATGAGAATTTCGGAATTCTGTGGACTCACCATTCAGGATATTGATCTGGACAGACGTACCATCAATATCGATCATCAGCTTCAGCGCACTTCGGACATGCAATATATCATAGTTGATTCGGCGAAGACGGATGCAGGTACGCGGATCCTTCCCATGGAGGATGATGTGTACGAGTGTTTCAGCAGAATCCTTGCAGAGAGGAAAAAGCCGAAAGTTGAGCCAATGGTGGATGGAAGGATTGGCTTCCTTTACATGGATAAGAACGGGATGCCCATGGTGGCGATGCACTGGGAAAAGTATTTTCAGCACATCACTGAGAAATACAACAAGATCTACCGGGTGCAGATGCCCAAGGTCACGCCCCATGTCTGCCGGCATACCTACTGCAGCGAGAAAGCAAAAAAGGGGATGAATCCGAATACCCTCAAGTATCTAATGGGCCATACGGATATCAGTGTCACCCTGAATACCTACACGCATCTGGGATTGATCGATGCGGAGCAGGAGCTGGAACGCATGCAGAGAGAAGTCAAAATGAGTGAGAAAATCGAGCGCCGGAAGCAGCGCAGAAAGTCCTCAGGGGAATGAAAAGGGATGGAAAACCGGTGAAACCGCAAAAATCCAATGTTGATAAAACGCGGTTTTCGGCCTGTTTTTCGGTCCGTTTTATCAACATTTTATCAACATTGAAGTCCAAGATATGCAAGGAGATGCCAGTTTATGCCGGATTTCAATGAAATCGAAAATCGCGGAAACCCGCATAAAATAAGGCAAAACGCGGCATAAGCTGGCAAAAAACTGCATGATAAAAATTTTATTCATTTGCCACGGCAACATCTGCCGCTCACCAATGGCAGAATTTGTAATGAAGAACCTCGTAAAGAAGGCCGGTCTCGAGGAACGGTTCGAGATCGCCTCCGCAGCCACCAGCACGGAAGAAATCTGGGGCGGGCGGGGCAACCCGGTCTATCCGCCGGCGCGCGCCAAGCTCAAGGAACACGGCATTGATCCCGGCGGCAAGCGCGCCCGCAGGACGACCCGGGAGGACTATAAATATTACGACTATCTGATCGGGATGGACCATGCGAATGTCTACAACATGAAGCGGATCTACGGCGGTGACCCGGACGGCAAAATATCGCTGCTCCTGGACTATTGCGGAAGAAGCGGACAGGAAGTGGCTGATCCCTGGTATACCGATGATTTTGATGCGACCTGGGACGATGTGCTGCAGGGGTGTACGGCGCTTCTGAGGACTTTGACCAGGCAGAAATAACCGGCAGGTAACCGAAACCTGGAGGAAACCGGAAACTATTCCGCCGCTGTTGAAATTCTCTTACATATCCGTATATTAAGTCAGATGCCGCAAAGAAACAAAATGGTGACAGGCATCGGCAGTAAACAAGACTATACAAACACTATGTAAGAGGATATTAAAATGACAAAGATGAATTTGAAAAAAAGGCTGATTTCACTTGGTGCGGCAGCGCTTATGTGCGTTTCCGCGGTGGCGGGCTTTGGCAATGCGGCTTGCGCGAAGCAGGTTTCTGACAGTAATGTCGATATTTTGGCTGCTGGTTCCAAGGAATTTACCGGCGGTGAGACCGGTACTGCGGAGGAAGACCCGGTGGAAGAGCTCATGGAGATGCTGTTCGGAGAGGGTTCCGGATATTCTTCCGGAGATGATTCCGTGGGAAACATGGTGAGCTTCGAGACGACGGACCTGGATGGGAATTCGGTTAACAGCGCTGACCTTTTCCGCGATAAGAAGGTGACTGTGATCAATTTCTGGGCCACATGGTGCCCGCACTGCGTGGATGAGCTTCCGGAGCTGGAGAAATTTAATAAGGAACTTGAGGCACAGGGATGCCAGGTGATCGGAATCTGTGAGGATGCGGACACCGATGCCGCTGCGGCCAAGAAGATCCTTGGTGAAAAGGGCGTAACTTATACGAATATTGGCCTCGTGAAGGAAATGTACCCTGCGATGCCTCATAAGGCCATGCCTACCACTTATTTTGTGGACAGCGAAGGCAAAGTATTGACGAAGCCGGTGGTCGGCGCGAACGTCGAGCTGTGCAGGGAAAGATTTGCGGAGGCGCTGGCCGCTGCCGAGAAATAAGAAGGCGCTGCTGAGCGTGTAATGTGTGATTAAAGGCGGGCCCCAGGGGTTAATTCCCCCTGGGGCCTTTTTGTGTCATGGGGACGTATCAGCTGACACATTTTGGGAGTGTCACTCCCAAAATGTGTCTGTAGATACGTCCCCATGACACAAAAAGGCCGCGTGACACACTTTTCAACTGGCGGTAGTTTGTGAGAAAGGGAGTCCGTTAGTACAATGGAAAGCACACCCCAAAAATGAGGGAGTAATAACAAACTGAATAACAGAAGATCGGAGGTGAAAGCGTGGAAGTATTAGTTAAGAGCTCAAATGGTATCACACAGGTTTCGGCGGACTCGAAACTCTTATCGCAGAGGAAGGTGTTCATCGAGGGAGAGATCGACGATCAGGCCGCATGTTCTTTTATTAAGAAGATCATGCTCCTGACTGCGGAGAACCCGAACAAGGAGATCGATGTGCTGATCAACAGCCCCGGCGGGGAGATCAATTCCGGCCTGGCCATGTATGATGTGATTCAGTCATGTAAGACACCGATCAGGATCTTCTGCATCGGACGCGCCTACAGTATGGCGGCTGTGCTGTTTGCGAGCGGCAGGAACGGAAGATATATGCTCCCGCACAGCGAACTTATGCTCCACGAGCCCCTTCTGGGCAATCACGTGAGAGGAAACAGCTCATCGATCAAATCAATCTCGGACAGCTTGATCAGCACCAAGATCAAGCTCAATCAGATCCTGGCAAAGCACACCGGAAAAAGTGAAGAGGAAGTGGAGAAAGCGAGCAGCTTTGATCACTATTTTGACCCGGAAGAGAGCATCGAATTCGGGCTTTGCGACGAGGTAGTGGATTTCAGCAAGATCATGGAGGACTGAGGTATGAGAAAAGAGAGAGTCATTTTGGGACAGAACTGCATCTACAGCACGGACTGCGAGGAGACCGGCCTCAACAACAATGTTCTGGTGTGCGGCGGAAGCGGGAGCGGCAAGACCATGTCGGTGGCGGAGCCCAGATTCCTTGAGACAAAATACAGCAACCTGATCGCAACCGTGGCCAAGCGGCGCCTGGTGGGGAAGTACGTTCCGCTGTTCAAAAAGAGGAAGTACAAGGTTCTGGACCTGAATCTGGCCAATCCGCGCGAGAGCACATGCGCTTACGATCCCATGAAATATATCGAGAGCAATTCGGACATCACTTTTTTGGCAAAGTCTATTGTGAAGGCGGATCCGCAGAAGGCTAAGTCGACGGCCGACCCGTACTGGGATCAGGCGGCGGTCTCTCTGTTGTCGGCCGAGATTGCCTACACCAAAATGACGGACAAGAACGCCACCTTTGCGGACGTTCTGGAGCTGCACGACATGCTCAGCATAGAGGACGGTATCGGAACGGTCTCGACGAGCCTTGACGAATTGTTTGATGATGTGGACGAAAAGTGTTTTGCCGTATCCTGCTGGAAGTCGTTCAAATCGCTGCCGATCCGGACGGCGGGCTGTGTGTTCGGAACGCTCAATACGACGATTGATACGATCTTCACCCCTGAGCTCAGAGAGATGATCGCGAATAAGCCGTCGATCGATTTCAAAGAGTTCGCAAAGAATAAGACGGCGCTGTTCGTGACGACCAGCGCGGTAAATCCTTCGCTTCACTTCTATGTGAACATGTTCTACGCGCAGGCTTTCAAGCAGCTCTTTGAATACGCCGAGGGCTGCGCCGACGGCGTGCTGCCGATTCCGGTGCACATGCTGTGCGACGACTTCGCCTGCGGGGGACGCGTCCTGAATTTCCCGGAGTACATCAGCATCTTCCGCGAGAAGGGGATCTCGGTCACTTTGCTCCTGCAGTCGGAGAGCCAGCTCGAGCAGATGTACGGGGAGGACAACGCGACGACCATTATCAATAACTGTGATACTTATATTTTCCTCGGCGGGATGGACCTCCTGACGGCCAGGAATATCAGCATCCGTCTGAACTGCCCGCTTGATGAGGTGCTCTATATGCCGATCGGTGACGAGATCATATTTCGGCGCGGGCAGAGGCCGATTCTCACGACCCGGTATGATGTCCGGAAGGATAAGCAGTATCAGGATGTGTCACGGGGACGTATCTCCTGACACATTTTGTGAGTGACAAGGGGCTGTTCCGGTGAGTGACAAGGGGGACGTATCTGCTCAGCAGATACGTCCCCCTTGTCACATCCCGGAACTGCCTTGTCACATCCTCAAAATGTGTCAGTTGATACGTCCCCGTGACACACCCGGTCAGAGCCGGCGCCGCAGGCGCGGAGGCGCGGGGCGCGGAGACGCGCCGCGTCGAACCGGCTCGCCTTGGCGGTGCAGTTGAATTTTAGGCATATCAGCTATATTTTGCAAAAACAACTCCCATAGAAATTTCAGAAGTCCCCTCATTTGGTCAAAATATGAAGGTATTTTCCATGAAACTAGGCACAGCGGTGCATTGTGGAAAAAAATCACCTAATTCAGGCTGTCGGAGTGAAGGCCCGAGAAAAAATTAGGATATGAAATTGTAAAAATACGGGTTTATACCTAAAAACGCAGAGGCCATTTCGACCTCTGCGCTTTTTTGATGCGTGTCAGGAGTGTGTCAGCTGATACGTCCCCGTGACACACTCTCAGGCGTGTGTCAGCTGATACGTCCCCGTGACACACTTCACCGGATACGTCCCCCTGACACAAAATGTGTCACCGGATACGTCCCCCTGACACACTTATTGTGGATTCTTCCTGCCACTGTCCCGCTGGAGCTGCAGGATGTCTTCTTTGCGGTATTTGCGCATGTAGGCGAGAACGTACCCGCTGAAGAGCATCCGCGCGCGGAAATCGGGGTCCTCCAGATCCCTGTCGATGATCTCCTCGATCTTTTTGATCTTGTACAGAAGGGTGTTTCTGTGCATGTACAGCGCCTCCGCCGCCTTGGTGGTATTTCGCTCGTGCATCAGGAAAGTGAGCAGAATATCAGCCATATTCGTGGAGTGCTTCTGGTCGTACATAACGAGGGCGATCATCTCGTTGTTGCACAGGTGGGCCAGATTGCGGCTGCTGAGATATTTGATCTCGGATTCGGCGGCCAGCTCGATGATCTGGTACATGGCATAATCTTCATAATAATAGATGCGCCTGGAGGGATCGATGTGGCGGCCGAGCCGGAGCGCCCCGTGGACCTGGTGGTACATGGGAGGCAGGGACATCATGAACTCGGAGGCGTTGCCCATGCAGGAATAACCGTTGTACTGTTCAAGAAGAGACATCAGGTGCTTTTCATTGAAGTGAACGCGGCTCTTGCGCTGTCTCTTCTGAATGATGAGGAGGATGTCTCCGTCATAGGTAGTGATATTGCTGTAGGGGAAGATATACTGCAGCTGCGAGATTACATAATTCCACGGAATCGTGCTGCGATTCCCGCTCTGGTCGAAGGTGACGAGCATCAGGTGAAAATAGCGATGGGCGATGAGCCGGACCTGTTTCATGCGGTGATCCAGCTCTTTCTGGTCTACGATCCTTCCTTCTATGATATCGGAGACGAGGCTGCCCAGTTCCGCGTTGCTGGCGTAGTCCACGCTCTGTTTGTTGAAGAGATACCTCGCGATCGCGGCGCCCAGGATCTCCATGTAATCAGTGTAAGCGGGGGCAGTATCCGGCCCGTCAAGGATCAGGCACAGCCTGGCCGCGACCCGCTCTCTGTAACGGATCAGGCGGATGATCGTGTAATTTCCGCTGGCTTTTGACACGTATTCGGACGTCTCCGGCGTTGAGAAAACCGGAGTCTCTCCATGGATCCGCTCGATGGTCTCGAAAGTGTGATAGCCCAGTTCCCGGACCTCGTCGATGGTGGGATCGGACACGCCTTCTCTGTACACCACGGCCTGCAGCTTGTAGCCGGCGTTGGTGAGAATCAGCGTCCCCGGAAGAAAGGAAGAGAGATCGAGGAGTTTTTGCATTCCCTCATTTCTGTAGAGCGCGTTTTCCAGGTCATCGTGCCAGCGGATGAAGGCGCTGACTTTCTCCGCCAGATTATTGAACATGACCGGCAGGCTCTCCCGGGTATAGAGGACGGTGCAGCCGTCGGGCAGACCGGCGGGGGCGGCGCTATTTTCACAGCTGCAGCAGAGGTAGCAGAAGGGGCCTTTATCGCGAGGCGCAGCGCTGACCGACTCCGCAAAAGACTGCAAGTCGTTTTCGTATCCGGTATAGAGAATAAAAGGGAGCGGCTCGATCCCCGGCTGATAGAGGCGCATGTCGCCGTTGCAGGAGAATGCGGGGACGCCGACCTGCGAGTCTGCGAGATCCTGTCCCATCCAGTGGAGCAGAATGGGGAAGGTTATTGTTGCCATAGTGAGACCTCCGAGAGAAGCGGCTCGAGGATGAGCCGGCAGGTGACATACTATTTCACTCTTATATTATATTATCCCGGATTTGTATACATCATACAATTTGAAGTGAAATCGGATTTAAAAATGTGCACCGTGCACATTTTGGGGCGGATGGATTTGGAATTTTACAAAGATTTAATCAGAGCAGTTAGTTGTTAAGATAGTTACAGATTCCGGAACATCAAGTGTCAACTTAAGCACCGCGCCGGCTCTGTCCTGAGGGCGGCCGCGGTAATCAGTATCAACCGGCGAAAAGCCGGGAAAAGAAAGAGAGGGAAAACACTATGTTGGCAACAATGGGCTTTATTCTCGTCATTGCAATGGTAGTCCTGATCATCCGAGGCAAAGTAGCACTTCCTCCGATCCTGATCATCCTGCCTACGATCGCAACCTTTATTCTCGGCTTTATGGGATATCTGGTTCCTCCGGGAAAGGAAGAGCCTGCCGCCATGGGCGTGAAGATGATCATCAAGACCCTTCAGGGTTATGTCTCCACAGGCGCCAACCAGGTCCTGAATACCGTCGCGCTGTTCACATTCGCGATCGTGTTCTTCAATATCCTCAGTGATGCCGGCATGTTCGACGCCATCGTGGCAAGAGCATTCAAATATATCGGCAACAGCATCGGTGTTATACTGTTTATGACATGCCTTCTGGCGACGATCTCTCACCTCGACGGATCCGGCGCGACAACATGGCTGATCACAGTTCCCACAATGCTTCCTCTGTTCAAGAAGATGAAGCTGCCGCCGACCCTCCTGGTCCTCTATGTAGGTCTTGTATCCGGTGTCGTCAACATGCTTCCCTGGACATCCGCGCTGGCACGCGCCACGGCAGGCGTAGAAGGCGTTGAGCCCCATGACGTCTGGGTAAAACTGGTTGTCGCGCAGGTCGTCGGCCTGATCATTCTCTATGTCTCCTGCTTCATCGTCGGCCCTATGCTTCAGAAGAAGGGCTACGGCATGTCTGATGAGGAATTCGCACAGATGAAAGACGGCCTTCTTCATCCCGAAGAGCCCGTTCTGAAGGTCAGCAAGACTGTTCTCTACATCGATATGGCTTTGACAGTTATCATCGTAGTCGCCCTCCTTCTTGGCTGGGTCAACACGAACCTCGCATTCATGTGGGGTATTGCCGCGGCACTGCTGCTCAACTGCCACGGACCTAAGGAGATGACGGCGCAGATCAAGAAGCACGGCGCGAACGCCCTGAACATGATCATGATCCTGTTCTCCATCGGCATGCTGGTCGGAACCATGAAAGACTCCGGCATGATGCAGGCCATGACCAACACACTGGTATCGCTTGTACCTGAGGCACTCAGCACACACCTGATGTTCATTATCGCCTGCATCTCCGCTCCGCTCTCGATGGTCGTCGGATCTGACTCTCTGTACATGATCATGACTCCTATCTTCGCAAGCATGAGCGTGGCCTTCGGCGGAACAGCGATCTCCGCTGTATGCGCGAGCGTAATCGGTGCCTGCCTGGCAGCAAACCTCTGCCTGGTCGCACCTACACCTTACCTGGCACTCGGCCTTGCAGGCGTCGAGATGAAAGACAACCTCAAGTTCTGCTTCCTTCCCACATGGGGACTGAGCATCATTCTGGCGATCGTGGCGGCCCTTGCCGGCGCGTTCCCGTTCTGAGGTCCTGTCTGATTGAAATCAAAACAGTGATGCAACATACGCGAACGGCCCGCTCAGCGGGCCGTGACACAAGAAAGGAAATAACAGAGCTATGAGTATTCGTTCCTGCGCTATGGAGAGCAAAGCTTTCCTGGCACTCAAGGATGCCTACGACCACCGCGAGAAAGGGGCGGCAGCTGCCCGCGCCGCAGGCGTCAAGGTAGTGGGCGAACTGGGATTTGATGTACCGGAGGAACTCGTCCTGGCAGCAGGCATGTTCCCGGTAAGAATATACGCGGACCCCGGGAAATCCCTGGAAGAGACAGACAAGTATCTGGAATATTCCTTTGAACCGGTCGTTCGCGCGCAATTTGAGAAGATCATCGACGGAACCTACGGAAGCCAACTCGATTATCTGGCTATCTCCAATTCCACGGATGTGATCATCCGAATTTTCCTCTATCTGCGTGAGCTTAAGAGGGTAGAGCCCGAGAAGCCGGTGCCTCCGATCACCTTCATCGACTGGCTCTTCACCCGTCACCGCCTTCATCAGATGCGAGATGAGTTTGTGATCGATCTCTTCAAGAAGCAGCTCGAGGAGTGGGCCGGAAGAGAGATCACGGATGAGCAGATCCGGGAAGCCGGAGCGGTCCTCAACGAGAACCGCAGGGCGCTTCGCGAGATGGCGCAGCTTCGTCACGGACAGGAGGTCCGGATCAGCGGCAGCGAAGCGATGGTGATCATCGGCGCAGGCTTCTTTATGGACAAAAAAGAGCACACCGCGCTTGTCGCGCAGGTGACCGAAGACGCTAAGTCCTGGCCAGTACTGGAAGGCCCCCGCGTCTTCTATACCGGAGCAAACCACGAGGACCTCGCGCTCTATGAGAAGATTGAGGCGGCAGGTCTTGTGATCGTGGGCGAAGACACGGACTGGGGAGACAGATCCTACGACCGCGATTACAATCCCGGGCTCCCGGTCATCCGCGGCGTGGTAGACAGATATCTTTTCCGCGAGTTCTCCGCCAAGAAGGCTTTCGTGAGCCAGAGAGTGGAGGCGCTGGACAGAGAAGTGAACGCGGCCGGCGCAGAGGGCGTGATCTTCTACACGAACCAGTACGATGAAGTCGCGACCTGGGACATGCCAAAACAGAGAAAGAGCCTGGAGTCCCGCGGAATCAAACATATCACTTTCGGACGCATGCAGTGGCCGGTCTCCCGAAATGAAGGACTCGATGAGAAACTCGCGGCATTTGCCCAGGAGATGAAAGGGGGTGCGCAGTAATGGCTCAGGAACAGAAAGGAACCGCTTCCAAATCGGCGGTTGTCAAAAAGCTCAAAGCCACGAAAGCGGCCAGCGTCTACCAGAAACAGTGGTTTTTTGGCATGAAAGAGCGCGTGGAGAGAGAGGGCGGCGACTTCGCCGTGCTCAACGCGGACGTCCCCATGGAGATCTTCCGCGCGATGGATATCCCCTTCGTGGTCAATCAGTGGTGGGCAGCGATCTGCGGCGCCAAGAGAATGACGAGGAAATATTTTGGCCTGATGCAGGAAAACGGGTATCGCCCCGACCTCAACAGCTATGACGCGCAGGCCCTTGCCGAGAGCTTCGACCCGGACGACAAGAAAATCGACGCCGACGGCAATCCCATGGGTCCCTGGGGCGGACTTCCGACTCCTACGATCTCCATCACCCGTCTGACCGGGGATGTGCAGAGCAAGATCTTCGGGCTTCTCGCCGAGAACTACGGCGCGGATCTCTACGTCATTGAGAACACGGTCGCCCGCACGACGCCCCTGAACTGGTATGAACTGGCGGCGGACCGCTGGGAGGAGATGTACGACAAGGATCGTCTGGACCTGGCTGTCGAGGAGCTCAAGGAGCTGATCCGCTGGCTGGAGATGAAGACCGGCAAAATGATGGATATCAACAAGCTGGAATATGTAATGAACCTCATCAACGAGCAGGAGGGGTATTACAAGAAGACGAGAGACCTGATCGCCTCCTGTCATCCGGTTCCGGTAACGGTAGTGGATACGATTAATGCAGTCATGCAGGCGCAGTGGCAGCGCGGCACCGAGTGGGCCGTCGAGCACGCAAAGAGCCTGTATGAAGAGGTGAAGGCACTTGCGGACGCGGGCGTCGCGGCCGTGCCCAATGAAAAACTCCGCCTGATGTGGATCGGACGCGGAATGTGGCAGGATTTTGCCTTCTACCAGAGATTTGAAGAGAAATACGGCGCTGTCTTCATGTGGTCCATGTACCTGGCAATGGGCGCGGACGCCTATATCAGGAACAACGTGGAAGAGGACCCGCTCCGCGCGCTGGCGGCCCGCTTTATCGGCATGGAGGACTTCCTTCACATGCCGCCGTGGAACAGCAGCTGGTTCATCCAGCAGGCGCAGCAGAACGACATCGACGGCGTGGTCTATATGATCCCCGACAACGACATCCAGGCGGTCGAGGGCAGCTATTTTATCAAAAAAGCGCTCGAAGACGCCGGAATCCCCGTGCTCGCCTTCCACGGTGACCCGGTCAATCCCCGGAAGTGGAACGCAGAGACCATGACATCCCTTGTAGACGAATTCATCGAGACCAGAGTCATCCCGGCTCACGAAAAGAAAGAGAGGTAAGAGCAATGTCGAATAAGCCGCTTTCAGGTTACAGAGTTCTTGATATGACACAGTTCGAGGCAGGCACCGTTTGCACAGAGACGCTGGCCTGGCTCGGCGCGGAAGTTCTCAAGGTTGAGCGCCCCGTAAAGGGCGAGCTCGGCCGCTATTCCCAGGCAGAGCCCGGTGTCGATTCCTACGGTTTTCTTGTCATGAACATGAACAAAAAATCGATCACCTGCAACGCGAAGAACCCGGAAGGCTTTAAGCTTCTCGAGGAGCTCGTAAAGAAGTGCGACGTCATCGTCGAGAACATGGGTCCCGGATCCATGGACAAGCTCGGCCTCACCTATGAGCACTGCAAAGAGCTCAATCCGAAGATCATCTACGCCTCCCTCAAGGGATTCGCGCAGAACGGCCCCTACAAGGACTATCCCGCTTTTGACCCGATCGCCACGCACACCGGCGTCATGGTCTCCGCGACCGGTCTGCCGGAGCGCCCCATCAAGTGCGGCATCTCCGTGGCGGACTCCGGTACCGGCATCATGCTGGCTACCTCCATCATCACGGCGCTTCTGCACAGAGAGCGCTACGGCGTGGGGCAGAGAGTGGACTGCGCGATGCAGGACTTCATGATCGGCCTCTCCCGCAGCCAGTGGGAGCCCTATTACGCCAACGGCTGTGTTCCGAACCGCCGCGTCGCGAACGGAATGCCGCTTGAGGATGTGGCTCCTTCGGATACCTATCCCTGCAAGCCCTTCGGCACGAATGATTATGTCCACATTTACTGCAGCCGTCACCCCGGCTCCAAGCAGTGGGACAACCTCTGCGACGTGATCGGAAGACCCGATCTCAAGCAGGACGTCTGCCCCGAGATGGCCACCCCTCGCAGCCGTTTCGCAAACAGAGAGATCTGCGACAACGCTATCAAGGACTGGCTCAAGAATTATGACAAGTTCACGGCCATGGATATCCTCTGCAAGGCGGACATCCCTGCGGGCGCGCTCCTTTCCGTTGACGACATCACCAATGACCCTCAGTACTACGCACAGGACCGCAAGATGATGGTCGAGATCGAGCATCCTCAGCGCGGCAAGGTCAGGCTTCCCGGTTTTGCACCCAGATTCTCCGAAGTGGAGATCGACTACAAGTGCTCCCCTGAGCTTGGCGGATCCAATGAAGAAATTTACGGAGGACTTCTGGGCCTGTCAGCGGAGCAGCTTGCAGAGCTGAAGGAGCACAAAGCAATCTGATTCCCCAATCATTTTTTCCCTCTTAAGCAAATCATCAATCATGATGTTTGCTCTTTCCGGAAATAAGGAAGTTCGCAAGAACTTCCTTATTTTGTAGTAATAATTCGGCACTCCAGAAAAAGGCGCGGAGCGCCTCCGGACGCCCACAGGGCTGAATAATTACAATTTGTAACTATCAAAGATTCACATGCGGAGAACAGGATGGAGAAGAAGGTCGGAAGAGTCCGAGTCGTTACAGACAGGGAGTTTTATGGGGGTGTACTACGGATCATGGTCCCGGTCGCCCTGCAGGCTGCGATCAATATGGGCGTCAATATGCTGGATACGATGATGCTGGGGAGCTTTGGGGAGATCCAGCTCTCCGCGTCGAGTCTGGCCAACCAGTTTTACAATATTTTCTACATAGCCAATCTCGGGATCATCGGCGGATCCAGCGTTCTGGCCTCCCAGTTCTGGGGAGCGGGCGAAAAAGAGAGCGCCAGGACGACTTTCAACATGGCGCTTCGGCTCTCTGCCGCAGTCTCCGCAGTCTTCATCGCGATTACCTGGCTGTTCCCCGGCGGGATCATGCGGCTGTACACCTCGGAGCCGGATGTCATCGCGCAGGGAATCCGCTATCTGAGGATTACGACGTTCGTCTACCTGATCCATGGGACCGGCCTCGTCGCGGCGCAGCTCATGCGCTCGGTGGGCGTAGTGCAGCTGGGACTGGTTGTCTCCATCATCTCCTTTGTGGTCAACATCGGAGCCAACTATGCGTTTATTTTCGGAAAATTCGGCGCGCCCCGCATGGAGATCGCCGGAGCGGCGCTCGGCACGCTGATCGCCCGAGGCGCGGAATTTCTGGTCACCTTTATCTATATTTTCCTGATCGATAAAAAGCTGCAGCTGCGACCGGTCCATCTTTTGAAATCGCCCTCCGGGCAGTTTTACAAAAATTTCTTCCGGCTGGGGGCACCGGTCCTTCTGAGTGATTTTCTGCTGGGCTTTGGCGGAAATATGATCTCGGTTGTGCTCGGGCACATGGGCTCCGCTGTCGTGGCGGCAAACGCCGTCTGTCAGGTCGTGGACCGGCTGGCCACGGTCGTGACGCAGGGAATTGCAAATGCGGCGGCGGTCATCACAGGGCAGACGGTCGGCGCCAGAGAATATGACAAAGCCATGGTGCAGGGCGAGACTTTCTACCTGCTGAGCTTTATTGTCGGGTGTATTGCCGCGCTGTGCGTGCTGTTTTTTGGCCCGCTCACCTTTGAGGTCTATAAACTGGAGCCGGAGACAGTTGTGCTCGCCAGGCAGATCATGGGCTCTTACGCGGTCATAGCGCTGTTCGGCGCCGTGCAGAGCGTGATGACAAAAGGCGTGCTCCGCGGCGGCGGAGATACAAGATTTCTTATGAAGGCGGACATATTGTTCCTGTGGATCGTCTCGATTCCGCTCGGAGTCCTGGTCGGACTGGTACTGCACGGACCGGCCTGGCTGACGGTCATCTGCCTTCGAATTGACTATATGATCAAATCCTTCTGGTGCGTGGGGAGACTCCTCAGCGGGAAGTGGATTCACAGATTTGAGTGAGGAAAGGAGTAACAATGGCACAGTTTATTACGGCAAAAGAAGCGGCGCAGCTGATTCCGGACGGCGCCACGGTCGCGATCTCGGGCATGGGCCTTTCCGGCTGGGCGGAAGAGCTGGGATGTGCTGTCAGGGACAGATTTAAGGAGACCGGACACCCCAGGGACCTTCATCTCAAGCAGGACAGCGCCATGGGCGACTGGGCGGTCGGACAGAAGTTTATCGGCTGGGACAGAAACAAGCGGGAAGTGCCGGACACGGAGCACGGAGCCCGCGGCTCGACGCGGTTTGGCGAAGCCGGCCCCGGACTTATCAAAAAATGGACCAGCGCTCATGTGGGCAGCTCCTTTACACTGAACGACCTGGCCTCAAAGAACCTTCTGGAGAGCTACTGCCTCCCCCAGGGCGTCACGATCAATCTGTGGAGAGAGATCGCGGCAGGACGCCCCGGCCTGATCACCAAGACAGGTCTCGGCACTTTTGTGGACCCCAGGGTAGAAGGCGGCAGAATGAACGAAGCGGCCAAAGATGAGATCGTCAAACTGATCGAGTTTAACGGCGAAGAGTATCTTTTCTACCCCACCTTCAAGTGCGATGTCGCGCTCCTTCGCGGCACGATCGCGGACGAGAACGGAAATATCTCCTTCCGCCACGAGAGCGTCGTAAATGAAGGCCCCGCGATCGCGGCCGCCACCAAGAACAGCGGGGGCATAGTGATCGTGCAGGTCGAATATCTGGCCAAAAAAGAGACTCTGGATCCCAAGGAAGTCAAGATCCCGGGCGTTCTGGTGGACTATGTGGTGCAGGCGAAGGATCCCATGTCCTGCTGGCAGTCGGAAGGTGTTTACTGGGAACCCGCTTTTTCGGGCCAGATCAGGAAGCCTCTCGGCGCGATCGAGCCGCTTCCCATGGACGAGAGAAAGGTGATCTGCAGACGCTGCGCCATGGAACTCAAGAAGGGAAGCCTGATCAATCTGGGCGTCGGAGTGCCGGCAGATGTGGCCAAAGTCATCGCGGAGGAAGGCCTGATCGAACATGTGACGATGAGCACGGAGAGCGGAATGGTGGGAGGAGTTCCTTCGGCTCTTCCGAATTTCGGAAGCTCCTACAATCCGGAGAGCATTATCACCCCCAATGAGATGTTCGACCTCATTGACGGCGGCGGACTGGACGCGACCTGCCTCGGGATCGGCGAAATCGACAAAGAGGGAAACAACAATGTCAGCCGCATGGGAAAACGCCGGATCGGTCCCGGAGGTTTTATCGACATCACGGCGGCGACGCCCAAGGTCATCTTCGCGGGCACGTTCATGGGAAAGGCGGAGCTCAAGACCGGAGACGGCCGGATGACGGTGCTCAAGGAGGGAACCTTCCGCAAGTTTGTGGACAAAGTCGGACAGATCACGTTCGCGGGCCAGTATTCACCCGCCACGCAGGAAGTGCTGTACGTCACCGAGCGCGCCGTCTTCAAACTCATTGACCATAAGGTGACTCTCATCGAGATCGCGCCGGGCATTGACCTTCAGACGCAGGTTCTCGACCAGATGGACTTCGTCCCGGAGATTGCGGATGATCTTAAGCTCATGGATGAGGGGATTTTCTGTGAGAAGTGGGGAGGACTTGGGAAGTATATGGAAGGCTGAGAATAGGGGGAGTGTGTCACGGGGACGTATCAACTGACACATTTTGTGTCAGTTGATACGTCCCCGTGACACACCGTGTTGGCGCCGTGCCGCAGGCGCGGGCGCGGGCGCTGGAGCCGGGGCGCCTATGGCGGTGCAGTTGGATTTTAGGCATAACAACTGCATTTTGCAGGAATAACTCCCATAGTGATTTCAGAAACCACCATATTGGGTCAAATTATGAAGATATTTTCCATAAAACTAGGCACAGCGGTGCATTGTGGAAAAAATATTACCTAATTCAGACTGTCGGAGTGAATGCCTGGGAAAAAATTAGGATATGGAATTGTAAAAATGCGGGTTTATACCTAAAAACGCAGAGGCCATTTTCGACCTCTGCGTTTTGTTGATGTGTGCCATGGTTTTGTGTCACGGGGACGTATCCGGTGACACATTTTGTGTCAGCAGATACGTCCCTGTGACACACCGTGACACATCAAGCTTTCTTCTTATCAGAAGTATTAACGATTACGATTCCCGCACTGACAAGCAGCAGGGCCAGAAGCCCGGTCAGCGAGAAAGCCTCCCTGCCTTCACCCAGGAACAGAGCTGAGAGCAGAACGCCCATCACCGGATTGATGAAGCCGAGGATGGAGACGCGGCTCACGGGGTTGTACTTGAGCAGGACGCCCCAGAGCGTGTAGGCTCCCGCCGAAATGAAGCCCATGTAGAGCAGGTTCAGGACACAGCCGGTGCTGTAGAAGATCAGGTGTCCGCCCATGAGGGAGCCGATCGCGAAGAGGATCACTCCGCCGATCAGGAACTGGTAGCCGCTCAGGACCACGGGATTTTCGTCGCGGGAGAAGATCTTGATCAGGCATCCGGAGGCTGCGTAGAAGAAATCAGCCACGAGCATGGCGCCTTCGCCTGCCAGGGTCACGCGGCCGCCTTCCATGAGCGCCTGTCCGCCGCCCAGGATCAGCAGGATGCCGGCGAAGCCGACCAGGCATCCGAGGAACTTTCTCAGCGTCATCTTCTCAAAGCGGAAGATGTAGACCGCAAACAGGATCGCGATGAAGTTGCCCGACGCGTTGATGATCGAGCCGCGCACGCCGGACGTGTTGGCCAGGGCCATGAAGAAGAAGTAGTACTGGCCGACCGTCTGCACCAGAGACAGGATCACGACGTTCTTCCACGATTCTTTCTTGGGCAGAAGAAACTTTCTTGCCAAAATAGAGCCAAACACAATGGTCATGACACCCGCGATCATGAATCTGGCGCCCGCCAGCATGATCCGGGAAGCGGTGTCATCGGGCCCGATCTTAAACTGTTCATACGCGATCTTGATGGCCGGTGAGGCGCTTCCCCACAGCACGCAGCAGAAAACCGCGGTGAGAAGCGTCACCGGGAACCAGGCCCAGATCACGCCGTTTTTCTTGTTTTGGGTTGCTGTTTCGTTAGCAGTCATTTTGTTTATCTCCTCGTATTATTAAGTAATATTTGTTGCTTTCCGGCAGCAGGCGCCGCCACGATCAGCGGGCGCAGAAAATCGCCTCCCGGCGAAATGCGGGAGGCGCGGGGCAGGCCGCGCGAGGCCTGCAGCCTCATTCACCTTTTCAGAAATTCCGTCGAGACGGGAAACTCGAAATAAGTGTCCGGATACGGCTCGTCCCCAAGTGTGAAGTGCCACCACTCGCAGTCGATGGGCACAAATCCGCCGCGGACCATCAGGTCCTGCAGGAACATCCGGTTCTCGTACTGCTCCTTTGTGACGTCCTTGCAATCGGGGTGGGACAGCTCGCTGAAATAGTCGAAGGGACTTCCCATGTCCACTTCTTTGCCGGTTTTCATATCCAGAAGCGTCAGATCGATGGTGCTGCCTCTGCTGTGGCTGGACTGGCTGGCAATGTAGCCCCTGCGGAAGAGCTCCTGCTTCTCGAGGTCCGGGTAGAAGAACGGCTTCATGCGCTGGTCCAGGTCGTCCACGCCCCAGAGCACAAAGTGCCTGACCGCGGCCGCCGGGCGGTACGCGTCGAAGACTTTGAGGCGGTAGCCCATCACATTTGCCCGATTGCTGATCGCCTTAAGGGCTCTTGCCGCTTCCTTGGTGATGATCGCGCAGGGCTGCTCGTAGCCGTCGATCCTGTCTCCCACAAAATTGAAGGTGGAAAAATAGCGAATCTCCTGCACGATCGACGGAACAATATCCGAGAGCAGGACAAACCCAGATGCATTCATCGCCGCTTCTTTTTTAAAATCTTTTTCCATTCTATTACTCCGGTGCGCACGGCACTTTTCCATAACCGGTGAGACCGCATAAGCGAAAGCTCCCTCCGGCTCAAACGCTTTCAGCTAAAATGATCTTCAATTAAAATGATCTTCAATTAAAATGATCTTCAGCCAAAACTGCCTTTACAACCCTATCATAATTCTCTGTCTTTTACCATAAACGAATTGGATCTGAATGTGTACAATTTCGGATGTAAAATAGTCTGAAAAGTCCATAAATATAAAGGTTTGAGGTATTACTAATTGGCGGGAACCGTGCGATACTGATTACTAAGAGGTGTTTACGAAATACGAGGGAGGTAAGATATGCCTGTACATGTAATTACTGAAGCCAACCGCTGTCTGCAGTGTAAGAATCCCCGCTGCCGTATGCAGGGATGTCCCATTCAGACAAATATTCCGGAAGTCATCCGCCTGTTCAAAGAGAACAAGATGATGGAAGCCGCAGAGATTCTTTTCGAGAACAATCCGCTTTCTGTGGTCTGCTCCCTGGTATGCAACCACGAGAACCAGTGCGAAGGGCACTGCGTGCGCGGAATCAAGGGCGAGCCGGTTCACTTTTCTTCTATTGAGAACTATATTTCGGACTCCTGCTTCGAGAGGCTGGATCTGAGCTGCGCGCCCGCGAACGGCATGAAGGTGGGCGTAATCGGCGCTGGCCCCGCAGGAATCACGATCGCCATCATTCTGGCCCGCCGCGGCTACAAGGTGACCGTATTCGAGACCCGCGAGAAGATCGGCGGCATCCTCCGCTACGGCATTCCGGAGTTCCGTCTGCCCAAGTCTATTTTGGACCGCTATTATCGCAGAATGCGCGATATGGGCATCATGTTCCGTCCCAACTTCGAGCTGGGCGGATCCACGAGCATACAGGATCTGTTCGACGACGGCTATCGCAGTGTCTTCGTCGGAACCGGCGCCTGGAAGCCGCGCAAGCTGGGCGTGCCCGGAGAGACTTTCGGCCATGTCTTCTACGCGATCAACTATCTGAACAACCCCGATGTCTACGAACTGGGTGACAAAGTAGCGATCATAGGCGCGGGTAACGCAGCCATGGACGTGGCGCGCACCGCCATTCGCCACGGCGCCAGAGACGTCACCGTCTATGTGCGGGGCGACAAGGTGGCGGCGTCTGAGAATGAATATAATTATGCAGTGCTTGACGGCGTCCACTTTGAGTTTAATAAGAACATTGTACGCATTGTGGACGAAGGCGCGGTCTTCTGCGACAGAGTGGAGGATCCGGAGACAGGAAAGGCTGTGGACGATCACTCCACGGATCAGCTTGTGGAGGCGGACAGCGTCATGATCGCCATCTCCCAGGTTCCCCGCGACAGGCTTGTCAGCAGAGATCACGAGCTGCACCTGAACCAGCGCGGAAACCTGCAGATCGACGAGCAGGGCGAGACCACCATGGACGGCGTCTTCGCTTCCGGCGATGTCGTGACCGGCGCCAAGACCGTTGTGGCGGCAGTGGCAGCGGCCAAGCAGATCGCCGATAACATGGACGCTTATATGCAGGAGAAGTTCGGAAATAAGTGAGATTAATAAGTGAGATTTGACATTGTCAGTTTTTCCCGCCGCTGACAATTGACAGATAAACCCGAATAAAGCGAAAGGGAAAGAGCCCTTCAGAATGAGCACCGGCCATCCGGTATCCATTCTGAAGGGCTCTTCTCTTAAAGGGGGGAAAATGATAAACAATACGTCTCGGCAGGGAAGAAACTGATTGAGGGGGAGTTCATTTCTTTGTGCCCCTGTCGATGATGTAATAATAAAGGGAAATTATGTTCAAATCGCGGATTTCCTGTGAACAAAATGTGAAATCAGCCCCACTGGGGTCAACAATGCGCACACGGCGCGGAAAGGAAGGCGCTGCTATGGGCAGCCCGCACGCGGCGCGGCGGCTCGCCCCGCGAGCCTTGTCCCCGCCTGATCCGCCTGCCGTCACTTGTGATATTTTCTCCCATTCAGGATCATGAAGGCGCGGTAGATCTGTTCCAGAACCAGCACGCGCGTCATGAGGTGGGTGAATGTCAGGTCGGAGAGCTTCCAGCGGACGTTGGCGCGCGCCGTAAGGGCGGGCGAAGGTCCCAGGGACCCTGCTATGACAAAAGTCAGATTGCTCGAAGCCATCTGCCAGCCGCCCAGTTTCTCGGCGAAGGTCTCGCTGTCCCAGTGGGAGCCGTGCAGGTCGAGCAGGATGACGAAATCGCCGTCCCTGATCTGGGCCAGGGCGCGCTCGCCCTCTTTTTCTTTGGCCAGGGCGGCCTCCTTTTCGCGCTCGATGCGATCGTTGGGCTCGTCGCGAACTTCGAGGATCTCTATTTTGGCAAAAGCGCTCAGGCGCTTTGTGTATTCTTCTTCGAGCATGTGGAGGGCTTTGTCCTTCATTTTGCCGATGCAAAGGATGCGGATCATGGGATCTCCTTTCTGTGCGGAGTTGTCGTCCAGAACATTTTCTAATGAGGCGGCCGATTCGTCAACCGACCGGCCCGCTAAAAACAGGCAAAAAGAGGTACCGATCCGGCACCCCAAGTCCCAAATGCTGCGCAGGCGGCCTGCGCGGGAGACTTTTTCCGATATCTTTTTGTCCCGAAGGGGATGTAGTTTGCTATAATGGTCATATGCAGACTCCTATTGATTTTGGTAAAGACTTTTTAAATAGCTTTTTCAGCAGCAGAGATCCGGACCTGTGCCTGGAAGACCTGGCCTACGACGTCGTCTGGATCACGCCGGGGCAGATGTACCATTTCCTCTCCGCCAAGGAGATCAGGGATTTCCTGCAGGAGGAGATGACAGCGAAGCCGGAGCGGTATTACGTGGACATTGTCTCGATCAAGAGTTCACCCAGTGCCGCTGATATTTCGACGGTAGCATACGAGATCAACCTCGTGCCCAAGGAGGAGGAGAAGGCCGTCTATCTTCGCTGCAGCATGGCAATCTGTAAGCGCGGGCAGCACTTTGAGATCACATTTCTTCATATGTCCGAGAAACAGGGCGTCGGAGGAATGGAGCAGATCAGGGAATTCACCGAGAACCTGCCGTGCGGCGTGCTGATCTTTGCATATATGAAGGACGAGGGTCCCAAGACGCTCTTTTACAATGAGTATTTCTGGAAGAAGCTCCACTACAAGGAGGACCAGTTCCAGAAACAGATGGAGCGGGATCCTTTCTTCATGGTCTCCGAAGAAGAGCGGGACAAAATAGTGTCCAGGCTCAAGGAGATCCAGGGGACAAACGGTCACCTGGCTGTCAATCTGACGTTCTTCAGGCGGGACGGAAACCGGTTCCAGTATCGGATGATCGGCGCGCCGGCCTATCAGGAAGGCGACAACACCGTATACTACTGCGTATTCCAGGAAACCACGGGCTTCAACCAGCTTCACGCCCAGATGCAGGAGCGCGTCGCGACAGCCTCCGAGATTCTGGGGAGGATCCCTGGGGCGCTCTGTGTTTTGACAGGGGAGCCCGGGAATTGGAGTCCGGTCTACGTGACCAGGCAGTTCCCCGAGAAGTTCGGCATGAGCATGGCGGGATTTGCGGAAGAGGTGTCAAAAGATCCCTTCTACCGCCTGGAAATGACGAGCATCACGAGAAAGCGGCTGACGGAAGCGCATCTGGATATGATCTCGGCGGACCCCTATCTGGGAATGTTCGAGATGGAGCAGGCGGACGGCACAAAGCGGTGGACGGACGTCTACATGGTCAGCAGTCCCGGCCGCGGCGGGAGCAGCATGCGCATGCTCTTCTACGTAGACAGGGATGAAGTCCGCAGGGCGACGGACCTGCAGATCGCCAAAGCAGAGCAGGCCTCCAAGATGCAGCAGGAGCGCGCGCGGGTGGAGATCCGCGAGGCGCAGGAGAAGGCGCGGCTCCAGGTCGAGGAGGCGCAGACCACGGTCCGCAAGGAGATCGAGGAGGCGCAGGCCAAGACGCAGGAGCAGATTGAGGCCTTCCGCGTGAAAATGAACGAAGTGCTGAGCTCGCAGAAGGGCTCTGTTGAAGTGCGCGAAAAGCAGCTGCGGCTGGAGTATGAGGCCAGGGAGCAGGAACTGCAGCGCGGCTACACGGAGAAAGAAGAGCTGCTCGAGAAGCAGATCGAGAACTACCGCAGGGCGCAGGAGGCGGAACTGGCCAAGATGCAGAAGACCATCGATCTTCTGACAGCGGACTGCGATAAGGAACTGGCCGGCAAGCAGAAAGAGATTCAGCGTCTGGAAGAGGAACTCCAGAAGACGATGGACGCGCTTCGCGAGTCCGAGAAGATTCGGGAGCAGGAGCGGCGCAGCAGCGAGCTGCGCGAGCGCGAGCAGCGCGGCACGGTCAAGAAGATGCAGGATATGATCGACGCCATGAAGAAGGCGTCGGAAGCGACAGATAGGCCCATGGCGGGCGGCGGCGCCGCGGGGCTTGCGGGCGCTTCAGCGGCCGGAGATGCTGCGCTGACGGGTGCCGGTGCCTTAGCGGTCGCAGGTGTGTCGACAGGTGCGGGTGCAATGGCAGGTGCAGGTGTGTCGGCAGGTGCGGGAGCCCTGGCAGGTGCGGAGGCCATGGCGGGTGTCGGTGCTATGGCGGGTGCCGGTGCGTCGGCAGCGACTTCAGCCGCGGGCGGACTCGTCGGCAGTTTAAACGCGGGCTCGCTCCGGGAGCCGGAAGACACCGAGGACGGCTGGATGGACGGCATGTCCGGCAGCATGGACGGCACGATCATTCGGAGAGGCGCGGTCAATCAGGCGTCCCGCAGTCCTTTCAGCAGCGGACTTCGTCCCGAAGCAGCCGGGCGCAGGGAAGAGCCTGTGCGGAGAGGCACTGTTTTGCAGCGGGAGGAATCTGCGAGGAGAGGCACTGTTTTGACACGTGAGGAATCCGTGCGGAGAGGCGCCGGTTTGCGGCGTGAGGATTCCGGGCAAAGAGATGCTGTTTTGCAGCGGGAGGAATCTGTGCGGAGAGGCACTGTTTTGACGCGGGAAGATTCTGCGCGAAGAGGTGCCGGTTATCAGGAGGAGACCGAGCGCGAGGCGGCGGCGGTGAAGACCAGCACGGTCATGGATGATCTTGTTGAGATGGCCGCTTCGGACGACCGGGTTCTGAAGGAGGAACTCTTCTCCATCGATGAGTGCCTGGAGAACGTCATGGTTCTTCAGGAGCCCGTGTGCGCGAAGAAGAGGATTAAGCTGGAGCTGAAGAAGAGCGTGTCGATGCCCGACCAGGCGATCGGCGACAAGGCAAAGCTGCAGAGAGCGCTGGTGAGCCTTCTGGAGACCGCGGCCGAGCAGACTCCGCAGGGCGGCGTGATCAACCTGGGATGCAGGGCGGACAGGGCTTCGGGAAACAGAGCTTATATGTACTTTACGATCAGGGACAACGGCAGCAGCATTGCCAGCGACCTGATGCAGGGTATGTTTGAAATGAAAGATGAGAGGGACGATCCGCTCCGCGCAGGGCTTTATATTGCGAGGGAGATCGTCAGTATCATGGGCGGAAATGTGAGAGTGCGCAGCCGCAGAGGCGAGGGCACGGAGTTCATGGTCACAGTTTGTATGAAACTGCCGTGACGGGCAGGTGAAGGGAACTTAGATATGGGTAAGAAGGATAAGTCCATAATACCGGAAGAGATGAGGCAAAAGGCGGAGATATCCCTTATGCGCAAGGTTTCGGGATTTTTAGCGGGTTCGAGTCTGTGGGGCGCAGTGGGATCGCTGGTCGGGATAGCGAACTATTTCTACGATTTTTCCATGAAGCCGGTCAAGCGCGACAAGAGCCACGACAAGGATGAGAGCGAGCGACCCTACATGCAGGGGCGCCGCTGGATGAACACGCACCCGGACAGAAAGGACTGGTACGAGAGGGCGGAAGACGGACTGCGGATTCACGCCAACTTTATTCCGTCGGCGGTCAAGGGCGGAGACCATCGCTTTGCGGTGTGTGTGCACGGCTATTCCGATTCTGCGGAGAGCATGGGCCTCTATGCAAAGGTTTATCACGACCGCTACGGCATGAATGTCGTCCTGCCTGACCTGCGCGGCCACGGCAAGAGCGAAGGAACTTACGTCGGCTACGGATATCATGACAGGCTGGATGTGATCATCTGGATCGACAGGATTCTCCATTTGGACCCCGAGGCGGTAATCATTCTGCACGGCATGTCCATGGGCGCGGCTACGGTCATGATGGTCACGGGCGAGAAGCTTCCTTCCAACGTGAAGGCCTGCGTCGAGGACGCCGGTTTCACAAGCGCCATGGATGAATTCGCGCATGTTTACAGTACTTTGAAGGAGAAGCCTCCGATCCCTTCGGATATCCTTCTCCCCATTATGCGCAGGATCGCCATGGTGAGGGCCGGATACGACTTGAATCTGGCGTCTCCTCTGGAGGCGGTAAAGCGCTCCAAGACGCCTACGCTGTTCATTCATGGAGATGCGGATACTTTTATCCCCTGCAGAATGATGCACAGGCTGTTTGAGGCGGCGTCCTGCGAGAAGATGTGCATGGTGGTGCATGGGGCGAAGCATGTCCACAGCGCTATTGTGGATCCGAAGGGATACTGGGCTAAGATAGAGAGCTTCCTGAAGCTGGTGGATCCGGCGATTGTAGAGAGGAAAGCGTGACACATCTCACTGCCGCTTGAGCGTCACATGCCGCCCATTGACCTCGACGGAGCCGATCATGCGGTGCAGGTAGACCGAGAAGCGGGTGACGCCGCTTCGGCGGATGCTGGCCTCCAGGTTGGGATTGAGCTCGAGAAGCTCTTTCTTGAGGGTGGCCAGATACATGTCGTCTGTGCCGTGTTTCTTGAAGATGCGGAGGATCTGCTGCTCGATCTCACTGTCAGTGGAACTGTTGAGGGAGACCCACACGGCGTTGTCGCGGTTCTCGACCTTGAGGGACGGGAAGTCCTTGAGGTACTCGGAGAGTTTGCTGTAATGATAGTTTCTGACGTCGAAGTCAGGGAAGATCTTGACCAGGCGGGAGCCGATCTCGCCCAGGCCGGTCTCTTTGCCCTCGGCGCTGTTGTCGGTGATGATGCTGATGATCGCGGCCTCGATGGTCTCCTTATCGGTGAAGGAGCCTTCCGAATCGCTGTCGTAATCCTGGTCGAGATCAGGATCTTCCTGCAATCTGGCGGGGGAATAAACGGCCTGCGAACCCGGCAAAATAGAGGAAGCCTGCGAGCCCTGGGCGTTCCCGGAAGATGCCTTGTAGGGCAGGGCAGGTTCGGAGACGGCCGTCTTTCTTCGGCGCGAGGTGGTACCTGTGCCGGAGGCAGTTCGCCCGGAAACGCTGTCTGCGGAGGAGTCAGATCCGTAGCCCTGCGAAGAGGCCCCGTAGCCCTGTGTGGCGGATCCATAGGATTGAGAAGCGGCCCCGTAGGACTGCGAGCCGGCTGACGCATAGGGGCTCGGCCTGCGCCGGGCAGCCGGGTCCTCACTCTCGATGACATCGAGGAATATGAAACGTTCACAGGACGCGCGGAAGGACTCCGGCGTCTTTTTCTCGCCCATTCCGATGACAAATTTGCCGGCTTCGCGCAGCCGGGTCGCCAGTTTGTTGAAATCGCCGTCGCTGGAGACAAGGCAGAAGCCCTGCACGTCGCCCGTGTAGAGAATGTCCATGGCGTCGATGATGAGGCCTATGTCGGAAGCATTTTTGCCCGGCGTGTTGTTGGGCTGCATGACAGGGGTGAGCGAGAATCTCGAAGAACACTTCATCCAGGTGTGAAGACGATCCTGGGACCAGTCGCCGTACATGCGGCGGATCGTGATTTTGCCGTATTTGGACAGTTCACTGAGAATCCCCGAGATATATCTGGGGCTTACGTTATCTGAGTCGATTAAGAGAGCGATATTGAGATCTTCCATAAATTGATTCCTTTGTCTTATATACTGAACATTACTTGCACTTTTCAAAAAGAACAGTTTCCATTAATATAGATGGTACGGGGTTTCGACAGCTCCTTCGTTTAATGTATTTCAGAGCAGGGGAAGTCCCCTGTTTAATACTATAGCAGTTTTTGGGGCGCGAGAAACAATTAATATTTGTAACTGTTCGGCGCGCAGCGCCTCCGGACGCCGCGGCAAAGAAGCGAAGCATTCGAGATGCAAGAGCCGAATGGTTGGGCATACTAAAGAATGGAGGAACAAAACATGAGTGCTCAGAATAATAATGGCGCACCTAAGCCGCCCACGCCACCGGATTTTCATATCGAGGCAAACAAGGGGAGCCACGTCAACAAGGTGATCGCGGTCGTCAGCGGCAAAGGCGGAGTCGGCAAATCTTCCGTCACGGCGATGAGCGCGCTCTGGTCCAGAAGAAACGGCTATCAGACGGCAATCCTTGACGCGGATATTACGGGCCCCAGCGTGCCGAAGATGTTCGGCGTCGGCTACGCGGACCTGGTCGCCACAGAAGAATGTCTCTATCCGGCAACTACCGTGACGGGGATCAAAGTGATGTCCATGAATCTTTTGACAAAACAGGAAGACGCCCCTGTGATCTGGAGAAGTCCTGTGATCACGGGAGCCCTCAAGCAGTTCTGGACAGACGTCGCGTGGGGCTATGTGGACTACATGTTCATCGACATGCCTCCGGGAACCGGCGATGTACCGCTTACCGTTTTCCAGTCGCTGCCGATCGACGGCATCATCGTTGTCACAACGCCTCAGGATCTGGTCAGCATGATCGTGAAGAAGGCGCTGGGCATGGCCAAACTCATGAAGGTGCCGGTATTGGGCATCGTCGAGAACATGAGCTACGTGAAGTGCCCGCACTGCGGCGAGGAGATCCGGATTTTCGGTGACAGCCATGTGGAAGAGATCGCGGCGAAGGAAAATATTCCTGTTGTTGCCAGGATCCCGATCGATCCTGAGATGACTTCCTTTATGGATACGGGAAGAGCAGAGTATTATGAGAGTACCTTTATGGAAGGGCTTAAGGATATTCTGCCGCCGATTGAGTAAAAAAAAAATGAACATTATGTGAGGATGCAGTGCCGCCGGAGGGAGCTCCGGCGGCACTTTTTCGTTCCATCTGCCGTCGCTGCACCACCCCCCGGCTCACCACCCACCTTCAACTAGCAGTCACACCCTCCCGGTTAACACTTGCGCAAAATTCCCACATCATTTAATATGAATCATAGTGCTTTTTTGTCGGCGGATCCTTTCGGCGGTCCCCGGCAGTAGTTACATTCACAGAAAGAAAGAGTGACCGTAGAATGTTTGGAAATCTGTTCGACAGTAATAACAGAAAGAAGAAAAGTGACAACATTGAGCGCTACGACGACAAGCGGCGCGGGGACAACAATAGAGGCGGCAGCGGTGGCGGCGGAAACGGGGAAGGTGACGACGACCACGGCCGCGGCAGCAAGGGGCCCAATCGCCAGAATCTGATGATCATGCTGCTGGCGACGGTGATCGCGCTGGTCGTGATCAGCTATGTGATGAACATGGGCTCGGAGAGCGCCACGAGGATCAGCTACAATGAGTTTGTGCAGCTGGTAAACGACGGCAAGGTCGAGGAAGTCAATGTCCGCTCGGATCGATTGGAGATCAAGCTCAAGGATTCGGACGCCATCCGCTATACGTCCATATCGGAGGACGATTCGGACCTGACCAAGCGCCTGCTGGATGCCGGGGTGACCGTAAACGGCTATATTCCCGACAGTTCGGGGATGATCATCTCATTCCTGCTCTCGTATGTCCTTCCCATCGCCTTCTTGTGGGTGATCATGGGCTTCATATTCCGAAGGGCCGGCAGCGGCGGCCTCATGGGCAGTGTCGGCAAGAGCACGGCCAAGGAATATGTGCAGAAGGACACCGGCATCACGTTTGCGGACGTCGCAGGTGAGGACGAAGCCAAGGAATCTCTGCAGGAAGTGGTTGATTTCCTGCACAATCCCGGCAAATACGTCAAGATCGGCGCCAAGCTTCCCAAGGGAGCCCTGCTCGTGGGCCCTCCCGGAACGGGCAAAACATTGCTCGCCAAGGCCGTCGCAGGAGAGGCGCATGTTCCTTTCTTCTCGCTGACCGGTTCCGATTTTATTGAATTATATGTAGGTGTAGGTGCATCCCGTGTCCGCGACCTGTTCAAGGAAGCCAACAAGAACGCGCCCTGCATCATCTTTATCGACGAGATCGACGCCATCGGCCGCAGCCGCGACTCCAAGTACGGCGGAGGCAACGAAGAGCGCGAGCAGACG
>JAFUFL010000094.1 GCA_017469935.1 Lachnospiraceae bacterium
GGAGGCGTGGTTGTGGAGATTTCTCCACAACCACTCCTCCTTCAGCATAAGAGAATGTGTCAGCGGATACGTCCCCGTGACACACCTCAGGCGTCCGATCTGGCGTAGGCATTCTTCATCTTATTGGAGGCCTCATTGAGAACTTTTCCGAGCACATCGCAGGTTTGCTCGCGCACCATATCTGCCAGCGCCTCGTTGGCAGAGTCGATGACCGGCTGCGGGTCGGCCTTCACAGAGGCAAGCTCCGCGACCAGGCGGTCTGCTTCGTTCAGGATCCTGTGTGCTTCGGACATCACCTTGAGCTGGTAACGCTCAATGTGGATCTTGCTTGTTTTAAACTGGGCGTCCGCCAGCGCCGCCACCAGGCGGCAGTTCCAGTAGAAACTGTTTGTGTCGACTTCCTTTTCCGTTGTGGAGAGGTAGGCCGGAACAGCCTCTGTGTTCGTATAAAAGGGCACAAACGTGTTGAACACGTTGGAGCCAAAAGTCAGCCACTCGACAGCCTGAATGCTCTGCGGTACGTAGGGCCGCAGCTGCAAAAGAGCGAGAAAATCCGTTCTGTTGACGCCGATGCAGCGGTAGGCACCGCGCATGGAGACGTCACCCACAGAACTGTAAGGGTCATAAGGAGTCCCCTGGAAGTGGCTCGAAAGCACATATTTGACATCTTCAACAGTGATCTTGCGCTCGGGCGTAAGGCTCCAGGGAAGGTCATTGCTGCGAGGGGTGTAATCCGCGTCAGGGCCGTCCCACCTGGCCGTTTTGGGGTTAAAGAACCGCAGCATGTACCAGGCCCTGGGAGTGTTGTAGACGTGGTCCGCGTCGCTCTGGGTTCCGAAGGCTTCTCTGGGGTTAAAGGCTGTGCCCATGGACAAGTCCAGATGGTTCTCAGCGATAAACTCTCTCAGATCGGCGCTGCAAAGATGACCGATTCCTTCGCCCAGCGCATCATCCAGGTCAAAACTGTCGATGCCGGACTCATTGGGCATGACGACGTAGCTGTCGTCGGGAACTTTTTTGGCAATCCAGTGGTGGCCGCCGAAGGTCTCCATCCACCAGATCTCGTTGACGTCGGAAAATGCCATTCCGTTCATCTCGTAGGTGCCGAACTGCTCGAGGAGCTGCGCCGTGCGCAGGACGCCTTCGCGGGCGCTGCGGATGTAAGGCAGAACGAGTGTGACGAGATCTTCTTCTCCGATTCCGCCGGGCTGCATGGGAGTATCTCCCTCTGCGGGCTTATAGACGACAAGGGGGTCAGCTCCCAGGACTCTCTCGTTGGAAGCAATTGTTTCCGTGGCAGTCATGGCCACATTGGCTTCATTGATTCCGGCGCCGGCCCAGATTCCTTCGCCCTCGAGGGCATTGGGAACAGCGCTGTAGCGCATGGGGTTGTCGGGAAGATCTATTTCGACATGACTGATGACGGATGTGTAGCGGCGCGGCTGGTCCTGGGGAAGGACTACAGCCAGTTTTTTGGGTGTGTAATGTCCGGCGCCGGAATCGTCATTGCGGGCGATCATCGTGGAGCCGTCGTAACTTGCTTTTTTGCCTATGAGGAGTGTTGTGCAGGGCATGAAGTTGTACCTCTTTTCTGTAGTTTTGGGGGATTGCTCCCCTCGAGATAATATGCCATTTGGGAGGAAATTACAACTTTGCGTCAGTCCCCGGTATTCATAAGCACGACCGACGCCACCACCATCACGATCCCCGCGATCTCCCAGCCGGACAGCGGCTGGTGAAAGAGAAAGCTGCCGAGAAGCGCCGCCGTGACCGGCTCGATCGTGGTGAGCTGCGCGGCGCGGGACGTTTCCATGCCCTTCATACCTGTGGTATAGAGCACATAGGCAAGACTTCCTGTCAGCAGGCCGCACAAAAGGGCGAGCGCCGTGCGGGCAGGGTTTTCAAAGACCTGTCCGATGCTGCCGTCCAGGCAGGCGAGGACAAAGAAGCCGATCATCGCGACGCCGAAGCTGTAGAAAACATTTGTGTAAACCGAGTAACCGCGGTTCAGAATGATCCGGCTGAAGATGCTGTAGAGCGCGTAGCCGAGGCCGGCGCCCAATCCCAGAAGGAGTCCGACCGGCGTGATGAGCCCGGCCGAAGCTCCGGCCGTCGCAGTGCCCGTAGCCGCAGTGCCCGCCGCAGTCGATCCTGCAGCCGCAGTGCCTGCCGCCGTCGATCCGGCTGCCACAGTCCCGGAAGCCGCCCCGGCGCCTGCAAACAACTCCCCGCCGATCCCGGAAGCAAAGGCGCATCCGACGACCGCCAGCAGGCAGCAGAGCACCTTGCGCGCGGTCATGCGCTCGCCAAAAAGAATCGCAGACAGCACCATGACGATAGCCGGCGCGGTGTAGAGAAGGGCGGCGGCGGTCGCTATTTTGGTGACTTTGATGGCGGCAGTGTAGCAGGAGGTAAAAAAGAGCAGGCTCAGCAGTCCGTTGGCAATAAAAAGAGGCACGTCGGAGGGACGCACTCTGAACGCGGACCGGTCAGTGGCGCCGATCAGGATGCCCACCGGAACGCAGGTGGCGAACATGCGCAGAAAGACAAGCGCGTTGCCGGACAGTCCCATGGAGCTGAGCACGGTGACGAAGGTGCCGTACAGGCCCCACAGAACCGCACTGGCGATGACCATGGACGCAGAGATTATAAAGTTATCGGATGAAGCATTCATAATGAAAGAGACTCTCCCTTTCCAAAATATTGAACATATTTGTTCAGCACCCCAAGTTCCAAACGCTTCGCATTCGTAACTGTGGGAGCTTCCGAGACGCTGCGCGTCTTGTCCGCCCCGGAAAAATTATCAAAAACGTTCAGGTGAACGAGCTCACCTGCCCTTATTTTGATAATTTTTCCGGGGTGCTGAACAATTACAAATAATTGAATGACATCACGCTTTTTTTGTCAACCGCGGAAAGCGATTTTGCGCTGTAAAAGACAGATTATTGCGGTGCGATGTGGTATGATGGAAAGGACAGTAAACGTTTACGCAGACCGGCAGCAGGAGGAGGTCTTGCCATGCAGATCAGGATCAATGTAAAGGGAGCATCCCGCAGAAAAGCCGCCATCGTGCAGCAGGTCCGAGAGTATCCGGACGGGCCGATGACCGTGGAAGAGTTTCTCGCGGAGACGGTCAGACAGAACGTGAGGGACTACAACGAGAGGAAAGAGGCCGGGGAGATCCTGCGCCTGTTTTCAGCGGATGTGCTGGAGGAGAAAGCGGAAAGCGGAAAGGTCTCCTACGGCGACCCCATGGACGACAGAAAAGCGGATGAGGGGAAAGCGGTCGCCAACGCGCTGCAGTGTTTTGACGACGGGATGGTGGCGCTGTTTGCGGACGGCGTGCGGTACACGGAGCGCTCCGAAAGGATAGCTCTGGGGGAGCAGAGTGAAGTAACGTTCATACGGCTGACGTTTCTGGCGGGCCGCATGTGGTGACGGGAGGTAAATATGGCATTCGATTATAATTCCAGGACCAAATGGGAGAACGAGCGTCTGGAGCGCTGGAATCAGGAGCACGAAAAGCAGGTCAAAAAGCTTAAGCCCGCAAAGAAAGAGATCTTCGAGGAAGTCGAGAGTTTCAGCGACTATCCGCACTGCGGATTTCCGGTGATCCGAAAGTGGACGACAGCAAATGTCAGCGGCAGCGGGGCAAAATACAGCGGCCGCTCCCTCAAAGAGATCATGCTGGGCGAATTCGCGGATCTCGAAGAGATTCTGGTCCCCGCGCAGTACCGCGAGGACTACGAGTACATGCTGGACCAGTTCACGGACTTCCAGTACTCGAAAGCGATCTTCCGGCCCACCGTGAGAACGGCGGAGCCAGCGGCGCACATACAGGACGCTTTTGGCCTCATGCAGGCCTTTAAAGTGCTGGGAATCAC
Organism: Lachnospiraceae bacterium; assembly: GCA_017469935.1. Lineage (GTDB taxonomy): Bacteria > Bacillota > Clostridia > Lachnospirales > Lachnospiraceae > CAG-791. The sequence goes on from JAFUFL010000094.1 coordinate 3,885, forward strand.
CGGGTTTACGCCGGCGCAGTACCTGATGGCCGGAGGGACGGCGTCGGAAGGACTCGACGAGGAGACGGCGGACTTTATTCGGTGTGATACTTTTGCCCGAAAGCTCCATATGCCGCAGTTTGACGACATAGTCGCAGCAAGGATCGACCGGGGCGACGCAGCAGTGATCGACGCGGTGAAGGAAGCGATCCTGAGCGACAACAACACAGTGCTCGTATCAGTGCCGCTGATCCGGGGAATCGTGAAGTCGAGAAACGGAGAGCTCCACGATCTTTTGGCAAGGTTCCTTGTGGCCGCAAGGCTCCAGGAAGGCGTGCGCCAGGCGGTCTGCGAGAACGCAGACTGCGGGCGGGCGGAAAGCTTTCTCACTGTTTTGAAGGCTATTGAAGATAACGACCTGCTTCGGTTTTCGGCCGTAAAGCGCGCCATTGCGACCTGGACCGGCATTTGCAATCTCGACTCCATGGACAGGGTCTCGAATAAGCTCCTCGCCGGGATCAGCGAGGCCGTCAGGAACCCGGACAAGGCCTTGGAGATGACCCGCACCGACGACAGCGTGCAGACCGTCACGGGCCTGTGGGCGCTGGGCTTTTACGAGGCGAAGGACGCCGTGAAGCGCATGCTGGAGATTGCGGAGAGCGGCACGAAGAACCAGCGTCTGACGATTTCCTATTACAACCGCTACATGCAGTTCTCGGAATTCAGCGAGAGGGCCGCAAGGAAGATCCTCGAGACTTATCCGGAGGATCCGCAGATGGCCGCCGCTTTCATGCCCACCTATCTCAATGCGGTGGACTCCCTTGTCAGGGGCTGCGTCTGCGACGAGAACGGCCGGGGAGTTTACTCCGCCGACAAGGAGAATCTGCATTATGAGCCGCTTGCGGTCACGGAGATTTTTGACAGCGAGGAGCAGGCGCGCCTGCACTACGGCATCCTGAAAAATCTCGCGGACGGCATGAAGAAGCGCAAAACAGAGTACGTCCCCATGATCTTCCCCTGGTACGGCGCCGTCCTCGACAAGAGCGACCTCACGCAGAGAATGGCGGTGATCGCCTATGCGCTGCAGGACCAGGCGATGATCGACGAGGTGTGCACGCGCCTTACGGACATCATCGACTCCTACTACAACACCCGCTTCCAGTACCTGCGGGTTCTGCTGCACGATCCGAAGACCGGGGTGCAGAGAGACGCCCTGATCGGCTATGCGGCCGACAAGGAAGGATTTACAAGGAAGGCCGCCTGGCAGATCCTCAAGACCCTTTCGCTCACGGATGACGACTATGTCAAGCTGGAGAAGCACCTGCGCCTCAAGAACGAGGAGACCCGTCGAAACGTCATCGACCTTCTGGAGCGGCAGGACGAGGCCGGCACGGAGCGCAGCATTCGAAGGCTGCTGGCTTCGAATCAGGAGCAGGTCCGCCTGGCCGGACTCGACATGTTAAAGCGCAGGAGCGAAGAGAGCGACGCCGGCAAAAAAGCGAGCAGAGCCATCCTTCTCGAAGTTATTCCAAGCGACGAAGGCCTGACGGATAAGGAGAAGGTCCTCTACACGGAGATCGCGGGGAGCGAAGGCGCCGGAAGTATCCTGAACAAGGAAGGGTACGGCCTGTATGACCCGGCGGCGGACTATGTGACGGGATTTGAGAAAACAGAAAGTGCGGAGAGCGGGCAGGGAGGATTCCTTGGAAAGCTCTTCAAGAAGGTTATGGGCGGCGCGTCCGCGGAAAATGAGCCCGCGCAGATTCTTCGAAACTATTTCAGTTTGAGTGCGGGTGAGCTCGATCGATATTTTGACGCGATCAGAGCCTTTATCGTGGCGCACGGAAAACTCGAGTACACCAGTGTAAACGGCGAGAAACAGCTGCTGGAGAACGGCCTGTATATGACCAGCTACGATTACAGCGGCGGGATCGAGACCAGATATCCCTTCCCGGAGCTGTGGGTCGAAGTCTACGAGACGATCATCAAGGAGCCCAAAGTCCTCTTCAACCTGTATTACGCGTCGCGAGGCGGCTATGATGAGACGGATGTAAAGGACATCGCGGCGTACCTCAAGGCGGAGAAGACGATCTTCGGAGAGGCCTATTCGGGCTACCATTACAACGACCCCAAGTACATGGGCGGGCGTCAGGCGCACAGCACGTACCAGACGATCCTGGAGATCATCTCCAGTCAGCAGAATCTGGTCCTTCCCGCCGAGGTGGCGCGGGCGGCGGTCCTTGTGGCGGCGGAGCTTCCCGAAAACGTCCGGTGGATGGAGCGGGCCCCTTCCAAGATTTACTACCTGCAGAACAGGCCCCCGCTCTGCTTCATTCGTTCGAACAAATTCCGGACTCTGCTGACCCGCGCTTCCCGCTATGAGAGCGACGAGGAATTTGCCGGCGTATTCCCCCTGCTCTATCACACGGACCGGGTCTATCGGTTCGACGCGTACAATTCGAATGCGCGCTACGGCGGGAGCAGCGACAATATCCTCTCGATCCTGGACTATGTAAAGGCCCATGAACTGGGACTGATCACCCGGGATTTCCTCTACAAGGCGGCTTTTGAGCTGGTGGGGCTGAAGTACGCGGTGGGGAGCCTCGGCGATCTGTTCCAGCCAAACGTCACCGTCTACATGCTTCGGACGGTGAAGCCCTACATGCCGGTAGATTTTGATAAGCGGACCATGGACACGCAGTGCCGCTTCTACGTGATGTGCAGAGAAATCTACCAAAATATCGTAAACCTCATTCTGGACGTGGAACTGCGGCGCGGCGACACGCCGACGGTATTCTCGGACGCCGTCAGCCGCATCTCGCGGATCGAAGGCATCCCGCGCCTTATGGAGATCCTGCGCGCGATGGGAACGGACACCCTGGACCGCAACACTTATTATTCTTACAGCGGCGGGACGAGCAAGAAGGAGTCTCTGTCCCACCTGCTCAAAGTCTGCTGGCCGGCCGCCGGTGAGACGGCGGCGGATCTGAAGAAGGCCGTCAAAGAGAATAAGATCAGCGCGGACCGCCTGATCGAAGTGGCCATGTACGCGCCGCAGTGGATGGAGATGGCGGAAGCGGTCCTTAGCATTGACGGCTTTACCAGCGGCTGCTACTACTTCATGGCCCACATGAACGAGCGGTTTGACGATCGCAAGAAGGCCGTGATCGCCAGATACACGCCGCTGACGCCCGAAGAACTCAACAACGGGTGCTTTGACACGAACTGGTTCTTCGAAGTGTATGAAAAGCTGGGAGAGAAGAGTTTTTCCAAGCTCTACAAAGCGGCCAAATACATCGCAGACGGCAGCAAGCACACCCGCGCGCGCAAGTACGCGGACGCCGCGACGGGCAAAGTGGACCGCGACGAGCTGGAGAAGGTCATCGAGGACAAGCGCAACAAAGACCTTCTGATGAGCTACGGCCTGATTCCCATGAAGGACAGGCAGGATGCGCTGCACCGCTATGAATTCCTGCAGAAATTCCTTAAGGAGAGCAAGCAGTTCGGCGCCCAGAGGCGGGCCAGCGAGGCGCAGTGCGTCCAGTACGCGCTCAAGAATATGGCCACCACGGCGGGCTATGCCGACGACCTGCGGCTGACATTGGCCATGGAGACCGAACTGGTGACTTCGAACCAGAAGTTCCTGGACGGAATGGAGATCGGGGACTATTTTGCCAAGGTTGAAGTGGATTCTGACGGAAAGACGGAACTTGTCCTCATGAAGAAGGGCAAAAAAGTGAAGTCCGTGCCGGCGGCACTCAAAAAAGATGAGACCTTTAACGAGGTGAAGGAATTCGCGGCAAAGCTCAAGGGACAGTACTCGCGGTGCGCCGCCATGTTCGAGCGGGCCATGGAAGAGGAGGACGCCTACACGTACGGCGAGCTGCTCGGCCTTTGCAAGAATCCGGTGACGGCGGGAATCCTGGGGAGACTGGTGTTTGTCGGGGCCGAGTGTGCGGCGGCGGCAGATACGGCGGTGGCCGGTGACGCAGCGACCGGTGGCAGGGCGGTAGTGCAGGCCGGTACATCGGCGGACCAGGCAGCGGGCCCGGTGGGCACGCTGGAGGAGCTGGGGGCTTTAGAGCCGGCACTCTCTCCGGAGACAAAGCTTGTGGTGGCCCATCCGATCACGCTCTACAGGATGGGCGTTCTGCCGCGGTTCCAGCGGGCGTTCTTTGAGAAGAACAAAGAGAGCGGGCTGAAGCAGCCCTTCAAGCAGGTCTTCAGAGAATTCTATGTGAAGCTGGAAGAGGAAAAGGATGCGCTGGATTCCAGGATGTTCGCGGGCTACCAGATCCAGCCGAAGAAGACGGTGGCGGCACTCAGGGGCCGCAGGTGGGTGGCCGACTACGACGAGGGACTGCAGAAGGTCTTCTTCAAGCAGAACATCTCGGCGACCATCTACGCGCTGGCGGACTGGTTCTCGCCGGCGGACACGGAGAGCCCGACTCTGGAGTATGTCTCTTTCTATGACAGGAAGACCCACAAGCAGAAGAAGCTCTCGGAAATTCCGGATATTCTCTACTCAGAGGTCATGAGAGATGTGGACCTGGCGGTCAGCGTGGCCCATGTGGGCGGCGTAGATCCCGAGACAAGCCACTCCACGATCGAGATGAGAAAGGCGATCTTCGAGTTCAACATGGAACTCTTCGGACTTACCAATGTGACCTTCGAGGGGACACACGCCTTTATCAGAGGGACGCTGGGCAACTACAACGTGCAGCTGGGCAGCGGCGTGATCCACAAGGAGAGCGGCGGAATGATTGGTATTTTGCCCGTGCATTCGCAGCAGAGGGGAATGATTTTCCTGCCGTTTATCGATGAGGATCCCAAGACGGCGGAGATTCTGTCCAAGATTCTGCTTCTGGCGCAGGACAATAAGATTAAGGATCCGTATATTTTGCAGCAGATCAGGTGATGTGAAGTTGTGACAGGGGGACATATCAGGTGAAGTGACAGGGGGACGTATCAGCTGACACATTTTGTGCCAAAATGTGTCAGCTGATACGTCCCCCTGTCACACACTTACACTTTCCTGAAAATCGCAGCCTGATAAGCCGTCCAGAACATTCTGTAGAGGTTGTAGTTGGTATCCAGAAGCCGTATGGCGATCTTGTCGCGCCGGGGCGCCCGGGGATCCTTCAGGATCCTTTTCTTGTGGTGAAGGATAAAGCGGATGATCCGTCCGCGCTCCTCGTCGTACCCTTCGGTGTGCAGCATCTGGTTGAGCGTGCTGAAGCGCGCGTAGACGCGCCTGCGGAGGACGGCCTGCTTCAGGGACGGGTAAGCCTTGACAACTTCGTGCCCCATCTTGTCCGTCATCTCCAGAAGGTCGAGCTTGCGCGGCGAGAAGCTGCTGTTGACGATGGAGTTCATGTGGTACATGTAGTGATATTTTGACTCATAGCCGACGGCGATGCCGCTGTCGCACTGCATCATCAAGGCGTAGGTGGTCCCGATGTCCTCGAAGATCTTCCCCTTGGGATAGGAGACCTTGTCGAAAAGGCTCCGGTGGTAGAGCTTGGCCCAGGCGGAGGTGTCGATCACGTCGTGGTAGAGCATCCGGCGCAGGCAGGTCTCGACGTCCAGGAGCTCGTCCCCGGAAGAGCCGTGGTCCTTGGAACTGCCGTTGTCATACTCGGTGATATGCTGGCATATGGACATGCGGGTCTCATATTTGACGATCAGGTCATAGAGGTACTCGATAAAATCCGGATCGACATAGTCGTCGGGATCGATGCAGGTGATGTACTCGCCGGTGGAATGGGCGATGCCGTAGTTGCGGGCGTCGGACAGGCCGCCGTTTTTCTTGTGCAGGGCCCTGACGCGCGGATCTTTCAGCGCATACTGATCGCACAGGGCGGGGCAGCCGTCGGGCGAGCCGTCGTCCACCATCAGGATCTCGAGGTTGTCGTAGGTCTGGTTCAGGACAGCCTGCATGCAGCGGTCGAGATATTCCTCAATATTGTATATGGGAAGTACAACGGAGATCAGCGGTCGGTTCATCAGCCTTTCGCTCCTTTCGTGTAATTTCGGTACGCCTCTTTCAGGGTCAGCCCGTCCGCGCGGGACAGGCGGTACTCGTCGCCGACGGCCCGGCAGAAGAGGCCCATTTCCTTCTCGAGCCCCAGGCGCTCGGCGAGGCCGTAGGACATGCGGAAGGCGTCGAGGCAGCGCTGTTTTTCCTTTTCGTCCGCGTTCGAAGCGGTCACGCCGAAGAATTTCCGGTGGTAGCCGTCCGTCTTACATGTGTCAAAATAGCGCTTGGCCGCATTTCGGACCTCAAGGCTGAAGGCCTCGGCAAAGAGCGGATCGGTGTGAACCTTTTCGTCCTGCTCAAGGCCGCGCAGGGTCTTAAGAACCTCTTTTACATGGCGGGACGGGAAAACTCTGCTGCTCCTGTAAAGGTAGAGGTAGTCCAGGAAAGCCAGCATGAACTTATCCACTCTTCTCTCCGGATTGGCAGGGTCTGTGTAGCGATACTCGTAGAGCGCCTTGCGGTAGGCAGCGGCAGGGTCACTGTCCCCGGCAGCCGCCAGATATTCTTCAAAAAGCTTCGACCTCGTGGCGGGATCGATCTCATCGTAATAGGATTCGAGAAGGTCGTTTAAGTCAGCCATGGCGGACTCCTTTCATCATTTTCAAATCTTAGGCGTTTGCGAAACGCCAGAAGCCGCATAGTTACGGCATTCTTTTAGTTACAAAATAAAACAACTCCTCACTGGCTCATGGTAAAATTGAGTTGCCTAGAAACAATCAACCATGCCCCAGAAAGGAGTTTGTACATCTA
>JAFUFL010000008.1 GCA_017469935.1 Lachnospiraceae bacterium
AAGGTGAAATCGGCTACTGGATCGGAGTTCCGTATTGGGGACGAAGGCTGATACCGGAAGCAGTCAGGGAATTGATGCGCTACGGTTTTGAAAACCTGAAACTTAATAAAATATGGTGTGGTTACTTTGATGGGAATGAAAAGTCAAGGCGTGTTCAGGAGAAGTGCGGTTTTCATTATCATCATACGGCCTATAATGTACCCTGTGCCATAGAGGGCGTTCTCCGAACGGAACACATAACATGCCTTTCCAAAGAGGAATGGCAGTCTGTCAGATAACTTCGGATTTGCGGAGTAGTTATGAGCAATATCATAAGGCTGAATGAAACAGCGCCAAATAACGGATGGATCGTCATGTCCAATCAGGGAATGGATTGTTTTCTTGATCTTTTGATCACGGCAGCAGACGTTTTTGAAAAGACGGAGCATCAGAAGAAACTGATATCATTTCTAAAAGATCAGAAAGGCATATCTTGCATAAGGATGGGTACTATAAACCGGAAGAGATTGTATTGATGCCGATCCCGGGATCCGGAAGTAAAGAGTTCCTGTTTTGCGTAAAGATGTATTGCGAAATGTGATAAAGCAGAAAACACAAAATGTTAACAGACATTATTAGCACTCTCTCTTGATTACGGTTGCGGTCGGTTTAACAGCCCCTGTCATGGCTTATGTAGTGGTGTCCGGAAAAGAAAAACACAATATGCAGTAAAGGGAGACGCCGTCTGAGCTCATCAGGCGGCGTCTGGTGTTAGGCAAAATTGGTCAAAAAATTGGTCAAATGAAAGAGCAGGTTAAATAATGCATTTAATCCTGGAAAGGTAATCGAACAAGTACTTGTTTCTTGCCGTGACGCTTAAAACAAAGAATATCAGACTCGCAAGCGAGTCTTGTACTATGAAAGGGATTTACTTATTGAATGCAGTTGCGAAAATGGCAGTAAACCGGTGTGTCTTGGCGGAAATGTTATATTATTGAAGAGACGGCAATTATTGCATTGCATATAATTGAAGAAACGGAAATAATGAGTTGAAAAACAATTGAAGAAATGCTATATTATGGCTGTATAGGGAGGGCGGACAATATGATTTTCAAGAGAAAAGCCTATGACCGGCTTTTGGAATGGAAGGAGAAGTACGCGGATCACTACAGCATTCTCCTGGAAGGTCCCAGACGTGTCGGGAAGTCAACGATAGCGGAATCTTTTGCGAAAAATGAATACGATTCATATATTCTGATCGATTTCGCCTCTGCATCAAAAACGGTCATGTCATGTTTTGATGATCTTGCAGATATCGACATGTTTTTTCTGCGGCTGCAGGCAGTCACCGGTGTTCAGCTGGTACATCACAGATCCGTGATCATATTCGATGAGATTCAGCTGTATCCGCCGGCGAGACAGGCGATCAAATATCTGGTGAAAGACGGCAGATATCATTATATAGAGACCGGATCCCTGATTTCTATTCGGAGAAATGTAAAAAATATCCTGATTCCGTCAGAAGAGATGAAACTGCCGATCTATCCGATGGATTATGAGGAGTTTCTTCTGGCAGCCGGAAAGCACTCTTATGAAGTCATAGAGCAGTTGTACCGCTCCGGAAAGAGTGTGGGGCAGCAGATCAACCGGCAGATGATGCGTGATTTCAGACTATATATGGCAGTGGGCGGTATGCCTCAGGCGGTAGAGGCCTATACGCAGGGGAAAAGCTTCTCTGAGATCGATATGGTGAAAAGGTCTATTCTGGAATTATATGAGGCAGATTTCAAAAAGATCGATTCTTCCGGCAGAATTTCCGCGATGTACCATTCTATTCCCGGGCAGCTTTCCAAAGATACGAAACGATATCTGCTTTCCGGCGCTACCAAAAAGAAAAAAACGGAGCGTGATAAAGAACGTCTTTATGATCTGATTGATTCCAAAACGGTTCTGATTTCTTATAATACGACGGATCCGCACGTAACATTGACAGATACAAAGGATCTGACCAGTTATAAAATGTATATCGCAGATACCGGTCTGTTTGTAACGCTTATGTTTATCGATCGCCCGGTGGCTGAAAATGAAATCTACGCAAAGCTTCTGTCCGACAAGCTTCCGGCTAACCTTGGATATCTGTATGAAAATGCGGTCGCACAGATGATTGCTGCTGCAGGAAGGGAATTGTTTTATCATACCTGGGAGAAGGAAGGAAGCACTCATTACTATGAAGTAGATTTCCTGATCACTGAGAAAGCAAAGATCACAGCACTGGAGGTGAAAGCTTCGGGAACGGGAAAACATGAGTCGCTGGATTGTTTTCGAAAAAAATATTCCGGGTCTGTTAAGGAAACGATCGTTCTTTCCCAGAAAGATGTGCATAGGGAGCAGGAACTTAGATTTCTTCCGATCTACATGGCGCCGATTCTGATGTCAGGAGCTATTTAAGAATAGAGTTCATGTATTGAGACGCGACATTGATTCTGGTTGAGAATGCCAGATTTCATCTATGATTGATGGAAAGATAACAGAGTTTATTGATCAGCTCTGCTATGGTCAGGAACTTGTTTTTGTGTACAAAGGAAAAAAATACTTTGTGCAAGGCTGGTGGAATGACGATAGGACTCTGGCAACTATGGTGCTTATATCAGATGGGAGATGACCCCCACTTCTGCAAGTGGGGGCTGAAGGAAACTAGTATCAGTGGGGTCCAATCCCCCATCTGATATAAGCACCGCGAGGATGCGCACGTGTGCGGTGCGGAAGGTGCCATGCGGCACCCCGCACACGGCGCGCAAGACTCGCAAGCGAGTCTTGAATTTCACTGCGCATAATTGGTCAAAAATTGGTCAAATGGCACTTCCGAGACACAATCTGTCATTTTGGTTTGACGTAAAATATTAAGTAAAATCCTCCGGAACCCGCATAAAACCGTCACTTCATCAACTTTTCACGAAAAGTTCACAAAAATGTTAGCACTCACTATTGATGAGTGCTAATAATAGTGATATAACATAATCAGAACAAAGGAACAGAGAAGATCAGAGTTGATCCAAACCCTCCTTCCCTTGCTCAGAAACATAAAATGTTATTGAGTAAAGGAGGAATCATTATGTTAGTACCGAGTATTTTTGGAGAAAACCTGTTTGACGACTGGTTCGATGTTGATTTTCCACAGTGGCCTGAATTCAGGGATCTGGATAGGGCAGAAAGAAAGCTTTACGGCAGGCATGCGGACAGGCTGATGAAGACAGATGTCCATGAGCATGACGATCATTATGAAGTAGATATTGATCTGCCTGGATTCAAAAAAGAAGAAATCAAATTGGAACTGAATAATGGCTATCTGACGGTTGGTGCTTCCAAAGAGCACGATCAGACAAATAACGGTAAAGTAATCCGCAAGGAGCGGTATTCCGGTTCGATGAGCAGAAGCTTTTATGTTGGAGAGGGCATAAAAGAGGAAGATGTACATGCGAAGTTCGAACATGGTGTCCTGCATCTGGAGCTTCCGAAAGAAAAAACACCGGAGGTACCGGAAAAGAAACTGATTCAGATCGAAGGATAAATACAGAAGTGTTGTCGAAATCTAAATCCAGAATGTAGACAGATCTTTAGGACCCGGGCACATCCCGGGTCCTTTTTGCTGGCCGAAAAACCGGCCAGCTAGAACTAGTGTTCGCATTTCTTCTTGATTCTTCCCAAATCCATATTATAATTATTGTATCGAAGCCAAACATAAGTTCAGTAAACGTTCGACCCGGGACCTGTAGCATGCCATTTCGTCACACAGGCATCTCCAAAAAGTGAATAACCGGCCCGGGTTGACAACAATTGGGGGAATCATGTCTTTCAGCGAAGGTGAGAAGGCTTATATCATCGAAAATAACTCGCATGTGACACCGGTGAGGATCATCAGAAAAGACGGCGAATTCTACACCATACAGTTTGCGAATTTCGGAAGGATCAGCCTGAGAGGAAGCCGATTGTATCATACGGAAGAGGAAGCACAGAAAAAGATCAGGCCGGCCCCTCCTCAAACAGACAGGTTATTAGAAATGGTTATCATAAGACACCCTACCAGTACAATAACAGCAGAAGTCCATATGGCATCTGATATAAGCACAGGAGAAAGGAACACGACCATGAATCAAGACAAGTTCGATGATGACTACCTCAGATCCATTCAGGAAGGTCTGGAAAAGATGCTCGAAGAACTACTTAAGGAAGAAGAGTGATCAAGATAATAAAAAGGATGCCCGCACGCCGATACCTTGCCCCAGGTGTTATCATAGATAAAAGTAATGGTTTGGGAGGTATTTATGATGAATATCCGCAATAAACAGCGCCCGTTCCGGCTGCTCAAATATCTTTATGAAAACACAGATGAGGACCATGCTGTATCGACACCGGAACTGGTGAAGATCTTTCAGGCAGAAGACGTGCATGCAAACCGAAAGACGATCAAAGACGATATTGATGTGCTTGTCGGAGAGGGCTTTGATGTTGTTACGGTCAGGAGTAAAAATCACTCCTTCTTCCTGGGGGCACGCAAGTTTGAGATACCAGAGATCAAACTTTTGATCGATGCGGTGTCTGCGTCCAGGTTCATCACTGCGGATAAAAGCGCTGCGCTGATCGATAAACTCACCAGCATGGTGAGCAAGATGCAGGCGGAGAAAGTGCGCCGGCACATGTACAGCGCCGACCATGTAAAGTCAGACAACTGGCAGATCTACTATATCGTGGATGCGATCACGGACGCCATCAACGAAGGGAAAAAGATACGCTTCCAGCGCGTTTTCCAGGCCAGGGATATCCCAGCACTGTGGAGGGCAGTAAATTATATGAACATGGAGCGGAAAGAGGAGAAATTCCCGCTCATGAAAAATATCCAGATCACAGTCCTGGATGAATATAACGGCGATTATTCCGTCATCACAGGTTCTTATATGAAGGACCTGCTTTTAGACAGATATCTGGTTAAGGAATTATAAGCTGTTCCCCGAAAAGGCTTTGCATATCACTGCAAAGCCTTTTCTTTTCGCCTGAACTCCGCAGGACCTCGGCAATTGTGGAGCACGAATAATTGCAGAACCCCTGGGAAGCCTCGACCTGTCAGCACGCATGGATATGCTGCAAATATACACGCAAATATGCTGCAACAGCTTCTGCGGAATGGTATTCTATCTTTGAGGAGGATACGAATATGCCGAATATAAAACCAATATCTGATCTTCGAAATTATACAAGTGTTCTTAAAGAAGTTAAGTACGGAGAACGAGTTTATCTGACGCGAAACGGTGTTGGCGAATGTGCAATCATTAACATGAAGGAGTTGGACGAACTTGATAAAATGGTTGCATTACGTGGACTGATGAAATGGTAATATCACAAATCAGAAAGAGTGCCTGAAGCGAAAAGGAAAACAGGGAATACCGGGTGTGATGATGGAAGGAAATAAGAAAATGGAATGGACAGTCAAGAGGATCCAGGAAGGCGACTACGGCTGCGAGGAAAGGTCTGCAGAGGAGAGAAACCAGGTCATAGTAACCTTGGAAAATGAAGACGGTCTTACCCGGCAGCTGACTGCCGACGATGACTGGCTATATACTGTGGGGATCGATGAGGGGAGTCTCTGGCCGGAAGAGGGCATGCCGGCAGCCCTGGAGAAGAGGTGATGAGGTAACAAAATGAATATTAAACTGATACCACTGGAAAAGATGATCCTGGACGGGAAAGAGATACGTCTGGGTGAGAAAAAACAGGCAGTGATCTCTGTTCTCGGAGAGCCTGAGCACATCCATGAGAACTACGGCGGCGGGAGCTGGCGCCATTATTATTTTGACTCCGAACTGGCCCTTGATTTCGACCCACATGACCGCCTCGAGTTTGTTGAGTTTCTGGGCGGCCACTATGGAAAACTGAGGCCGTATATCTACGGCATCTCTGTATTTGATACGAAGGATACAGATGTTGTCAAAATCTTGTCCGAGCATAATAACGGTGAGATCGATGACAGCGAGGAAGATTCTTTCGGGTTCCTTGAGACCAGCATCGGGATCTGGAAGGATTCTGAAGAGGGAGAATACTGGACTACGATCGGCATCGGTGTTAAGGACTACTATAAGGAAGCCTGAAGATGCTGAAAAAAGAATAGGACAGATCGGTACTGATCAGGGAAAGGATATCATGATGACAGATCCTGTATTTGGAAATCTGGAATATCTTTGACCAGTTTGGCGGAGTGATCCGGACAGAGGCCGGATACGCAAATGGGCCTGACACGGCGCCGAGCTACCAGGATGTCTGCAGAAACAGCGGACACGCAGAAACCGTACGGGTTGACTATGACGATAAAGAAATGAACCTGGAAGAACTGCTCGAATACTACTTCATGGTGATTGACCCGCTGGCCGTAAACAGGCAGGGGAATGATGTGGGGATCCAGTACCGGACCGGCATCTACTACACGGATGAGGGGCAGCTCCCTGCGATCCGGAAGGTTTTCAGAATGGAGCAGAAAAAAGTGGGAATGGCCCTTGCAGTGTCTGTGGAGCCGATCCGGAACTTTTTTCCCGCCGAGGAGTACCACCAGAAATACCTGGACAAGAACCCGGGTGGTTACTGTCATATCCCAAGATCCTTCTTTTCCATGGAACACAGGGAATAAAGAAAGGAAGAAGAGCTGCGGAAGCGGCTCGGTGATCCAGCATACGAAATCACCCGGCACGCCGGTGGAGCGAGTCTTGAAAGAACATACAGAGACGCTAAAAAGCAATTCATCCAGATCGAGCTCCTGGCGATAAAGAAGAAGTATCAGGGAAAAGGATTCATGCGTCCGCATGTTGAAACAGCATTTGAAGTGGCGAAGCAGGGAGGATTGCCGGTCATTGTCTCCACAGATGCAAAGCTAAAGAAGGATAAATATGAGCATATCGGCATGAAGCATGTGAATACAAGAACACTGGGAGAGGCAAGTATTGCATCATTTAACCGGGGCGATAATACAGGATTTATATCGATATTTTCCCGATGTATAGTTCCTCTTCACGAGTATAAGAATTATAGGGAACGACTGAATACAGATAGGAAAATGCTCAGAGTAGTGTGATGTGAACAGGAATTCGCGCTCATCGCCATTATGGCGGTGGGCGCTTTTTTAAATTATGGTACAATGGAGCGGAAAGGTGACAAAACAGAGGCACAAAATCGGTGTTTGCAGAGGAAAAGCGTACATGAATGAAGTGAATAAAACACTCTATATTCCACTGTATGGAAAATCAAAGGTGAGCAAGCAGGGGATTATCCTGAATGATCCCTCTGCTGAGAGGATATGGGAAGAAGAAGCTTTCCCAATTCGCGGTAAGTCCAGGTCAAAATGGCTTGCTTACAATATGGCCATGAGAGCCCGTGTTTTTGACGATTGGACAGAAAGAATGCTGCAGCGGAGGGGTGACGCGTTAGTGCTCCATATCGGGTGCGGACTTGACAGCAGATGTATGAGGGTAAAATCGCATCGTTCTGAATGGGTGGACTGTGACCTTCCGGACGTCATAGAGATCCGCAGGAAGTACTTTCAGGAAAATGAAACGTACCATATGATGGCCTTGGATGCGTCCAGACCTGCGCAGATTGGATTGCTCCCGGACTGTGATACAGCCATCGTTGTCCTTGAGGGACTCAGCATGTATCTGACAGAAAGCCAGGTACGGGGGGTATTGCAAGCGCTTGACAAAAAGTATCGGGAACTTCATGTTTTGATGGATGTATATACTGAATTCGGTGCCAGGGCGTCAAAATATAAAAACCCTGTCAACGATGTCGGCGTTTCTAAATTGTATGGGATCGATGATATCGAGAGCGTCACCGATGGACTTCGAGTCAGATTTGTAAAAGAGCATAGCTTTACTCCTGCTTCGCTGGTCAAAGAGCTTACGCCGGCAGACAGGGTGATTTTCAATCTGCTGTTTACGGGGAAGCTGTATCGAAAGATATACCGCCTGTATGAACTGAAGTCATAACTCCTGGGTTTTCTAAACGAATTGATTAGTAGTATTATCCACAATTAGCCGTGACGTATCGGTTATTTCCAGACATATCCTGCAGTAGATGGAAAACAGGGCCCTTACGGACATCCGTAAATAAGTACAAATTGTTGTTGCCAAATCATTGCAAATGTAATGATTTAGCAGTATTCTTCTGTTAAAGGAGGAAGAATAAATGTCCAGTACTATACAGATACGTGTCGATGACGATCTTAAAACAAAGGCAGATGAACTGTTTAAGGAACTTGGCACAGATACAACTTCTGCCATCAGAATTTTTTTGGCACAAGCTGTTGCAAGCAACGGCTTCCCCTTTGAGATAAAAAGGGTACCGCGCAATCCGTATGTCGGCCTTGGTGAAGAAGAGCTGATGCACAAGCTGGAAACAGCAAGGAGCCATGCCGGCCAGGGAATGCTCCTGAGTGCTGATGATATGATCGATGAGCTGAGGGGAAAATATGGATTATGATGTTTTCGTAACGCCTGATGCCAAAGAAGATCTGGAAGGATTTATATACTATCTTTTGGTCGAAAAGAAAAGCAGGCAGGCAGCAAAGAATGTGCTGGATGATTTTGAGGCAACAAAACGAAGTCTGGCGACAGTAGCCGGTAGTATCAAGCTCTGTGACAACCCAAGATTGAAAGATCTTGGGTATAGAAGAATCAATTTTTTGTCCCATAGGTACTTTATGTTATTTCGAATCGAGGGCAATCAGGTAATCATAGATAGTATATTCCATGAGTTGCAGGATTACGAAAGAACGATGTTCTGAGTGCAGGAATGGAGCAGCGCTCATCGCCATAATGGCGGTGGGCGCTTTTTCTGTTTATGGTATTATGGAGCGGGACCATGGAAAGAAATCGGTCAAATGAAAACATGACCACACACGAATTGGGATTTAGAGGAGACTGTACTGTTAATGCAAGCAAAGGAATTTGGAAAAGAACATGACCGGAAGATCGTATTGATTCCCGGTAATATGATGAGCTGGCGTCAGTTTAAAAATGTTATTCCAATACTGGAGAAGGATTTTCATGTAATCGCAGTCAGCACTGACGGATATGATGAAAAGACCGAATTTACCACTACAGAGAAATCGGCAGAGAGTATCGAAAAGTATATAGCGGATAATCTTGATGGCATGAAGCAAAAGAGCCGAATATGAAGAAGGCTTTAGAGAAACTGAGAAGAGCATTTCCGGCGGCAGAGGATCATCCCTTTGAAGGAATGGGACACGGAGATATAATCGGTCATCCGGAGATTATGGCTGAGGAAATCAAGAAGTTCATCGAAAGATAAATTCCAGTATGCCGACCAGCTTATAGCCCCTTTACACCCCAGGCCGCCTAAAGTCACGCAATGGCACCAGTAGTAAAACATACGAACCTTCTAGTGTGATTGATGATTGGACTCGATTTACTTACTAAAATTTGGGAAAATATAGTAAGTAAATGGGGAGGACATATGAGAGCATTTGATTACAGCTTTTTGAAAAATCAGATACCAGATACATAAGGATATGATTTCTGATGATCCGGACGCCCAGATAGAACCGACTAACAGCGCCGAAGAACAGGATACTTGAGAAAGATACTACACTGGAGGAAGGACAATGAGACCAATTTGACGGATCGTCTGCTGTTGCATGTAAAAGGGTAACATCACAAATTGTGATACGGTTGCATTACAAGAGAAAATCAGGCATTAAAAAGGAGGAGCTAATGAGTTTTGATAATTTTTTGAGCTATCTGCAGCAATTGTTAACTATGGTAAGTCCCGAGAATCCGCATTCAATCGCGTTAGCTAAAACGGCCTTGTCTAATACAATTATGCTTGCGCATGAATCCGGGAAAGTCGATAGTATGACTTTCAGGTCCATGAAAAGGGCCGAGCAGCTTTTTGATTTTCTTGTAAATCATGCTGATGATTTTAAAGGTGTTCCGGGAGACTTTACAGGGAACAAGCATAAGAGAACGAAACTTGCACATATAATACAGCCCGGGTGCTGATGCATTGAAAACAATCAGAATCGGTGGAGTTCCACTTTTAGTAAAAGATTATTATTGCTCGCAGGACGAGACATATATAGAGAAAAAAGACGGGAAACTATGGCTGTATGTAAATGTATCAGCACTGTGCCCGTGTTCGTGCCCGTTTTGTGTAAATCCATGCCGTCGAACGGGAGAAAACCCGTTTGATCTGTTGAGATATCGCGATATTTTGACGCAGATCAAGGATGCTGTCTACGGAGTCTCATTTACCGGAGGTGAGCCTCTGTTATTTCCGGAGCTGCTGGGAGAAGCAATCAAGACCACGAATGAAATCATGGGGCCGGATGTAGAACTTGATCTGGCGACATGCGGTATTGGTCTGGAGAGATTTCTGAATCTGCAGGCATCTGACCTTCTGTACAGTATTCACATCAGCAGGCATTTGGTCAATGACGATGCAAACCGAGAGCTCATGGGGGCTGCTACCCCTGATGTTACAGAACTGAACTCCATGATCAGGAATATGCGGGAGCCCGGGAGAGTGGTGCTCAACTGTGTTCTGCACAGAGACGGCGTGCACACATCCGAGGGCATGGCAGAATACTTGGAAATGGCGGCGGAAATTGGAGTGACGAATACTGCGTTTATCGGGCTGATCAAAGCGAACAGCTTTTGCCTGGAACAGTACATTGATCCGGAGGAACTGCACCCGGAGAAGGGTGCGCGGTTTCGAGTATGGAATCACTTTCATGACCATTCGTATTGTAATTGCAGCAGCGGAGATTATAAAGCATCGGCCGGTTATGTGCGTTATTACTATCGAATACGGGGGGCCGCAGCGGCGCCATATGCGAGGCAGCTGGTATATACAGAGGATAATAAACTGCTGGCCGGATTTGGGGGAGAAGTACTCTTTAACTGATATTTAATCGAACTCTTGGCAATGCTGCGTACATCGGCCTTGCGCTTTTTTGGAGGTTCAACATGACATTTAAGGACTTTATTAAAAATGAACTGTCCGGATGGAAAAAGTGGGAAATATTATGGCTGGTTTTGGCTTGTGCGATCATCACGGGGTTATCGATCTACTGGCATGATTCCTTGATGGGGATCATTTCTGCGACGACCGGTGTTGCATGTGTCGTCTGCACAGGAAAAGGAAAGTTGAGCGCCTACATATTTGGGCTGATAAATGTTGTATTGTATGCGATTATCTCTTTTCGTGCAAAATATTATGGCGAAGTTATGTTGAACGCATTGTATTATGCACCGATGCAATTCTACGGATTTTTGGTCTGGAGCAGGCACATGAATCAGGAGACGCACGAAGTGGAGAAGAAGCGGATGGACGGCAGAGGGCGGATCCTTCTGACAATGGCCATTGGCGCGGGAACTTTGCTTTATGGACTGGTCCTGCGGGCATTGGGCGGCGAGCTGCCGTTTGTAGATTCCCTGAGTACGGTTGCATCGGTAGCTGCAATGATCATTTCCGTATGGATGTATATGGAACAATGGGCCATCTGGATCGTTGTGGATGTTGTGACGGTTGCGATGTGGGCGTGGGCGTTTATGCATGGAAACGAAAGCATTGCCACACTGCTTATGTGGGTGGTGTATCTTATCAACGCAGTCATTATGCATATAAAGTGGTCAAGGGAGGCAAATAAAAATGCGGTATAAGACGGGAATGTATGGCGGCTCTTTTGATCCATTGCACATTGGTCACCTGAACTGCATAATTCAGGCAGCTTCAATGTGTGAGGAACTGTATGTGGTACTGAGTTATTCCCGAGAGAGGGATCATGTTCCGATGGAGATCCGTTTCCGATGGATTTATAACAGTTTCCTGCATATGCAAAATGTTCATATAGTCACACTGGAAGATAATTATCACAGTAAAGCCGAATACGACTCCAGTGAAAGCGCATGGAAAACCGGAAGAGATTATGTGGTCGGTCAGATCGGGCGTCCGGTGGATGTGGTCTTTTGCGGATCGGATTACATGGGTACGCAGCGCTATGAGAAGCTGTATGGTTGTGAAGTGGTATATTTTGACAGAGAACTGGTTCCTGTAAGTGCGACGCAGATTCGCAGTAATCCCTTCCAATATTGGGAGTACATTCCGACTATCTGCAGACCCTATTATGTCAAAAAAGTACTTCTGATCGGCGGTGAGAGCACAGGAAAGAGCACGCTTACACAAAATCTTGCACTGGCGTACAATACGAATTTCGTTGAGGAAGTAGGCAGGGAAGTATGTGATCGGGCCGGCGGCATTGAAGAGATGATGATAGAAGAAGATTTCCAGGAGATTCTGCTGCGCCACAAATTGAAGGAGCTTGAGGCGCTTAAGAGCAGCAATCGGGTACTGTTTGTGGATACGGACGCGCTGATTACAAAGTTTTTCTCGCACTTCCTTCTGACGGATCCGGATTCAATACGCCGGAATGATATGCTGGCAGACGCCATCACAGGGATTAATAAGTTCGATCTGATCCTCTTCTTGGAGCCGACAGTCGAGTTCGTTCAGGACGGAACGCGCAATGAGAAAATAAGAGAGAATCGGGAGATGTACAGCAGGCAGATTAAAGACCTGTTTGATAAAGCAGGTATGCAGTATCACTGTATTGGCGGGGATTATCAGAATAGATTTGTGAGGGCGAAAGAACTGGTGGATTCATTAATCTGCGGCCGGTAAATACGTTAAGCTCATCTTTGGAAAAAAGAGAGTCCGGGGCGGATGCAGAAATCTCATGTTGGCCATGAACAGGAAAGGCGGTTTCTACGGTCCGTATTCTTTTTCAGGGTCAAAAACCGGACGATTCACAAAGGAGGAGAACATGAAAGAGCTCATATGTACATTTTACCGTCCCGAAAAAGTCAATATCAATGAATTCTGCGGGATAATCACAAAGCTGGAAGATGACCTGGACACCCTCTGTAACGAAAACATTGATGCATCTGATATCTGTGAATATGTATACCGGTTAGCCGGTTATGCCAGACCCCTGAAGAGAGACCCAAAGATGTATTTTCTCGGCCTTGATGAGCCGGAGAATATGCCCGGTGATGCCAGAGTAGACTTTTTCTACAGGCCCACCTATCTCGGTGCCGCCATTATGATTCGTTCTGTGATGCTGCATCCGGAGCTGCTTAACGCCGCAGACAGATATGGCGCTGCTGTAAAAATAACGTTGCCCGGCATACTCCTTGGTTGCACCGGAAGAGAATTTTCCGGACACGGATATGACTGGCTCAAGGGATTGATCGAAACACTCACTATTTTCACAAAAGCCGGAACGGCACAGTTTGTTGAAAAATATCCGTATATCTGTAATGAGTTTTCCGACCTGTACATCTCATCGATGAACATGATCGAGAAGAGAGTCTGTGCGGATACAGTTAAGAATCAATGGGGCGAGGACTACACGAAAGAAGCTCAGCTATTACTAAAGGATTATCACGGAGAGGCTTCCGCCTCTTCCGAAAGCAGCTCTCAGGAAGAAAAACCTTCCTGTGTCTGGTATGCGTCCTATGGATCCAATATCAACAGCACAAGATTTCAGGAGTACCTGGATTCCTGCGGCGGAGATGTCAGCACAACTGAAAGCAAGCCATTCCTGACACACGGAACGCTGTATTTTGCCGCAAGTTCCGAAAGATGGGGAATAGGAATGGGAGTCGCATTCTTTGATGAAGAAAGCGAAGGGACGGTTTTAACAAGGATTTACAAAGTCAGCCATGAGCAGATCCTCTCCATCCAGTCCCAGGAAGGATCAAAATATTGCCGCAGTCTCATGCTGGGGATTGTTGACGGGCTGCCAGTTTATACGTTCACCTCTCCTGAGAAGAGAGATGATCTGAACGCTCCCTCCGCGGATTATGTTCGTACGATCCTGACAGGACTGAAGGAAGCTTATCCCGGAGTTTCTGAAACAGTTCTGCTCTCCTACCTGATCAAGCACGGAGCGCTCAATGACAACGCCCGCAAAGTACTCACGTATATCCGGAGGGCACCTCACGCGGTGAAGTTGGGCAAAATTGCAGAACAGGAGGATTGTCCCGATATTGATGAGGCAACCGCCGCTATACAGTTCCTTCTCGGTATTGGCCTGATTAAACAGGATTCCAGGAGCATAAGAGCGGGACATAGCAAGGAAGACCTTGATGCATTGTTTTACACGGTGCAGGAGAAGCGGGATATGATTGATCAGGTCGTTTTCAATGTGATCTAAACAGGGAAAATAATAAACATGATACCGGATTCTTTCTACATCAATAATCATATGACGGCATCGCTGGAGCATTGTCTTCAGATCTGCGATACTTACGAGGATTTTGAGAAGAATTTCTCCACGGAGTTTCTGGATGAGGACGGGAGAGTAGGAGTGTACCTCGGGAACCTTCTGTTCAAATATGACAAGAAGGCCTCCGTCGTATCCTTTGACGCCCACCTGAATCCTTCTTATGTGGGAAACATCATTAATTTTAATAAGAACAATCCGTCACGGGACGCCCTGATCTGCATCGCGTTCGCGCTGGGAGCCACGGAAGAGGAGCTCCGATACCTCCTTAAGTACACCGGCCACGCGCCACTGTACGTCCGCAGGAAGAGGGATGTGATCATCTGGTTCGGGATCATGAAAGGGGAAAGCCTGGAAACGGTAAATGACAATTTGCTCGCTCGTGGGCTCAAGCCGCTTTACAAGGAATAGCGGTACAGCTGAAAACTGCTACTGCCGGTAGGAGACGAACTCCATGCCTTTCCTCTACAATTGGGACATAACAAAGAAACAAAAATCCCAATTGACAGGAGGAAAGACGGATGACAAATACTATTTAATGCAATTAAATCCTATCAGGAGCCCCGCGAGAGACAAGCTCGAAGACCGCACAGCAATCTGCCCGGCACGACAAACCCGGCGTAAGGTGCTAACGCTTGATCGATGGGGTATAAAAAAGATCAATTCTTGCAGCACCCTTCGATTTGATTTGGAGGGTGCTGTTTTAGTGCGGGGCAATGGCCCGTGTCATAAAGCAGCTCCCTGCAGGCGGCCCATGGAATCAATAAAAACACTTTTGTCATCAATGTAAAGATCACAGGTGATCTTCCTGCTGTTATTTCCGTATAGCTCGACGATTTCCGGAAGATTGTCGTTGACAGCATCAAAAGTAAGGCCCTGCTCATGACACCATTTAGTAGCGTCAGTGAGAGCCTTTCCTGAGCGACAAGTCCAGAGAATCAGCTTGTTTCCGGCCGCTTTCTCCTGCAAAAGATAATCAATAAGCATCGTATTTGGCTCTCCAAGCTCCGGCCAGTTACTGTAACAGAGCGTTCCGTCAAAATCAACAGCTATGATCTTATAATTGTGATCCATATGCACCCCCGCACTTATTGTCATATACCAGTTTTGCGAACGTTTGTTCTGCAAATTATATATTACATCACCAGAACATATGTATCAATCGAACGAATTATTAAATATTAAAGAATACTTCTGTCCAAAAAACAAATAGTTGAGAAAAGGAGAATGGCATGTCAAAAAGAAAAAAAGAAAGAACAGTAGCACAGTTATTATCAGCCAGAAAGGGCGATTTCCGATTTCAGCTGCTGCACCCCGGAAAGAATGAAAAGCTAAGTCCGAAGCACATCTACATTTACTGCCGGAGTTCGGCAATAGCAAGACGATTTCTTTCAGATGCAGAAAAGGAAGGGTTCCTCTTTAGTGACGGGGTTGCACCGACTAATAAGGACACCACCAATCTGTACGCCCTGAATGACGACTTTACGATCTGCTATGCGGGACTCGTTGCGCATATGATGCTCGGGCGAAAAGATGTGGGAAATGTAATATGGGTGGATTATGGGAGATATGTCAGCGGAGAGGAATGAAGGAAGTGCCAATATGATTTGAGACAGTGTCATAGCAGGCTGCTGATTCTGCACGATCAATCCGATTTTCCCTTTTGAAACCACATATTCAAAGTTGTATTGCAATCCGACATACAATTCTGTAGAATGGTAATAAAAAAGGAGGTAGAGATGATGGCTATTAAAAGTTCTAATGTGACGGCAAGAGTAGAACCCGAGATCAAAGAGCAGGCAGAAGCCATACTTGCACAGCTTGGTATTTCTGCGTCGAGCGGTATCAATATGTTTTACAGGCAGATCATTATGTGGAATGGGCTTCCGTTCCGTCCATCGATTCCTGTGAGTCGCCCGCATTCACTGGAAGAAATGACTGAAGAAGAATTTGATGCCAAAATGGCTCGGGGATTAGCCGAGGCAAAAGCAGGCGAAGGGATTCCTACAGATGATTTCTTTAAATCTCTCAGAGAGGAGATCCTTCAGTCTTATGTCTGAATATAAGCTTATAATGCTTCCAGAGGCTCAGAAAGACATTCGAGACATTGTCCTGTATATCGCAAGAGATCTTGCGTCTCCTCAGGCTGCGCTCAGCCTACAAGCTGATTTCGAAAAGACGATCAAGTCCCTGGCAGAACGGCCAAAGCGAATCAAAACAGTTAATGAACAGCCTTGGAAAGATGCTGGTATCAGGAAAATAAGAGTAAAGAACTATTACATATATTTCCTTGTGGATGATGATGAAATGGCCGTAAAAGTTATTGCAGTTATATATATTGGCCGGTCACAGACAAAACAGATGGCTGACCGAAAAATGGAAGATTTATAAGATCTAATAAAAGAGAAAGAGCGGAGCATACCGTGAAAAAGTAATTGTTTGCGCCGAGGCATCGGCTGCTCATCTGAAAAATGTATGGTGAATGAGGGAGTCGTATTCCGAGACATCGGAATGCGGCTCTTTTATTTTGGATTTTCCCACACATGGCTCTTCCCACGCAATGAGCCATGCTAACGCGCACAATTTACAGCCCCTTATATGAACAATTCATCTATTTGCCAATTGGCAGAAAGGGGCAGGATATGGAAGACAGGAAAAGAGTCAGCGCGCAGGTCATCGGAGCAAACATAAGGAGAATTCGCCTCGAGCACGGCGAGACGCAGCAGCAGCTGGGAGAACTGCTCGGCTACGGGGCTACAACGGTCGCCAATTACGAGAGCGGTTACCGGCTGCCGGATCTGGAGACATTCTTTGCAATCGCACTGCATTACGGGGCGTCACTGGAAGATTTCATGAAGGAGCAGGACTTTGACGTTCACGAATCGTGAATATGGCAGGATTGCGGAGCGGATATACTGAAAGTCGCGACTGATCATGAAACCGGAACACCATGATATGGAGGTGACTATGAAAAAAATAGTTGGAATTGTCGTTGCATTGTTCATTCTCTCAATACTGTTTAGAGGCTGCGGATCCAAGTCCTCGGACAAGGGTCAAAATACAGAAGCAGGAGTGGGACAAGAGGTGAAGGTGTCACAGGAAGAAAAAGAACAGGAAGCGCCGCCTGCGGAACAGCCCGAATCGGACAGTCAGGAAGAAGAGGAGCCCGCACAGGCGGAAGAAGAGAATAAAGAAGAGGATCAGGAAGAGCCTCAGCAGGATCAGGAAGCCGGGAGTGAGGGCTCGGAAGAAAACTCTGAGGAGGATGCTGACGCTCGTTCCGACGATGAGCTGTCACCGGAATTCAAGGAGGCGATGGACAGTTACGAGGCATTCTTCGATGAATATGTGGAATTCATGGAGAACTATAAGAATTCCGACAACCCCGCATCCATGCTCGCGGACTACGCGGATTACATGACAAAATATGCGGATGCGATGGAAAAGATCGACCAGATCGACGAGGATGAGCTGACATCTGCGGAGTACGCCTACTACGTCGATACCATGGCAAGAATCCAGAAGAAACTTCTGGAAGTGAGTCAGTGAGCTGACGGGACCATAACAGGGCTTTAAAAAAACGACCTCCGGGGCAGTTTGTCATAGACCGACAGACTATCCCGGAGGTCTCTTTTTTGCCCGTAAGTACAGTTTTCTGATATAATCATCCTGTTTCAGGAGGATTATTATGTTTGCGGATTATCATGTACACACATATTACAGCGATGATTCCGAGTATCCCATGGAGGAGGTCGTAAAAGACGCGGCCTCTATGGGGCTCGATGAAATCTGCTTTACGGACCATGTGGATTACGGCATCAAGCGCGACTGGGACGACGCGCGCGGCATGCTCTACCGCCCGGGAGGTCCCGGAGAGCCGGAGCGCATGCCCGTGGCGAACGTGGACTATCCACGCTACGCGGCCGAGATCGAGGCTCTGAGGTCAAAATACAGAGACCGGATCACGATCAAAATGGGAATGGAATTCGGTATGCAGACCCATACGATTCCGCAATATGAGAAGCTGTTTTCGGCCTATCCGTTTGATTTCATCATCCTTTCCGTGCATCAGGTGGAGGACAAGGAGTTCTGGACGCAGGATTTTCAGCGGGGACGGACGCAGGAGGAATACAATCTGCGCTACTACGAGGAGATCCTGGCCCTGGTGCAGCGATATCATGACTACAGCGTTCTCGGTCACCTGGACCTGATCTCCAGATATGATGAGGCGGGCTGTTTCCCGTTTGAGAAGATTAAGCCCATCGTCACGGAGATCCTGAAAACGGTCATCTCTGACGGCAAGGGCATTGAGATCAATACCTCCAGCCATCGCTATGGATTGCGGGACCTGACGCCGTCCGTCGCTATTTTGCAGTTGTATCGTGAGCTGGGCGGACGGATTCTGACGATCGGGAGCGACAGCCACCGGAAGGAGCATCTGGGAGCCTTTATAAAGGACACGATGGAAGAGGCAAAGAAGCTGGGATTTGAAGAGATCTATACTTTTGACCGGATGCGCCCGATCCCTCATAAACTGTAACGGAGCTTCAATTTTCATTGTAAAACGGTTCGGACTGTGTCAAAATAGTAAGAGAGAACTAACCAATTGACATCGCCCATCATACGCTGTGCCAGAGATGGACGGCAGTGTGATGGGCTTTTTGTCAGCACGCGGTTAGATACTTCTAATAAAAAGCGGCTGCATAATAGAGGTATTGCGATGCACGAATACTATTTCAAAAACAAAAAGAAACTGAAGAAGACCATGAACAGCTATCTGCGTCACATTGCTCCCGAGCTGGAAAAGGAGAGCGGCAAGCCGTATTCGGAACTGCTGGAAGAGATATGGACCTTTTACGAAAAGAATCTCCTCGAATATTTTCCCTATATCGGCGGCGACGATGTCAGCGGAACTTCGAATCTGACGGGGGCCTATTGTTTCGTCGCTATGGGGGAGGTGATGAAAAAGTATGGCGTCACGACTCACGAAGCGGGGCGGCTGATGGTTGTCTGCTACGAGCTATATTTTGACGCGCAGCCGAAGATCGTCCGGGCGGCCGCGGGAAAGCTGCTCAGAAATCCCAAACTGGCGGAGATGATCTATACGAGGAAAGATGCAAAAAATGCCAGGAACGCCGCGAAGTACCCGGGCAGCTTTGAGACGAAGACGCAGATTCCGCCGGAGAAAGGGTATGATTTCAGCTATCACAATCTGGTATGTCCGCTGGCGGCGTTTGCCAGGAAACACGGATATGAGGAATATATGCCGTATCTGTGCAACCTGGACTATGTGATGCTGGGCTTCTACGGCCTGCCGCTCTATCGGGAGCACACGTGCTTCGAGGACGGAGACTATTGCGACTTCAAGATCAAGCTGGGCGCGTCGGTTCCTGCGTGGCCCTTGAGCCCCAGGCGCTTGAGCGCTCTGTAGGAAGCCTCGGTCCTCGTGATGAAATAAGTGTCCGAACACAGCTTCTTAACGGCGCGCTCCAGAAACGGCTCCATCTCACCCACTTCCGAGCCGTAGGCAAGGCAGGGCTTCTTCTGGTTCTTCATGATCCCCGCGGCTTCCCCCATAAACAGCGTCAAAGCGTTCGCAAAGGTGCTCTTGAGGGTAGAGCCTTCGCACAGGATCGCGGCGTGGTGACTGCAGCAGGCGCGCAGAAGATCCAAAGGAAAAAGGGAGCTGAATGGAAGAAGCTCCACATCTTCGTCAAAATATCCTTTAAGAGACGCAGCATCCAGCGTCATGACAGTGATGTGGACATTGTCTTTTCCAAACAGCTCCCTGATCTGCGCCGCAATGGCGGCAACGCGAACATCCGATCCGGTATTCCGGGCTCCGTTATATCCGACCAGAAGAATCTTCCGCTTCCTGCCGGGTTTCCATTCCTCATAGTCGCCGCGGCCTGCCGGCCGCCCGGCAAAGCGGGCCGCTTCTGCCATCAGGAATACTACGAAAGCTAGAACAAGATCCATTATGCTGTCAGTCTCTCCTGTTCTCTTCCTTCACCCAGAAGTGCCACTTGGGTGCCTTCGGCATAGGCTCCTTCTTGATGATCGAGCTGATTACGCGGCGGTGTGTAAAGCAGCAGCATGCGATAAGCAGACATACGACGATAGTTACGATGGTTCCTGTTTTCATGATCATTCTCCTTTGCTTTATTTAAATGTCTGTGTACAAATGTTTTGCAAAATAAATTGTTTACAATTTAATTATACAACATTTATTCAAGAGGTCAATACGTTTTTTCAAAAATAAAGGACACGATGGAAGAGGCAAAGAAGCTGGGATTTGAAAATATCTGTACTTTTGACCGGATGCGCCCGATCCCTCATAAACTGCGTGTGTCACGGGGACGTATCTTCTGACACATTTTGTGTCAGCGGATACGTCCCCATGACACACCTTCTGGGGTCGTTGGCCCAGGGCTATTTAATGACCGCACCGTCTCTCTCAGAAAGCCGCTGCTCGAATCTTCGTTTGCTGGTTCCTTTTGGGATAGGTGTCGGATACTCTCCGCAGAAGCAGGCGCTGCAATAGTGATCGTGACAGGTCAGGCAGTGCAGGTGCTCGACAGGCAGATATCCCAGAGAGTCTGCCCCGATCATCTGACAGATCTCGGGAATGGAGTGATGGCAGGCGATCAGGTTTTCCCGGGAGTCGATATCCGTTCCGTAATAACAGGGATGGAGGAATGGCGGCGCCGTAACCCGCATATGAATTTCTTTGGCACCGGCTTCCCGCAGGAGGCTGACAATTCTCGCGCAGGTAGTTCCCCGAACGATTGAGTCGTCAATCAGGACCACTCTCTTTCCTTCCACTGTTTCGCGAATCGGTGCGAGTTTGATCCGGACCTGATCGGCCCGTGCATCCGGCGCGATGAAAGTGCGTCCGATATATTTGTTCTTGATCAGACCGATTCCGTAAGGGATTCCCGAAGCATGCGAGTAGCCGATGGCGGCGTCCAGCCCGGAGTCCGGTACGCCCACGACTACATCCGCGCAGGCAGGGTATGTTTTGGCAAGGGCGGCTCCCGCGCGCTGTCTCGCCGAGTGAACACAGACGCCGTCAATGACCGAATCAGGTCTGGCAAAATAGATATACTCGAAAATGCAGATCCTTCTTTCACGGCTTTCGCAATGCTCTGTGCGTGAGCAAACGCCCTCAGAGGTGAATACCAGGATTTCGCCGGGGGTCACGTCGCGGATGAACTTGGCGCCGACAGCGGAAAGGGCGCAGCTCTCGGAGGCGACCACGAAGCTGCCGTCCTTAGTCTGCCCGTAACAGAGCGGCCTGAAGCCATAAGGATCCCTTGCGCAGATCAGTTTCTGCGGCGACATGATGACCAGAGAGTAGGCACCTTCCAAGGTGTTCATGGCCCGGCTGACGGCTTCCTCAATGGAAGGGGCGCGAAGCCGTTCCCGGGTTATGATGTAGGCGATGGTCTCGGTGTCGCTGGTCGTGTGGAAGATGGCGCCGGACAGCTCCAGTTCTGAGCGGAGCGAGGCGGCGTTGGAGAGATTGCCGTTGTGCGCGATGGCCATGTGTCCCTTCTGGTGATTCACTTCGATGGGCTGGCAGTTTCGTCTGTTTGTGGCGCCGGTCGTTCCGTATCTGGCGTGCGCTACGGCAATGCTGCCTTTGGGAAGACGGGAGAGAACATCTCCGGTAAAAACTTCACTCACCAGACCCAGGTCTTTGTGGGAGTGGAAGAGTCCGTCCTCATTGACAACTATGCCGCAGCTCTCCTGGCCTCTGTGCTGCAGAGCATATAAGCCGTAATAGCACATTTTTGCCACATCAGACGGCTCCTTTGCCATCACTCCAAAAACACCGCATTCTTCGTGGATCTTCATGATTCTGCTCCTCATTGATTGATATCAAAAGGGCGCAATGACTCCGGAAATGTTTTTCCGGCACGTCATTGCGCCCTTATGCGTTTTTCGATATTCCTTTTCTCAAGTGTAAAGATTACCGTCGAAGCGGAGAATTGTCAACCGGTCGTATACCGGCAAGCACAAAGAGGCATGCGAGGGGTTGGCTTAAAGCGGAATCCGAGAGGTTGACACAAAGTGACATACGCGTAATAATCTAATTAATCAAAACGCAATAACGTTCTATCGAAGCGGCAAGGATGTCGTGATCGGAAAATGCAGATTTTGTAGTTTCCGATGAATACATCCCTGCCGCTTTTCGATTGCCGAAGCGGCGGCAGATCATAACAGAAAGGAGGCTTCCTATGGCAGCATTTGACAAAGTAAAGAGCGGGATCCCGCAGATGGATGAGATACTTGACTACATTCGCATGGGCGACAACGTGGTCTGGCAGGTCTCGGATATCGATGAGTTTCGCTTTTTCACCATTCCCTATGTGAAACAGGCCATCCGGGATCAGCGCGACATTGTTTATATCCGGTTTGCGCAGCACGCCCCGATCCTGACAGATCCCGAGATCCTGAGGCATGTTGAAGTGGTGAAGTTCGATTCAGATGCAGGATTTGAATCTTTTACGGTGGCGATCCACGACGAGATCACAAAGCATGGGAGGGAGGCTTTCTATGTTTTCGACTGTCTTTCGGAGCTGCAGTCCGTCTGGTATACGGATCTGATGATGGGAAATTTCTTCCGCGTGACATGTCCTTACCTGTTTGAACTGGATACAGTGGCTTATTTTCCGGTTTTGCGGGGGAGGCACTCTTTTGACGCAATCGCGAGGATCCGCGAAACGACACAGCTTCTGCTGGATGTGTGCTCCAATGAGAAATGGATCTATCTGCACCCGATCAAGGTGTGGGAGCGAGCATCGGATACCATGTTCCTGCCCCACGGCTACAGAAAGAGTACGGGAGAATTCCGGCTTTTGGAGGACGGCGTGCGCATCAGCCGCTATTACCAGACGCTGCAGCAGATCCGGGACAGGAGCCAGGACCAGAATATTGACAGCTACGACCGTTTTTTTACCATGGCCAAGGCGGCGTTTGAGTCAGGAAGGTTCACGCCGCAGATGGAAGAGCAGATCATAGACAGTACGATGACCAAGGACGGTCATTTAAAGGAACTGGTCAGAAAGTACTTTGCGCCTGCGGATTACTTTGCGCTGCGGGACCGCATGATCGGGAGCGGCGCGATCGGCGGCAAGGCGTGCGGCATGCTGCTGGCCAGGAAGATTGCGGACACGGAGCTGGAGGAATATCGGACCTATGCGGAACCGCATGATTCTTTTTATATAGGATCGGATGTTTTTTACACTTACATTGTTTCGAATGGGGACTGGAACCTGAGAATCCGGCAAAGATCCAGGGAGGGGTATTTCGACACGGCAGGTGAACTGAGAGAGAGGCTTCTTGCGGGAAAATTTCCGGGGAAGATCCGGGAGCAGCTGCGAGCCGTGCTGGAATATTTTGGCCGAAACCCGTTTATAGTAAGGTCTTCAAGTTTTCTGGAAGACGGCTTCGGAAATGCCTTTGCCGGAAAGTATGAGTCCGTGTTCTGCGTCAACAGAGGAAGCGAGGAGGAGAGGCTGGAAGCCTTTGAAAATGCCGTGCGGCAAGTCTATGCCAGTACTATGGACCGGTCTGCGCTGGAGTACCGCCTGCGGAGGGGGCTGGCAGGCAAAGATGAGCAGATGGCAATCCTTGTGCAGCGTGTATCGGGCAGCTATTATGACAAATATTTTATGCCCTGCGTGGCAGGGGTCGGCTACAGTCACAGCGCCTATCAGTGGTATCCAAATATGGATCCGTCGGCGGGTATGCTTCGGATGGTGATGGGGTTGGGAACAAAAGCAGTGGACAGAACGAGGGAGGATTATCCAAGGCTTGTAAATCTGGACCGGCCGACGGTGACGATCTACACCAGCGCGGCGCAGAAGCATAAGTTTTCGCAAAGATACATAGATACTCTGGACTGCAAGGACAACTGCTGCCGGGAAGTGCCTCTGGAGACGCTGCTGGAGGTGCTGCCTCTGTGGTATAAGCGGATGGTAATGGAGCGCGACTATGAGGCGGAGCGCATCCTTTATGATCTGGGAAGGCCCCGGCAGGTCTGGTTTGTGAGTTGTCAGAAGCTTCTGGAAAACACGGCTTTCACCGGTCTCATGCAGAGTATTCTCAAGACGCTGGAGCATGTCTACAAGACGCCCGTGGATATTGAGTACGCCGTCAATATGGATGAAGACGGCGAATTTGTAGTCAACCTTCTGCAATGCCGGCCTCTGTACCTCGGAGGGGAAGGAGAGAATGTTCAGGTAGAGAATAATTCTCCCGAAAAGGTCATATTCGATGTGCGCGGCGCCTCCATGGGCACGTCAAAAAAGAGAAGGATCGATGTTGTCGTCCAGATCGACGCAAAGCGCTATCATGAGATGCCCTATGCACAGAAGCACAAGGCGGCCAATGCTGTCGGAAGGATCAACCGTTATTATGCGGACAGCGGGAAAAATCTGCTCCTGATGACGCCGGGGCGAATCGGCACGTCTTCTCCGGAGCTTGGCGTTCCGGTATGTTTTGCCGATATCTCCCGTTTTGGAGTGATCTGCGAGGTTTCGGACGTCCAGGCGGGGTTTATGCCGGAGCTCAGCTACGGAAGCCACATGTTTCAGGATCTGGTGGAGGCGGAGATCAGTTACAGCGCTGTGTTTAATGATACAAAGACAATCCGGTATGATCCGGCGGCCCTGCAGGACGTGGAGGACTCTTTTGGGCAGATCTGCCCCGATATGGAAGAACTCGTCGGCATGATTGCGGTCAGAGAGACTGAGAATCTGTATTACTGGTTGGATTCGGTGAAAAACCATGCGGTCTGCGGATTCATCGAGGGCGAAAAAAAGTAGTGTGACACACCATGACATACGACCTCTCAGACATACGACCTCTGAGGTGGCTTGTGCAAAACGACGATTTTTCTCTCCACAGAAAATGTATAATTGTATACAATTGTCTTTGACTTTCCGATCCGGAAATGTATAATGAGTGACATATTATTCAAATTATCTCACGAGGGCAAGGGAGTCCGGATCCGCAGGGTCCGGGCTCTTTCTTTTTATATATGGCAGGGTGCACGGCCGTATCGGAAATGAGAGCCCGAAGTGAGATAGAGAAAAGGAGGAAATACAATGAACTACGATGTGACAACCGTGATATGGGTACTTATAGCAAGCGCCCTGATCTACTTCATGCAGGCCGGATTTGCGCTGTGTGAGGCGGGTCTTACCAGGGCCAAAAACACGGGCAATATTTTGATGAAGAACCTTATGGATTTCTGTATCGGAACTCCCTGCTACTGGCTGGTCGGATTTGGCCTTATGTTTGGAAGCACAGCTCCGATCATCGGGCGGCTGGATCCCATGATCCGCGGGATCTACGGCGCTGAAAATACAGTAGTGCCGCAGACAATGCCTCTTTGGTGCTACGTGATCTTCCAGACCGTCTTTTGTGCGACGGCAGCCACGATTGTCTCGGGATCCATGGCGGAGCGCACCAATTTTAAGGCTTACTGTCTGTACTCGGCGGCCATTTCTCTTTTGATCTATCCGATCGGAGGACACTGGGCCTGGGGCGGCGGCTGGCTGTCGGGGCTGGGCTTTCACGATTTTGCCGGAAGCGCGGTAGTACACAATGTGGGCGGCGTGATCGCATGTCTGGGCGCATGGATGCTGGGCCCCCGCATCGGCAAGTATGACCGGGACGGCAAGGTCAGAGCGATTCCGGGCCACAACATGATGGCCGTGGCGCTGGGGGTCTTCATCCTGTGGTTTTGCTGGTTCGGCTTCAACGGCGGTTCCACCGCTTCCATGGCGGACGGCGCGGACGCTTTCCACGCTTCGCTGGCCTTCATGAACACGAACCTTGCGGCAGCCGTCGCGACTGTTGTGACGATGATCTTCACATGGTTTCGCTACGGCAAGCCGGATGTCTCCATGACACTCAACGCCTCCCTGGCGGGACTTGTGGCGATCACGGCG
The DNA here is from genome assembly GCA_017469935.1 of Lachnospiraceae bacterium. Classification (GTDB taxonomy): domain Bacteria; phylum Bacillota; class Clostridia; order Lachnospirales; family Lachnospiraceae; genus CAG-791. The sequence continues at coordinate 26,290 of JAFUFL010000008.1, forward strand.
GGATGTGACTGCGTTTCACCCTTTGGCGCTTTTGTCATCGGCGTTGTGGCCGGATTCCTGGTAGTTTTGTCTGTTGAATTTTTTGACAACATTGCCAGAATTGATGATCCGGTCGGCGCCGTGTCGGTCCACATGGCAAACGGCATCTGGGGCACGATCGCGGTCGGTCTCTTCAGTACCGGCGAGGACGGCGTCATGAAGGGCCTGTTCTACGGCGGCGGCGCAAGGCTCCTGGGCGTACAGGCGCTCGGCATCGCGGCGATCGACGCCTATGTGCTCCTCACAATGTTTGTGGTGTTCAAGCTGATCGACCGCGCGATCGGGCTTCGCGTGCCGGCGCAGGTGGAGATCGACGGCCTGGACATGCATGAGCACGGCCTGGCCAGCGCTTACTCCGGCTTCTCCGTGAGTGATGTCTCCAACATGGTCATGGATGTCAATGAAAACACGTACCTCGGAGAGGGCGAGTACGCAAAAGCCTCTGAGGCGCAGGTCAGCGCGGCGGTCAAGGTCGCCGGTGCGCCGGTCACGCCGGCCACGCCAGTCGCAGCGGGAGAGAGCGCAGGATCCGCAGTGCCGGCCGGATACAGGGCAGAGACAGGTATGCACAGGATTTCCATCATCTGCCGGATGAGCAAATTCGATGAGCTTAAGCACGCACTCAACGAGCTGGGCGTGACCGGAATGACGATGTCGCAGGTCATGGGCTGCGGCATTCAGAAAGGATCGGAAGAGCGCTACAGAGGCGCGGTGGTCGACTCTACGCTGCTTCCCAAGGTCAAGGTGGAAGTTGTCGTCTCCAAGATTTCCGTGCAGAGCGTGATCGACGCTGCCAAGAAGGCACTTTATACGGGCCATATCGGCGACGGCAAGATCTTTGTGTACGACGTGACGAGAGTCGTGAAGGTACGGACCGGAGAAGAGGACTTCGACGCGCTGCAGGATGTGGAGTGAGCGGCAGCGCAGGAGAGTGGTTTCATTCTTCCATTTTCAAAACAGAGATAGTGTTCTATGATAGTAGGGCAGCTGTTTTATGTGCATCTGCAATAGGCTGACAGTCTATAAAGGCGGAAGCGAAAAGTAGAAAAGTACGGGAAGGAAAACCACAAATGGACGAATCAAAAAAGAGACTGATCATGTGTATTACGGGAGTATTTCTGTCCGGTGTTGCAGCGGGGATATTCGGCTTCACGGCATTCGGTATGGACCCATTTCAGGTCTTTGCTCACGGACTGTGGGGGCTCACCCCGATTTCCTACGGCACGTTCTATGTAATACTGAACGGAATCCTGCTTGCCTTCATGTTCTTCTTCAACAGGCGCATGATCGGGCTCGGAACCATCATAAATCTGTTCCTTCTGGGATATGTGGTGGAGTACACGGGCGTGCTCCTGGAAAGGGTATTCCCTTCCCCGGCAGTCGCTTTGAGAGTTATCCTGATGATCGCGGCGCTGATCCTTGCGTCCCTGGCGGCTTCTCTCTATTTTGTCGCGGATATGGGAGTCTCCGCCTATGACTGGATCGCGCTGACGATCTCTGAGAGAAAAGGATGGGCGTTCCGAATCGTCCGCATTACTACGGATTTCATCTGCGTCCTGACAGGAGGTCTTCTGGGGGCGAAAGTGGGAATCGGCACGGTATTGACCGCGTTTTGTATGGGGCCGATCATCCAGTTCTTCAATGAGAAGGTCTCGACGCCGCTCAGATACAGTTAAATGTCGCAGGGTTTGTGTCACGGGGACGTATCTTCTGACACATTTTGCAAAATGTGTCAGAAGATACGTCCCCGTGACACAAATTTCGTATAATTGTATACAAAATAGTGTTGACATTATCGACACGTTATGTATAATAATGACTCAAAGGCAAGGGTGTCTTAACAGACGGTGACGACCGTCTGTTAAGGCGCCCTTTCTCGTTGTTCAGAAATAAGGAGGTAAGATCATGAACATCCCCGAAATCTACGGAAGTATGGTATTCAATGACAAAGTCATGCGGGAGCGTCTCCCCAAGGATATATACAAGGCAGTGCGCAAGACCAGCAAGAACGGCACGCACCTGGAACTGGACGTGGCCAACACGGTGGCTGCCGTCATGAAGGAGTGGGCGATGGAGAAGGGCGCGACCCACTTCACCCACTGGTTCCAGCCGATGACCGGCCTGACTGCCGAGAAGCACGACGGCTTTATCTCCCCCACAGAAGACGGGCAGGTCATCATGGAGTTCTCCGGCAAGGAGCTGGTCAAGGGTGAGCCTGACGCCTCCAGCTTCCCTTCCGGAGGCCTCCGGGCTACCTTCGAGGCCCGCGGCTACACCGCCTGGGATCCCAGCTCACCGGCTTTTGTCAAGGACGGATCGCTCTACATTCCCACCGCTTTCTGCTCCTACGGCGGAGAAGCCCTGGACAAGAAGACCCCGCTCCTGCGGTCCATGGAAGCCCTCTCTGACGCAGCTGTCAAAGTATTGCACCTTCTGGGCAACACCGCCGTCACCCACGTGGACACGACCGTGGGATCGGAGCAGGAATATTTCCTGATTGACAAGGATCTCTATAAGAAGAGAAAAGACCTTCTTCTGACCGGCCGCACGCTGATGGGAGCGCCGGCGCCCAAGGGACAGGAGATGGAGGATCACTATTTTGGCGTGCTTAAGCCGAAGGTGTCGGAATACATGCACGCGCTGGATAAGGAGCTCTGGGAGCTGGGCGTGCCGGCCAAGACCAAGCACAACGAGGTCGCTCCGTCCCAGCACGAGCTGGCGCCGGTCTTCGAGACCGCAAACGTGGCGGTGGACCACAACCAGCTGACCATGGAAGTGATGAAGAAGGTGGCGGACCGCTTCGGATACGCGTGCCTGCTGCACGAGAAGCCTTTCGAGGGCATCAACGGATCGGGCAAGCACAACAACTGGTCCATCAGCACCGACACCGGCGAGAACCTCCTCGATCCCGGAAAGAAGCCGGGCGAGAACCTGCAGTTCCTGGTCTTCCTCATGGCGGTCATCGCAGCGGTCGATGAGTACCAGGAGGTCCTGAGAATTTCCGTCGCGACGGCCGGAAACGACCATCGCCTGGGCGGCAACGAAGCGCCGCCCGCGATCATCTCCATCTTTGTGGGAGACGAGCTGGCGGAAGTCCTTCGTTCTGTTGAGGAAGGCACAACCGTATCGGGCACGGGCAAAAAACAGATGGGCATGGGCGCGCACGTCCTGCCGCATATCACCCGCGACACGACGGACAGAAACCGCACTTCGCCGTTTGCTTTCACCGGCAACAAGTTTGAGTTCCGCATGCCGGGCAGCTCCCTGTCCGTGGCCAACCCCAATATCGTGCTGAACACGGCGGTTGCCGAGGCGCTGACGCAGATCTACGAGGCCCTTAAAGACGCAGCGCCGGCGGATCTGGATGAGGCGGCGCATGCGCTCCTTCGCCAGATGCTGGCAAAGCACAAGCGGATCCTCTTCAACGGCAACGGCTACACGGAAGAGTGGGTGGAAGAGGCGGCCCGCAGAGGCCTTGCAAACCTGGGCTCCCTGCCGGACGCCATGCCGCACTTCATCTCCGAGAAGTCTCTGAACCTCTTCACAAAGCATGGCATCTTTACCAAGGAAGAAGTCTTCTCCCGCTATGAGATTCTTCTGGAAAACTATGCGAAGACCGTGCACATCGAGGCGCTCACACTCATGGAGATGGTGCGCAAGGATTTCACCACCGGCCTTGTCCGCTACATGAAGGACGTGACCACCGAAGCGCTCAAGAAGAGAGATCTCCTTCCGGGGAGCAAGTGCAGTTATGAGAGCGATATTTTGAAGACATTGGATGAGACCAGCGAGCAGATCCTGCGGGCTATGGAGGCCCTGGCGGCGGATACGGCGAAGGCAGAGCGTATCGAGGACAACCTGGAGCAGGCAAAATATTATCACGAGATCATTCTCACCGAGATGGACGAGCTGCGCAGCTGGACAGACAGGGCAGAGGCCATCATTCCGGATGAATATCTGCCTTATCCGACCTATGAGAAGATGCTGTTCTCACTGCGATGAGTTGTTTGGCAGAGCTCTGAGGAGATTCGCTGAAGGTGATTTGCTTAGGCACCCGGGCGGCCTGACGCCGCCTCGGTGCCATTATGGGTACAAGGAGCGCCGCGCGGGCGCCGGAATCCGAAAACGACCTGTAAAAGAGGAAAAACTATGTGGTATCAACAGGAACATGATGCCTGCGGCATCGGAAGTATTGTAAACATTGACGGCAGAAAGGATCACAAGGTCCTGGATGACGCGCTTCATATTGTGGAAAAACTGGAGCACAGGGCAGGCAAGGACGCCACCGGAGAAGTGGGAGACGGCGTCGGGATCCTGACGCAGATCTCCCACAAATTTTTTGTGAAAGCGGCGGCGGAGGCCGGAATCGATAAGGCGGCAGGCCTTGAGGAAGGCGACTACGGCGTCGGCATGTTCTTCCTGCCGCAGAATACGCTCCGCAGGACGCTGGCAAGGCGCATGTTTGAGGTGATCACGCAGAAGGAAGGCATGGAAGTCCTGGGCTGGAGGGAAGTTCCCGTCCATGAGGAGATCCTCGGAAAAGCGGCCGTCGACTGCATGCCCTGCATCTGCCAGTGCTTTGTGGCGAGGCCGGACGGGGTGCAGAAGGGGATCGATTTTGACCGAAGGCTCTACGTTGTCCGAAGAGAGTTCGAGCAGTCTTCCGAAGATACCTACATCTGCTCGCTCTCGTCCAGAACGATCGTCTACAAGGGCATGTTCCTGGTGGGGCAGCTGCGCCGTTTCTACGACGACTTGCAGGATCCGGAATACGAAGCGGCCATCGCGATCGTGCACTCGCGCTTTTCAACCAACACGACACCGTCCTGGCATCGCGCCCATCCCTACAGGATGATCGCCCACAACGGCGAGATCAACACCATCCGGGGCAACATCGACAGAATGCTGGCCAGAGAAGAGACCATGACAAGCCCTGTCATGCAGGACGACCTCGACAAGATCTTCCCGGTTGTGGACAGAAGCGGGTCGGACTCCGCCATGCTGGACAACACGCTGGAATTCCTCTACATGAACGGCATGCCGCTGGCGCTCGCCATGATGGTGATCATCCCCGAACCCTGGAAGCACAACACTTTCATGAGCGGGGACAAGAAGGATTTCTACCACTACTACGCGACCATGATGGAGCCCTGGGACGGACCGGCGGCCATCCTCTTTACAGACGGTGAGATGCTGGGCGCGACCTTGGACCGAAACGGCCTTCGCCCGTCCAGATACTATATTACCGACGATGACCGGCTGATTCTGGCCTCCGAGGTCGGCGTCCTGGACATTGATCCGGCGCGCATCGTGAAGAAAGCGCGTCTTGAGCCCGGGCGCATCCTCCTGGTGGACACAAAGCAGAAGAGGATCATCTCCGATGAGGAATGTAAGACTTATTACGCGGGAAGAAGTCCCTACGGCGAGTGGCTGGACAGAAATCTCCTGCATTTAAAGAGCCTTGCGATCCCCAACAGGAAGATCCCCGTGCACTCCCAGCAGGTCCGGGACCGCCTCTACAAGGTGTTCGGCTACACCTATGAGGACGTGAAGGACCAGATCCTTCCCATGGCGGAGAACGGCGTGGAGCCCACTCTTTCCATGGGACACGACGCGCCGTTGGCAGTCCTGTCCAAGGCCCACCAGCTGCTCTTCAACTACTTCAAGCAGCTCTTTGCCCAGGTCACCAATCCGCCGATCGACTCTCTGAGGGAGAAAATAGTGACGGATACAACGGTCTACATCGGCTCCGACGGAGACCTTCTTGGGGAAAAGAGCGGCAACTGCACGGTACTGGAGGTAGACAACCCCATTCTGACCGGGGTGGACCTCTTAAAGATCCGGAGCCTGAACCAGCCGGGCTTCCGCGCCCAGACCATCTCCCTGCTCTTTTACAAGAATACATCGCTGGAGAGAGCGCTGGACCAGCTCAATATCGCGGTGGACCGCGCGGCGGCAGCGGGCTTCAACATTCTCATCCTCTCGGACAGGGGCGTGGACGAGAACCACGTGCCGATCCCTTCGCTCCTTGCGGTCTCCAGCGTGGAGCAGCATCTTGTGCAGACCAAGAAGCGCACCGCCGTCTCCCTGATCCTGGAGAGCGGCGAGCCCAGGGACGTCCATCAGATCGCGACCCTGCTGGGCTTTGGCGCGCGGGCGGTCAATCCCTATCTGGCGCACGAGTGCATCGGGGAACTGATCGAACTGGGCATCCTCGACAAGGACTATCACACGGCCGTCGAGGACTATAACAAAGCATTATTGTCGGGCGTCGTCAAAATATCGGCCAAAATGGGCATTTCGACGCTGCAGTCCTATCAGTCCGCCCGCATTTTCGAGGCCATCGGGCTGGGGAAAGAGGTGATCGATCGATATTTTGCCGGAACAGTGAGCCGCGTGGGCGGAATCGGCATCAAAGAGATCGAGGAGGGGGTGGCCTTCCGGCACGATCACGCTTTTGACCCGCTGGGACTGGGCGTGGACGAGACCTTGGACTCGGTCGGATTCCACTACCTCAGGAGCGGGCAGGACAAAGAGGACCACATGTACAGTCCGGAGACCATCGTGACGCTGCAGAGGGCGGTGCGCGAGGGATCCTATGAGCGGTTCAGGGCCTATACGGACCTGGTGGACGACGCAGGAAGGCCGCACACCCTGCGCGGGCTGCTGGAATTCGTTCCGGCGGGCGAGGCAGTGCCTCTTGAGGAGGTGGAGCCCGCCTCGGAGATCGTCAAACACTTCAAGACCGGGGCTATGAGCTACGGGTCCCTCTCCGCCGAGGCACACGAGACATTGGCCGTGGCCATGAACTCGATCGGGGCCCGCTCCAATACCGGTGAGGGCGGAGAGCTGCGGGAGCGCTTCGGGACGGAGAAAAACAGCAAGATCAAGCAGGTGGCTTCGGGAAGGTTTGGCGTCACCAGCGAGTACCTGTGCAGCGCCGAGGAGATCCAGATCAAGATGGCCCAGGGCGCGAAACCCGGCGAGGGCGGCCATCTTCCGGGCAAAAAAGTGTACCCCTGGGTGGCAGAGACGAGGTTCTCCACGCCCGGCGTGGCGCTGATCTCGCCGCCGCCGCATCACGACATCTATTCGATCGAGGACCTGGCGCAGCTGATCTACGATCTCAAGAGCGCCAACAGGGCTGCCAGGATCAATGTCAAACTGGTCTCCGAGGCAGGGGTAGGCACCATCGCGTCCGGCGTCGCCAAGGCGGGCGCACAGGTGATCCTGATCTCGGGGTATGACGGAGGGACCGGCGCGGCGCCCGGCAGCTCCATCCACAACGCGGGACTTCCCTGGGAACTGGGGCTCACGGAGGCGCACAGGTGCCTTACGGAAAACGGCCTGCGGGACAAGGTCGTTCTGGAGACGGACGGAAAGCTCATGAGCGGCAGGGACGTGGCCATAGCGGCGCTGCTCGGAGCGGAGGAATTCGGCTTTGCTACGGCGCCTCTGGTCTGCCTGGGCTGCATGATGATGCGTGTATGCTCCAAGGATACCTGCCCCGTCGGCATCGCGACGCAGAACAAGACGCTGCGCGGGTGCTTTAAGGGAAAACCGGAATATGTCACCCGTTTCATGCTCTATATCGCGGAGCAGGTCCGCGAGATCATGGCGAAGCTGGGCTTCCGCAGCATGGCGGAGATGACGGGAAGGTCGGACTGCCTGCGGGTGAGGAAAGAGCTCATCACGGACAGGGCCTTTAAGGTGGATATGCGTCAGATCCTGGGAGAGAGCCCCATGCCGGTCCTCTCGGAGGCTGACAGGGAGAGCGGAAATTACGGGCTCTATGCGCCCAAGAACCTCTATGACTTTGAGTTGGAGAAGACGCCGGACCTGGCGCATCTTCTGCCGGCCTTTGAGGAGGGACTTGCGGAGCTTTCCGGGGGAAAAGCGGCCCTTCGAGGGGAAAAAGCGACCTCTGGGGTGGCGTGTTCCTCGAGCACTCCCGAGGTCGGGGAGACCTCCGGGAAATTGGGTGCAGCCGGCGCCGGGCATTACGAGACGACCTTGAAGGTGTCCTCCACGGACAGGGCCTTCGGGACGATTTTCGGCTCCGAGATCACAAAGCGCTTCGGAGGGAGCCTCGCGGAGGATACTTTTGTGGTCCGCGCGCAGGGCGGCGGAGGCCAGTCCTTTGGTGCTTTTCTCCCGGCGGGCGTCACGATCAGGCTTTCGGGCGACGCCAACGACGGCTTCGGCAAGGGGCTTTCGGGCGGAAAACTCGTGCTGGTACCGGATCCGAAGAGCCGATTTGACGCCAGCCAGAATATCATCGTCGGAAACGTCGCTCTGTACGGCGCGACGGGCGGAAAGGCTTTTATTAACGGCATAGCGGGAGAGCGGTTCTGCGTCCGCAATTCCGGCGCGATCGCTGTCGCGGAAGGTTGCGGCGACCACGGCCTGGAGTACATGACCGGAGGCCGCGCCGTGATCCTGGGCGGGACCGGCAAGAACTTTGCGGCCGGTATGAGCGGCGGAATCGCCTACGTGCTGGATCGGGATCACAGTCTTTACAGAAGGATCAACAAAGACATGGTGGCTCTGCAGGAGCTCACGGAGAAATATGATATCGCGGAGCTTTGCGATATTTTGACAGAGTATGTCGCGGAAACAGGGTCAGAGCTGGGGCGGAAGATTCTCGCTGATTATGAGGAGTACATTCCTTTCTTCAAGAAGGTCGTGCCGCTGGACTACCAGCGGATGCTGACGGCGATCGGCAGGTTCGAGGAGCAGGGAATTCCGCACGACAAGGCTGTGCTGGAGGCGTTCCGAGAAGTTACAAATTCGTAGAGAATTCATGCGCTGAAGGAGGCTCTCAGGAATGAGGGCAGCGCCTTCGGCGCGGCCCAACGGATGAGCGGATAAAATCTGTATGAGGTGTGCATTATGGGAAAAGCAACCGGATTTCTGGAATACAAAAGACAGGACAATATCGACAGGCAGCCGCTGGAGAGGCTGGCGGACTATCGGGAGTTTCACCTGCCGCTGTGCGAAGAGGAGAGGCGGGAGCAGGGCGCGCGCTGCATGAACTGCGGCGTGCCCATGTGCCAGAGCGCGATGAAGCTCTCCGGCATGGTCACCGGATGTCCTCTCCATAACATGATCCCGGAGTGGAATGACCAGGTCTATCTGAATCACCCGAGGCACGCGCTGTCGAGGCTCCTCAAGACCAGCAATTTTCCGGAGTTTACCGGCAGGGTCTGCCCCGCGCTCTGCGAGAAAGCCTGCATCTGCGGCATGAACGGCGAGCCGGTCACGATCCACGACAATGAGCTCTACATTATTGAGACGGCGTTTAAAAACGGATGGATGAAGCCCCGGATCCCGCAGCACAGAAGCGGCAGGAAGGTGGCGGTCATCGGGAGCGGCCCGTCGGGCCTCGCCGCGGCGGACCAGCTGAACCACAGAGGGCATCTGGTCACCGTCTTTGAGCGGGAGGACCGGATCGGCGGGCTTCTCATGTACGGGATTCCGAATATGAAGCTGGACAAGTCGGTCATCGAGCGGCGCCGGAAACTGATGGAGGAGGAAGGCGTGACGTTCCGCACCGGTGTCGACGTGCAGGGCGCTGTCGCTGAGGAGATTCTGCGGGAGTATGACGCCGTGGTCCTCGCCTGCGGCGCCAAAAGAGCGAGGTCCCTGTCTGTAAAGATCACCGAGACGGCGGGCCCCGAATACGAGGAAAAGATACCTCAGAGGTCGGAAGAGGTCAGGGGTGTCTGTTTTGCCGTGGATTATCTCACGGAGAGCACCAGAAAAGTGCTGAGCGGAACAGGGCACTGGCGCGGAGACGCCAAAGGGAAACACGTTGTGGTCGTCGGCGGCGGTGACACCGGCAATGACTGTATCGGAACGGTCCTGCGGCAAGGCTGCGCAAGTGTGACGGCGCTGGAGATGATGCCGGCGCCTCCCGCAGTCAGGACAGCGTCCAATCCCTGGCCGGAGTGGCCCAAAGTTCTCAAGACCGACTACGGCCACCGGGAGGCGATTGCCAGGTTCGGCCGCGATCCCCGCGTCTTCAGCACCACGGTCAAGGAACTGATCCTGCGCAAGGGGAAGCTCTGGAAGATCAGAACTGTGCAGGTGCATTTCGAGAAAGGACGCCTTGTCGAGGTGGAAGGAACGGAGAAAGTGATTCCCTGCGGGCTTCTTCTTATTGCGGCGGGATTTCTGGGCTGCGAGCCCTATACGGCGGAGGCTTTCGGGGTTCATCTGACTGCCCGCGGCAACGTGGAGACTGCCGAAGGCCCTGACCACTATCGGACCAATGTCGACAAGGTCTTTACAGCCGGCGATATGCACAGGGGGCAGTCCCTTGTGGTCTGGAATGTGGTGGAAGGCAGGGGCTGTGCCAGGGAAGTGGATGAGTTTCTGATGGGATACACGTCGCTGCGGGAGCAGTGAGGTGTGTCATGGGTTCGGAGTTTGTGTCACGGGAGTTTGTGTCACGGGGACGTATCTTCTGACACATTTTGTAAAATGTGTCAGAAGATACGTCCCCGTGACACAAACTCCTTGACTCAGACAAGGAGGAAAGGATGACAAAATACGTATTTGTGACAGGAGGCGTCGTCTCCGGCCTGGGCAAGGGAATCACGGCTGCCTCACTGGGCAGGCTCCTGAAGGCGCGCGGCTACAAAGTGACCATGCAGAAGTTCGACCCCTATCTCAACATGGACCCGGGCACCATGAACCCGATCCAGCACGGCGAAGTTTTCGTGACCGACGACGGGACGGAGACAGACCTGGACCTGGGGCACTACGAGCGCTTCATCGACGAGAGCCTGGATCACAACTCCAACGTGACCTCGGGCAAAATATACTGGTCCGTACTGAATAAAGAGCGCCGCGGAGATTACGGCGGCGGCACGGTGCAGGTCATTCCTCATGTGACCAACGAGATCAAGAGCCGGTTCTATGTGGAACCCCGGAGGTCGGAGGACGCCCCGGACAGCGAGACACCCCAGAGGTCGGACAGGGCCTCCATCGCGATCATCGAGGTGGGCGGCACGGTGGGCGATATCGAATCCCAGCCCATCTACGAGGCCATCCGCCAGTTCATGCAGGAAAAGCCCCAGGGAACCTGCTGCATGATCCACGTGACGCTCATGCCTTATCTGCACGGCTCGGAGGAGCTCAAGACCAAGCCAACGCAGGCCAGCGTCCGGGAGCTGCAGCGGATGGGAATCCGGGCGGATATCATCGTCTGCCGGTCCGAGTATGAGATCCCGCAGGCAATGCGCGACAAGATCGCGCTTTTTTGCAATGTGCCCGTCACCCACGTTCTGGAGAACCTCAACGCCTCTTCGATCTACGAGGTCCCTCTCATGATGGAGGAGGAGCATCTGGCGGAGGTGGTCTGCGACTGCCTGAGGATCCCCTGTCCCGAGCCGAATCTCTCTGACTGGAACCGCATGGTGCACGCGATGCGCAATCCCAAAACCAAGGTGACCATCGCACTTGTGGGAAAATATACCCAGCTTCACGACTCTTACCTGAGCGTCGTGGAGGCCCTCCACCACGGAGGTTTCGCGAGCGGCGCGGAGGTGGAGATCAAGTGGGTGGATTCGGAGGAACTGGAGAAGGACCCGGCGGCCATCGGCGACGCACTTGGCGAAATCGACGGAATGATCATTCCGGGAGGCTTTGGCAACCGGGGGACGGAGGGCATGATCCTGGCCGCGCAGTACGCGAGAGAGAACGGAATTCCTTTTCTGGGAATCTGTCTGGGCATGCAGATGGCCTTGGTCGAATTCGCCAGAAATGTAGTGGGGTGGAAAGACGCCAACAGCTCGGAACTGGATCCCGAGACGGCGCATCCGGTCATTGATCTGATGCCGGAGCAGGCGGGCGTCACGCAGCTGGGCGGAACCATGCGCCTGGGCGCGTATCCCTGTGATCTGGTTCAGGGGACGCTCGCATACAGGCTCTATGGCCGGGAGAAGATCCGCGAGAGACACCGTCACCGCTACGAAGTCAACAACGAGATGCGGGAGGATCTTGAAGAGGCGGGACTTACTTTCTCCGGGATCTCGCCGGACGGCAGGATCGTAGAAATGATTGAATGGAGCGGGCATCCATATTATATTGGAACACAGGGACATCCCGAATTTAAATCCAGGCCAAACCGCGCGCATCCGCTCTTTGCGGGACTTGTGGCAGCGGCAGTTCAGAGGAAAGAATCGAGGTAATAATGCGAAGTTACAGTGAAATCCGTGAGTTTATTGAAGAGAATGATGTTGAGTTTATAAGGCTTGCCTATTTTGACGTGTTCGGAACGCAGAAAAATATCGCGATCATGTCAGGGGAGCTGGAGAGAGCGATGAAGTACGGGATTTCCATTGACGGAGCGGCGGTGGCCGGGTTTGACGCCAGCATCCGCAGCGACCTCTTCCTGCGGCCCGATCCTTCCACCATCTCGATCGTCCCCTGGAGGCCGGCGGACGGAAGAGTCTGCCGAATGTTCTGTGACATCGTCTATCCGGACGGAACGCCCTTCGAAAGAGACACCCGCTTTATACTGGGGAAAGCGATCCAGGAAGCCCGCTCCAAAGGAATAGAAGTGAAATTCGGACCGGAGGTAGAGTTTTACGTGTTCCGGCAGGACGAGCACGGCCGCAGGACCGATACGCCGATCGACCAGGCGGGCTATATGGACATAGACCCTCTGGACGCGGGCGAAAACCTGCGCAGGGATATCTGCTACGCACTGGTGGAGATGGGGATCACTCCCGAATCTTCCCATCACGAGCAGGGACCCGGCCAGATGGAGATCGACTTCCGGTACGGAGATCCCATGACGGCCGCCGACAATACTTCCACTTTCAAGTGGGCAGTGCGCAGCATCTGCGCGGCGGACGGCTATGCGGCGGATTTCTCGCCCAAGCCCATTTCGGACAAACCGGGCAACGGCATGCACCTCAATATTTCGGTGCATCGCATAGGAGAAGAGGATCGGCCGACGGATCTGGACGCCTTTATGGCCGGCATTCTCAAGTACATCCGTGAAATCACCCTGTTTCTGAATCCCTCCGAGCAGTCTTACTGGCGCTTTGGCCGCATGGAGGCGCCGCGCTACATCAGCTGGTCCATGCAGAACCGCTCGCAGCTGATCCGCGTGCCGGCAGACCCTTCCGGGCGCAGAAGGATCGAACTGCGGTCTCCGGACCCGCTTGCCAATCCCTATCTGGCTTTCGCTCTTTTGATCTATGCAGGGCTGGAGGGAATTGAACAGAACATGACGCCTCCGCAGTCCATCGAGGCAAATTTGTATAAAGAAGATCCGGCGCTGATGCGGGGACTTGAGCAGCTCCCGGCGTCCAGGCAGGAGGCAGTGCAATGCGCGATGCAGAGCGAACTGGTCAGGCGCCGTGTTCCCGGGTCGTGCCTGGAGGCGTACGCGTATGAAGGGAAGAAGTAAGACCTGTTATTGCCTGGCCGCTGCCGGCAAGGAGGACAATGTCCTTCTGCTGCGGCAGATCCTCCGGGGAGTTACGGCTCCCGGGCAGATCCAGATCCGTCAGGCCCTGACGCTTGAGCAGGTCAGGCGAGGAGTGACGGGAGCGGGTGCGCAGGCGCCGGCGGACCTTCTGATCGCCGCCATGCCGCTCAGTGACGGCGCCGGCGTGGAGGGCATCATCGATGTGGCGCAGAGAAACCCGCAGCTGATGATTATTCTGATGGTAAGACAGGAAGCTTTCGAGCAGGTGACTTACCAGTGCAGAAACCTTCCGGTCTTCGTCGTCGCCATGCCTTTCAAGCGGCAGGTGCTGGCGGAAGCGGCCTCCTTTATGCTCCGGATCGGTACGGCCATGGCCGACAAGGACAAGGAGCTGGCGCGCCTGAGAAAGAACCTGAGCGAGGTCAGGACAATTACCCGCGCCAAGATCCGGCTGATCCAGACGCGGCAGATGACGGAAGAAGAGGCCCACTATTATCTCGAAAAAGAGGCCATGGACAAGAGCCTGACGAAGAGAGAGGTGGCGGAGGAGATATTGAAACAGTAGTATAACACAACCCCCGGCAGGATCCTGCCGGGGGTTGTGTTTTGAAAAGAGTATCTGAGCGTGCAATCTCGGGAGCCGCGTTACAGCGGATCGGGAATGCCCGAGAATGCTTCGATATCAGCTAAATCAGTCCTTGATCTCTCTGACTACATCCATGATGGTGCCGTCGCGGGCCTCGATGATACCGACGATGCGGTCACCGAACTCTACGGGATTCGGAACGCCTGTGATGGCGTACGCCTCGTCGCGGAGCTGCTCAATGGTCTTGAGCGGCACGCAGTCGGCCTCTTCCAGTGCCTTGAGAAGGTCAGGGCGGTTGGGATTAACGGCTACGCCGTAATCGGTGACAACGATGTCAACGCTCTCGCCGGGCGTTGTGACCGTAGTGACCTCAGAGCAGATCGCCGGGATGCGGCCCTGCAGAAGAGGGCAGATAACGATGGTGCACTTTGCGCCCTGCGCAGTGTCGGGATGTCCGCCCTGCGCGCCGGTGATGATACCGTCAGATCCCACGACGACGTTGCAGTTGAAGTGCACGTCTACCTCGAGGGAAGCCAGGATGACATAGTCGAGCTTGTTGACGAACGCACCCTTGTTGAAGGGGTTAGCGTAGGAGCCGGCCGTAATGCGGTGGTGCTTGGGGTTCAGAATATTGGTAACCGCATCAAGGTCAAAAGCCTGCGTGTCGAGAAGGACACGGCAGAGGCCGCGGTCCAGCAGGTCGCACATGGGCTTTGTCATGCCGCCGACGCCGAATCCCATCTTGATGCCGCGCTCTTCCATGATCTTGGTAAGGGAGATCGTGGAGGCGATGGAGGCACCGCCGACGCCCGTCTGGTAGGAGAAGCCGTCCTTGAAGTAAGGGGTATTGACAACGACCTGTGTGCAGTACTCGGCCATCATCAGTTTTCTCTGGTCCGTGGTGGGCTTCGCCGCGCCGGTAGCGATCTTTTCAGGAATACCGATGGCGTCCACGACGCAGACGCAGTCGACCTTGGTCATGGAAATGTGCGCCGGGAAGTTGGGGAAGGGCACAAGGGTATCCGTGATGGCTACAACGTACTCGGCGCAGTCGCCGTCGACGTGAGAGTAGCTCAGGACGCCGCAGTTGCTCTTTCCGCCGACGCCGCGGAGGTTTCCGTACTCGTCAGCCGTAGGAGCGCCGATGAAGGCGATATCAACCTTGGTCTCTCCGGTTACCAGGGAGCGGACACGTCCGCCGTGGGAGCGCATGATGGCGAGATTCTTGAGTTTGCCGTGGGAGATGGCTTCGCCGATCTTGCCGCGCACGCCGGAGGCCTGGATGGAAGTGATGGTGCCGTCCTCGATCATGGGAACGAGCGCGTCGTGCGCCTTGCCCAGGGAAGTGGCGGCCAGCGTGATGTTCTTAAGGCCCATCTTGTGGATCTCTTCCATGACCATGCAGACGACCAGGTCGCCTTCACGGAAGTGGTGATGGAAGCTGACGGTCATGCCGTTGTGAGCTTTGCATTTGACAAGGGCTTCATGGATGTCCTTGACCATCTTATTGTGTGTGTTGTCCATGACAGGACGGATGATCGGCGCATAGCGGCGGAAGGGCACGCCTTCCTTGTAGCTGTTGCCCTGGAAGGGCTCTTTGCCGGTCATTCTGAGAATTTCATCAGGAATTTCTCTTCCAACTGCATTAATCATAGAACCTTTCCTCCTTTCACAGATCGCCCTTATACTTGCCGGCTGCTCTCGCGAGCATAAGTGTACGTTTTGCGCCGTCATAGAAGGCGATGTCGATCATCTTGCCGTCTACGGTGAACACGCCGATTCCCTGCGCGCTCTTTTCATCGATCTCGCGGACAACC
Source organism: Lachnospiraceae bacterium (assembly GCA_017469935.1). Classification (GTDB taxonomy): domain Bacteria; phylum Bacillota; class Clostridia; order Lachnospirales; family Lachnospiraceae; genus CAG-791. The sequence goes on from JAFUFL010000008.1 coordinate 42,179, forward strand.
TTCTCCGCGAAGATGATCTCCTTCTGGCTGGGAGTATAGATGTCGTGGACGATCGGAATCTGACGGGGGTTAATGATGGATTTTCCGTCGAAGCCCATCATCTTGATCGTCTCGACATCCTTGCGGAAGCCTTCCATATCGTTAAGGTTGGTCCATACTGTGTCAAAACACTGAACGCCCGCAGCGCGCGCCGCGATGATCATGTGCTGTCTCGCGCCCATCAGCTCCACGCCGGTACCGGTAATGGAGGTCTGCAGATCCTTGGTGTAGTCGCCGCCGGAGAGCGCGATGCCGAACAGGCGGGGAGAAGCGGTGCAGATCTCAAGGGCATTGAGGACGCCCTTGGCGGACTCGAGGGCCGCCATGATCAGAACACTGCCGGGCTCTCTGCCAAAGCGCTTTTCCGCTTCTTCGACAACCGCCTCGACCTTTTTGACATCTTCGCCGGTCTCTGTCTTGGGAATACGGATGGAATCGCAGCCGCCCGCGACGCTGCACAGGATATCCTCTTCCCACAGGTCGGAGTCGAGGCCGTTGATACGGACGACGCGCTCTACGCCGCGGTAGTCAATTTCCTGCAGTGCATGGTAAAGGGAAAAACGCGCCGCGTCTTTTTCCTTTACGGCAACCGCGTCCTCCAGATCCAGCATGATCGAATCGGGACCGTAAACGTAAGGGTCTTTGATCAGGCCGGGCTTCTGGGCATTGAGGAACATCATACTTCTGCGAAGTCTTTTCTTATTCGGGTTTTCAGCCGGATTCATTTGATTGCACCTCCCCACGGAATATCCTTACGGATGTCATTGCTTCTGTAAACAGCGGCTTCCACACGAGCCTTGATGGTGCAGTCGAGCGCGCCCTTGTCCACGACCCGGATGTTCACATCCGTGACATCGAGACGTGCAAGCGTTTCGGCGATCACTTTTTTGATCTGAGGGCCGAACTGACGCATGACAGAGCTGTCAAGATCGAGATTGACCTTTCCCTGTCCCGGCTCCACGGTAACCATGCAGTCACTGGATTCCAGTGTCCCGGCCACTGCCGGCTTAAGAATTTCCATACCTGCCTCCTTTCCTTAGTCAGAGGGAATAAGCAGTCCGCCGTCCCCCTTCGGTGTGTATGGGTTCCGATTAATAAGTTCTTGCTGATTCAATTGTAGATGAAAGCGGCCATTAATAAAAATACATAATATTTCTCGATCTCATACATAAATATCTATGAGACGGGAAGAAAACTTCAGTAAGAGAGGCTTTCGAAATCCCCGAAAAGCTGCCGCCGGAAGGGTAGGAAGGATTCCGGGCGGCAGCTCTTTCCGGTTCTGCTTGCAAGAAGCAGATCAAAGAGGAATGATGCCGATTATGATTGCAAAGATCATGCAGATGATGGAGAAGGCCCAGACATACATGAAACTGGCCTTGATGTGGTCCTTGATGTCCACATCCGCAAGTCCGACGCCCAGAAGGGTCGCGGGAACCATCGGGCTGATAAAGGTTGCGCAGTTACGGCAGACAACCATGGCGACAGCAATCGGAAGCGCTTCGACGCCGAAGCCGGCACCGATGGCGATCATGATCGGGAGCATGCCGTAGAAGTAGGAGTCTGTATCGAATGCAAGCGCAAGCGGCACGGACAGGATACCGATGACGATCGGAAGGTGTGAGCCGAGCGCCGGAGGAAGGACCATCTTGATGATATTCGCCATGCAGGTGACAACGCTGATGATGCTCATATCCGTTCCGGGCTTAGCGATCACGGCAGCGCCCTCGACGTCGATACCATAGACCAGAACGCCCATCAGGACAGCTGCGCCCATCAGAGTGGAGCACATCATAAGAGCAGGGCCGGCGTGGCTGTTGATGATCTTCTTCTGCATCTTGGCACCGGGATAGTTGACCATGATGGCGATGGCGACACCGAGCATGAAGGGAAGATAGCTCGGGAACTTATCCCATACAAGAAGGGCGATAACTGCAATTGTAAGAATAAGGTTGAAGATGAAGAGATTCGGACGAGCCAGCTCGCCGGACTTGATCTCTTCCGCCTCGCCTGCGTCGACAGCACCTTCTGTCTGTGCAAGCTTGCCGTTAAGGCCTGCGCCTCTTGCCTGCTCCTGGAAGCCTGCGAGAACCGCATGGGCAAGGCAGAGGATGATACCGAAGATCTGGATCGGGATCAGTGTGCGCCACAGAGCGCCTGCTTCCACACCGAGAACGGAAGCCGCTCTCATGGTCGGGCCTGCCCAGGGCATCAGGTTCAGAACGCCCATGGCAAGAACGGCGATACGAAGGAGTGTCGTGGGCCGCATATGCATCTTCTTATAAACGGGAAGCATTGCGGGAATAAGGATACAGAATGTGGAAGCGCCGCCGCCGTCCAGATGTCCGATCAGAGCGATGATCGCGGTCATGATCGTGACGCCGATGACGGAGTCGCCGATCAGCTTCATAAGTGCGTTGATAATTACGTCAAATAATCCGACATCCCCCATTATGCCGAAATACAGAACGCTGAATACAAACAGTGCTGCAGTAGGACCGGTGCTCTTGAATCCCCCTTTGACCAGTTCACCGATCTGGTCGATGGTAAAGTAACCGGATACGACCAGAATTACCGCAAGAATAGACGGGAACAGAATAAATGCAATACTGGGCAGTGTCTTACTCTGAAAGAGCATGTAGACGATACAGATAATTGTCACAAACCCAAGAATGCCAACGATGGTTTCGCTCATCATTTCCTCCTTTCAATAATGAAAACAATCAGAATCCGGAACGGATGCGCCTGGTACCGGACTCTTTTACTTAAAACAGGGTCAGCGGCCGGTTCGAATAATAACTATCTTTTTGGGGGGATAATTATAAAGCTAATCGAATACGACCGTACTGAACCCTATGCATCACTATACTGAAAGAAGCTTACAGCAGGCATGGCAGTTTCCTTACAAAACTGTAAGAAAACTGCCATGCTGTTTAATGACTGTAAAATTGCGGTTTTTTGCCCATTTTTTCGCATTCTTTGAAGGCGATGGAGAGCTCAATGGAAGCTCAATGGATCTGTTTTCAATGAATCTGTTCACTGCAGCGCCGGATCTCCTCCAGAGCGTCCGCGCAGGAGACCGGCTTGAGGAGATATCCGTCGATGATATTGTGCTGTTTTGCCTCAAGCAGGTTATCGGTCGGATAATCTGCCATGACGATCTTAATAATGGCCGGATAGGTTCCCTGGATCGACATGCAGAAATCGATTCCGCTTCCGTCCTCCAGGCTCTCGTCGATCAGCATCACGCTGCCCTTGTATTCTTTGAGGAGCGTTTTAAGCTCTTCATGCGTCCGGCAGACTTCTGCGTCCACCCCCAGCTTGGAGAATCCCCGGCTCAGCATGTCCAGAATCTTGGCGTTGTCGTCGGCGATCAGGATATGCTGGCCCTTCGCGGACTCCCCGAACGAAACCTGGGCCGTGTCCCTGATATCCATGAGGGGGAGTAAGATAGTAAACACGGAGCCGCGGCCGGGAGTGCTCTCGGCAAAGATGAATCCTCTGTGAGACAATATGATCTGTTCCACGAGAGAAAGCCCCAGACCGGTTCCTTCTCCCGCTTTCTTGGTGGTAAAGAAAGGGGTGAAGATCTGTTTGAGCACCTCCTTGCTCATGCCGCAGCCATTGTCCGCTATGCGGATCTGCAGGTAACGGCCCCAGTCCTCGGGGATGTCGGCGTGCGCAAGCTGCGGGAGCTTCAGCAAGGACTCCCTGGAGGTGACGCGCGCCTGCAGACGGATCCGGCCGATCTCGGGAGCAGCAAAGGAATCACTGCCGCCGGCGGTGCCGGACTTGCCGGACACATTGTCGCGGGAGCGTATCGCGTAGATGGCGTTTACGCAGAGATTGAGCAGGACCTGGCTGATCTGGGTCGAATTGCACAGGATGGCGTCGCCGTCCGTCAGATCATATTTCTCCTCCAGGGTAATATCGGAGGGGCAGGTCGAGCGCATCATTTTGCAGATCCTCTTGAGGAGAGGCAGGACCTCATTCTTTTTGAACACGGTCTCCACATTCCGGCGGCTGAGGGTCGAGAGCTGCCGGACGACATCCTTGGCCTTATCCGACGCGTCATAGATCTCCTGGGCATATTCATGTTCTTCCGAGTCCTTGTCCAGCGCCAGCATTAAGAGCTCGGAGTAGCCCATGATCGGGGTCAAAAGATTGTTGAACTCGTGGGCGACGCCCCCCGTCATGGTTCCGATCACCTGGAGCCTCTGCTGATGTCCGATCCTCTCTTCCCCGCGGTGAATGGTTTCCAGACGCTCATTCAGCTCGCGGAGCGTCGTGATCTCATTCTGGCTTCTCCGGCGGTCCGCAAGGAGCTGCGTGACGATGAATAGCAGGACTACCGCGATCATGAGGCTGACAAGAAACAGGGAAGCTACCCGATAAAAACCTTTTTCAATCGGAGAGCTGAAATCGTCGTAGTCGACGACGGAACTGATGACCCAGAAATCTCGGCCGAGCTTGACAGGCGCGTAGCCGCTGATCTTGTGGACCCGCACAAGGGGCTCTTCCAGCCACCAGTAGGAATAATAGTCGGAAATTCCCTCTTCCCCGCGATTCTGTTCCTCCACCATATTCTCCAGGCTTGTGAGGTCAAGGTCGGGGAAGCGCTCTTTTCTTCCGGAAATTACGTGGATGCCCCACTGGGAAGCCTGCGGGTGCATGAGGATGATGCCCGAGGAATTTTTGACCATGATATACCCGCTGGTGCCGATCTGCACGCCGGAGATCCATTCCTCGTAGCAGCGGTCCGCGTCCACGGCAAGTCCCAGCTTGTTCCCGTCGGGAAGGGACTGCAGAAAAACAAAGAGATGCCGGTCGTCAGGGGTCTGGGCCAGCCAGACGGACAGCGTATCATTTATGTCTGTCACGGGCTGCCGCAGCTCGATTCCCGTGTGCAGAATACTTTCCGCCGTGCCGTCCGCGGAGACTTGCAGGATATCCGTCTCCAGACCGGCCTTCGCGTTCAGGTACTCGCGAAAGAACTCCTGCGTCTGCGCAAAACCTCCGGACTTTTCCTGGTGCGCACACAAAAAGGACAGGTCCTGCTGGTACTCGTACAGCGCTATTTCCATATTGTCGGCCAGCGTGCGGGAGGTCAGCAGAAGCTGCTGCTTCTGGTTGTCCATGATCGTGTTCTTATACCCGTTCCAGATCCGGTATCCCACGGCGAGGACGCCGACCAGGAAAAGCAGGATGATTCCCATGACGGCCGGCGCAAAGAAAAATGAGCCGGTTATGCTGTTTTGACGTTTCTCACGTGCCATCGTAAACTCCTTTTTGACGGCTCCGCAGACGGATCACTTGTATGAGCCTCGCATCAGGGCGCCCGTCCATGCCGGATTTTGATTTCTTGTGTTCCTGACAATGAACTATTATAATAGATAAAGACATAATACTGCTATCTTTTTTGGGGGGGACAAAACAGATAGAAGAGGAAGAAAATGGTTGATCGTGTTTTGATTGTAGATGACGATGCTTCCATCTGCAAACTGCTGGAAAAAGTGATGCGCAGCAACGATCTTGAGCCGACGATTGCCGGCAGCGGAAGGGAAGCACTGGATATAATCGCAGCGGAGTCATTCGACCTTATACTCATTGACGTCGCACTCGGAGATATGGAAGGTTTTGATGTGATCCGCAAGATCCGAAGGGAGGGAAACAATACACCCGTCATTATCGTAAGCGGAAGAAATGAGGATTATGACTCCTTATACGGGCTGTCTGTAGGCGCGGACGACTATATAACAAAACCTTTCCGGCCGCTGGTCCTCGGCGCCAAGGCCAAGGCGCTCATCCGCCGGTCCAGAAGCAGTGTCGGGAAGCCCGAGGAGGCACCCGGGCAGATAATCCGATGCGGAGAGTTTACCTATGACAGTTCGATGATGCGTTTCTTTAAAGGCGAAGAGGAACTGCAGCTCTCCTCGAGAGAGGCTGCTCTGTTTTTGCTGTTTATAAAACACCCTCAACAGGTGTTCACGAAGGAGATGATCTACGAGCAGATCTGGGGAGACGCCGTCGCGGTAGACGATAATACGATCATGGTGTATGTGAACCGCCTGCGCAGCAAGATTGAAGATGACCGCCACAATCCGGCGCATATTATCACGGTGCGCGGAGTGGGATATCGGTTTGTACCATGAATAAAGCGGAGAGCACTGCGGCAGAAGCCGGGCTGAAAGCCGGACTTCTGCCGCTTTTTTATGCTATTTTGCCGCATCTGCTTGCGCATAGATAAATCCTATGAAATGCATTTGATATCATGTATTTTACTCTATAATAAGGATGCATTATGATGAATACAGATCAAAACAGAGGCAAAACAAAGGCAAATCAAAAATCAGTATTCAGTCGCTCATACATGAAGGAGGAGAACACAGTCATGGAAAAGAAGGCAGCAGTAGCAGCAAACAGATTTGAAGCACAGAGAGAATTGTACCGCCACTTGTTCTGCGCGCAGATCCGCAACCGGAAGTTCGTGCCCGGCCGCGAGAATTTTGACGAGGTGCAGGAGAAAGAAAGAGAGCGCGCGGAATTTGAATCCATCGACGATTACGTCGAGCAGGCATAAAGGAGCAAAAAACAAAAACCAAAGCATGTAACGCGTACAGAAAGGAGAATCAATGGTAAAGCTTTATGACGGAGGAGTGTATCTTGTAAACGGTAAAGAGATCGTACCTGCAGAGGAAGCGGCCCGGGTGAAACAGATGACCGGACAGGATGTCTGTCCGGAAGAGGCCAAAAAAGGAACGATCGCGTACTCAGTGATGAAAGCGCACAATACTTCTGACAGCATGGACAATCTGCGGATCCGCTTTGACGCCATGACATCCCACGACATTACTTACGTCGGGATCATCCAGACAGCCCGAGCCTCCGGGATGGACAAATTCCCGCTGCCCTATGTGCTTACCAACTGTCACAACTCCCTGTGCGCGGTCGGCGGCACCATCAATGAGGATGACCACATGTTTGGTCTTACCGCGGCAAAGAAGTACGGCGGCATTTATGTTCCCCCGCACATTGCGGTCATTCACCAGTACATGCGTGAGACCATGGCGGGATGCGGAAAGATGATCCTGGGATCTGACTCCCATACACGATACGGCGCGCTCGGCACCATGGCCATCGGCGAAGGCGGCGGAGAGCTCGGTAAACAGCTCCTCAGAGACACCTATGATGTCGCCTATCCCGGCGTTGTAGCCATCTATCTGGACGGAAAGCCGGCTCCCTATGTAGGACCGCAGGACATCGCACTTGCCATTATCGGCGCCGTCTTCAAAAAGGGGTATGTCAAAAACAAGGTCATGGAATTCGTCGGCCCCGGCATCACCAGCATGACAACCGACTATCGCAACGGCATCGATGTCATGACAACCGAGACCACCTGCCTGTCCTCCATCTGGCGCACAGACGAAGACACCAGGGAATATCTGACCTCTCACGGAAGACCGCAGGACTACAAAGAGCTGAATCCTGCCGATGTCGCTTACTATGACGGATGCGTATATGTGGACCTGTCCACAATTAAGCCCATGATCGCGCTTCCTTTCCATCCCAGCAACACCTATGAGATCGATGAGCTGAACGCAAACCTCGCCGACATCCTTCATACCGTTGAGGTGGAAGCGGCCCGCATCGCGGACGGCAGAGCAAACTTTACGCTGCTGGATAAGATCAAAGGCGGCAAGCTCCAGGTCCAGCAGGGCATCATCGCCGGATGCGCCGGAGGCAACTACACAAACGTCGTCGAGGCGGCCAACATGCTGCGCGGCAGAAGCTGCGGAGCGGGAGAGTTCTCTCTCGATGTCTATCCTTCCTCGCAGCCGGTCTTCATCGATCTGGCAAAGAAGGGATATATTGCAGACCTCATGAGTGCAGGCGCGATCGTGAAGACAGCATTCTGCGGACCTTGCTTCGGCGCTGGCGACACTCCGATGCACAACGGTCTCTCCATCCGTCATACGACCAGAAACTTCCCCAACCGCGAAGGCTCCAAGCCCGGCAACGGCCAGATGGCAGCGGCGGCACTTATGGATGCCCGTTCCATCGCAGCGACAGCGGCAAACGGCGGCCTCCTCACCTCCGCAGAGCAGTATGACTGCTGGGGCGATGTGCCGGCACACAACTATGACGACACGGTCTACAAGGCACGCGTCTATCAGGGATTTGGCAAGGGCGACCCTTCCGTGGAGCTCTTCGACGGTCCCAACATCAAGCCTTGGCCTGAGCTTGAGCCTCTGGCAGACAACATTCTGCTCAAGGTCTGCTCCAAGATCCTGGACGAGGTCACTACAACTGATGAACTGATTCCTTCGGGAGAGACATCCTCCTATCGCTCCAACCCGCTGGGTCTTGCCGAGTTCACGCTCTCCAGACGTGATCCCGAGTATGTGGGCAGATCCAAGGCTGTGGATCAGACTGAGCGCTGCCGCGCAGCAGGCGGAAATGCGGCCGAAAAGGATCCGGCACTTAAGGACGTCTATGCGGTGATCGGCACAATTCCAGGCTCCGAGAATGTGAACGTGCAGGAGATCGAGATCGGCTCCATGGTCTATGCCAACAAGCCCGGCGACGGAAGTGCCCGCGAGCAGGCAGCTTCCTGCCAGCGCGTGATCGGCGGTCTCGCTAATATCACAAAGGAGTACGCGACCAAGCGCTATCGCTCCAACGTCATGAACTGGGGCATGATTCCGTTCCACCTCAAGGGTGAGCCGGACAGCTTCGAAGTAGGCGACTACATCTACGTGCCCGGAATCCGCAAGGCGCTGGACGGCGACCTTTCCGACATCAAGGCTTATGTCATCAAGGACGGAAAGGCCACGCAGCTGGATCTCTACATTCTTGACATGACAGAAAACGAGAGAGAGATCGTAAAGGCGGGGTGCCTGATCAACTTCAACAGGAACAGAAAAGAGAAATAATACAAAAAATAAGGTGTGAAAAAGACCGGCTGCTCAGTCAGCCGGTCTTTGTATATGGCTCAAAAATGGATTTTCTCAGCTGCCTCCTTATGCCTGTTTACGTAAAGTCCTTCACGATCTTCATGTATTCCTGCGCGTGATACGGGATATAGCTGTTCATCCGGTACGCGGCGACAAAGTCCACAGTCGTGTTCGGTTTCCCCACGGAGAATAAGCTCAGTTTGTCCTTGCAGGTGATATGCCGCAGGTGCGTCTCCGTAATGAAACAGACGCCGAAATCCCTCGCGGCCAGTTCCGCCTCCGCCTGAATATTCCCGGTCTCCAGGATGATGTTCGGTTCCATCCCCGCTTCCTTGAAGATCTGGTCCACAATGCCCCTCGTCCTCTGTCCGGGTACCTGCATGATCACTTTCTGGTCGGAGAGAAGGCGCAGGTCCATGTGCGGGTACTTGCATCCCCGCATCTTGACGCCCATCCGGGAGATGGGGTTCTCTTTCGATGTCACCAGAAGAAGCTCCTCGCGGCTCATCACCGTGTAATCGATATTTTTATCGGTCTCGAAACGATTAAAGAAAGCCAGGTCGATCTCGCCCTCCAGGATCAGCTGTACCAGTACATCCGACATTTCTTCACGGATCACGATCCTGACATCCGGATACAGGCTCCGGAAGATGGGAAGTGTGCAGGGAAGCATATACGTCCCGCGCATCGCCGGAAAGCCGATCTTGAGGATGCCTTCATTCTTACTGATGATGTCCCCCATTTCCTGATCCAGTTCCTTCTTCAGCTGGAGGATCTCCCGTGATCTCTCAATATATCTTTCCCCTGCGTACGTCGGGATATACTTGTTCCCCAGGCGCCGGAACAGGGGCTGTCCCACTTCCGCTTCCAATGTCTTTAAAAACTTGGACAGCGTCGGCTGTGTCAGGTACAGCGATTCCGCCGCCTTCGTAATATTTCTGTACTTCGCGATCGCCATTACATAAGACAATTCCCTGAAATCCATAGTCCCCTCCCCGCCGCATCGCGGTATTCTTTATCATTTCCTTATCATCATACGCTTATTTATTCCCTATGTCTATAGTATCTATAGTTTCCATGCATTTATGATTTTTTTCTTCCTGTCTTCTCTCTCAAAAAGCCAAAGAATAGAGCTCTGAAATTCCTTTTATTTATCGGCTTTATTTGCAATCAGCTATTTTTTGAACGAACTCAAAACTATTCCTCATATGAATGGTTTATATGAAAAACGTGTATTTTTATCTATGCAAATAATGTAATACGATAAATACAGAAAAAAGAAATGCGGAACGCAAAACCGCTGAAACAAACATCCGAAGAGGAGGAACATCCTATGGAAAACAACAAGAAAAGGAAGCTGAACCGTCTGCCGGTAACGATCATGCGGGGAGGCACCAGCAAGGGCGTGTACATTCTGGAGACCGACCTGCCGCAGGACAAGGACGCCTGGGAAGGGATCCTTCTGAGAATGATGGGAAGCCCGGATCAGAAGCAGATCGACGGACTCGGCGGTTCCAAATCCGTGACCAGTAAGGTGGCGATCATTGGAAAGTCATCCCATCCCTGTGCGGATGTGGATTACACCTTCGCACAGGTCTCCGTGGACAAACCGCTTGTCAGCTACAAAGGAAACTGCGGCAATATTTCTTCCGGCGTAGGTCCTTTTGCGATCGAGAAAGGCCTTGTGGAGATCACCGGTGACAAGACAAGCGTCCGCATCTACAACACGAACACCGACAAGATCATCGTAGCGGACGTTGATACGAAGAACGGCGAGGTACAGTACAGCGGCGATTTCGCGATCGCGGGCGTACCCGGAACCGCAGCGCCTGTCAAGCTCAAATTCGTGGAGCCTGCCGGCACGCTCGGAAACGGCCTTCTTCCCACCGGCAGCGCGGTCGACACGCTGGATGTCCCGGGATACGGTCCGGTTCAGGTTTCCATCGTTGACGCCGCAAACCCGCTGGTCTTCGCAAGAGCAGTTGATCTCGGCCTCTCCGGGAAAGAACTTCCGGACGAGCTGGACGCCAATCCCGAAAAGCTAGATCTTCTGGAAAAGGTGCGCGGCCTCGCAGCTGTAAAGCTCGGACTGATCGATGACTATAAGAAGTCCGCATGGGAGACACCCGGCATCCCGAAGATGACTTTTGTCGCAGAGGCAGCTGATTACACGACACCGGACGGCAAGGAGATTAAGAAAGAGAGCATCGATCTTCTTTCCCGCATGATGTCCATGCAGAAGACTCATCCCTCCTACGCCATGACCGGCGCCATGTGCACAGCGGCAGCGGCTGTTGTGCCCGGCAGCATCGTGCAGCAGGTCCTTTCCCCGGATACGGACACACAGTTCATCCGGATCGGACATCCCGGCGGGATCCTCGAATGCGGCGTTGACTACAAAGAAAACGGCGCCTGCCCTGAGATCGAAGATACCTTCGGCTTCCGCACGGCAAACCTTTTGATGGAAGGTACAGCATTTATCAGGCAGTAATCCTGTTAAGTGATTGCCATTACCATTTACACCCCGGATAATAACAAATTGAAATCAGAGAAAGGAGCTTACTATGGAAATGATAAGAGCAATGATGCCGCAGATTTCTCTGCTCGTACTGGTGGCTGTTGTTGCTATCGGATTTATCAAAAAAGTCAATATCGGTTTCTTCGCGATCGGCGCCACGTTCCTGCTGACACAGCTGGCGATTGCTGCCGGCGTGCAGATAGAGTCCAACGGCGCGATGCGTCTTTTAAAAACCAGCGATATAGCTAAAGGATTCTCCAGCTCGATGTTTGTTACCCTGGTCGGCGTTACCTTCCTCTTCGGAATGGCTTCCGCCAACGGAACGCTCGATCTTTTCTCCAAAAAGGTCGTCGCGCTGGTCGGGAAAAGGACCTATCTCATCCCGATCCTGATGTTCTTCCTCTCTGCATTTATATCCGCCATCGGACCCGGCCACATCGCCGCAGGTATCCTGATGACAACATTTGCAGTCTATCTCGCTTTTGAACTTGATATCAACCCTATGGCGACGGCCCTGTATGCCAAGCTCGGCGCCAACGCCGGCTGCGCCTCTCCCCTGTCCCTGACAGGTATCCTGGCTAAGCAGCTCTCCGAGCCTTTAGGTTACTCCGGATTTGAACTGCACCTGTTCCTGAGCACCCTTCTCTCCGGATTCGTGTTCACCGTGATCATCTACCTCCTTTACAAGGGATATGCCGTCAAGGCGGATAATCCGCTTAAGCTTTCGGATATTCCTGCTTTCAACACGAAACAGAAGATCACAATGGCAGCGATCATCGTCATGGTCATCTGCTGCATCGGTTTCAAGCTGGATACCGGTCTCTTCGCTTTCGTCATGGCAGCAGTTCTGATTCTTCTTGGCTGCGCCGATGAAAAGGCAGCGATCAAAGGTATTCCGTGGGGCACCCTCATGATGATCTGCGGCGTAGGCGTTCTCGTCAACATGATCGATCTCCTGGGTGGTATCACTTTGGTTTCCGATTTCTTGAGCTCCTTCATGACAGCTCGTACGGCAGCTCCGATCATGGCAGCCACCTCCGGTATCCTCTCCTGGGTAAGCTCCACGACCGGCGTCGTAATGCCTGCCCTGTACCCGATCTGTGCAGATCTGGTCACGAAGTTCCCCGGAGCACACTATGTCGAGCTCATCGCAGCTGTGACAGCGACTTCTTTCGCGGCAGCGATCAGCCCGCTTTCCACCGGCGGCGCGATCATTATGTCTTCCTACTCCGCGGCAAAAGAGACAACGACGGAAGAACTCAACAAAATGTTCTCCACTCTGTTCCTTCTCTCTGTCTGCAACGTACTGATCAACGTCCTCATGGCAGCACTCGGTGTTTTCAACCTCGGCGGACTTTTCTACTAAGAAATTTACTAAGAAATCACGATAGTAAGGGGCTTGTCGTCCCACTCGGAATCAATGGATCCTGAGTGGGGCGGCAAGCCCCTTAGAATTACCTTGTGCCGCCAAAGGCCTGTTTCATGGCGTCGATCAGCGCCCGCTCGGCGCTGTCCAGATATATATCTTTTTTGTAGACAGCGCTGACCTCCCAGCTTTCAGGCTGAGGGCTGTACTGGTAGCAGTGAAAGCGGGAGAAGCCGCCCAGCGCGTGGATGGCTCTTTCTGGAACGATCGTCAGTCCCATGCCGGCCTCGGCGAGCTGCACGGCAGTGAGGGAACTGGATACTTCCATGATTTCCTTGGGGAAGAAGCCCAGTGTACGGAAAAGGTCATCGGTCCGTCTGCGAATGATCTGGCTTCGTTTCTGCATGATGAAAGGCATGGTTTTCTTCATCTTCCGCAGATCGACCAGCGGAAATTCCGGCGTATCGTACAGTTCTGCAGCATCATGACCGCTTCCGGCCGGATGGACAATCATATCCTGCGGGATCATATCTTCTCCCGCCACCAGAAGAAGCCTTTCCAGGTATAGAGGCTCTGTCATAACGCCCGGCGGAAGATCTTCCGGTACGATCGGCATGACGCAGAAGCCGACCTTGTCGATCATAAGGTTACGGATCAGTTCTTCGGAACGGGACTCTTCAAGGCGGATCTCCACATTCGGATATTTTTCCCGGAAGATGGGAATCGCTTTGGGAAGCATGTAGCCGGCGCGCTCATTGGGGATTCCGATGTGAATGCGTCCTTTGGCGCCGTGGCCGATGTCGTTCATCTCTCTGCGCATATTGTCGCGCATGCGCAGGATCTCCCGCGCGGTCTGCACATACTTTTCTCCGGCATAGGTCAGGGAGAGAGGGTTGGTCTTGCGGTCAAAGAGTTTGACTCCGAGATCTTCCTCCACCTTTCCGATGATATAACTGAGCGATGGCTGTGATATATAGAGTTTTTTGGCGGCTTCTGTCACACTGTGCGCATCGGCCACTGCCGTGATGTAGGTCAGTTCCCGAAAATCCATGGCGCGTCTCCTTTCCCCGGATCCGTCTGCGATCAATAAGACTACAAAAAGTATAGCACAGATCGGCAGCAGAAAGATTTCAGGATTCACGGTAGACGTCGCAGATTACGGCCTCCAATGCCTCGGCCGATTTGGAGTGGTATTCGCGGGACGGAAATCCGATTCCGAGATCCAGGAAGACCCCCTCTTTCCCTATGCGAAGAAGGCGGGTGCGCTGATCGGGCTCGGTACAGGAGGCATAGGTGAAGGCCAGACCCAGTCCTTCTCTTGCCATGCAAACAGCCATTTCTGCTGTGATGTTCTCATAAATTGCGCTGTATTTGCAGCGATGGCTGCGAAAGAGATTCCGGCTGAGATTCCCGAGGATCGTATCGTGATTGCCGAGTATGAGAGGGTGCGCCGCCACATCTTCCAGGCTTACCCATTCACCGTGGCCGTCGTCTCTTTTTTGCGCTTTTTCAAGAACCGGGTGGTCGGCCGAGGCCACGATATAGACTTCTTCTTTTTTCAGAAATTTCACTTCATTCTTCAGTTTGCTGGCGGGGAGGGCAATGACAGCCACATCCAGCTTGCCTTCGAGCAGGAGTGTCTCCAGCTGCATACTGTTTTCTTCCACCACATCCACCGTGACGTCCGGATACATCTGCCGGAATCTGTGCAGGATCCTGGGCAGCATTCTGTACCCTCGGAAAGAGCTGATCCCGAGTGAGACGCGGCCGCCTTTCATGGATTCGTTGTCCCACAACTCGTTCCGGGCTCTCTGGTAGTCCAGCAGAATTCTCTGCATGTGATCGATAAAGAGCTCGCCGTTTGCGGTAGGGCGTATGCCTTTTGACGTGCGCAGAAAAAGGCGGACGCCGAGCTCGTCCTCATATTGCTGCAGAAACTGACTCAGGCTGGACTGGGACATGTAGAGACGTTCCGCCGCCCTTGAAACACTTCCTTCTTCCGATAATGCCGTAAGATATTCTAATTCGCGTAAATCCATTATGACCTCTTCTGTGATGATGCGTAATTAAGTGTTCAGAAATGCTCAGGATACTTGCTCCAAATAGGTGTCTTCATTGTAGCACAATCGTTTTCTGCAAAAAGGGAATTGGCTATTCGAATACCCGATAGCTTGTATCGGAACGGCATATTTCCTTTTAACTGAGGATTTCGATACGATATTATCAGAAAACAAATAATCCTTCACACAATTCTTACACAAAAGGAGGCAGGTATGGCAGATTCTCTCATGAAAGGCGTGATTGATATGCATGTGCACACCAATCCCGATCTGCGCACAAGGCGCTATGACGACTTCGAGCTGTGTGACGCGGCAGTCCGCGTGGGAGCGCGGGCGATCGTGATCAAGACCCATCTGGGATATACCGCGAACCGGGCGTTTCTCACCAATCGCTACAATCGGATCGTAAACGGGGATAACGACTTCACAATGTTCGGATCTGTGGTGCTCAACCGCTGCGTCGGCGGCATCAATCCGGTTGCCGTAGAAAACGCGCTTAAGCTCGGCGCCAAGGTCGTGTGGCTTCCGACCAGTTCGGCGCGCAACCACCTGGAGAAACTGGGAAAGCCCACCGATGACTGCGTAGATGTGGTCCGGGACGGCGCCATTGTACCGGAGCTGCAGGAAGTCTTCGCCTTGATCAAAGAACACGATGCTGTGCTGGGAACCGGTCATATCTCCGTGTCGGAGATCTTTACCGTGGTCAAGGCGGCCAGAGAAGCCGGCCTTCGCAAAGTGGTGGTGACGCATCCCGAGTGGTGGATCGTGAATATGTCTATGGAAGACCAGGTCAAAATAGTCCGTGAATACGACGTGCTGCTCGAGCGCTGCTACGCGCAGAACAAAGGCGTCGGAGCCGGAAACGGCTACATCAGCAACCTTCCCGGCAACCTGGAGACGATCCAAACCGTAGGTTACAAGAATGTTTTGATCAGTACCGACGGCGGGCAGGTGGAAAATCCGGCCTGGGAGATCGCGGAAGAGCAGTATCTGCAGTATCTGATAGAGCACGGCATTCCGAGAGAGCATGTCCGGTACATGAGCCATGACCTTCCGGCCTGGCTTCTGGGCATCGAAGCATAAACAATCGGATCATCACTTAGGAGGGAAAATAGTATGTTAAGCGTAATTATAGTAGCTGCAATCGCGATTGCTGTCTTTCTGGGGTACAAGACCAAAATCAACACAGGCCTGTTCTGTATCGTCTTCGCCTATATCATCGGCGCGTTTGTCATGGGCCTTAAGCCCAAGGCACTGATCGCTTTCTGGCCCACCAATACCATGTTCGTGATCCTGGCGGTCTCTCTGTTTTACAACGTGGCTGCCGTAAACGGCACATTGGAAAAGATTTCCCGCACACTCTTATACGCCTGCAGGAAGTTCCCCGGACTTCTGCCTTATGCCCTGTTCTTCGTGGCGGTGATCCTCTCTGTAATGGGCGCCGCATACTTCACAGTTCTTGCGTTTCTTGCGCCGATCACCATGCTGATCTGTGAGGAGGCCAACATGGACAAGCTGACGGGCGCGGTGGCAATCAACTGCGGTGCGCTGGCGGGCGGCAATTTCCCTACGGCGGCGCTGGGCGTAGTCTTCCGCGGACTGATGGATACAGCGTATGAAGGGACTCCCGACCTGACTCCGATTGACTCCTTCAGCGCATGTCTGACAATGTTCGGCCTGGCAGTTGTGTCCAGTCTGATCGTGATCACAGTGATGCGCTTTGGCTTCAAGGCAAATCGCAACATCGGAAAAGGCGTCCGCTTTGAGCTTCCGGAAGAGTATACCGATAAGCAGAAGAAGACGCTGGGCCTGATCTTGGGAATGATGCTCGTAGTGCTTCTCTTCCCTGTTCTGAAGCTGATCCTTCCTTCCAACGAGCTGATCGGCACGATTGCCGGCAAGATCGACGTCGGTCTGGTCGCCATCGTATTTGCAGTCATCGCGCTTCTGATGGACCTGGCGCCCCAGAAGGATATTATCGCCAAGGTTCCGTGGAACACGATCCTTATGATCGCAGGTGCCGGTATGCTTATCGCAGTGGCCGTTGAGGCGGGCACGATCGATCTGCTCTCCGCATGGATCGGCAGCAATGTTCCGACCTTCCTGATCCCGATCGCGTTCAGCTTTGTCGGTGCGATCATGAGCTTCTTCAGCTCCACCACAGGCGTTGTCTGCCCGGCGCTCTTCCCGCTGATTCCCGGCCTGGCAGCTTCTTCCGGACTTGCGCCGGCCGCCCTGTTTGCCTGCACCGTACTCGGCGCGCAGAGCAGCGCCATCAGCCCCTTCTCCTCCGGCGGAAGCCTGATCCTGGGTTCCCAGAGTGATGAAGAGGAGAGAAACAAGCTCTTCAACAGACTGCTGTTCGTGGCGGTTCCGATCAATGTCGGCATCTGCGCAGTCTATAACCTGATCGTTTCCATGATCCTGTAATACTGCTTCCGTGATGGGGCACAGGCAAAATAGCAATTGTCTGTAAAGCTTTGCATAGAAGTGGCTCATAGAAATATCCTATAGAAATTATCTATGGAATGCATAAGAAAGTATGTATAACAACATATAACCCGGTGTGCTACACTAAAATCAGAGTAACTGTTCACAATGTGGACAGTTACTTTTGTATAGAGGATCAATTTATAACTCAGATGGGATGTTCCCCGCTGAGTTATATGATGCACACGCGTGCGGAAAGGAAGATGCTGCCAAAGAGCAGCCCGCACGCGGCGCAGCGGCTCGCTCTGCGAGCCTTGAAAAACCAGTCTCAGGTGCAGGCACACATGAAAAGTATTGATAAATTAAAAAAAGGACTTTTGCTTTTCCTGTTCTTTTTCAAGATCGGCTGTTTCACATTCGGGGGCGGCTGGGCTATTTTGGCACAGATGGAGCAGGAATTTGTAGACAAGAGGCAGTGGATCACCAAGGCGGAACTGCTGGAGATGGTGGCGGTGGGCAAATCGGTCCCGGGCATTATGATCACCAATATCAGTATGCTGTTCGGCTATCATGTGGGCGGCATTTTCGGCGGGATCTGTACGGTGGTGGGAATCACCTGCCCGGCCATCCTGATCTTGTCCATAGTGACCGTATTTTACAATTCGCTGAAGGACAATTACTGGGTCATGGCGGCCATGACGGGCATTCGGGCGGCGGTCATTCCCATCATAGCGAGCGCGGCGCTGTCGCTGGGAAAGGACGCGCTCAGAAGCAGGATGGCAGTCCTCGTTCTGATCGTCGGCTTTGCCATGTATATGATGGGCGTCAGCAATATCATCCTGGTCCTGATGGCCATCGGGATCGGGCTTGTCTATCACTTTGCGAGGGTTAAAGTATGATCTATCTGCAGCTTTTTATTTCTTTTATGAAGATCGGATTCACGAGCTTCGGCGGAATGTCCATGATCCCGCTGATCCTGGAGGAGATGCAGACCCACGGGTGGATGTCCTCGGAGGACCTGTCCAATCTGGTCGCGATCGCGGAGATGACGCCGGGGCCTTTAGGACTCAACTGCGCGACCTTCACCGGAACGCAGACGGCGGGACCGCTGGGCGGACTCATCGCGGTCCTTGGTGTGCTCACGCCGGCTTTTACGCTGACGCTGCTCGTCGCGGCCTTTTTTGAAAAATTCAAGGACAGCGCTGTGGTGCGAACGATTATGGGCTTTGTCAAGCCGGTCTGCATCGCCATGCTAATGGGAGTCCTGGTCACTCTGGGCAGAGATACATTCTGGGCGGAGGGAGGCGGAATTCTGCCGTTTTCCATCCTGATCAGCGCGCTGATGATGTTTATTCTGGTGAGATTCAAGTGGAGTGTGCCCAAGGTGATCATGAGCTCGGCGCTGCTGGGCATTGTGTTCTACGGCATTCTGCCGCTGGCGGGTGTGGGGCATTAACTCAGGAGGGAGACAATTCCCTCTGAGCTCAAGGATGTACACGCGTGCGGGATAGCAGTGATTTGTCTTGAGGAAAAGAGGAGAGACCGGGCATGCACAAGATGGCAGGAAATTCTGCACAGTTCAGCCGCGCGGCGGCGATTTTGATCAATTCATTGGGGCCTCTTCCAGCATTTTCATAACAGCTTTTTGCATCTCCGCAACGGAATGGGCCCGTGCCCGTGCGCATTCCTGGGCCTGCCTGCCGCAGATCAGGCATTTGCGAAAGCGCGGGCGGGAGAGCTTCTCTCCATTTATATTGATGACATCCATATCAAACAGGCGCCCGAGCGGGTGCCTGTTTTCGATTTCCATAGTCAGTTCCTTGACTACTGCGGCGTCTGCGTCGACCGCCGCGATCCACTCGTCGCCGGTGGGCTCCGCGATGTCAAAAGACTGCAAAACAGCAATGGATTCCTTTTCCAGCTCCTTGATCAAGGCCGCCCGGCCATCCAGAAAAGCGGCCCGGATCTGTGCATTGGTCTTAATGGGACCCGGAATGTTCATGCAGAAGGATATGACGGGGCGCCCGTACCCGCGCAGAAGCTCATTCTGCACATTTGTCCGGCGCTCCCGGCAATTCAGCATCTGCGGCAGGTCGATTTCCGTGCCTTCCATCTTCCATTCTTCCATGTTGGCTTTCCCCCTTGTTTTATCAGTAGTGGACGACATTTTCCTCCGCGCGGATCTTTGCGAGCACCGGCGCTGCTTCTTTACTCATAAACCAGCGCAGGGTGCTCTCGGGGACCAGCGCCTTCAGGCCGTCGAAATCGCCGGCTTTGAGGAGCTGCCGAACGGTGGAGGCGCTGATGGGGGCGCCGGCGGCCGTGTCAGCCGTCTTTCTGGGAACGATGACGCAGTTGAGTCCCGCCTTGGGGAGCTCTTCCTGCATAATGCGGTTGTAGATGCCGGTCACAAGGCTGGTGGGCTCTTCGCCGACGTAACGGGTCTGAATGCCCAGG
Source organism: Lachnospiraceae bacterium (assembly GCA_017469935.1). Taxonomy (GTDB): domain Bacteria; phylum Bacillota; class Clostridia; order Lachnospirales; family Lachnospiraceae; genus CAG-791. The sequence goes on from JAFUFL010000008.1 coordinate 62,000, forward strand.
GCTTTCGCTATTTTGACAAAGACCTGCAGGTCGAGCCAGGCGTGGCTCTCAATGACGGCGGTCTCGTCCTTCTGGAAATAGCTGGGGAAGGTCGCGCTGCTGATCACATAGGGGCCGCTCTCGTGGTAGATGATGCCCGGAAGATGCGCGGTGCCTTCCATGATGAGGCGCTTGCGAACGGCAAAGGGCACGAGCGATGCGTCCTCGCTGACCATAAATAGGTGGACGACGTCGTTCTCGCGGCAGGCCTTTTCCACCAGGTACAGGTGGCCCAGCGTGAAAGGATTGGCGTTCATGACGATGGCGGCCGAGGACTTCGCGCCGGCCATAGAGGCGGATTCTTGCTGCAGTCTCTTCAAATATTCCGCAAAGCCGGTGCGCCGGTTTTCCATAAAGACGATCCGGCCGTCGATGCGGACGATCTCGCTGAAACCGAGATCGCCGAAGAACTTGGCGGAATCGCACTTGGTGTACAGAAACAGGTGGCTGTGACCGCACTCAAATTCGCGGCCGACCAGGTGGGTTACGATCTCGTTCATGAGGCCTTCGCCCTGATGGGAACTGCTGACGGCCATGCAGCGGAGCGTGTTTCCGAAGCAGCTTCCCGTGGCGATGATGTTCATGTCCTCGTCGTACATGGCGCAGGTATAGTCGAGATTGGCGTCCCGGCGGATGCCTTCGGCCTGCAGCAGACGGTCAATCTGCTCGCGGGCGAAGCGGTCGGACGGGCGGACCTCAGAGATGTAATAATCAGACATATGAATTCTCCTTTACAAAAATTCGGGAGCCACAGCACAATTTATGCTGCGCGGCTTCACCCGAGCGCTTTCTCTACCTGATCCGCAGTTGCCTTGTCGCACTCCGCGGTGATCCTGGTACCCTCCGATGTATATTCTGTCTGTAAAACCAGAGATCTTTCCATCAAAAAGGACACAAGACTTCCCCGGTCATACGGGATGAGAAAGGTCCGGACGGTCCTCTCCGCATGGAGAATTTCAAAGATCGTCTTACACAGGCAGTCGATGGAACGGCTGTCTTTGGCGCAGAGATAGAGGTTCACATTGCTTATTCCTGCGACACTCTGCTCTACGGCCCCCGAGATGGGATAGGAGATGGGCGGGTCGCACAGATCCGCCTTGTTGTAGACCGTGATCATGGGAATCTGCCCGGCTCCGATCTCATCGATGATCCTTTTAGTGACTTCAATATGCTTGCGGCAATGCGGGTCGGAACCGTCTACCACCTGTACGAGAAGATCTGCCTGTGTGGTCTCTTCGAGCGTCGATTTAAATGCCTCGACAAGGGAGGTGGGCAGCTTGTGGATAAAGCCGACGGTGTCGGAGAGCAGAAAATCCTGTCCTTTGGCCACATTGATGCGCCTTACGGTCGTGTCCAGTGTGGCAAAGAGCATGTCCGCTTCGAAGACCTGCCGCTTATCCGGCTCGCCTTCCGCAGGCGCGTCGGTCGAGTATTGCGTCAGCATTGCGTTCATGATCGTAGACTTACCGGCGTTGGTGTATCCCACAAGTGATACGAGAGGAAGCCGGGAATTCTGTCTCTTCTTGCGCTGGGTGGCGCGCTCGCGGCTGACATTTTTGAGTTCTTTGGTCAGCTCACTGAGGCGGTGGTCAATGGTGCGGCGGTCGATCTCCAGCTGTGTTTCGCCCTCGCCCTTTGCGGACATGGAGCCGGAAGCGCCGCCCTGGCGGTTCTGGGTCTCCCACATGCCGATCAGCCTGGGCTTTAAGTAGCGGAGTTTGGCAAGCTCTACCTGCAGCCGCGCCTCTCTGCTCCGTGCCCGCCGCTCAAAGATCTCAAGGATCAGAGCAGTCCGGTCCATCACAGGGAGCTTTAAAATTTTTTGCAGGTTGCGGATCTGGGAAGGGGACAGCGTGTCATTGAAGATGACCCGCTCCGCACCGAACATTTCCGCGCCGATCCGAATCTCGTCCGCCTTTCCGGCTCCCACATAGAGACCGGTATTGATATGGGCAAGAGACTGGGTCACGGTGTCCACCGGATTCATCTCGCAGGCTTTTGCAAGCTCGGCCAGTTCTTTCAAGGAGTGGTGAAATTCTTCCTCCGAAACCGGCTTCTCCACATCCGTCTCGCGCACCCCCACCAGAATTACGGGTTCTCTGTCGTCACCTTCATAAGTTTTCCATATATCGTTTGCTCCGAAAAAGGCTGCCATTCGGTAAAGTCCTTTCTGATCATCAAAGTTTCTCAAACTAGATACTGCACGAGAGTTATTATAACAGATTCGGAAATAAAGGGATGCGCCGAATGTGATATTGGGACGATTCCGATGACATACAGCGCTCCTTTTGCGAACAAAGAATGACATTTCACGCAAGATCAGCAGCAGCGGCAGCGACGAGTGTATAATGTAAATATATCAAAAGATGTATGGAAAGGTGGGCCGAAGAGGCACGCCGGGATTAAAAAAGGGGGCTCTTATGAAAACAATGCAAGCATTTAACCCGTATCTTCCCAGCTGGGAGTATGTTCCGGACGCGGAGCCGCATATTGTCGACGGCAGGGTGTATATCTACGGTTCGCACGATCTCTTTAACGGACTGAACTTCTGTCTGGGAGATTATGTGTGCTGGTCCGCACCGGTAGATGATCTCGGAAACTGGACCTATCACGGCGTGATCTACAAGAGAGAGCAGGATCCCGCCGCTCCGCGCATTCGCATGACGAACGGACTTGCGGCGCCGGACATGGTGGTAGGTGACGACGGAAGATATTATCTTTACTATTTCATGGGCGGCACCAAGATGATCTCCGTCGCAGTGTGTGACGAGCCCGCCGGCAAGTATGAGTTCTACGGCTATGTCAAGTATCAGGACGGAACGCCAATCGGCAAAAGAAATGAGCCTTTCCAGTTCGATCCCGGGTGCCTGAAGGATGACGACGGAAGACTGTATCTGTACACGGGATTTGCTTTCGGCGGAAACCCGATCCTTCTGGACGGCAGCAAGCCCACCGAGCACGGCCCGATGTGGTTCGAGATCGATACGAAGGACATGTTGACGGTGATCTCCGGCGACGAGATCCAGTACATCGGCGTCAAGACCGGCGAGGAAGCCAAGGGAACGCCTTACGAGGAGCAGCCTTTCGGCGAGGCGAGCTCCATGCGCAAATTCGGCGACACCTATTACTTCATTTACAGCTCGCTCAACAGCCACAATCTCTGCTACGCGACCAGCAAGAGCCCCACGTCCGGATTCGAGTACGGCGGCATCCTGGTCTCCTGCGGCGACATCGGACTTCCCGGCGTTCCGGATCCGGAGCACGCGAGAAATTCGACCGGCAATACGCACGGAAGCCTGATCGAGATCAACGGCAAGTACTATATTTTCTACCACAGGCACACAAACCGCAAGCAGTCCTCCAGACAGGCCTGCGCGGAGGAGATCCGCTTCGAGGACGGTAAGTTCTATCAGGCGGAGATGACTTCCTGCGGACTCAACGGAGGCCCCCTCATCGGCAAGGGATGCTATCCGACGGCCATCGCCTGCAATGTTTACGGCAAAAACGGAACCAGATTCATGTCCATGATCAAGTTCCGCAAGGGATGCAATCCTTTCATCACGCAGCGCGGAGGCGACCGCGAAGAAGGCGAGCCGCAGTACGTCTCGAACTTCTGCACGGACTGCACGGTCGGCTTTAAATATTTTGACCTCAGAGATACGAAGACGGTGACCGTCAATCTCCAGGGCTACGGCGACGGCTGCGCAGTGGTCATCCGGACGCAGGAGAAGGGCGATGTGATCTGCCGCATTCCGGTGCACACCTGCAAGCAGCCGGAAGATTTCACAGGAAAGCTTCCCGAGGGACTGGGCGAAAAAGAGGCCCTGTACTTCAGCGTTGAGGGCAAGGGCGGAACCTTCGACTTTAATTCCTTCACTTTGGACTGATCGGCTGCCGTTGATTGAAATCTGCTAAAATATTGACTCATAAGAGAACCACAACAGGGAGATCACGCCTGACCGGCGTGTTTTCCCTGTGTTTACGCTACTGTAAAAAAGTGATATAATTTTTGCCATGAAAGTAGCAATCGTAGAAGACGAACTTCATACACGCAGGGAAATACGAAGGCTTCTTGAAAGATATTCCGCCGAGAACGGAGCGTCTTTTCAGATCACAGAATTCGCGGACGGAGACAGCATCACGGAACACTATTCGGGCGGTTATGACCTGATTCTCATGGATATTGAGATGCCCTTTGTGGACGGCATGACGGCAGCGGGAGAGATCAGAAAGGCGGACCAGGAGGTCACGATCATTTTTATCACCAATGCGCCGCAGTACGCCATAAAGGGATACAAGGTAGGTGCGCTCGACTATATTTTGAAACCGGTGAGTTATTATGCCTTTTCGGAGTCGATTCGGCGCGCGGTCATGAAGATCAAGGCGCGCAGGCCGGACGAGGACTATATCACGGTCTCTGTAAAAGGCGGTGCGCGAAAGATCGGGGTCAGTTCCATCGACTATGTGGAAGTGATCGACCACGATCTGTTTTTCCATGTCGGAGAGGAACTGATCGAGACGCGCGGAACGATCAGCGAAGTGGAGAACAAACTGGCCTCCCATCATTTTTTTAAGTGCAATAAGGGATGCCTCATCAATCTCGCGAAGGTGACAGGATATCACAAGAGCGATGTGATCGTAGGAAAGAACACGCTGCCTGTGAGCCGCGCAAGGAAAAAGCCGCTTCAGGAGGCCATCCACGAATATCTGGATGGAGTGACATGAGAGGGGTCAGAAAATGCATACAGAACTTTCACATACCCCCGGAATCTTATATGCAATCGCCTACTGGCTCTCGGCAATGCTCTACTGCCGATTTCTGCCGGAGCGGGTGAAGGGAATGAAACGCCGTCTTATTGCGGCGTTCTTTTTTGTCCTGCTCTGCGGATTTATGACGCTCACGGATCATCCGCCGGTCTATCTCTTCTTTCTTTTTGTATCCATTGAGATCGGCATGATCTATCTGCTGATGTACCTTCTGTGCGACATGCCGCCCGGAAAGACGGTCTACTACTGCGCGAGGGCGTTTATGCTGGGAGAGCTGGCGACTTCCCTGGGGTGGCTCCTCTATTTTTACAGCGTCACCCGACTGGGCGCCAAGGCTTCTCTGCCCTTCATGTGCATGCTCATTGCCGCCGTTTACTTTGTTGTATTCGGCATCATCTATATCCTGGAGAAGCGGCAGGAGAAGGACGCCCGGCTCCTGGAGCTCGGAGGCCGGGATATCGCGGGGGCTCTGGTGATCGCAGCGAGCACTTATCTCGTCTCCAATATCAGTTTCGCGGTGGCCAATACGCCGTTTTCCATGCGCTACAGCAACGAGATCTTCATTATGCGGACGCTCACGGATTTTGGCGGCGTAATCATTCTGCTTCTGTACCACAACCTGCTCGTAGAGGTCAGCGCCAGGACGGAGGCCGAACTGGAGCAGCAGCTCCTGCAGATGCAGTACAGCAATTACCAGATCTCGCAGGAGAGCATCGACCTGATCAATCAGAAATATCACGATCTCAAGCACCAGATCGCCGCGCTCCGCTACGAGCTCAACGATGAAGAAAAGTACGGCTATCTGACGCAGATGGAGGACGAGATCCGCCAGTACGAGGCGGAGAACAAGACAGGCAACAAGGTCCTGGACACGATTCTAACGGCCAAGAGCCTCGTCTGCCAGAACCAGAGAATCTCCATGAACGTCGTGGCGGACGGCACGCTCCTTTCTTTCATGAGCACCATGGACCTGAGCGCGCTGTTTGGAAATGCGCTCGACAACGCGATCCGGGGAGCGGCCAGCGTGGCCGATGAGAACGAGCGCCTGATCCGGGTCGTAGTCTGCGAGCAGATGGGCTTCGTCCTTGTCAAAATAGAGAACCGCTACGCGGGGGAAGTGCGCTTCGACGGCAAGGACCTGATCACCACCAAGAACAACAAGGACTATCACGGGTACGGCGTCAAGAGCATCCGCAAGACGGTTGAGAAATATGACGGGACGGTTACGATCCGGACACAAGACGGGTGGTTTTTGCTGAGCATATTGTTCCCGAGATGACCGGCAGATCCGGTTTTTGCTGAGCATATAGTTCCGGGCCTGACCGGTAAATCCGGTTTTTCGCCGGGTCTCCGGGACGTTCACGGCAGTTTCCGTACCGTTTGCGTACATGGCGCTCTTTCGGGGTGAAAATAAAGTACTATATAATCATCAGTAATGCCAATCTGACATGGAGGGGGAGATTATGGATTTTTTGAAAAAAATTGTAGAGCAGCCGGCTTTCAAGACAAGAATCAAGAGCAATGATGTCAAAATACAGGAGATCGCTCTGGGCTATTTCCTGGCGCCGTTCTGCGCAATGCTGGCCAACTCGATCTTTGGCGCCTATCTGACCAGATACTACGCGGATGTTCTGGGATGGACCAAATTCGGCGCGGGCGCGTTCGCGGCGCTTCTTCCGATCGTTTCCGTCGTCTTCGTTGTGCTCGGAAACCTGATGGTAGGAAAGTGGATCGACAACACGAGGACAACGGCAGGTAAGGCCCGCCCATATCTGTTTGCCTCGATCCCGCTCATGGCGGTCGCCATCATCATGATGTTCGCATCGCCCAACAACGGCTCACCGCTGCAAATGATCTGGATCGCGGTCAGCTATAACCTGTACTATTCGATCGCGTATCCCTGCTACTACACGGCGCACAGCTCGATGGTATCCCTCTCTACAAGAGACACAGATAAGAGGGGACTTCTGGCGACCATGTCCAACGCGTCCATGGTGGCGGCGGCCGGCGTCGGTGCCAGTATCGTAGTTCCGATCCTGCTGCAGAGCTATATGTTCGCCTACAACGGGACGTCTCTGGATGTAGCGGCATCCTATTCCCACTGGAAAGTGCTCTCCATCGTGTTCGCGCTGATCACGGCGTTCGGCATCATTCTTGAGTATTTCTTCACAAGAGAGCGTATCACGGAAGAGACCATGGGACTTCCGCAGGCGGCCGAAGTCATTCCCATGAAGACACACGTGAGCGCCTGCACACATGACAAATATTGGTGGATGGTCATCCTCTTTGTGCTCTTCTTCCAGATGGGACAGCTGGTCAAGAACACTTCCATGAGCTTCTATGTGCGCTGGATGTTCGACAGCGTTCTGACAGCCGCAGATCCCGAGAGCGCATCCGGCGCCCTGATGAGCACGCTGGGCCTGATCGGCGGACTTCCTTCCGCAGTCGGCATGGTCATTGCCTGGCCTCTCGCCAACAAGCTGGGCAAAAAGCGCGCGATCGTCATCGGACTGATCTTCTCCCTGGTGGGCGGTATCGTCGCTTTCCTGGGCGTGCACAATTTCGTGATGGTCTGCACGGGCGTCGTGCTCAAGGCGATCGGAATCATCCCCGCACAGTATGTTATGCTGGCAGTTGTATCCGACGTCCTCGATCACCTCGAGGCTAAGAACGGATTCAGAAGCGACGGCTTCACGATGTCGATCTACGGATCCATCATGGTTGGTCTTCTGGGCCTGGCAGTCGGAATCGTCAGCGGACTGCTCGGCGCGACAGGTTATGACGCAACTCTCACCAGACAGCCTGCGGCGGCGGAGAATGTACTGATCTTCGTTTACCTCGGAATGGATATGGCGGCCTTTGTCGCATCGATCGTTCTTCTGTGGAGAATGGATGTTGAGAAGTATGCGGCTGAGGATCAGAAGAAGATTAAGGAAAATCAGGAGAAGGCTGCGGCGGCGGGTAAGCAGTAAGTTAGAAAAAGCAGTATAAGATATGTTATAAGAAGTGTGGCGGTCGCCCTGAGAATTTAATTCTCAGGGCGGCGGCCTTTTTTGTGGGCAGGAATGGATGGGGCCGCATTATGCGGAAGGTACTGCAAGTGCACACGAGTACCGAGCTTTTCGGGGTACAGCCATTGCACAGGCACTGCCAGTGCTCTTTTTGGGCATAACTGCAGTTATTGACAGTTTCATCTCCCAATTATTTCTCAAGTGCAAGTGTTAATAGCTGAGATTGGGAGATAAATTGTCTATGGCTTGCTTTTTTGCCAAAAGCTATGGAAAAAAGCTTCCTGATTTGACAGAAAAGCCGCTATTTTCCGATGGCTTTGGAATTTGTTATCGCTGATATGGAGTGTTATGCCTAAAATCACAGGGCGCTCAGCGAGCCCGTGATTTTGTCCGCAAAAGAGCCGCTCAACGCGCCCGAATTCTATCCGCGTACTGAGAGAAGCGGTAATCAGTGCGATAGGCTGACAAAGATTCTTCCGGAACGAAGAGATCAGCGTCTGTGCCGTCCAGAAGGTGGCGCCCCACAAGAATTTGAGAAGGCTCCTTGGCTTCGAGGTAAATGGCCTCAAGGGAGGTGCAGCCGTCGAAGGCGCCGTCCTCGATGCGGCGAACCGTCTCCGGGACGGTGATTTGTGTGATTTCCGTGTTGCCGGCGTAGGTCGAGCGCCGCAGGACAGAGTCCTCCTTGTCGGAAATCTGCGAAAAGGCAAGTGACCTGGGCATGGCGGGCACATCGATTTCTGTGAGGGATGTGTCGCCGAGCGCAGCTTTGAGGTCGCGCACCAGCTGCCTGGTAAAGGCAGTCTTTCCCGCCCGGTTCAGGTGGAAGTTGGTGTCATAGAACCACCCGGCTTCCATGACGGCTTCCCGCGGATCCCCGAGAAGAGGAAAATCGAGTACCGCGTCCAAATGCGCATAAAAAGCCAGAGCACTCATGTCCCCTGCAACAGCAAGCTCATTAACCGGACAGAAGTGGTAGTAGAAGGAAGCTCCTTTTTTGCCCAGTTTCCGGGAATAGTCGTTGAGATAATCGGCAAATTCTTCTGTGGGAAGTTCGTCGCTCATGACCACGGGTAGATCAGGATCATACTCTTCCGGCATGATGTTCCGGGAGACCATATCGCTGTCGACATCCCCGTATTCGTTGAAGGAGTCGCGGCGGTAGAGGGCACCCGGGTCGGGCACTGTTTTGGCGAGCTGGCAGCGGAGCTTCTCCATGGCAAAGGCCGGCATTGCGCCCAGGACGGAAGGGTAGAGGTCCGGCCGGATCCGCCCCAGCAGATGCCATGCGCCGTCGAGTCCCTGCAGGGCGTAGGCGCCGTCCGTGAAATCGGACAGGGTCTGTTCGTTGATCTCCGGCATGAAGATCACGATGTCGCCTTCGCCGATGCCGCGCTGCGCCAGGTCCAGCATCATGCGGCTTCCGAGCGCCGCGTACATGCCAAAATTCACCACTTCATAGTCGGGGAACTCTTTCTCGATGAGAGAGCTGTCCGTGCCGAAAGCGGCGCTGCTGCCGCCGACCAGGACGATTTTCGGCCCCCCGACAGAGCTGAGGCGCCGGACTTTGTATTTGAGTTCCCCCATGTAGGTGGCGTCGTATTTGGCAGGGAGTCCGACCGCGCAGATGCCCATAAAGAGCAGCGGCAGGAGCAGTGCCAGGCATAAGAGAAGGAGAAATGGTTTACGTTTCATGGCTTCCTTTCTCAGAATCGGAAGTAAATAAAGTCATTTCCAGTGCCGCCGGCGAGATTTCCGATCCAGGAGACAAGGATCGCGGCGGTCATAAGGAAAGCAATAATTTCGAAAATATTGTTCTCAAAGGGCCCGTCTTTTTTCGCGGACGAGTGTTCCTCGGGAATCGTGCGGATCAGGTACAATAGGATGGGAATCAGGGCGATCCGCACAAGCGACGCCGCGTTGAGCGGCGTCCCGGCAGTGAGCAGAGCGGCGCGCAGGATTGCCGGATCCGTCCAGCCTGTCGCCAGCCCCGCATACATGGAAAAAGCCTGCCGCACGGAGGAAGCCCTGAAGAGGACCCAGCCCAGGCTCGTCAGGAGAAAAGTCAGGGCGGTGCGCAGAAGCCTGGAAGGGCCGCGCCCGGTTACGACCTCGGAGGTATCCTCGGAAACAGCAGCCCGCCCGGAAACGACTTCCCTCCCGGAAACAACTTCCAGCCCGGAAACGACCTCTGAGGTAGTTTGTTCCTCGGAAACGACATCCCGCGCGGAAACGTCCTCCGGGACACTCGGCCCCTCAGCAGAGAAGCCGCGCCTTCCGCGCGCCTTTTCCCACAGAACCGCGCACGAGAGCAGCACGCCGTGATAGAGCCCCCACGCCGCGAAGTGCCAGTCCGCCCCATGCCAGAACCCGCTCAGAAGGAATACGATCAGGATATTGCACACATGCACGGCAGTTCCCCGCCGGCTTCCGCCTAGCGGAATGTACACATAATCCGTGAACCAGTTGGTGAGCGTGATGTGCCACCGCCGCCAGAAATCTCGAATGCTGTCCGCCAGATAGGGGCTGTCAAAGTTTAAGTGCAGACGGATCCCCAGGAGCCGGGCGGCGCCCAGCGCGATGTCCGAGTACCCCGAGAAGTCCGCATAGATTTGAAATCCAAACAGCATGCCCGCCAAAAGAGTGAGCGGCCCGCTGTAACGCCCCGCGTCAAATAAGGCTGACACATATGCGGAGACGAAGTCCGCGATCACGATCTTCTTAAAGAATCCGCGCAGGATATAGAGCGCTCCGGTCCGGGCGTCCGATTCCGTCGGCGAAGGGCACGCCCCAAGCTGCGGGAGAAGATCCTCCGCCCGCTCTATGGGACCGGCAACAAGCTGCGGGAAGAAGGACACGAAGAGCGCGAAGTCTTTAAAGCTCCGCTCGGCGCGGAGCTTTCCGCGGTACACATCCAGGCAGTAGGAGAGCGACTGGAAGGAGTAAAAGGAAATTCCCGCCGGCAGAGGGAGCCGCAGCCCGCGGCTGTGGGTACCGAGCAGATGAAAGACAGTATTTTGCACAAATCCGAAGTATTTGAAGAAGAACAGGATCCCGAACACGAAACACAGCACAAGGGCAAGGAGCGCGCCGGCCCGGCCATTCTGTTCTGCCTTCGCTTTTTCAATCGCGATACCTCCGAGGTATGTGACCAGCGTCACCAGAAGGAGCAGGGGAAAACTCTTCAGGCTCCCTCCCATATAAAAGAGCCAGCTGGCGAGGAGAAGGAGAGTCTGACGGGAGAGGAGGCTCTGCGCGGCGCCATCCCGCGCAGGCGTACTCTGAGGCACGTGCCGCGAAGTGTCCGGCAGTTTTCTGTAAATCACACAGACCAGAGGAAATCCGATCAGGAAGAGAGGAGAAGTAAAATTCACGATCCGCCTCCTTTCCTGTTTTTCCGGTTAAAATACAGCGCAGCCAGGGCAATCGTCAGCATGACAAGCAGGACTGCGGCGATCGTGTCATAGGAAAAGCCCATGTAGAGGGCAGCGGGAAACAGGACCGCGAACCCGGCCATAAGGAGCAGCAGGAGGATTGTGAGGAATGGGGCACTATTTTGCATCGTCAAGCACCTCCTCCAGATCGCGGCGGATCCTCTCCGAGCGGATCGAAACGCCGTCCGTTGATAAATGATTGTCGGTGCCGAAGAGGTAGCGGCCGGGATAGAGGGAATCCTCTATGGGGGAGATCACTTCGGCGTGCAGCGTTTCGCGCAGCCAGGCGTCGAGCGCGGCCAGCGCGGCGCTGTCGCTTTCCTTTGAGAGAGCGGACTTGTTGCGGGGCGCATAGGTAAAGAGCACACGGATCCCGTCCGCGGCGAACGTGTCGTAGACCGCGTTGAGAGGATCGATGTAGGCGGCCTTTGAGAAAGCGCCGACTGTGTAGTTCACCGGCAGATCGTAGATCGGCGCGTCGTCCTCCGCGTTTGGCCGGTATACGATGTAATCGCCGTATTCATTGTAGGAGGGAGAGCTGACCGGCTGTCCGTCCTCGTCGAAATCCGACGCGCGGACCGCATAGGACTTGGCCTCCATGCCGCGCCGCACTTTCTGGTAGGTCGTGAAGGCGCTGAGAACGCCTTCGTAATCCCTGTAGTCCAGCCGGGCCAAAAGATCGTAATCCGCCTCGATCATGTTGAAAAACTTATCATCGAAGGCTTTGGTCGTGCAGAACTGCCTCCCTGCGGCGTCAAATTCCGGGGAGTGGATCAGGATATCGCCGGTTTTCATCTGCCCGCGGATCAGGTCCAGCTGGGGCAGCGCGTTTGTGTAGGCGAATACGCCCATATTGACGACCGCGTAGTCCGGGAAGGCGTCGTCCAGGTAGGCGCTGTCGTAGCCGAAGCGGGTGGAAGAGCCGGAGAAGAGAACTATTTTGGCGTCGTTCGAGAGTGCGGCGAGCCGATCATATTTGTCCGGAAAAGTGTCATAGTAGCTCCCGCTGTAGACGGGCGGGACGCATGCGTTGATGCGGATCGTCCGGAGGTTTTCGCAGCCGGCGAAGGCGTGGTCCGTGATCTCCGAGACGGAGTCGAACAGGACCAGTTCGCTAAGTGTGCAGCCATCGAAGGCGTGCACCTCCACGAAGCTAATCGTGGGGGGAAGTACCACACGGTCACAGGTGACGCCTTGGAAGGCGCCCTGCGCGATCCCGGTGACAGGGAGGCCGTCGATTCTGGAAGGAATCACAATGACCTCAGAGGTACCGGCGACCTCCGGGGTAGTTTGCGGCTGCGCCTGCTCGCCGCCGGCCTCCGGGGTAACGCTGTTCCCACCGTTAAACCCGGTGATCGTCACGGAGTTCGCCCCCCTTTCATATAGGAAATCGGACTCGTCGTTGCAAAGAGCCCACTCCGCGTACAGCGTGAGAGTCTCGCCACGCCCGACATAGACGCGGCTTCCCAGGCCGATGTGCTGCCCGCTTCCGTCCGCCGAGGTGTTCCAGCCTGTCAAAATATAGTTCTCCCGCACAAACAGGTGCGTGCCCTGCTCGGTGTTGACGCGAAGGTGCGCGGCCGGGTAGGAAAACTCCCGATAGGAAGTCTTGTCATTAGAAACATCCCCAATATGAGAAACATCCCCGGAGGTATCGGTCAGGCCGCTCGAAGCGGCCGCCGCAGCGCCGTTCGCCTCATAGCGGATCGTATAAGGATTTTCCTCCGTGAGCACGGAGACCACGGTGTCGAATAAGACATCATGCAAAGTACAGATGTACTGCCCGTCCTGCGCCGGATCGAGCGAATAGTCGCGGTAGTCGGTTCCCCGGACAGTGCAGTGCTGCGCGGGAGTGATCGTAAACTGCAGATCGGACCCTTCCTCGACCGTTAAAACGGAAGATTCGACCTCCATCTGCGGATTGTCCTCAATGACGACCCGGACCGTGCGCCCCGCGCGTGCCGGAGAAAACAGGGAGGACGCCGATCCGCTGCAGCCGGTGCACAGCAAAATAAGCGCGGCGAGGACCGCGGCGATCGTGGCTGTCATGGATATTTTGCTGTCTGAACGCCGGCACCGGGCGGGCCCTTTGGACATGGCTGGCTGCTCCTTCTGACTCGGGTAATTCTTCCTCCCTATTATAAAACAATAACGCCCCTGCAAAATGGACACTTTACGGAAATAATCAAGCACTTTGCGCTAATAAATACTGTCGCAAAATCCCGATGCTATACTGAAGCTAAGATACACAACGTGTAAACCCGATATATGTAAAGGGAGGGAGGAACAAATGGGCAATAACAAATCAAAAGTCTGGCGAGGCCTGACAGCCACCGGCGCTATGCTTCTGGCTGCTTCAGTAACTGCTTCGACGATCGTGACGGCGCACCGCACCGACATTGACAAGATGATCGGAACGCAGAGCACCCAGATCGTAAACGAGACAAATGCTTCTCCGGAGGAACTGTACACGTATTCTTCCGACTACTCCAGCACGACTGAATTAGTACAGGCCATGCAGGATATCGGAACCAGAATGAGCCAGGAAGGCAGCGTTCTGCTCAAGAACAACAACGCGGCGCTTCCCCTGAGCGCGGAAGAACTCGGCAAGGTATCCCTTCTGGGATTCCAGAGCTATTTCCCCAACAAGGGCGCGATCCTGGGCCCTACAGCGGCTGAGAACCACGGAACGGAAGCCGATACGGTTGACCTTGTCGGCGCTCTGGAAGCAAGAGGCTTCACGCTCAACGCGACACTGAAAGATATGTACAACAGCGACGCGCTCAAGAGCATCTTCAAGTCGGAAGTGGCCACCTGGACGGGCACTGCGGAGTACCTGAACCTGACAGCTCCCTCGGTCGGCGGCGTCTACAAGGACAAAGAGCCCTCCGTCGCAGAGCTGGACAGCGCGAACGCGGGCTGGAGAGACAGCCTGAACGCCAGCAATGTGATGATCATCACGATCGGCCGCGCAGGTTCCGAGAACGCGGACTACACACCCGGTGAAGCCGGCGTAGATCCCGCTGACGGCCTCAACCAGACCGATCCGCTGGGACTGTCCGACGATGAGAGAAACCTCATTGCGGCAGCAGTAGAGGCCAAGGCCGCAAACGGCGGCAAGGTCATCATTCTGCTCAATAACGGCAACCCCATGGAGATTCAGGAGATCGCCGACAATGACGGCGTAGACGCGATCCTCCAGGTCGGCACACCCGGAAGCTACGGCTTCTACGGCGTGGCGGATATCCTGAGCGGCGCGGCCAACCCCTCCGGTCATCTGACCGATACCTACGCAGTGAAGAACTCTCTGAGCCCTGCGGCCCAAAACTACGGCGACCTGCAGTGGACCAACGCGAATCCGGCCATCTCCATGAATGACGCGATCGTAGAGGCGGAGAGCATCTACACAGGCTACAGGTACTACGAGACCCGCTATGCGGACTTCGTCCTGGACCAGGGCGCGGCGGATTCGGAAGTGGGAAGCACAGGCGGCGCCTGGATGTACCAGAATGAAGTGACCTATCCCTTCGGATACGGCCTCTCCTACACGACTTTCGACCAGAAGATTAACGACGTGAAGGTAGACCTCGCTGCCAAAACAGCGACTGCCACAGTTACCGTCACCAATACCGGTAATGTCGCGGGCAAGGATGCCGTACAGCTCTACGTCTCCGCACCTTACACGCAGTATGACATCGAGCACGGCGTGGAGAAGTCCGCGATCCAGCTTCTGGATTTTGGCAAGACGCAGATCCTCGAGCCCGGAAAGAGCGAGACAGTTACCATCACGGCAGACCTTCAGTATCTGGCAAGCTGGGATTCCACTGCGGATAATGCGGCAGGAACTAAGGGCAACTATATTTTGGACGCAGGTGATTACTACTTCACCGTCGGCAACGGCGCTCATGAGGCAGTCAACAACGTGCTGGCAGCACAGGGCAGAACCGTGGACAACGGCATGACCGCGGCAGGCGACGCCGGGAACGTGCAGGTATGGAACCTGGCCGCTCTTGACAACAAGACCTTCGCGACCACCAAGTCCGGCGTAAACGTCGAGAACCAGCTGGCGGACATGGACATCAACTACTGGATGCCCGGCACAGCCGTTTACCTGACCAGAAGTGACTGGGCGAATACGTTCCCCAAGACCTACAGAGACCTGACCGCGACCGACGAGATGGTGGCAATCATGGACAACGACGTCTATGAGTACCAGACGGACGGCGGCGAAGTGACATGGAACGCGGACAACGGCCTGACTCTCGCCGACCTCAAGGGTGTCTCCGATTTCGACGATCCCAGATGGGACCAGCTGATCGACCAGATGGATCTGTCCGAGGCGCTGATCAGAACGGCCTTCGGCGGAACCAGCACCAAGACGATCCCTTCGATCTCCTCGCCCGAG
The DNA here is from genome assembly GCA_017469935.1 of Lachnospiraceae bacterium. Taxonomy (GTDB): domain Bacteria; phylum Bacillota; class Clostridia; order Lachnospirales; family Lachnospiraceae; genus CAG-791. Next base: position 77,656 of record JAFUFL010000008.1, read on the forward strand.
GCGATCCAGAACGACGGCCCTACCGGCTACGCGAACTATCCGCTCGGCCAGTACGCCAACAAGAACAAGGACAGCGGCGACCCTTGCGCCATCGACGCGAACGATCCCAACGCCGGCTTCATGGGCAACACAATGGCCAACAACATCGTTGTGGCACAGACTTTCAACAAAGATCTGGCTCTCGAGTGGGGCCAGACAGTGGGTAACTATTCTCTGTGGTCCAACTGCGCGATCCTGTGGGGCATCTCGGCCAACCTTCACCGTCTGCCTTACTGCGCGAGAAACCTCGAGTACTATTCCGAAGATCCGGTCCTTTCTTCCTTCATGGGCGCGGAAGTCTGCAAGGGAGAACTGCAGTACGGCGTCATCGCTTCCGTCAAGCACTTCTGCTTCAATGACACGGAGATGAACCGAACCGGCGTGGCACCCTTCATGACCGAGCAGAAAGCACGTGAAGGAGATATCCGCGCGCAGCAGTCTATAATTGAAGATGCAAAGTGCCTGGGCGTCATGACCGCTTACAACCGCGTCGGCTGCTATACCGACAACGCGCACACAGGCCTGATCAAGAACATCCTTCACGGGGAGTTCGGCTTCAGAGGCCTCATCAGTGAGGACTTCATCATGGATCCCGTTTACGCGTCCCTCAAGGAAGCAGTCATGAACGGCATCACGATGTCCTGCAACACGGGCGACAACAGCCTGGAAGCGGTCGCGGCTTACTACCCGAACCTCAACTGGAACGTCGAGACGGTCGGCAAGGACAGCGAGCTCCAGAAGGCCCTGAAGTACGCCATGAAGAAGCAGAATTACGCGCTGGCCAACTCCAACGCCATGGACGGCCTCGTACCCGGCGCGCATCTTGAGACCGTGAAGACCTGGTACGACAAGCTGATCATGGGCCTTGAGATCGCCTTCGGCCTGATCACGCTTCTGTGCGCAGTGATGTATTTTCGCAGCAAAAAAGCATGAAGGAGGTAAAGTGAGATGAAAAGAGCATTATTCGGATCGATCATGACCGTCATCACCATCGTGGCGGCTGTCGTAGGACTGATTAACTACATCACGAACTCCAATACCACTTACTTTGCCGGCCTTGGCAAAGATCCCGTTGTGATTGGCTGCGCGGTACTGGCCATCGCAGCACTGGCTCTGTGGCTTGTGCTGGGGAATCCGAAGGCAGCCTGGACGGACATCCTGCCCGTCGCGGCGCCCGCCCTTCTGATCGTAGCTGCGCTGACCCTGGTTAACAGCAGGATCAACGGCGTGGCGGCGATCATGACCTTCGAGAACAACGCGCAGAACATGGCGGATCTGCAGAGCGCGATCGTTGCCATCGCGGCACTTGTCGTAGCGGCAGTGCTGGCGGCGCTTAACGCATTCTTCGATGTGAAGAAAGAGGCCTGATGCCGGAATGTATTGGATTTTCCAACCGAGAAGCTGCCCTTCGGGCAGCCCGCACGCGGCGCAGCGGCTCGCGCTGCGAGCCTTGAATGAGGCACACGCTTGCGGAAAGGCAGAAGCTGCCCTTCGGGCAGCCCGCACGCAGCGCAGCGGCTTGCGCTGCGAGCCTTGAATAGTAAGGAACAGTCCTTTTTGGCATAAACTCAATATTTTGCAGTTTCATCTCCCAATTGTTTACCTGATGGCAGCACCGCAGGCAGCAATTGGGAGATATTTTTTCCATAAAGCAACATTATGCCTGAATCTATGGAAAAAACCTTCTCATTTTATTCGAAATAGGCATTTTCTCGGAGGTCTTTGGGAGATGATTATTCAAATAAGGGTGTTTGTGCCTAAACCCCCATGTCTGCTGTTATGAGCAGCGGCTCGCGCTGCGAGCCTTGAGTGATGCACACGCGCGTGGAAAGGAAGATGCTGCCCTTCGGGCAGCCCGCACACGGCGCAGCGGCTCGCGCTGCGTGCCTTGAAAGCCTCAATCAGCACACCCATGCACCCACGCACCCGGCAGAGATTACTTGAATTTAACGCTGTTTTGTACGAAAATACTGTTATGCGGAATTTGTAATGTGAGCAGCGCAGGGTAAAAGGCAATGATCAAGATCGCGATTGTGGAAGACAATGCGGAAGAGAGACAGCTGATCAAGTCTTTCATTGAGAGATACAGCAAAGAGAAGAACATCAGCTGCAAAGCGGACTTATATACGGACGGAGACGAGATCGTGGAGGGCGCGCGCGCCGGATACGATCTTATTATCATGGACATTGAACTTCCTCTCTTAAACGGCATGGATGCGGCGGAGCAGATCCGGGCCATGGACCGGGATGTGGCGATCATTTTCACGACGCACAATCCTAACTACGCGATCCGCGGGTACAAAGTCCAGGCGCTGGACTATCTGCTCAAGCCGGTCACTTACAGCGCCTTTGAGGATGTGATGGAGCGGGCGCTCAGACAGCGCGTGGAGAGCAGCAAAAAGTATATCAGAGTCAGGATCCGAAGCGGCACGGTGAAGCTGGACACTTCGAAGATCCGGTACGTGGATGTGCTGGACCATTATATCTGTTATCACACGTCGGAAGCGGACATTAAGACCAAAGCGTCCATGCGGGAAGCGGTGCAGGCGCTGGAGGGGGAACCATTCTTTCAGTGCAACAAAGCTTTTCTTGTCAACCTGGCCTATGTGGACGGGATGACGGGAAATGATATCATCGTCGGCACGGAGAGAATCCCGGTCAGCCGCGCGCGCAAGAAGGCTTTTCTGCAGGCGATGAATGAGTATCTGACGCAGTGAGAAAAGAACTGTTAAAGAAGAGTGGTCAGAGATATGGACTTGGTGATCGAAAATGTTCAATCCTCCGGTTGTTGATCTGTATAATACGCCGGGCGTTTACTATGCGGCTTCCTACTGGCTGTCGAGCATGGTATTCGGCTCGGTCCTGTCAAATGGGAGAAGGTCCCCGGGAGTATGGGCAAAGCAGTTCCTTCTCCTGATCGTTCTCTGTCTGTTCATGACATTGACGCATAAACTCCCTGTCATATTGTTTATACCTTGTATGCTGGTCGCTTTCGGCCTGATCTGCCTGAATCTCAGAATCTGCTGCAGTCTCACGCCCAAAGAGAACGTTTACTACGGCGCCCGCGCCTTTATTGTGGGAGAATTTGCGGCGGCGCTGGACTGGCAGCTCTTTTATTACGCGCTGACGACGCTGAAGATGCCGCTCAATATGAGGACCAATCTTTTGTTCCTTCTGCCGACATGGATCCTCGTGTTCGGAATATGTTACATGGCGGAGCGATATATACTGAAGACGCAAGGACGGCCGGAGATCAATTCGATGATCGTCACCGCGATCCTTGCCGTTATTGTGTTTTTCTATACCTTGAGCAATCTCAGCTATCTTTTCCGCGGAACGGCTTTCACGGCTTCCGGCGTGCAGGAACTCTTTATCATAAGGACGCTCTCAGACCTTGGAGCCGTGGGAATATCGGGAATCTATCACCTCATGGTGTGTCAGCTGAGCGCCCGGCTTGAGTCGGAGAAGCTCAATCAGGTCCTGGAGATGCAGTACGCCTCCTATAAGGTGTCGGAGGAGAGCATCGCGCTGGTAAACCGAAAATATCACGATCTCAAGCACCAGATCAGCGTACTGCGCAGCAGTACGAGTGACTCGGAGCGGGACGAGTATCTGGATCGGATGGAGGACGAGATCCGAAGTTTCGAGACACAGACGCACACCGGGAACGAGGTCCTTGACGCGATCCTCGGAACGAAAATGCTGCAGTGCATGGAAGAGGGAATCGACTTCCATGTGATGGCCGACGGAGGCGCGCTCAGCTTTATGAATAAGATGGATATCAGCGCGCTGTTCGGAAATATTCTGGACAATGCGATCGAAGGTACCCGCAAGGTGGAAAAGCAGGAAGATCGCCATATCCGTCTTTATGTGAGCACGCAGAAAGGATTTCTCAAGATTCTGGCACAGAACACTTTCAACGGAAACGTCTCCTTCGAGGAGGGGATTCCGAAGACCAGTAAGAATTACGAGATCGGATATCACGGCTTCGGAGTGCGCAGCATTCGCGCCACGGCCGAGAAATACGGCGGCAGCGCCATGATGAAAATTGAAGACGGCTGGTTCCAGGTCCATGTGCTGATCCCGCAGCAGCAGTAGTGATCTGCCCCATTCTTTTTGCGAACAAACAAATACCGTTTACGAACGAAAACCGGCCGCGGCGGCCGGTTTTTGTTATGCTTATAAAAGATGGATATTATTCGGCATTTTCCCGGGCGGGCAAGGCCCGGAACCGGGACTGAATCAGTTACATTAACTATGGGGATAAGGGAGGTAAGCTTTGAAAAAACTGGATTTTAACAAAGGATGGGAAGTGCGCTGCGTGACTACGGACAGCGGCTTCAAAGCAGTTTCAATTCCGCACGACGCGATGATCTCGGAGCCGAGGATCGCGGAGAGCCTGGGAGAGGGAAACATCGGTTTCTTCGCCGGATATGATTACGAGTATCGCAAGACCGTCGATGTCCCGGCAGAAGATCAGGGGAAGTCCCAGATCCTCGAGTTCGAGGGCGTCTATCACAACGCGGAAGTCTATATTAACGGCGAAAAAGCAGGGGAGAGACCTTACGGCTATTCCAACTTCTATGTAGACGCCTCCGCATTTTTCAAATACGGTGAGAAGAACGAAATTCTGGTCAAGGCGAGCAATTCCGACCAGCCCAACAGCCGCTGGTATTCCGGCACCGGCATTTACCGGCCGGTATGGCTCTGGGAAGGGAGAGACGCCTATATTCCGGTAAACGGCGTCAGGATCCGCACACTGGATCATGAGACCCGCAGGATCAGCGTGACCGTAAAGACATCCGTGCCGGGCAAGGTACGGGTCCAGATCCTGAAGGGAGAGAAGGCGAATCTTCAGGGCGGCTCCGATCAGGAACGCCTCATCAGCACCTATGAAAAAGAGAGCGAACAGTCCGGCTCCGGCGCCGGTGTCGAGTTCCACTTCAAAGTAAAAGACGGTGAGCTCTGGAGCCCCGAGACTCCCAACCTCTACACCTGCCGCGTCACATTCGGCGAAGATGTGGTGGAGGAGACTTTCGGCATTCGGACCCTGAAATGGAAGGCCGGAAAGGGCATGCTCATCAACGGCGAGCGCGTCATCCTGCGCGGCGCCTGCATTCACCACGACAACGGCATTCTGGGCGCCTGCGCCTATCCCGAGGCGGAAGAGCGCCGCGTCCGGATCCTCATGGAGAACGGCTACAACGCGATCCGCTCAGCCCACAACCCGGTCTCCAAGACCATGCTGGAGTCCTGCGACCGCCTGGGAATGCTGATGATGGATGAGTTCGTGGACTGCTGGTACATTCACAAGACCAAACACGATTACGCGGATCTGTATGACAAGTGGTGGCAGGCGGACCTGCGCGAGATGGTGGACAAGGATTACAACCACCCTTGCGTGATCATGTACTCCACCGGCAACGAAGTGGCGGAGACTTCCGAGAAGAGGGGAATCGCGCTCACGGGCGAAATGACAAAGTACCTGCACAGCCTGGACGCGACCAGGCCCGTGACCTGCGGCGTCAATATTTTCTTCAATTTCCTCTATTCCATGGGCTTTGGCGTCTACAGCGACGACAAGGCGGACAAGGCTGTCAATGAAGCCAAAAAAGTGCAGGCGGACGGCAAGAAGAAAAAGCCCGTCGTCAGTGAGTTCTATAATACGCTGGCGTGCCTTATGGGCGACCGCTTCATGAAGTTCGGCGCCACGCTCCCGCCCAGCGACTGGAAGACCAAAGACGCCTTTGCCAACATGGACATAGCCGGCTACAACTACGGAATCTGGCGCTACAAACATGACGTCAAAAAATACCCCAGACGCCTGATCCTCGGATCAGAGACCTTCTGCAAGGACGCCTGGCTCTTCTGGGAGATCGCCCGCGACAACCCCAATGTCATCGGTGACTTTGTCTGGGCCGGCATCGACTATATCGGCGAGACCGGCATTGGAGCCACGGAGTTCAAGGACTACCTGCTCACTGAGGACGAGAGCCACATGACCGGCGGCAACGGAAGGATCGACCTTCTGGGCAAGCCCCGCGCGGAGGC
>JAFUFL010000079.1 GCA_017469935.1 Lachnospiraceae bacterium
AGAAAGTGGAGCCCGAGCCGGAAACTGAGCCCGAGCCGGAAACTGAGCCCGAGCCGGATACTGAGCCCGAGCCGGAAACTGAGCCCGAGCCGGAAACTGAGCCCGAGCCGGAAACTGAGCCCGGGCCGGAAACTGAGCCCGAGCCGGAAACTGAGCCCGGGCCGGAAACTGAGCCCGAGCCGGAAACTGAGCCCGAGCCCGAGCCGGAACCCGAGCTGTTCACGATCGATCCCGGCACGGTTGAAGATTACGGTGCCAATCTGGATCCTTACTACTATAATATTTATCGCTCCGATTATCCGGAGTTTTCATTCAGATATCCCGCGAATCTCTTTAACCGCGTGGAAACCAGCTATGACAGAACCAGTTCTTATCTGGGAACAAATCTGGAGACCCATACTTTCTACGGCAGTAAGGGATCCGAATTGTCGTATACGATTGCCGAACGCGACGACAGCATGAGCGTAACCAAGAAAATTGACAAGCTCATTGCCAAGGCGGGAGAAGAGATCACGGACAGCAAAAATGAAATACAGAAGGAAGCATTTGAGGATGAGGGCTTTGCCCGATGCGTGGTAACCGGCTTTGACAGAAAAGGATATGTGATCTACACGCTCATAAAAGTCAATTCCAAGTATGTGATGCGGATGCGGATAGAGTGCCCTCCTTACAAGAATGATAACGACCGCGCCATAAAGTGGTATGTGCAGGAGTGCATTTACAGATGGTGCGGATTCTCCAATAAGGACCAGGGCAATCCCCGCTCCTATAAGGAATTCAAAGAAGAGTACGACAGAAAGTACAAAAAATAGACGGGATTAAAACATGATTAATAACAACAAGACTTCAATCAGATGGACCCTGACCGCAGCACTGCTGGCAGCGGCAGTGATGACGGCGGGATGCGCTTCGCAGAGCGGGGCGAACACTTCTGCGGATGATTCTGCGCAGGAGAGTACGGTGAAGGCTGCGGGGGAAGATCAGGCGCAGGAAGGCGGGGCAAACGCTCCGGCGGATGATTCCGCGCAGGAAGCCGGTGAGGCGTCGCAGGAAGGTGAGGCGAAAGCTCCGGCGGAAGATTCCGCGCAGGAAGCCGGTGAGGCGGCGCAGGAAGGCAGCACCGAAGACAAAGTATATCTGGATTATATTGATGCCTGGGAGGAATGGCACACCATGGAGGTGGACCAGACCGTTCCTCCAAACATCTATGATCCCAAGAAATTTGTCGCTGACGAGCGCAATCCGCAGTGGCTCACGTACGATGATCCGGCCTACACCGTACTGCAGGGAATCGACATCTATGAAGGAACGGGAGAAATTGACTGGAAGGCAGTAGCTGACGCCGGTTACTCTTTTGCCTTTATACGGGTCGGATACCGCGGATACGGACAGGCGGGAAAACTGTGCGAGGACTACAGAGCGGTCGAGAATCTGCGCGCCGCAAGAGAGGCCGGCTTCAAGATCGGGGCCTATTTCTTCTCGCAGGCATTGAATGAGGAAGAAGCGCGGCAGGAGGCTTTGACCGCGATCAAGGTGATCGAGGAGTCCGGCGTGGAGCTGGATCTTCCGCTCATGTACGATCCGGAGGTAATCAAGGATGACGACGGCCGCGCCAACGACATCACCAGGGAGCAGGTCGCCCTGAATACGGAAGCTTTCCGGGAGACCGTCGAGAGCGCGACGGACTTTACGGTTGATATTTACTCCAACCTGCCCTGGGAGGACAAACTATTTGACGCCAAAACATTGACCAATTTCGATATCTGGTATGCGGACTATGAGAAGATTCCGCAGTCGCCGTACCACTTCTCCTGGCTGCAGTACTCGAATAAGGGAGAAGTGCCCGGGATCCAGGGGGATGTAGACCTTGATCTCTGGATCATCCCGAACTGAGGGACAAGGGGGAGACGGTATGAACATGACGGCGGAAGGCTACCGAAGCCTCCTGGCGGGGATCGGAGACAGTTCGGAGACTACCTATGTGATCGGCCACAAAAATCCGGATTCCGATTCGGTGGGCTCGGCCATGGCCTTTGCTTATCTTCTGAGGGCATTGGGAATGGAAGCGGAGGCCGCCGTCTGCGGAGCCGTGAACAACGAGACGCGGTATGTGCTGGATTTGTTCGGACTTCAGGCGCCGGACATACTGGAAAATGCGGAGGGCAGGCGAATCGCGCTGGTGGACCACAGCAGCTATGCCCAGGCGGTCCCGGGCGCGGAGAAAGCAACGATCACAGCTGTGCTGGACCATCACGGGATGGGGGATATAGCTGATGGGTCGCTATTTTGGATCCGCTGTGCGCCTGTAGGGGCCACGGCGTCGCTGGTCTTTCTGACCTACATGGAATGCGTCGTTGCGATTCCGGCAGATATGGCGCGCGTGATGCTGATGGGGATTCTTTCGGATACCCGGGGCATGGCGAGGAACGTGAGCACACTCGACAGGGTCGCTTACGATGCGCTCGTTGAGATCGCGCAGATTCCGGGGCTTGATACGCTGTACGGCAGTATGGCCGGAGCGCTGGCGTCCTACGGCGAGATGGACGACCTGGCGATCTTCATGTCGGACTACAAGGAGTACTCGGCGGGCGGAAAGCGATTCGGGGTCGCGGTCGCCAATGCTATGGGCGAGGAAGAAGTCCGGCGGATGGCGCAGCGCATGGAAGCGCTGATGGAGGAGGTCCTGGCGGAGAGAGACATCGACATGCTCTTTGTGATCGTCAATAACAAGGGCAGCGATGAGAGCGAGAACATGATGTATATGATGGCCTTCGGAGACGGAGCGGAAGAGCTGCTCGAAATGCTTTACCATAACGGCGATGGCGATCACTTTTATGTCTTCAAGGAGAATTTGTCGAGAAAGACCAGTGTGGTCCCGGCAATTATAGAGGGGATGTGTCAGGGGGACGTATCAGCTGACACATTTTAAAATGTCGCGTGGTGTGTCAGGGGGACGTATCTCCTGACACATTTTTTAGTGTCGCGTGGTGTGTCACGGGGACACATCTGACGGGTTTTGTGTCAAGGGTTTTGTGTCATGGGGACGTATCAGCTGACACATTTTGGGGCAAAATGTGTCAGCTGATACGTCCCCTTGACACAGCGCAGATATGTCCCCGTGACACACCTCAGCGACAAAAATGTGTCAGCAGATACGTCCCCGTGACACACCTCAGCGACAAAAATGTGTCAGCTGATACGTCCCCTTGACACACTGTCATCCATCGCTATAATAGTCTGCGGCAAATCATGCAATGGAGGCATCAAAATGAATCGTGACTTGACAGTGGGAAAACCGGAGCGTGTGCTGTGGCAGTTCTGTCTGCCGCTGTTCGGGAGTATCCTGTTTCAGCAGCTCTACAATATTGCGGATTCTCTGGTTGCGGGAAAGTTCGTCGGAGAGAGCGCACTGGCGGCAGTAGGAAACAGCTACGAGATCACATTGATCTTTATAGCGTTCGCTTTTGGATGTAATATGGGATGCTCTGTGGTGGTGTCCTCTTTCTTTGGCGCCAAAGATTACAGCCGCATGAAGACGGCCGTCTCCACAGCGATGATCGCAAGTGCGGTGGTGTGCGGCCTGCTGATGGTATTCGGACTTCTGGGCGGCGGGTGGCTCCTGCGGCTGATTCACACGCCGCAGGAACTGATGGCAGACTCGCTGTTGTACCTGAATATCTACGTATTAGGCCTGCCCTTTGTGTTTTTCTACAACCTCTCCACGGGAATTTTCTCGGCGATGGGGGACTCCAAAACGCCGTTCTGGTTTTTGGCAGCTTCGTCCACGGCGAATATCGCGGTGGACATCCTGTTCGTGACCGTTTTCCGCATGGGCGTCGCGGGCGTGGCGTGGGCGACATTCCTGTGCCAGGGCGTCAGCTGCGTGTTGGCGCTGACGGTGATCATGCGGCGGCTGCGCGGGATCGAGACGCCGGGGCGGCCGGCGCGGTTTAACCGCACAATCCTGCAGAAGTTCATGCGGATTGCGATTCCCAGCGTCCTGCAGCAGAGCTTCATTTCCGTCGGAAACATCATCATCCAGAGCGTCATCAACGGCTTTGGCGGCGGAGTGATCGCCGGATACGCGGCCGGGGTCAAGCTGAACAACCTGGTCATCACATCCTTTACCACGCTCTGCAACGGAATTTCCAACTACACGGCTCAGAATCTCGGTGCGGGCAAGCGCGAACGAATTCGGGAGGGCTTCCGCGCAGGGATCAAAATAGTGTGGACCCTGGGCCTGCCGCTCGCCCTTCTGTACTTCTTTGCCGGGGAGCCGCTGATCCGGTTCTTCATCGACCAGCCGTCGCAGACGGCCATCGACACAGGCGTAACTTACCTGCGGATTCTGGCGCCGTTCTACTTTGTTGTTTCCGCAAAGCTGGTCGCGGACGGCGTACTCCGGGGCGCGGAGCTGATGAATCAATTTATGATCGGTACTTTTACGGACCTGATCCTCCGGGTAGTGCTGGCGGTCATCCTGTCCAAAACATCGCTGGGAGCCACAGGAATCTGGTGCGCCTGGCCGATCGGCTGGTGTACGGCAGCGGTGCTCAGTATTCGGTTCTGTCTGACTAAGATGAAGGGTTGACACCTGGAGCGCGTTTATGAAAGAGGAAAAAATCATCCATCCGATTCCGCCCCTGTACAGGGAGGACTCCAAAATATTGATCCTGGGCAGCTTTCCTTCCGTAAAATCCAGGGAATCCGCTTTTTTCTACGGGCATCCGCAGAACCGATTCTGGAAAGTGATGGCGGCTGTGTTTGAAGACGATGTGCCGACCGACGTGTCGCAGAAGAGGGATTTTTTGATCCGGCATCAGATTGCGGCGTGGGATGTGATCCATTCGTGCACGATCCGCGGGTCGTCGGACGCCAGCATTAAAGATGTGGTTCCCAATGACCTGACGGTCATACTGGATCATGCGCCGATCAGGCAGATTTTCGTCAACGGAAAGACGGCCGAAAAGATGTACCGCAAGTATATTGAACCTGTTATAGGAAGAAAGGCGGTCTGCCTGCCGTCAACGAGTCCGGCCAATGCGGCCTGGAGCCTGGAGAGGCTGACGGAGGCGTGGAGGAAGGTGTGTCAGGGGGACGTATCAGCTGACACATTTTAAAAGTGTTATGGGCGGTGTGTCACGGGGAAGTGTGTCACGGGGACGTATCAGCTGACACAAAAAATGTGTCAGCTGATACGTCCCCGTGACACATTGCTGGGCAATTTTTTGCCCCAAGACGGGCGGATTAGACTATCAGATTACAACCGCCGTACCCAATAGGTATATAATACTGGATGAAACCGCAGAAAGGGGGTAAAACCATGAGACATAAACAAATTGCAGCACTGTTACTCTCGGTTATTCTTGCCGTATCACCCGGTATGGCGGCCGGCATGCAGGCATTCGCGGCCGAGGAAAATGCGGCTGAAGAAATTGCAGCAGAGGAAAGCGCAGATCTGATTCCGGAGGAAGCAGCGGATTCGGGCGATTCCCTCGAAACCGAAGACGGCAGCGATCCGGGCGCGGCGGCAGATCCCGCAGCGAGTGAGGACGAATCCGAGGCGGAAACGGAGAATGCGGAGGCATTCGTCACGTCGGAAGAAAGCGCGGCAACTGAAGAAGAGCCCGAACAGGAGACGGAGAACGCGGCCTCGGGCGTTACGGAGGAAGAGTTCGCGAGCGAAGTGGAACCCGAAGCAGAAGCAGAAACAGAGGTTTCGAACGCAGATGCCGCGGCAACGGATGTTCAGGCCGCCGAAGCAGCCAAAACAGCGGAAGCAGCCAAACCGCAGGAGCCGGAGGATGTGTATCTTCCGATCACCGTCGATGCAGGAAGTGTACAGGAAACAGGAAGTTATAATAAGACTTCCTCCAATTGGGATGCGGGGAAACTGGCGTCTCTTCCGGTCCGCGATACGGATGTATCCAGTGCTTCCGGAGGCTGTGTTATGCTGGGACTTCCCGGAGAATACATCGCGGCGCAGCAGGCGGTCCTTGACAGGATCAACGAGATCCGGAAAGAAGCCTGTGAGGAAGGCGTGACGAATCCCGAAACGGGCAAACCTTTGACGTCAAAAGATTATGTCCCGCTCAAATGGTCCCGTGAGCTTGAGGAGATCGCGAGAATCCGCGCGGCGGAGACTTCGGTGACGGGAGATCATAAGAGGACGAACGGGGGCAGCTGGCAGTCAGTAGGCAGCCAATATACATATGTCGGAGAATGCGTAGCATGGAACTACAGCAGATCCGCGACCTCCGGGATCGAGCAGTGGTACGCCGAGAAGCATTACTGGCTGGAAGGAAATGCGAATAAATCAGGACACTATACGACGCTGATCCGTCCTGCCATGCGCCATGTGGGCGGAGCAACCTTTTATTCCCAGTATACAGAGTATCCGAACGCTACTTTGGTCGAGTTTTATACGGAGTCCGGGGTGGATCAGTCTTTTGTCGGATTCACGGGAGAGTGCATCCAGATGCTCGAAGTGAACCAGAGTAACCTGAATGGCACTCCTTCCATATTAGGGACACTCACCGGAGTCAAAAATGATCAGCAGCGTCTGTTCATGACTGCGAATGCAAAATATTCATCAAATTTCACGGCTTACACCAATGGCATGCTGTTTTTGGACGGCGTTAATTGGACTTCTTCCAACAGCAAGATTGCAACGGTTTCCGGTGCCGGCCTTGTAAAAGCGGTCAACTGCGGCAGCGCCACGATCACGGCCACGGCCGGGAACGGTTCTTCCGCAAAAGCGACATTTACTGTTGATCACGTTCTGCAGAAGCTCCCCGCAAAAGCGGCAACCTGCACGGCCAGCGGCCTTACGGAAGGTGAGAAGTGCACCAACTGCGGCACGGTAACGGTCAAACAGGAGACGGTTCCGGCGAAAGGGCATTCCTACGGAAGCTGGAAAGTGACAAAGGCGGCGACCTGTACGGCAAAAGGAAGCAGAGAAAGAGTCTGCACCGCATGCGGGAACAAAGTCACGCAGGCGATTGCCGCAACAGGGCATAAATGGGAAACGACCTATACAGTTGATAAAGCGGCGACCTGCACGGCAGAAGGCTCCGAGTCGATTCACTGCTCGGTGTGCGATGCAAAAGACAGCAGCACGGTACGCACAATCGCCAAAAAAGCGCACACGTACGGAAGCTGGAAAGTGACAAAGGCGGCGACCTGCACGGCAAAAGGAAGCCAGGTCAGAACCTGTAAGGTGTGCGGATATAAGCAGACAAAGGCGATTCCCAAGCTTACACCGGGCTGGAAGCAGGATGCAAACGGCTGGAAATACCTTCGTCCCGACACAACTTACCCCAAGAGCCAGTTTGAAGTGATCGAAGGCAGCACTTACTATTTCAATGATTCGGAATACAGAGTGACGGGGCTTCAGGAAATCGACGGAGCCAAATATTACTTCAACGAAGATGGTGTGATGCAGGTCGGCTGGCAGACTATCGATGGGGAGAAATACTATTTTGACGAGTCAGGAGAGATGCACATCGGCTGGCTGCAGAGCGGAGATGACTGGTACTACTTCAGACTCACAGGCGTGATGCATACAGGAACGCTGAAGAAAGACGGTAAGTACTATTACTTCCGTAAGGACGGAACGAGGCTCAGCGGGTGGCTGAAGGTCAGCGGCAAGATTTACTATCATAAGCTGAATGGTGAGAGACTTTACGGCTGGCTTCAGAAGAATGGCAAGAAGTTCTATTTCAAGAAGAACGGAGAGATGCATACCGGCTGGTTGAAGCTGAACGGCAAGTACTATTATTTCAAGGAAAGCGGCCAGATGGTTACCGGACGGTATAAGATCGGCAGTTCGTGGTTTACGTTTAACGCGAATGGAGTAAGACAGTGATTTGTCAGGCGTTTTGATTGGGTAGTGTGAAGGCAATGAGAGGGTGCCGCCGGATTTTTTCCGGCGGCACTCGTACGTTGTACAGACAAATGTACACTCCTTTATGCGATGATAAGAGTGCGCCAAGAAGTGTGACACATACAAGAAAGGGGGAAAACGATGACTATTTTCGAAGCACAGGACATATGCGAAGCTTTTTACAGACTCTCCAATCCCGGCGACGAGGACCGGTTTCTTGTAACGGAAGCGCTGGACTTTTTGATCGCGGAAACCAAGGACCCGTCGTATATGATGGAACTGGGCGGCCTGTACTATGAACAGAAGGATTTTGAGCTGGCCCGCAAGTACTATGAGATGGCCGCCGAGTATGACGACACGAGAGCCATGCTCTGTCTCGGCTATATATGGTATTATGGAAGAACAGGGGCACGGGACTATGAGAAGGCGTTTCACTATTTTGACAGGGCGAGGGAGAGAGGCGACATAAACGCCGCCTACAAAGTGGCGGACATGTACCGGAGAGGGCTGTATGTGGAAGCAGATCCGGCAAAATACAGAGAGATCGTCGTGGATCTGTACCGGGAATTTCGCCGCGGCAGCCAGTGGTACCTGCAGCGCCCGTACAGCAAGCTCCCGGAAGTGTACCTGCGGATGGGGGAGATCCTGGCGGAAGAGGGAAAGACGGACAAGGCCCTGAAACTGTACAAGACAGCCAGGCCGCTCGTGGCGCGCAGGATCCGCGACAGCGCTTTCTTTGGCGACCGGACGATTATGAAGGACCTGACTGCCAAGATCTATGCGCTGCAGGATATGGACGTCACCCGGATCGGGCTCTTTGACCTCTATGAGCTGCTGAAAGAGCCCTGCCGCGTGAGATTCCTCTTTGAGGGTGAGCCGCACGAGGTGGAAGCCGTGGAAGAAGACGGGGCGGTGGTCATCCGCTTCGACCGGAAGTGGTACCGCACGATTGATGACTTTTTTGAGAAGGCGCAGATTGGTGACGATCTTTTGACAACTCTTTATGAAGAGCTTTACGATTTTGAGGTGGCAAAAAAGTGAAACCGATAAAAGCAGAAAACACACAATATGACCGGTATGAGGAGCTGCTTCTGGAGCGGGACCGCGTGCGCAAGGAGGCCGGCCAGATCTGGACCGTCTATGTGAAGACGTTCGGGCAG
This sequence comes from Lachnospiraceae bacterium, assembly GCA_017469935.1. Lineage (GTDB taxonomy): Bacteria > Bacillota > Clostridia > Lachnospirales > Lachnospiraceae > CAG-791. The sequence goes on from JAFUFL010000079.1 coordinate 9,046, forward strand.
CTGATGACGGACCTCTTCGAGGAGAAGGTGGCCTGCGTCCGGCAGAAGAAGCTGATCGGCTATTACCAGGCGGCGGCGACCCGCGGGGAGCCGATCGATGCGGAAGCTTTGGACAGGAAACTGGAGCAGGAGATGGCTTCCTATCAGAAAGAGCTGCAGCGCATGGTCAAGGAGCACAAGGCGTGCATGGAGGCCGGCGTTTCCACCAATTACGAGGCAGAGCGCGCCAAAACATTGTACAGACGGCTCGCCAAACTCCTGCATCCGGACATTCGCCCCGAGACGGATCGGGAAGAAGTCCTGATGAAATTGTGGATCCGGATCACGGAGAGCTATGGGCGCAACGACGTCAAAGCTCTGGCCGAGCTGGAGGTCCTGGCCAGGAAAGCGCTGGCAGACCTTGCCATCGACGCTGCGGCCAGGGTGGAGATCCCGGACCTGGAGGACAGGATCGCGGAGGTCCAAAAGGAGATCGAAGACATTAAGAGCAAGGAGCCCTACACCTATCGCACGCTCCTGGAAGACGGGGAAGCCGTCGAGAGGAAGAAACAGGAACTGGCGAGCGAGCTCGAAACTTACAAAAAGTATCATCAGGAGCTCACGGAACTTACGGAGAAGATCCTGCGGGAGGGAGGCGTTCAGATTCTATGGCGGATGGATTAAATGCGGGTGGATTAAACGCGAGTGGATTAAATGCGGGTGGATTAAACGGAAAACAGAAAGGGGAAATTTCCCTTCACCGGACGGGTGAACTCGTCATGGCCATGGAAAACCATGACCTGGGGGAGCTTCTGCAGCCGCTGATCAGGGAGATCCACCTGTTCGACTCCTTTGTGGCCGGCACGACGCATCTCAAAGACCCTTCCGTCTTGGAGGAGATCAAGGTGGGCGATTCGCTCTCCCTCCTTCGCGAGGACAACAAATTTGACAGCAATGCGATTATGATCCTCACGGCTGAGAAAAAGAAGCTCGGGTATGTGCCGGAGAAGGACAACATTATCTTTGCGCGGCTTATGGATGCCGGGAAGATGCTGGCGGCGAAGATCAAAAAGATTGAGAAGAAGGGGAGTTTTACTAAAATATCGATCGGGATCTATCTGGTGGATTTCTGAGGGGTGTGTCAGGGGGACGTATCTCCTGACACATTTTTTGTGTCAGGAGAAGGTGTGTCACGGGGACGTATCCGCTGACACATTTTTTGTGTCAGCGGATACGTCCCCATGACACACCCATCATATACCGAGATGGACCGGTGGTACGATTTTTGATATTATACTTTTGTCAAAGCACTATCGTGGATGAGAGCTGTTCAAAATGCAAAGCAGTTTACGCCGCTTGGGATTCCGACAGGACACCACAGGAAAGGAAGGCATATATATGAAAAAGGGCTTTGTATTAAGAAAGACATTAGTGGGAGCAGCGGTTATGGTCCTGCTTAGTTTGAGCCTTGCCGGCTGTTCCGGTAAGAGCACGGAAGCGCCGGCAGAGACTGCGGCGGCTGAGGAGAATAAGGAAGAGAAGCAGGCGGAGCCTGCGCCGACTGAAGAGTCGGAGAAGAAACAGGACGAGACGCAGGAGGAGAATGCGGCTGCAGAGCCGGAGGAGAAACAGGAAAACAGCGGCGGTGCAGCCAACGGAAGCATTGATGTCGATGCGCTGATTAAAGATGCGGAAGCGGGGGACGCAGAAGCACAGTTTGAGTTGGGATACCTTTATTATTACGGGGTGAAAGTAGAAAAGGATTACGCTAAAGCGGCCGAGTGGTTTACAAAATCCGCCGAGCAAGGAAATGCATACGGGCAGTGTATGCTGGGAATCTGCTATCTTTTGGGAACCGGTGTGGAGCAGAATGATGAAAAGGGGGCCGAGTGGGTAAAAAAGTCTGCCGATCAGGGACTGGCTGCCGCACAGAATCAGCTGGGAAACTGCTATGACAACGGCGTCGGTGTGGAACAGGACTATGAGAAGGCGGCAGAGTGGTATACAAAAGCGGTCGAACAGGGAGATGAGTTAGCACAGAATAATCTGGCGAACCTTTATTACTACGGCCAAGGAGTAGAACAGGACTACGGGAAAGCAGCGGAGCTGTATACGAAAGCTGCCGAGCAGGGATATTCGGAGGCGCAGTTCAACCTGGGGACTCTTTACTATTTTGGCGAGGGAGTAGAGCAGGACATTACGAAGGCAATCGAGTGGTTTACGAAAGCCGCCGAACAGGGGCATGCGGAGGCACAGTACAGCCTGGGATATATCTATTCGCGCGGAGATGGTGTAGAACAGGATAATGAGAAGGCGATCGAGTGGTTTACGAAAGCCGCCGAACAAGGACATGTGAGGGCAAAGCGGAACCTGGAAGAGATGCAGAGCAGTGGCGGAGATAGTCCGGCTGCGCCGTGATGTGTGAACTGACATATTTTGAGTCACAGGTGTGTCAGGGGGACGTATCAGCTGACACAAAATTTGTCAGGGTGTGTCAGGAGATACGTCCCCGTGACACAGAGAAAGAGGCAAATCATGTACATTACAAATCAGACATTTGATGAGGAAAGAGCCTTATACGGCAGCCAAAATATAGAAGCAGTCCACTGCCGCTTTGACGGCCCGGCAGATGGCGAAAGCGCCTTCAAGGAATGCCGTGATATAACTGTTCGGGACTGTTCCTTCAACTTGAGACATCCCCTCTGGCATGACAAAGGCCTGAAGATCACGGACTGCGAGATGACGGAAAACTGCCGCGCCGCGCTCTGGTATTCGGAAAATGTTGAGATCGCCGGCACAAAGATGCACGGAATCAAGGCGCTGAGAGAGTGTGCGAATGTAACGATCCGGGACTGCGATATCGTTTCGCCGGAATTCGGCTGGTCGGTCCGCGGAATTACAATGAAGAACACGAGCGCGCAGAGTGAGTATTTTATGATGCGTTCGGAGAGTCTGTTTTTTGACAGGGTTAAGTTGATGGGCAAATATTCCTTCCAGTACATAACAGATTCGGTCTTTACAAACTGCGAGTTAGATACAAAGGACGCCTTCTGGCACGCCAAAAACGTCGTTATAAGAGACTGCGTTGTGAAGGGCGAGTACCTGGCCTGGTACTGTGAGAATGTGACTTTCGAAAACTGTACCATCATCGGGACGCAGCCGCTGTGCTACTGCAAGGGACTGAAACTCATAAACTGCCGCATGGTGGTTTGTGATCTGGCCTTCGAAAAATCGGACGTGGAAGCGGACATCGTCTCGTCAGTGGTCAGTATTAAGAATCCCCGCAGCGGCAGGATCCGTGCGGCGTCTGTTGGCGAGGTCATCATGGATGATCCGGGGGCAGTCGATTTGATGATCGGGCCGGCCGCCCAGAATCATGAATAAAAGGAACCTGCAGAAAGGAAACCAACAGAAATGAGAAAAATCAAGAATGTGGTAGCGATCGCCGTAATTGTGCTTCTGATGATCAGCTTCGCCGGCTGCGCCAAGATGCAGAGCGGCGTCCACGACCTGCACGGCAGCATCATCGGAAACGAGTACAATATCGATATTTTTGACAATACAGGGATCCGCACGCTGCGGTCCCACGGGAAAAAGATTGACATCGACAACAACGTCGTCGAAGAGAAAACGTACGCCTCCTCGACCGATGAATGGTATACGACAAAGACACTGAGTTCCGTGATCACGATCACAATCGACGGCAAACAGCTGATTTCCTGCGGAGACACGTGCGTTTTCTACGACAAGCGGCTCACTCCGGAGTACGAATTCTACCTGGACAAAATAGAGAGCGATTCATCGGGCCTCCTGGACTCGACGCTGATCAGCGGTAGAGTAAACAGCATCAAAAACAAATTCGGAAAACCCATGGTGGTGGTCATTAAATCACAGATGGGTGCGCCGATTTATGCTTTTTCCGGCGACAAAGTGTATTGGGAAATTGAAGATGATCTGCCGAGGTTCACTAAGCTGATGATTGATGGGAAAGCGCTGTATATTCATAGGGCGAATTTTCAGGTTATTGACAAGGCGTTGTTGGATTGAGTGTGTCAGGTGTGTCAGGGGGACGTATCAGCTGACACATTTTTTGGGAGTGTGTCAGGGGGACGTATCAGCTGACACATTTTTTGGGGTGTGTCAGGGGGACGTATCAGCTGACACATTTTTTGGGGGTGTGTCAGGGGGACGTATCAACTGACACATTTTGCGTCAGCAGATTTGTGACATGGGTGTGTCAGGAGATACGTCCCCGTGACACAATCCCGTGACACACTTCAAACTTTGTATAAAAAGGAAGAAAATATGAGCGGAATACTATACGCAGTGGGCGTCGGACCAGGCGACCCCGAGCTGCTCACGCTAAAGGCGGCCCGAATACTTACCGGGGCGGATATTATTGCGGCGCCAAAAAAGGGAAATGAGTTAGGCGAGGCATTTCAGATCGCAGATAAAGCAGTTCCGGAAATCAGAACAAAAGAAATCCTCCCTTTGGATTTTCCGATGACAAAAGACCAGGCACTGCTGTCAAAAGCACACGATGAGGCAGCAGAAAAAATAGAGACCTTGCTGCGAGCAGGAAAGACGGTCGCTCTGATCACACTCGGTGACCCGGCGCTGTACTCAACATGCTCCTATGTAACAGACAAGGTCGGGCAAAAAGGCTATCCTGTTGAGTATGTTTCAGGCGTCCCGTCTTTCTGTGCCGCCGCGGCAAAGATTGCCACAGCACTGGCATTGGGCGAAGAGTCGATCCTGGTTTCCAATCCGGAGAAGGTTGATCTATTTTGCGGTGATACGCTCGTGATCCTGAAGGCCGGAAAGAAACTACGGACACTGAAAAGCAAGCTCAGAGATTCCGGAAGAGATGTGTATCTCGTAGAAAATTGCGGCATGCAAGGGGAGACGATCTACCATGGACTTGAAAATATTCCGGACGAAGCAGGGTATTTGTCGCTGATGATAGTTGTGTCGAAGAGACGTATCAGCTGACACATTTTTAAATGTCACGGGGGTGTCAGGGGACGTATCTACGCTGTGTCAGGGGGACGTATCTACTGACACATTTTGGGCGCAAAATGTGTCAGCTGATACGTCCCCCTGACACAGAGGGCGCAAAATGTGTCAGCGGATACGTCCCCGTGACACACCCCTGTGACAAAAAATGTGTCAGCGGATACGTCCCCCTGACACAAAAAATAGTATAATAAAAGAAGTACAACAGGCCCGCGAACAACCAACACGGGCCTCGTTTCATATTCAATGAAATATTCAATGAAATATTCAACGAAATATCCAACGAAACATTCAAAAAAAAGAAAGGAGAACAGTCATATGTCGTATGAAAGACTATTCGAACCGGGAACGATCGGAAATCTCGAACTGAAGAACCGCATCGTGATGCCCGCCATGGGATGTTCACTGGCAGAATCCACCGGCGAAGCCGGCGCCCGCATGATCAAGTACTACGCGGACCGCGCGCGCGGCGGCGCAGGGCTCATCATCACCGAGATCACGCGCGTCGACGACGAGACCGGCGTTGGAACGCCCAATCAGCTCAGCGTCACCAACACCCACATGATCGCGCAGCTCTCTCGCCTGGCAGAGGCTGTTCACGCCTATGATTCCAAGATTTTTGTGCAGCTTCACCACCCGGGCAACCAGACTCACAGCCGCCTGATCGGCGGCAAGCAGCCCGTCTCGGCATCGGACGTCACCTGCAAAGTCATCGGAGAGCAGCCCCGCGCCCTGACCACCGAAGAAGTGGAAGCGATGGTGCGCAAATTTGTGACGGGCGCCGTGATCGCCCAGAAGGCCGGCATCGACGGCGTGGAGATCCACGCGGCCCACGGCTACCTGGTCAGCCAGTTCCTTTCGCCCCACACCAACAAGCGCACGGACAAATACGGCGGCAGTTTTGAAGGCCGCATGCGCTTTGTCACGGAGATCATCATAGGCATCAAGGCCTACTGCGGCCCCAAATTCCCGATCTCGGTGCGCATGAACGGAAGCGATTACCTGCCCGACGGGATCACGCAGGAGGACGGAATCGCCCAGGCCAAATACCTCGAAGCCCTCGGAATCAGCTGCATCAACGTCAGCTGCGGCACCTACGATTCCGGCGCGACGATCATTGAGCCCAGTTATTTTGCGGAGGGGTGGAAGATCGATCTGGCCGCCCAGATCCGCAAAGCGGTCAAGATCCCCGTCATCGCAGTCTGCAACGTCAAGCACCCCGCCTTCGCCGAGAAGATGCTCGAGGACGGCGCGGTAGATTTTGTCGGCATTGCGCGCGGCCACCTGGCGGACCCTGAATGGGGCAAAAAAGCGAAAGCCGGCAAGGACACCCTGATCCGCAAATGTCTCGGCTGCATGGAATGCTTCCGAATTCTCAACGACGGACTGCCTCTGGGGTGCACGCTCAACCCTGTTCTGGGCCGCGAATTCGAATACGGCGACGAAAAACTTGTCAAAAACGGAGCCGGCCGCACCGTAGCAGTCATCGGCGGAGGCCCTGCCGGCATGGAAGCTGCGCTGACGCTGGCGAAGCGTGGGTTTGACACTATTTTGATGGAGCAGGAGGATAAGCTCGGCGGAACCGCCAACCTGGCGGCGATCCCTCCCAACAAGGGAATGATCACGGAATTTGTGGAGACCATGCAGGCACAGCTCGCGGAGGCGGGCGTCGACGTGCGCCTGGGCGTGAAGGCCGACGCGGCAGCGGTCCGGGCGACCGGCGCTGAAGCCGTCTTCCTGGCAGCCGGCGGAAAACCGGTTCTGCCCGCCATCCCGGGCATCGAAAACGCAGTCACGGCGGAGGAAATCCTCGGCAGAATGGCGCCCCCCGAAGGCCAAAACATCGTCATCATCGGCGGCGGCGTGACAGGCCTTGAGACGGCGGAATACCTGGCGGCCAAGAACAAAGTCGCGGTCGTCGAGATGCTCGACAAGGTGGGCGGAAACCTGTATCCCAGCGTGGTCATGCACCTCGCGCAGGAGATCATGAAGAGCGGCGGCAGCATCCTCAAAGGCAAGCGGCTGACGGCCGTCGAGGACGGCGCGGTCACGATCGCGGACACCAAGACCGGCGATGAGAGCAGCATTCCCGCGGACCTGGTCGTTCTGGCCATGGGCGTCCGGCCCGACAGACCCGACTTGGAGGCTCTGCGTGAGGAATACGGTGACAAGCTCATCCTGGTGGGCGATTCCTGCAAGCCCGGCCAGATCTACGATGCGCTGCACAGTGGGCACGACAAAGCTTTTGTCTATTGAAGAGTGTAAAGTGTGTCACGGGGACGTATCAGCTGACACATTTTAAATGTCACGGTG
>JAFUFL010000009.1 GCA_017469935.1 Lachnospiraceae bacterium
CAGCAGCGGCCCGCGCCGCGCGCCCGTATATCCCCGCGCCCCATGTTCCCCACAGATCTTCATCGCAGGGGTTGTTTGTTGTTTTCCTGATAATCGGTTATACTGATTTAAAGTGCGCACAGCAGATTTCAAAACAGGCTGTTTGCGGCATCGATATTCACAAAATCGACACATAGTAACGATATAGTGACAGACGGAAGGATTTTTATCATGGGCGAAAAAAACGTGATGTTTGACTATTTGAAATGGAGAGGCGATCTGACTTTTGACAAGGATCCGTTCAATATGGTGGACAATCTGATCCTGGCGCAGATGGCCTATATAGACTATGACGGCATTGTTCCCGAGACCCGCGAAGGCGCGGTGCCGGTGGCCGAAGTCTGCAAAAAATTCTGGGAGATGCACACTTTAGAGGAGATTAAGAGCAAAGGAAGATTTATCAGGCTCTCTCCCCTGCTGCTTGAGCCCGTCGCGAAGAGCGCGCGGTACAAAAATATGCGCTTATGCGGCTATGTCAACTATGTCAGCAAGCACGCCGAGGCGCAGATGTCCGCGACGCAGTTCGAGCTGGAAGACGGAACCGTCTATGTGGCTTTTCGAGGAACGGACGAGACGATCGTCGGCTGGAAGGAAGACTTCAATCTCTCTTATATGCCCAGGACCGAGGGCCAGAAAATGGCTGTCGAATATATGGATCAATATTTTGGCGATACGAAGCTAAGGCTCAGGGTGGGAGGACATTCCAAGGGCGGAAATTTCGCGATTTATGCGTCCTCTTTCGCCGCAAAGGCGGTCAGAGACCAGATCATACAGGTGTACAGCAATGATGCGCCCGGCTTCCGCAAAGAAATTATCAGCAGTCCCGAGTATAAGGAGACCATGGCCAAAACGGTCACGATCATCCCGCAGGATTCCATCATCGGGCGCCTTCTCCATGCCGGCAGAAACGCGCTGGTCGTCAAGAGCACCAGCAAGGGAATCATGCAGCATGACGCGCTGTCCTGGGAGGTTCTGGGAAACCATTTCATCTTTACGGAGCGGTCCAGTGACAGTCTTTATATGGAAAAAGTCCTCAGCGGATGGCTTGAGAACGTCGACGACGAAGCGCGCAGGGTCTTTGTCGACCAGATTTTCGGCGTTATGCAGACGCTTGGCGCCGACACCATGAAAGATGTAAGCCAGGTGAGCTTAAAGGAGCTGGGAGAAGCGATCCAGATGATCCGCAGCCTTTCCAAAGAAGATCAGGCAGAGATCGCGGGCGTGATCAAAAAGCTTGTCGCCAGCAACAACCGCGCCTTTTATGAAGAACTGGAGCAAAAGGGAGCGGTGCTGCAGGAGGCCTACAAAAAGTGGACGGATTATATAGATCATCTCAAGGAAGAGGCGCAGGCGGCAGAGAAAAAGGAGAAAAAAGAACAGGAGCCCGCTGCGGCAAAGCTGCCGCGTTCTCTTGAAAAACTGGCTTTGGCTTACCTGAAGGCGGGGAAGAGTATTAAAGGCGACAAAAAAGATGACACGAATGGAGAAGATCCGCAGTAACTGCGCGGGAAGGACCTATGAAGAGATCAACCCGGTCAGGAGAAAAAACGCCGTGCTGATCCCTCTCGTCGAAGAAGAGGGAGAACTGAGCCTGTTATTTGAAGTCCGCCAGGCGGGGCTCCGCCAGGGAGGCGAGATCTGTTTCCCGGGCGGCAGGATCGAAGAAAATGAGACGACCGAGGAGGCGGCGGTACGGGAGACGGCGGAGGAACTTCTGATCCCGAGGGAGAGCATAGAGGTGATCGCCCCCATGAACACGATGACCGGTCCCGGGGGAGCGAAGATCAGCTCCTGCATCGGTATTTTGCACGACTACAATGGGACCTTTTCGAAGCAGGAGGTGGAGCGCGTCTTCACGGTGCCCGTCCGCTGGTTTGCCGCCCATGCGCCGCGCGTGAGCTCGGGAGCCATGAAGGTAGAGACGGCGGAGGACTTTCCTTACGAGCTGATTCCCGGAGGCAGGAACTATCCCTGGCACAGCATTCCGCGGGAATTTTACTTTTATGAGAGCCGGGGAGGCGTGATCTGGGGCGCCACGGCGCAGCTTCTGTATCACTGCCTCAAAGTGATCCTCAGAGAAGAGGAGCAGAATCCGGAAAAGGCTCCGGGCACGGAAGAGGCATCAGGCGGGGAACAGCGCCCATGAGCCGGAAACTGGAATATACGGTCAAAAAAGAGACGGCCGGAAAGAGCATCCGGGAGTTCCTGAAGGAAGACCTCGCCTTTTCGGGGCACCAGATCAGCCGGCTCAAATTTCAAAAAGAAGGCATTCGGATTGGCGGCGAGAAAGTCTATGTCAGCCATGTGCTGCGCGAGGGCGAAGTCCTGACCATCGGCCTGACGGAGCAGGTGCTCCGAAGGGACACGCAGGGAGGAAAACCCGGCAAGATCTGGGAAGCGCCCGCGCCGGAGCTGGCAGCATATCCGCTCGAAGTCCTCTATGAGGACGAAGACCTCCTGATCGTCAACAAGCCGGCAGGCATGGTCTGCCATCCCTCGCCCGGGCATTACAGCGACACGCTGGCCAACCAGGCAGCGGCTTACCTGGGCGGGACCGGCACCGCGATGGACATGCGGGTGACCGGCAGGCTGGACCGGGAGACTTCGGGAATTGTGACTTTTGCCCGAAATTCCGAGGCGGCGGCCATGATCCAGAGACAGCGGGAAGACGGACGGCTCGTCAAAATATACCTGGCCCTGGCGCAGGGAGAATTTGCACAGGAGGAAGGCGTCGTGGACGCTCCGATCCGGAGAGAGGCGCCGGGCTCCCACTACATGGTGTGCGCCCCGGACGGAAAGCCGGCGCGAACTTTCTACAAAGTGCTGGCAAGGATGACCGGCCCGGACGGCGGGCCCCGAACGCTTTTGCAGTGCCGGATCGAGCACGGCAGGACGCACCAGATCAGGGTCCATATGGCGAAGATCGGGCATCCCCTGGTGGGGGACCCTCTTTACGGCGACGGACACGCGGAGGATTCGGCCGGCCTCGGACGCGCGGAGGATTCGGCCGGCGATGAACAGCCGGGAGAGCGCCCTGCAGGCGGAAGCTTTTGCCCGGAAAAAATGCCGGAGGAAATGGGGCTGCACGCCTTTCGGCTGACGCTGTACAGGCCTTTCGACGGGGACAGAATAGAGATCACGGCAAAGGCGCCCGAGTGGGCGGGCGACGCCGCTTCTCGCATTGAAGATGTGATTCGTGTATAATAACACGAGGGGACGTTCCCCCTGTGGGCAGAAGATAACAGCAAACCTTCCCCGCCGCGCGTAATGCTTCGGAGAGCGGCCGGAAGGAGCGGGAGAGGATATGGAGCAGAAAAATACGCTCAGAACACAATATCGGGTCAACCAGGATCCCGAGAGGATCATCCCGAAGATCAGGAATTTCTGCCTGGATATGGACGGAACGGTCTATCTGGATACCATGTGGATCGACGGCGCCAAGGATTTTCTTGCCGCCCTGGAGGCATCGGGCAGGAAATACTGCTTCATGACGAATAATTCCTCGAAAAGCGCATCTATATATGTGGAAAAACTGCTGAACATGGGGCTGGTCATAGACCCGGACAGGCAGCTGATCACATCCGGTCATGCCACTGCGGACTATCTCAGGCGCAGGTATCCCGGAAAGAAGATCTATCTGTTCGGCAATCCCATGGTGAAAATGGAGTTCGAGAGCCTGGGCGTTCCGATCGACGAGGAACACCCGGACCTGGTGGTCACAAGCTTCTGCACGAGCTTCCACTACAGGGATCTCTGCAGACTCTGCGACTTTGTCCGGGAGGGGATGCCTTATATCGCGACCCATCCGGATTACAACTGCCCCACCAAAACGGGTTTTATACCGGATATCGGCTCGCTCTCGGCCTATGTGGAGGCGTCCACCGGGCGCAGACCCGACAAAGTGGTCGGAAAGCCGGAGGCGGAGATCATTGATTACGCCCTCCGCACAATGGGCGCAGAGAAGAAGGATACATGCGTTGTGGGAGACCGGCTTTACACGGATGTGAAATCGGGTGTCAACAACGGACTGTACGGTATTTTTGTACTGAGCGGCGAGGCACAGCTGGAGGATCTTCCGGACTCGGATGTGACACCGCATCTGATCTTCGATTCCGTAAAAGAGATCATACCGTATCTGTAAAGAACAGAAAGCGGCGTCAAAAGAGCGGGTGTGTGATAAAATGGAAACCAGAGAAATATTGGAATTCGTAAAAAGCGGCGCGATGAGCGTCGAGGAGGCGGAAGGACATTTCCGCAGGCAGCCCTTTGAGGACATGGGGTACGCCAAGCTGGACATGCACCGCAAAATGCGCTCCGGTTTCCCGGAAGTGATCTTCTGCAGCGGAAAACCGGACGAGTTTCTTGTCAGCATTTATAAGAGAATGGCGGAAGCGGACGGGCAGGCTTTTGGCACAAGAGCCAGTGCGCACCAGTACGAACTGGTCAAAAAAGAGATTCCGGACATCACCTATGACCCGGTCTCCCGGATTCTGAAGCTGGAGAGAACGCCCAAAGAGCGCAAAGGACTTGTGGCAGTGGTCACGGGCGGCACGGCGGACATCCCCGTGGCGGAGGAAGCGGCGCAGACGGCGGAATATTTTGGCACAAATGTGGAGCGCATCTATGACGTGGGCGTGAGCGGGATCCATCGCCTTCTGGCGCAGACGGACAAGCTGCAGCAGGCCAACTGCGTTGTGGCGGTGGCCGGAATGGAAGGCGCGCTGGCCAGTGTGGTGGGAGGCCTTGTGAGCAACCCGGTCATAGCAGTTCCCACGTCGGTCGGCTACGGGGCAAACTTCGGCGGGCTGTCGGCGCTCATGACCATGATCAATTCCTGTGCAAACGGAATCGCGACAGTCAATATCGATAACGGGTACGGAGCCGGTTATATAGCGACACAGATCAACCGCCTTGCGTACGGAGGAAATAATTCGGATGCAAAATAGAGACAGAATCCTTTATTTGGAATGCGGGACCGGAATAAGCGGCGACATGACAGTTGCGGCCCTTCTGGACCTGGGAGCGGATCAGGAGAAGCTCCTTCGGGTGCTAAGTGGCATTCCCGGACACGGATTCAAGGCCAGGATCAGCCGCGTCAAGAAAGCCGGCATTGACTGCTGTGACTTTGATGTAGTCCTCGACGAGGAACATGACGGCCACGACCACGACATGGCGTATCTGTACGGACATCTGGAAGAGGGCCGGCATGGGGATGACCACGACCACGAGCACGACCATCACGATCACGGACATCACCATCACCACCACACCGGGATGAAGGAGATCCGGGAGATCATTGGCGGGCTCGACATGACGGACGGCGCGAGGGCGCTGGCTCTGCGCATCTTCGAGATTCTGGCGCAGGCGGAGTCGGAAGCCCATGGCGTGCCGGTCGACGAGGTTCATTTCCACGAAGTGGGGGCAATCGACTCGATCGTGGATATCGTGGCGGCGGCGGTCTGCTTTGACGATCTCGGGATCGACAAGGTGGCCGTGACGGGGATCGCGGAGGGAAGCGGCACGGTCCGCTGCCAGCACGGGATCCTGCAGGTGCCGGTACCTGCCGTGGCGGGCATTGCAAAGGCCCACGGGCTCCCGATCCGGTTCACGAACAGGAAGGGCGAGCTGGTGACGCCCACCGGCGCGGCCATAGCGGCGGCTCTGATGACGCAGGATACGCTGCCGGAAACCTTCGTGATCGAGAAGACCGGTCTGGGCGCCGGAAAGAGAGAGTATGAGATCCCCAGCATCCTCAGAGCGATGGTGATAGAGCCTCGTGAGGGCGCGCAGGAGACGGCCGCTGCAGCGGACACCATATGGAAACTGGAGTGCGACATCGACGACTGCACGGGCGAACAGCTGGGATATGCTCTCGAGAAGCTCTTTGAGGCGGGCGCCAGAGAGGCGCACTATACTCCGATTTTTATGAAGAAGAACAGGCCGGGCTGGGAGCTCACGGTGATCTGCGATGAGGCGAGCCGGCAGAAGATGGAAGAGGTGATCTTCACCCAGACGACGACGATCGGCATTCGCAGACAGGAGATGGCGCGCACTGTTTTGACAAGGAAAGTGGTGAACGTGCAGACCCGGTACGGGGAGATTCCCGTCAAAGTCAGCGGGGAGGGCAAGGCGCGCAGAGTCCATCCGGAATATGAAATGGTCAGCGAGGCGGCGTCAAAATACGGAGCTCCGTTCGGAGCTGTCTACGATGAAGTCCTGATGAAGGCATACAGAAATGAGGATATTTCTTAACAAATAGCGGAAGGAGACGGTAAAAGTGGGTGTAAACAGAGATAAGCCGGATTTCGCACAGGTTTATGAGCGCGAATATTCGTATGTGTACAACTATATCTATATGCAGGTGATGCACAGGGAGAACACGGAGGATCTTGTCAGCGAGGTCTTCATGAGGGCCATGGCTCATTACGACGGGTTCGATCCGTCCAAGGCCTCGACCCGCACCTGGCTGTGCACGATCGCAAGAAACTGCCTGATCGACTATTTCCGCAAGAACGGCCGCAGAAAAACCGAGAACCTGGACGACGCACCGGAACCGTCGGAGATGGACCAGTACGACATCCTGAAAAATCCGATCAACCAGGAAGTGTACAGGCTGCTTGAAAAGCTCTCCGACGATGAGAGAGAGCTGCTGAGCATGATCTATGTGCAGGAGCTCAAGAATCCGCAGATCGGACAGATCCTGGGAATCAACGCGAAGGCGGTCAGTGAGAGACACAGGCGCCTTCTTGCCAAGCTGCGCGCGATGGAAAAGGGCAAGAACAGCGGCGATTTCCTTGATTTCACGTAGCGGCGGATGCTGCGCGCCCTGACGGCAGCGGCAGTGCGCACAAGGCGCGGAGCGACTCCGGACGTCCGCATTCCCGAATGCGAAGCATTTGGAACACGGGAGCTGAATAGTTACGTAAAAAAAGACCGGCCTGTACCCGGAAGTGGGAATACAGGCCGGTAATATCGCTTTTTTGCAGACCGGTCATCAGAAAAGCTGCTTCGCATTTTATTTCAGTCAAGCTTTTTTCCGATGGTCAGCCGGTTTTCGTTGTCGGCATATTCATAGGAGAGAACATCGGAATATTTCTGGACAAGGAAAATACCGAGGCCTCCGATCGGGCGCTGCTCGGCGGGCGCAGAGAGGTCGGGAGATTCCTTCTTCAGCGGGTCATAAGGCACGCCGGTATCGCGGAAGGTCAGATACAGCATGTTGTCGGCCTCATCGAGGGCGAGATCAAGTGTAACAGTTCCGACGTGCTCGCTGTAAGCATAGCTGGCAATATTGATGAAGACTTCTTCCACGACCATGTCGAGTTCAAAGATGGTGCGCATGCTGCAGCCGACAGGCTCAAGAAACGCGCGAACCTGCTGCTGTGCCTGCTCAAACCTTTCCGGTATGGCTTCGAAGACGTATGTCTGGGTACGTCCCGGAGCATTTATGCTGATCGCCTTATGGTCGCCCATATACAGTTCCTTTCAGATAAATGTTGAGAATGTGAGTGATGACAGCGGCGTATCAAGGTTCGTGACGCGAACTGCTGATTGCTAATACACTGTTATTATAGTACAGTATACAGTGAAATATGGCAAAATTTAAAGAAAAAATGGTCAGCTTTGTCCATGGATGCAAATATTTCGACTCGTATATAGTTATAAATAAAGCAAAGGGGGAGGCGAGATGAGCTCCATGAATCACAACTTAATCGACATGATCACTCGCGCTGATTTCAGTACAGAGACGAATTTCAAGGATGTTCTCAGAAAAAGACTTTTCGAGAGCTCTTCAAATAAGAAATCTTCAGTCTTACAGTTCCAGCGGCTTTCCGATGACGAGCTGGGCATGGTGTCTGCAGCAGGAGATGCGAATCTTCTCCGGCAGCAGGAGCAACTTAAGAACGACAAGAATCAGTGATGAGAGCGGAAAAATGATACAGCCACGGCGCAGGAAACAGCGTGCCGTGGCTTTTTCCGTGTTCTGAAACGGTTTTTCGTTGTAATTCCGATAATGGCATGGTATAAACACATGGGGGATGTCCCCACTATCATCCGACACTCGCGCGCGCGAAAAAGGCAGATGCTGCCCCTATCGACAGAACGCGGCGCGGCGGCTCGCTCTGCGGGCCTTGAATTATTCAGAAACCCTGACAAAATAATCACAGCGAAAGGAGTCGCCCAGAATGGACTATGGTAAGATCGCACTGCAGAAACATGCAGAATGGAAAGGCAAAATAGAGGTCACAGCGAGAGCTGCTGTGGACAGCGCAGAGGCGCTGAGCATCGCTTATACGCCCGGAGTCGCGACTCCCTGCCTGGAGATCCAGAAGAATCCCGAACTGAGCTATGAGCTCACCAGAAGGTGGAACACCGTCGCCGTCGTCACGGACGGAACGGCTGTGCTGGGCCTTGGAGACATCGGCCCCGAGGCAGGAATGCCCGTCATGGAGGGCAAATGTGTGCTCTTCAAAGCCTTTGGCGACGTAGACGCGATCCCTCTCTGCGTAAGGACCCACGATGTGGACGAGATTGTCCGCACGGTGAGCCTCCTGGCCGGCTCCTTCGGCGGCATCAACCTGGAGGATATTGCGGCTCCCAGATGCTTCGAGATCGAGAAGAAGCTCAAGGAGTGCTGCGACATCCCGATCTTCCACGATGACCAGCACGGCACGGCCGTGATCACGCTGGCAGGCCTCATGAACGCCCTCAAAGTCGTGGGCAAGAAGATCGAGGACGTCAAGATCGTAACTTCCGGCGCTGGCGCGGCCGGTATCGCGATCATCAAACTCCTCATGGCTATGGGCCTCAAGAACGTCATCATGACAGACCGCAAGGGAGCGATTTACGAGGGCAGAGAGGGCCTGAACCCTGTCAAAGAAGAGATGGCCGCGATCACAAACTTTAACCACGAAAAGGGCACTCTGGCAGACGTGATCAAGGGCGCGGACGTCTTTATCGGCGTGTCCGCTCCCGGCACACTGACTCAGGACATGGTCCGCTCCATGGCAAAAGATCCCATCATCTTCGCCTGCGCAAACCCGACTCCGGAGATCTTCCCGGACGAGGCCAAGGCGGCGGGCGCGGCGGTCGTCTCCACAGGACGGAGCGACTTCCCCAACCAGATCAACAACGTGCTCTGCTTCCCCGGAATCTTCCGCGGAGCTCTGGACGTCAGAGCCAGCGACATCAACGACGCCATGAAGATCGCTTCCGCCAAGGCGCTGGCCGCTCTTGTCTCCGATGAGGAGCTGTGCGCCGAGTATATTTTGCCCAAGGCATTTGATCCGCGCGTCAAGGATGCGGTCGCGAAGGCGGCTGCGCAGGCGGCGCGGGAGAGCGGCGTGGCGAAAATCTAATTAAAGCAGGAGGTCGTACATCCTGCCGCAGAGTGCTTTCGGTAAAGAGCAGGCGCCCCGTCTCAATGAGACGAGGCGCCTGTTTTAATGAGTTCTTAAAAAGCTGAATTCAGATTTATGTCACACTACAGCGCCGCCTACCGGACGAATCGACAGCACGTGGCAGCAGCCCTGCGCGATTGCGCTCTCGACAGTCGCCTTAAAGCTGTCAAGCATGTCGAGCGGAACAAAGGCCTGCACAGTGCCGGCGAAACCGCCGCCGTGGACGCGGAACGCACCGCGGCCTTCCAGAAGGACATCGCAGAGGGACAGCGCTACGCCAACGGCCTGGTTGTCGACAGCACCTTCCACGGAGATGTTCTGGAGGTACATGTAGGAGGACTGGCCGGAAGCCTTTACGATCTCAAGGAATCTGCTGAAGTCGCCGGCCTTGAGGGCGGCCGCTTCCTGCTGGGCGCGCTCATTGTCCAGCACGAAGTGGATGGCGCGCAGGAAGGCGCGGTCGCCGCAGACTTTGCGGATGGCGCCGGTGCGCGCGATCAGGTCTTCCTTGGTGATGCCGCGCAGGTGCGTCTTGCCGAAGGTGGCCGCGACGGCCTTCATTTCTCTCGGGATGCCCGCGTAGGCGTCTGTCAGGTCGGCGTGGCTGCTCTTGGAGTCGATGATGCAGAGCGCATATCCCTCACCCGCGAGGTCCAGATTGATCTTCTCGACCATGGGATTTTCCGGATCGCCGAAGTCGATGGCGACAACGCCGCCGACGGAGGAGGCGGACTGGTCCATCAGGCCGCTGGGCTTGCCAAAATACTGATTCTCCGTGATCTGTCCCATCTTGGCGATCTCGACGGCGTCAAAGACGTTGCCGCAGAACATATCATTGAGGATGACGCCCATGAGGGTCTCGAAAGCAGCGGAAGAGGAGAGTCCGGAACCGCCCAGGACATTGCTGGTGCAGTAGACGTCGATTCCCTTCACATCGTAGCCGCGGCGGATCGCCAGAGCCGCCATGCCGCGAATCAGGGCGAGGGTGGACTCTTTTTCGGATTCTACGGGATCGAGTACGGAGAGATCGGCCTCGATCATGCCGTAGCCTTCCGAATAGAAGCGGATCTTGTCAGTCCCGTTGAGAGCTGCCGCCGCGATCGCGTCGAGGTTGACGCTTGCCGCCAGAACGCAGCCGTACTGGTGGTCCGTGTGGTTGCCGCCGATCTCGGTGCGGCCGGGAGCGGAGTAAAGTCCGATTTCCTTCTCGGTGCTGCCGGGGAACGTGACCTGGAAGCCCTTGATGACCTTGGCAAATCTGTTTGCGTACTCCTGCGCCCCTGCGGGGTCACAGCCGTAGATCTCGACCATGCGCCCATTCAGGTCGCCGCTAAGCAGTTCTTTGAGGAATGTATTTGCGTTTTTCATATGTTTGCCTGCCTCCTGTATTTTGGCAATGGAATGGTTTGACCATAGAATTTAGCGTCTGTACTACATAGTATACCTTTTTCCGGGCGTACTTAAAACTGCGAAATGTTTTCAAGGATGTTTTTATGTGATAATAATTCAGCACCCCGGAAAAAAGATCAAAAATGTTCCGGTGAGCTTGCTCAACGGAACGTTTTTGATCTTTTTTCCGGGGCGGACAAGACGCGCAGCGTCTCTGGACGCCCACAGTCCCGAATGCGCAGCATTTGGGATTGTGGGGTGCTGAATAATTATTAAAAGAAGACTGCTTTTCAACCCGCAGTTGAATGACAATGCGGGATTCTGCTGTTATTATAGTCCTGTTCCGAAAAAATACGGAACATGACATGTAAATTACATTTTTGCAAGGAGAAGGTGTTATTGTAATAACGTGAGAAATACGTTTGAAGATAATATGGCTGCTCCGGCATAGCCGGAGGCAGTGATCATAATGATTAGACAGAAAGATTGTGAGGGAAGCGGCGCGGTAACACTACCACTATGCCCATAACACAATCTTTTTTATTTGTAATTATTCAGCACCCCGGAAAAAAGATCAAAAAAAGGTACGGGGAGCTCGCTCACCGGAACGTTTTTGATCTTTTTTCCGGGGCGGACAAGACGCGCAGCGTCTCTGGACGCTCACAGTCCCGAATGCGCAGCATTTGGGACGTGGGGTGCTGAATAGTTACATTTTCCCCAATTTAGTCAAAAGGAGGAGAAACATTATGATGAAACTGAATATCGAAGAGACAATGGCAGCCCAGACTTATGCAGCTTACATGATCGCATCAAGCTATTTTGGCTCTTATGTCTGCACAAGCAGGCAGATGGAGCGGCAGACCTACATTCTCTACCGTACGCTCAAGGACGAAGCCCAGAGCAAGATGGAGAGACGCATCATCTCCTTTATGGAGAAAGAAATCCTTCCCTGCTTATCCAAGCAGTTTCTCGCCAGCCGCGTCGAGATCCGATTCTTCCCTGACCGGAAGGGAATCCTGATTACCGACGGTTTTCAGGAACTCGAGATCCGGCAGACTCTGAAGGTGCGTATCGAGAAAGATATGTACACGGGGATCGAGAGAAAGCATTACCAGGTAAACATTGTTTTCCGTCACAATAAAGAAAACACAGCGGCATGAACTTAATGCCGACGGCCCCTCGGCCGCCCCTGATGGGGCGGCCGGGGGGCTTTTCATTTTAATCGCATACTAATACTAAATGAAAAGCTTTTATCACAGAATAACGAAGAATATTATGAGAAGCACATGCCGCTTTTCTGCCGGGCCGGATCAGCATGTGAGAAAGCGAGGGTTCCAACAGAGTTTTCGAGATTGACAGGAGGAAGGGAATTGTATAGAGTAATAGAAAATCAAAAGTGTAACGAAAAGTAAAAGAAAGTAAAAGAAAATCAAAAAAGTAAAAAACAAGGTGGTGAGCATGAGTAATCCTTTTTCTTTATCCTTCGGCACTCGTCCGGCGGAGCTGATCGAAAGGCCTGTTCAGGTCGGTGAGATCATAGAGGCCTTCCTCTCCGAGTATGTGAATCAGAGAACCTATATGATCACAGGCGTGAGGGGTTCCGGGAAAACGGTTCTTCTTACCGAGCTGTCGGCGCGTTTTAAAGAGATGGACGATTGGACAGTGATTCCCCTGAGTCCTGAATCGGATATGATCCATTCTCTTGCTGCGAAGCTGAGCAATAGCAGAAAATACTATGAGATATTTCGCGATGCGAAAATAAATCTTTCCCTGTTTGGATTCGGCTTTGAGGTAGATGGAGAGCCGCCGGTGACGGATGACGAAACAGCTGTTCTCAGAATGTTGGGGAGCATCCGCGAAAAAGGCGGAAAAGTGCTGATTACGGTGGATGAGGTGACAAATAATGAGCATGTCAGAAAATTTGCCGCCGTTTACCAGATTCTGATTCGCGAGGAAATGCCACTGTTTTTGATCATGACAGGCCTGTATGAGAACGTCTATGATCTTCAGAACGAGAAGAGTCTCACTTTTTTGTACAGAGCACCAAAGACCCGGCTGAAACCATTGAACTATCCGGCAATGGCGGATACCTATGAGAACACGCTGGGCGTGGAACACAAAACAGCCGTGGAGATGGCAAAATTGACAAGAGGCTTTGCGTTTGCCTTTCAGGTGCTCGGATATTTTACATATAAAGAAGAAAACCGTGACTATAAGAAGGTAATCACGAAATATCGACAGTATCTGGATGAATACGTTTATGAAAAACTGTGGTCCGAATTGTCAGCAAAGGACAGAGATATTGTCATTTGTATGGCACAGACCGGTTTTGAAACGGTATCTGAGATCCGAACGCATATCGGAATGGATGGAAATGAATTCTCCAAATACAGGTTGAGATTAATCAGAAAGGGACTGGTTGACGGAAGCATGCGCGGAAGACTGGTTTTTGTACTTCCTTTGTTCAGGGAGTTTGTACTTAACCAGATGGAGTATATGTAAAACACAATATGGCATTAAAAACAATGAATACAGGTGGCGCATCCAATCCGCCGTTTGAGGAGGAGACATGCTGGGGAGTGGATCTGCGGGAAGTTCCGATTGACGATATTTTGGATGCCGGGATCAATGTCTCTTATCTTGTGGATGCGTATCATGCTGTCATGGAGGCATCTCCGGGAAGCTCTTTCTGGGGCTCGCCGGACGGAGACGGACGGTACTGGATTGATAAGCTCAGCGGGTCTTCTCAGCTTCGGCTGATGATCGAGGACGGGGCGACGGCGGAAGAGATCAAGGAATCCTGGCAGGAAGATATCAAGTATTTTCTGGAAGAGAGGAGACCGTATCTCTTATATGAGGAGTGATGTGTCTGTGGCCAAAATTTAGTCATAGTGCTCTTTTAAAACCCTTCTTCGGTGGAATATCCACCGGAGAAGGGCGCCGGAAAGGGTACTATGACTGCTATTGTGATATATAGGTCTATTTCTGGGCCCTTCTTCAGTGGAATATCCACTGAAGAAGGGTTTTGAAAAAGGGGATACAGAAAAATCGCGCATCCCCCGCCGCATCGATCACCTCCCCGCCGCGCCAATCACCTCCCCGCCGCGTCAATCAACTTCTCGACGCGTCAATCACCTCCCCGCCGCGCGGTACTCCCGCGGCGACATGCCGTATTTGCGCCGAAAGCGCCGGATGAAATAGGAGAAATTGTCGAAGCCGCACATGGACGCAATCGCGCCGATGGAGTCCGGCCGCTCCCGCAGCAGATAGGAGGCGTAGCGCAGGCGATAGTCGGAGAGATATTCGCCGAAGGTGAAGCCTGTCTCGCGGCGGAAGACGCGCATGAAGTGCGCGTCACTGTAGTCGATCAGGCCGGCGGCGTCGCTGACGGTGATCGGCTCCGCGAAGTGATTCTGCACGTAGAGCAGGACCTGCTTGATGGCGTCCTCGTAAGGGGAAGGCGGAACGCTCTCCTCCCGGCTCCGGTGGGAGTAGACGGCGAAGAAAAAGCGGAACAGGCTGCTGCGGACCAACAGGGAGTAGCCGTCCGGGCGCTTTCCGCAGACCGCGTCGGCGTCATCAAGAGCCGAGGAGACCTCCTCGTGGAACTGTGTGCCCCGGTGGATCGGCCGCGGGAATTTGAGGGTCCCCATCTGCAGAGGCGTCAAAATATTGCGGCGCGCCCAGTCGTTGTCCACTTGGTTGTCCATGAGGGAGAGCGAGAAGATGATATTCTCATACTCCATGCGGACGCCGGGATCCCCGTCGATGGCGTGGAGCTCTCCGGGGAGGATGGGCATGATCGAACCGGCCTGAACGGGACATTTGCGGGAGCCGACGGTCACGCTGCCGCTTCCTTTTTTGACATAGATGATCTCCATCTGATCGTGCCAGTGGAGGTCTACCCGAGGGAAGTCCTGGGGGATCGTGCACAGATAGGTGTTGTAGGCAAAGCCCGGCTGCTCGTGCAGCAGGGTTTCTTTATATTGGGTGTATTCTTCGAGATTCATAAAAAAACCTTTCGATATCGCGGATCATTATACGCTGATAGCAGAATAGTACTATTTTTTGCGGTAATATTGCAAGAAAAGCGGACTGTAAAATCATTATAATGTTTACCTATAAAATAGCATTATTGTAAGCACAGAAGGAATGGCGAAACCATGAAAAAATTGAGAGATTACACCGGAAAAGCACTGCAGGACTGCACGATCCTGGAACTGTATAATGCGGCTCTCGCACTGACGCAGGACGCCTGCAAGGACAAAGGGTACAACAGCGGAAAGAAGAAAGTTTACTATATTTCGGCGGAGTTTCTGATCGGAAAGCTCCTCTCCAACAACCTGATCAACCTCGGAATCTATGACGAGGTGAAGGCGGAGCTGGCAGAAGCAGGCAAGGACATCACGGAACTGGAGGAGTTCGAGTACGAGCCCTCTCTGGGAAACGGCGGCCTGGGAAGACTTGCGGCCTGCTTTATCGACAGCCTTGCGACGCTGGGCCTTCCGGCGGACGGCGTGGGCCTGGCTTACCACTGCGGCCTGTTCAAGCAGTCCTTCGAGGACAACAAGCAGCACGCGAGACCGGATTACTGGCGCAAGTGGGGCATGGCCAACTGGATGAGAAGGACTGACAAGCACTACAAGGTGCAGTGCGGCGACCTGGAGCTCATCTCTACCATGTATGAGATCGACGTCACCGGTTACGGCAGCAAGTGCGGCCGTCTTCGCCTGTTCGACCTCGACACGGTCAACGAGAGACTGATCGGGTCGGGCATCGACTTTGACAAAGAAGAGATCGAGAAGAACCTGACGCTCTTCCTCTATCCCGATGACAGCGACGAGGCGGGCAGAATGCTGCGCGTCTATCAGGAGTATTTCATGGTCAGCAACGCGGCCCAGCTCATCATTGACGAGTGCGTGGAGCGCGGAAGCAACCTGCATGACCTGGCTGACTACGCTGCCATCCAGATCAACGACACCCATCCGTCTCTGGTCATCCCTGAGCTGGTCCGTATTTTGACAGAGAAGGGGATCAAGGAGAAGGAAGCTTACCAGATCGTGACGGACGTCTGCGCTTACACGAACCACACGATCCTGGCAGAGGCGCTGGAGACATGGCCCAAGCATTTCTTTAAGGCCGTTGTTCCGCACCTGATGCCTGTCATCAAGAAGATGAACGACGCCGTCAAGGCAAAATACAGCGATCCGTCCGTGCAGATCATCGACGAGAACGGCAATGTGCACATGGCCCATATGGACATCCACTACAGCCACAGCGTCAACGGCGTCGCGAGACTCCACACGGAGATCCTCAAGAACACGGAGCTGAACAACTTCTACCAGCTCTATCCCGAGAAGTTCAACAACAAGACCAACGGGATCACGTTCCGCAGATGGGTCATCGAGTGCAATCCGGAGCTCACCGAACTGATCAGCGAGAAGATCGGGGACGGCTGGAAGACCGACGCGGAGCAGCTCGAGCAGCTCCTTCCCTACGCGGAAGACCCGGCCTTCCTCAAGTGCATCCTGAACAGAAAGACGACCGAGAAGAAGAAGTTCGCAGACTGGCTCTACAAGTACCAGGGCGACAAGGTCGATCCGAATTCCGTCTATGACGTCCAGATCAAGCGCCTTCACGAGTACAAGAGGCAGCAGCTGAACCTTCTGTGGGCCATCGACTGCTATCTGCACATCAAGGACGGCTACAGGCCGCGCAGACCGATCACGGTATTTTTCGGCGCCAAAGCAGCGCCCGCCTATGTCATCGCAAAGGACATCATCCATGCGATCCTGGCTTTCGGAAAGATTGTAAACAACGACCCTGACGTCAGCCCTTACCTCAAGGTCATCATGCTTCGCAACTACAATGTGTCCATGGCGGAGAAGCTGATTCCCGCATCGGACATTTCCGAGCAGATCTCGCTGGCTTCCAAGGAAGCCAGCGGGACCGGCAACATGAAGTTCATGCTCAACGGCGCTGTGACACTGGGGACCATGGACGGCGCCAACGTCGAGATCGCGGAGCTCGTCGGGGAGGACAATATTTTCACCTTCGGACAGTCCTCCGAGGAGGTCATCGAGCACTATAGGAAGGCGGACTACGTCTCCAAAGAATGGTACAAGAAGGACAAGCGGCTGCAGAGCGCGGTGGACTTCCTGGTCAGCGAGGAGATGGTGGAAGCCGGAGATAAGAAGCTTCTCAAGCAGCTCTACGACGAGCTTCTGGGCAAAGACTGGTTCATGACGTTCCCCGATTTCCAGAGCTACTGCAAGGCAAAAGACAGAGCACTGGAAGCTTATGAGGACAGGATGAGCTGGGCGAAGAAGATGGCGGTCAACATCGCCAAGGCCGGCTACTTCTCCTCCGACAGGACGATTGATCAGTACAATAAGGATATCTGGCATCTGGAGAAGGATTGCTGAAGAGTTTACGATGCACACGCGTGCGGAAAGGAAGATGCTGCCCGAAGGGCAGCCCGCACGCGGCGCAGCGGCTCGCTCTGCGAGCCTTGAATTCTGATTGTGTATCATAATTTAAGAGACCGTTTCGCGGAAAAAACATTTTCGCGGAGCGGTCTTTTTGGCGCAAACAGGATTGTACTTGCCCCCTGTTGTATGCTCTGTTATAAAAGAAATAACGATAATTCATTGAGAGAAGACAGGATCGAAGGAGACCGCCGTAGGATGGAAGAGAACAGGGAGCGACGGGAGGAAAGAGAATTCACTCGCAGGGAGAAGCAGCGAAAACAGGAGAGACTAAGGCGCGAGCAGGAGCTGCGGATCAAGATCGCAGCACTGTCTGTTCTGGTCCTTTTTGTACTTCTTTCGATGATCCGGGGGATCGTCCGATGGAGAGAGTCGGTGCGGGAGGAAGAGGAAAGGAAGAAGCAGCAGGAACTGGAGGAACGCGAGAATGAACTGCTCTCCGAGAGCGTCCTTCAGTACAGGGATCTGGTGGAGTACTACGCCGCAGAAGAAGGCATAGAACACTACGTGCCGGTCCTTCTGGCGATCATGCAGGTGGAGACCGCGGGCGAGCGCGACGACGTCATGCAGAGCAGCGAGTCGGCGGGCCTGGAGCCGAACAGCCTGGGGCCGGAGGACTCAATCGCGCAGGCCTGCGACTACTTCCGCGGTCTTGTGGACCGGCAGGAGACTACGGGCGTCGACGACCGAACGGTCATACAGGCCTATAATTATGGGCCGGGTTATATCTACTATATAGAAGAGAACGGGGGCGTGCACTCTTTTGACCTGGCGGTGGCTTACGCGGAGGAGATGTCGGGAGGCAGGACGGCGAACTACACGCATCCCATAGCGGATGACAATGGGAACTGGATGTATCTTTACGGAAATATGTACTATGTGAAGTTGGTGGAGCAGTACCTTCCTTAGAAAGCGGGGCAGAAATGGGAGAGCGCAAAGAACAGGAAAACAACACGACGATCCGCGACAGAGCCAAAAGATTTACAAAGACGACACTGCTGGACTGGGGAGATCACAACGTCGGAACGTATGCATCGAGCATGAGTTTCTTTTTCTTCATGTCCATGATTCCGCTCCTGATCATTCTGCTGCAGCTGCTGCCCTATATCGGGCTGTCCAGACATGAACTGCTGAGCTTTCTGTATGAACTGGTCCCCGAGGCCGGGTACGAGCTGGTGCAGAGAGTCGTCGATGAGGCCTACCGGACAAGCGGCAGCCTCGTATCGGCCTCCGCGCTGATGCTTTTCTGGTCAGCCTCCCGAGGAACCATGGCGCTGCGGCTGAGCCTGAACAACATCTACGACGAAGAAGAGAGCAGGTCCTATCCGGTTTTGTGCCTGCTCTCCATCGGGTACACGGGGGCTCTGATCTTGACCTTTGCCGCCATGCTCTTTATTATCTTTGCGGGACCGGTCAGCACCTATCTCGTGGTGGCAGTGCCGGATCTCTTTTTGAACCCGGTCACCATTGAGCTGCGCTACAAAATGCTGCTCACTGTGCTCATGGTGCTGTTCGTCGCGCTGGTCTACACCTTTATACCGGCCGGGAAGAGGCACTTTGTGCGGCAGATTCCGGGCGCGGTGCTGGTCTCGCTGGTGTGGAATATCTTTTCTTACTTTTTCTCAATCTATGTGAAGGGTTACAACGCCTATACCATGTTTTACGGGAGCCTCGGTACGATCGCCATCATGATGTTCTGGCTGTACTGCTGCTTCAATATTTTGCTGATCGGCGCCTTTTTCAACCGGCTCTTCGGGGCGCGGTGGGGCCGGATCAAAAACATGTTGTAATCATTCAGCACTTGGGCGCTGAATGATTTCACAACCTTCAAGAGTTGAACTCGACGACCTTGCCCGGATTGAGGACCAGGTTGGGGTCAAAAGCCAGCTTGATCGCCTTGTGAAGCTCGATGATGCGGTCGCCGACGAATTCTTTGAAGTATTCGAGGCGGCCGTTTCCGATGCCGTGTTCGCCGGAGAGCTGGCCGCCCAGGCTCTTGGACAGGGCATAGAGTTCCTTAAGGCAGGCGCTCGTCGCCGCCTCCCATTCTTCATCGCTCATCTCGGGACCGCGGAGCATCTCCGTGTGAATATTGCCGTCGCCGCAGTGGCCGCAGGGCTCCACGCGGATGCCGTGGGAGAGCGCGATGCGCTTGGCCGCCTTGACATATTCCGCGATGGCGCTTCTGGGAACGACCACGTCACATTCTTCCTGCATGACCGAATCCGCTTTCATACCTTCGAGAATACCGCCGCGCACGGCCCAGACCTGCGCGATCCTGTCGGGGGTATCCGCCACAAAGACGTCGATGGCGCCCTCCCGGAAGGAGGCGTGGGCGCAGACTTCGATGGCGCCGTCCAGTTCCTGGGGAGTGGTGGAGTCATACATGACCAGAAGGACCGCATTGCCTTCCTTGACGGGGAGCCTGCGGTCGAGGGTGCGCTCCACGATATCGAGCAGTTCGCGCTCGAGGAACTCGATCGCTGTGGGAACATAAGGAAGGGCAAGCACATGGGGAACCATGTCCGCGCAGGCTTCCAGGCTCTCGAAGGGAATGACCAGGGTTGCGGAATATTTTGGCGCGGGAAGGAGCTTCAGAGTGACCTGCGTCACGATGCACAGGGTCCCCTCCGAGCCGATGACCAGGTCCTTGATCGAATAACCGGTCGTGTTCTTGACGACGTTGGAGGAGAACTGCTCGATGGAGCCGTCGGGAAGGACGGCGCGGATGCAGCGCACGAAGTCCCTCGTGAGGCCGTAGCGGACCGCTTTCATGCCGCCGGCGTTGGTGATGACGTTGCCGCCGATGGAGGCATATTTCTCGCCCGGATCCGGAGGGTAGAAGAGGCCTTCCGCCAGCGCTTCTTTCTGCACATCGATCAAAAGAGCGCCGGGCTCGCAGGTGATGGTCTGGTTCTTGTGATCGACCGGATAGATCTTGTTCATGCGCATCACGGAGAGCATGACGCCGCCGTATTTGCAGCTGGAGCCGCCGGCCAGGCCGGTGCCCGCGCCGCGGACGACGAGGGGAATATTGTGCTCGTTGCAGTAAGCCATAATCTTGGAGATCTCCTCCTCAGAGGTCACTTCCACGTAGAGCTCGGGCGGGTAGGAGCCATAGTTGGGCATCTCGTCGTGATAGAATTCTTCCGAGATCTCCTCCCCGATTTTGACGCGGGAGGGCTCTGTGACGCTGATTATGTAGTAGAAATCAGCGGTGTCCATTTTTTTGTAGGGGTAAGCCATATGCCATTCCTTTCATCTATGTCATACAGTTGAGTGCGTGTGTTCATGGAACAAGGATACCCACGTCCCGGAAAAGTTCTTTCGGGACGTGGGATCTTAGTCATCACTATGATAGTCACATTTAACCGACTTTTCAATTGCTTTATCACTTTGACGCGGCATATTGCGGCGTATTGAGCGAAGTTCAGTTGTTTTTCAGGCGGCGCCCCTTTAAGCGGAGAATCTTTGTCCTGAAAGTTGTTTTTCGGGCGGCGCTTATTCTTCGTCGCTCAGAGCTTCCGTCTGCTGCACCAGTACCTTCTTGCTGTAGCTGGAGAAAGCATCGTCGACGAGTGCCTGATCCGGCTTAGGCGTGATCACGGATACGACCGGGACGATCACAAGTCCGATCAGCATGCAGAAGGCGCCGGCGTTAATGGGAGACTGCAGCACGGCCGGAAGAGACGGGCGCGCAAGCATGTTCACCAGCATGAAGATAACGGAGAAGAGGAAGTTCACCCAGCATGCCAGGGGTGTCGTCTTCTTCCAGTACAGGCCGTACAGGAAGGGAGCCAGGAAGGCACCTGCCATCGCGCCCCAGGAGATACCCATCAGCTGCGCGATGAAAGTCACGTTGGACTTGTACTGGATCAGCGCGATGATAACGGAGATCAGGATGAAGAGCACGATCAGCCAGCGCATGATCAGAAGCTGCTTTTTCTCCTCAAGTTTCTTGAAAACGTGTCCGCGGATCAGGTCCAGTGTGATCGTGGAACTGGAAGTGAGAACCAGCGAGGACAGAGTGGACATGGATGCGGAGAGCACCAGGATGACCACGACGCCGATCAGGATGTCCGGAAGACCCGAGAGCATGGTGGGAACGACGGAGTCGTAACCGTTTGCCGCAATATCGATCCTGTCGGAGAACAGACGGCCGAAACCGCCCAGGAAGTAGCAGCCGCCCGCCACTACGATGGCAAAGAAAGTGGAGATGACGGTACCGGTCTCAATGGACTTCTCGTTTCTGATGGCATAGAACTTCTGCACCATCTGAGGAAGGCCCCATGTGCCCAGGGAGGTCAGGATTACGACGCCCAGAAGGTTGAAGGGATCGGGACCCAGGAAGGAGTTGAAGACGCCGGGTGTAGTGGAAACCGTCTCGTCCGTCACTTTTGCAAGGCCGTCCAGAGCCGCCAGCAGTCCGCCGTTTGTATTCAGCACGGCGAGAATGACCGCGACGATACCGAACAGCATGATGATGCCCTGGATGAAATCGTTGACGGCGGTCGCCATGTAGCCGCCCACAATGACGTAGATGCCGGTGAGCACGGCCATGACTACTACGCAGATGGAATAGTCAATATTGAAGGCCATTCCGAACAGTCTGGACAGACCGTTGTAGAGGGAAGCCGTGTAAGGGATCATAAAGATGAAGGTGATGATGGAAGCGGCGATCTTGAGGTTCTCGCTTCCGAATCTCCTGCCAAAAAATTCAGGCATGGTAGCCGTGTCCAGATGCTGGGTCATGATCCTTGTGCGTCTTCCCAGGATCCGCCAGGCCATCAGGGAGCCGATCAGGGCGTTGCCGATGCCCACCCAGGTCGCCGCGATGCCGTATTTCCAGCCGAACTGTCCCGCGTAACCTACGAAAATGACCGCGGAGAAATAGGAGGTTCCGTACGCAAATGCTGTGAGCCAGGGACCGACGGAGCGGCCGCCCAGGACGAATCCGTTGACATCGGTGGCAGACTGTCTGCAATAGAAACCGATGCCCACCATAACGGTAAAGAACAGCAGAAGCATCAAAATTTTGATAATCATTTGAGTATCCTCCTTTAAGTGTTTGTCGTACGGGTCGACGGAAATTTTTGCCTTGTTTTGGTTTAATGCTTTAAAGTTTAACACTTTAAAGTGCAATGCGTCGACGCTTTGAAGTGTAACACTGATTGGGGGAGGCGTCAATGATTTTTTGTAATTATTCAGCACCCCGTAAAAATAATCAAAAGAAGGACCGGAGAGCTCGCTCTCCGCGCCGTTAGGCATAAACGCGGTGTTTTACAGTTTCATCTCCCAATAATTCCTCAAGTGTAAGTGCTAAAAGCTGAGATTGGAAGATAAATTGTCCATGGAATGCGTTATTGCCTAAAACTATGGAAAAAGACTTCCAGAATTGGCTGGAAATAAGTGTTTTCTCGAAGGTATTGGGATTTGTTTTCGCTATTATGGAACTTTATGCCTAAAAGTGGGGGCGCGGAGCGAGTGGCGCGCGCGTTACCGCGCGCGGGAAGTGCTTTGGGGAGCCCGGGCTCGCGGAGCGAGCGGGGCGGGTTCTGGCGCAAGTCGGAAGTGCATTGCAGAAGCCGGAAAGCAAGCAAGCGCAATGCAAGAAAAAAAGACCGGATCAACTGTAAGCATCATTTCATGTTTAAGAAATTATTGACGTCTTTAATATCGACAATTGACAAACGTATGGTTGATAATATTTACACACGGCGCGAGGACTCACGCGCGGAACTGAAAACTAAGAATGGACTATAAATAGAATCAGAGAGACTTACATTGAGGAGGAAACTATGAAAATACTTGTTACCGTACCCCTTACGGATGAGGAACGCATTGAGCTGCAATCCAAAATGCCGGATGCGGACTATATTTTTACAGAGCGGTATAAAGCCACGGCGGAGGAGATCCGGGAGGCGGACATCATCCTGGGAAATGTGGTGGCAGATAGGCTGGCAGGGGCCTCGAACCTGAAGTGGCTGCAGCTGAACACCGCCGGCGCGGATCAGTATGTGAAAGAAGGAGTCCTTCCGGCACAGACGATATTGACGAATGCGGCGGGCTGTTACGAGCTGTCAGTCAGCGAACATATGCTGGCGTCGACCTTTTATCTGGTCAAAAAGCTCGGGCTGTATCACAGAAATCAAATGGATTCGCTGTGGAAGGATGAAGGACAGGTGCAGGGCATAGAAGGCAGCAGGACTCTTGTGGTAGGACTGGGCAGCATCGGCAGCAGCTACGCGCGCAAGATGTCTCTTCTGGGAAGCCGGGTCGTCGGGCTGCGCCGGTCGGTGTCGGAGTGCCCGGAGTACCTGGAGGCGATCGGAACGGTTGACGAGCTGGACCGATATCTTCCCGAGGCGGATATTGTGGCGCTGTCGCTGCCGCACACGCCGCAGACCGCGCACATCATAAACGCGGAGAGGCTGTCTGCCATGAAGAAGGGGAGCTTTCTTATTAATGCGGGAAGGGGAGGCGCCATCGACCAGGAGGCGCTGGTGAATGCGCTGCACAGCGGTCCTCTTGCAGGGGCAGCCTTGGACGTCACGGTTCCGGAGCCTTTGCCCGCCGATCACCCGCTGTGGAAATGCGAGAACCTTTTGCTGACGCCTCACGTTGCGGGCGGCTACCATATGCAGGAGACGCTCCGAAGAATCATAAGGCTGATTATTGACAATTTAGGCCGATATGCGGCGGGAGAGGAGCTGCGCGGGGTAGTGAGACGATAACTAAGGGGACCGCCTCTGTAAATAAGCTGTTGGCATAAAACGCTCTCGGTGACGGATAAAGAAAATTTCCAAATCAGAGACAAAATTTCCGAGCACAATAATTGCCAAATCAGACACAGGAATTGCCATGGCTGGAAACAAAACGGAAATATAATGGAAATAATGGTTGCGCCCGAACGGACAATATGATAATATACTGGAAATGAATGACTGATTTCAAGACCGGAGAGGAGCGTGATGAGCAGAATGACTATCGAGGAGATGAAGAGGCGAAAGAGAGAACTCGGATATACAAATCAGATGATCGCAGACCGCTCCGGAATACCGCTCAGCACGGTGCAGAAGGTGTTTGCCGGTGCCACTGCTTCACCGCGGAGAGACACGATTGAGGCTTTGGAGAAGGTGTTGGAGAGTGGGAAGCCGGACGAGAGAAAAAGTGACAGGTATACTTATGAAGATCTTGCTCCGATAGCGAGTAAGGTCGGTGAAATGTCCGCAGCCTACGGCAGCCACCCGGTGAGCGGAAATCCGGACACAGCCGGAAAACCGCTTTACACACTGGAAGATTATCTGAAGCTTCCGGATGAGCAGCGAGTGGAGCTGATTGACGGCGTCTTTTATGATATGGCAGCGCCAACGACGGTCCACCAGAGTATAGCGGGCTTTTTGCACAAGAAATTTCTGGACTTCGTCATGGAGAATAAGGGGCCATGTTTTCCATTTATATCGCCGGTGGATGTACAGCTGGACTGCGACGACAGGACGGTCGTACAGCCGGACGTGCTCGTGGTGTGCGACAGGTCCAAATACAAAAACGGCAGGGTGTTCGGTGCGCCGGACCTGGTTATCGAAGTGTTGTCTCCTTCAACCCGCAGGAAAGATATGCAGCTCAAGATGTACAAGTATTCGGAAGCCGGCGTCAGAGAGTACTGGATGGTGGATCCGGAGAAGAAGGTGGTGGTACAGTACGATCTTGAGCATTTGGAAATCCCGACCATTTACAATTTCCAATCGGAGGTCCCGGTTCTGATCTGGGACGGCGCCTGCAAGATCGACCTCGGTGAGATGTATGAGACGATCGGGTTTTTGTGGGAGCTGTGATCCCGGGCTTTTGTGGGAATTGTAATCTTCGGATTTTAGCAGGAACTGTGATCCCGGCAGGATGTCTGCCGCCGGTTTCGAACATTGTTTGATCGCATGGATTGTGATAGGATGAGAGAATCGGAAGCCCGTCAGGCGGGCTTTCGACGGCGCAGCGGCTCGCTCTGCGAGCCTTACTGCGAGCCTTAAATAATGCGGAAGGTGTCGGGCAGGTTCGGCCGCAGCTGAGCCTGTCCGGTGAAAAGGGAAGCGGGTGCAAGTCCCGCACGATCTCGTCACCGTGATTCGAGAGCGCCCGCCTTAAGACCACTGGGAGACCGGGAAGGAAGGCAGGGCGCGCCTGATCGATCAGCCGGGAGACCTGCCTGCCGCAGTACGGGGAATCTGCGAGAATTTGCGGGTTCCGGGCCACGAGGCATTGGCTGTACAAAATAGTGAGGTCGGTGGAATCGGCACCGGTCTGCTTGTGGTACACACTTCGCCTCGGGGCGAAGTTTTTTTGTTATATTCAGCACCCCGGAAAAAAGATTAAAATAAGGACCGTGGAGCTCGCTCAACGGAACGTTTTTAATCTTTTTTCGGGGCGGACAAGGCGCGGAGCGCCTCTGGACGCGCACAGTCCCGAATGCGAAGCATTAGGGACTGTGGGGGGCTGAAATAGTTTCGAAAGGAGGAAATCATGAAAAAGACAATAGCACTTCTCATGGCATTGATGCTTACGGCGACAGCCGCGGTCGGCTGCGGAGGCGGCTCGACGCAGACTCCCGCGGATGCCGGGGCGGCCGATACCGGCGCCACGGCTCAGGCCCAGGCCGGAGCGACCGGGGAAGAAGGACAGCCGGAGCAGACCGGCCAGGAAGGGAGCGAGGCCGGAACGGAAACCGGGACAGGCGCCCCCATCGCGGACGGCATGTACCAGGCGGACTTCAATACGGACAGCTCGATGTTCCATGTCAATGAGACCAAGGACGGAAAGGGAGTCCTCATCGTGAGTGAAGGCAAAATGACGATCCATGTCGTCATGCCCTCCAAGAATATTTTGAATCTGTACTGCGGGACGGCGGAGGACGCGCAGAAGGAAGGCGCAGAGCTTTTGCAGCCGCTTACCGAGGAAGTAACTTACAGTGACGGCACAAGAGAAGAAGTGAACACTTTCGATATTCCGGTGCCGTATTTGGACAAGGAGTTTGACGTGGCACTGATCGGAGAAAAAGGAAAATGGTATGATCACAAGGTAAGCGTTTCGAATCCGGTCTCTCTGGATGAGCTGATCACGGCGGATTCCCCGGAAGAGGCAGCAGCGGCCGCGACCGGCGATGCGACGACCGAGCCGAAAGCGGATGCGCCGGAAGGGAAGGACGCAGGAGCGAGTTCCGCCAGTGAAGAGGACCTGAAAGCCGCGCAGGCAGTCGCGGAGAAGATCGACGCGATCTATGTGCAGCAGTGGACGGAAGAGACGGACCAGATGTGCGCAGAGGCCAAAGAAGCGTGGGACGCCCTGACGGACGAGCAGAAAGCTCTTGTTGAGGGAGAGTTTGCGGATCCGGACTATTTTGGCGCGGATACCGGGGACGCATCGGCGGATGACCCGCGCAGCGGAAATGATATCGGCGAGAAGGAGCTGCTTGTGGTCAGCTTCGGAACATCCTTCAATAACAGCCGCGCGGCGGACATCGGAGGGATCGAGAAGGCGCTGCAGGAGGCGTATCCCGACTGGTCGGTCAGGAGGGCGTTTACTTCCCAGATCATCATCAATCACATACAGGCCAGAGACGGCGAGAAGATCGACAACGTGGAGCAGGCGCTGGAGCGCGCGGCGGCAAATGGCGTGAAACAGCTGATCATTCAGCCCACACACCTGATGCACGGTTCGGAGTACGATGAGCTCGCAAAAGCCGTCAGCAGTTTCAGCGAAATGTTTGAATCCGTGAAGATTGCGGAACCTCTGCTCGGACAGGTGGGCGCGGACGCGTCGGAAGTCAACGCGGACAAGGAAACCGTCGCAAAAGCCATCACGGAGACAGCGGTCTCCGAAGCGGGCTTTGACAGCCTTGAAGCGGCCGAACAGGACAAAACGGCGTTTGTTTTCATGGGCCACGGAACCTCTCACGCGGCGAAAGTCACGTACAGCCAGATGCAGGCACAGATGGAGCAGCTGGGATATGGAAACGTCTTCATCGGCACTGTTGAGGGAGAGCCGGAAGAGACCGCCTGCGAAGCCGTCATCGAAAAGGTAAAGGCGGCGGGATATACCAAAATAGTGCTCAGACCCCTCATGGTCGTGGCGGGCGACCATGCCAACAACGACATGGCGGGAGAGGACGCGGATTCCTGGCTGAGTATGTTTAAGGCGGCAGGCTTTGAGAAAGTTGACACACAGATCGCCGGTATGGGCAGTATTGCCGCCGTTCAGAAGATCTATGTCGAGCATTCGGGGGAAGTTGTAAACGAGTGAATCATATTTGCGGAGACCCGGACAGTTGATCTGTCCGGGTCTTTTTTTCGGATAAGACTCCTCTCGGGGTGGAACCCCTCGGGTAAAGGATGCACATGCTTTCAAAATAATAATAAAAAACAAACGATTTCCTCAAAATAATTACAAAAGAGAAAAGAACGTTTGATGTATAATCGGGGCAAAGAAGAATAGCGGCGGGAAATGAAGAGCCCGCGTCAATAAAGATTGCGGGCAGCCTGCCCGGATCTGCGCTGTATTTTGACAAACCGGGGTTTTTAACGAAAGGAGAAATGTGCAGATGAGTGAAGTACTCGCGAATATTTCCGCAATGCTGCAGAAGGGAAAAAGGAAAGATGTTGCCAGGCTTTGTCAGCAGGCAATCGATGAAGGACTGGATGCGAATGTGATTCTGACAGACGGCCTGCTTGCGGGCATGGATGTGATTGGTGCGAAGTTCAAGGCAAATGAGATCTTTGTACCGCAGGTTCTGGTAGCGGCCCGCGCCATGAAGGCCGGCTCGGAAGTTCTCAAGCCGTATCTGGCAGGCGACGATGCGAGCGGAAAAGGAAAAATCGTCATGGGAACAGTCCAGGGGGACCTGCACGACATCGGCAAGAATCTTGTCATCATGATGTTTGAAGGAAAAGGGTTTGAGGTCATCGACCTGGGCGTGGATGTGCCTACGGAGAAGTTTATCCAGACCGCTATTGAGGAGGACGCGGATATTATCGGACTCTCTGCGCTTCTGACGACGACCATGCCTGTCATGGCGGAGGTGATCAAGGCGGCCGAGGAGGCAGGCATTCGTGACAGAGTGAAGATCATGGTAGGCGGAGCGCCCGTTACAAAAGAATTTGCGGAAAGCATCGGTGCAGACGCCTACACGGAGGATGCGCCGAGCGCTGCAGAGAAGGCACTTGAACTGATAAGTGCATAAGAAACAGTAAGAGACGAAAGACAATGCCTCCGCGTATCGCGGAGGCATTATGCGACTCAGGGGGAGGATCTTCGCTCTGAGTACTTTGACATAAGGGGAAGGATGGAAAAGAACTGGATTGAACTGGATCGCGGCTGCGAGGGAAAGAGCGTAATGGAGGCTCTGAACGAGCAGGGGGTGTATCTTTCGGGGAACTGCGGTTCCAACGGGACCTGCGGGAAGTGTCAGATCCGAATCTGCGGAGAGGCACCGGCTCCTTCAGAGCCGGATCAAAAGCTCCTGTCCGGGTAGAGCCTGGAAAAGGGGGTGAGACTGGCGTGTAAAACAAAGGCCGCGCCGGGAATGCGGATCGTTATGGTCACACCGGATGAGTCAAAGATGACAGTGGAATCTTCTTTTTGGCTGCCCGGCGGCATCCGGGCGGGGAAAGCTTCTTCCGGGGAGGAGAGAACAGGGGATTTCGGTTCTGCGTCTGCTGTACCGGGAGAGCTCGGATCTGCTGTGCCGGGAGAGCCTGCGTCTGCTGTGCCGGGAGAGTTCGCGGCTGCCGTGGATATCGGGACAACGACGATCGCGATGAGCGCTGTCGAGACAGGGACCGGGCGCATCGTAAAGACGGTGACGGGCGTCAATCACCAGCGCGCCTTTGGCGCGGATGTCATCAGCCGCATGGAGGCGTCTAACAGAGGAAAAGGGGAGCAGCTGCGGCAGGCGGTCGCCTCTGATCTGGGGGAGCTCCGAAAAAGGCTTGGGCTTAGGGAAAACGTGAAAATGCTGATCAGCGGCAACACGACCATGGAGCATCTTCTGCAGGGGATGCCCTGCACCACACTCGGCGTCGCACCCTATACGCCGGTCGACCTCTCCCTGCACGAATACGGGAATATGACGATCCTTCCCGGAATCAGTACTTTTGTCGGTGCGGATATAGTCAGCGGAATTGTCGCCTGCGGAATGGATGAAGGGGAAGAAATCTGTCTTCTGGTGGATCTGGGCACAAACGGAGAGATGGCGATCGGAAACCGTGACAGAATCCTTTCGGCATCTACGGCGGCGGGCCCCGCTTTTGAGGGCGGCAATATCAGCTGTGGGATTGCGGGTATTCCCGGAGCGGTCTGCAGCGTCGAGATCCGGGACAGGAAAGCGCGGAGCAGGACGATCGGAGGAGAGCCGGCAGTGGGAATCTGCGGGACAGGCGTGATCGAGGTGGTATACGAGCTTCTTAAGGAAGGACTGATCGATGAGACAGGCCTGTTGGACGAGGAATATTTTGACAGTGGTTTTCCGGTGGCAGAGGGGGTTGTGTTTACCGAAAAAGACATCCGTGAGGTACAGCTGGCCAAATCGGCAGTCCGCGCGGGAATAGAAGTGCTGATCGGTTCTTACGGGACCGACTTCAGCCATATCGGAAAACTGTATCTGGCGGGCGGATTCGGCCAGAAGATCGATCTGATAAAAGCGGCAGGGATAGGGCTTCTGCCGGGGGAAGTGCTGGAGCGGACATATCCGGTGGGCAACACCTCTCTCGCAGGGGCAGTGATGGCTGCACACGATCCCGCTGTCCTCGATCGGATGGTAAAAGTTGCCCGCACTGCCGAGGAAACGGCATTGGCAGAGAATCCGCAGTTCAGTGATCTGTATATGGACAACATGTTTTTCCCGGAGCAGGAATAGACTTTCAGGGAGCGGCGGAAGGGAACCATTCGGCAGGAGGCTGAAACTTTATGAACAGAGAAGAAGCGGTGGCACTGGCAGAGGAAATAGGCTTTGGAGGGAAAGGAATCTTCCGCACAAAGGAACTGAAATTCCTGAAGGAAGTGCGTGATATGTGTAAGGCCAACAGGTGCGGCAATTATGGCAGGCTCTGGACCTGCCCGCCGGCCTGCGGCACGCTTTCAGAGAGCAGAAAAAAGGCAAAAGCGTATAAGTGGGGAATTGTCCTGCAGACGACGGCGCAGATGGAGGACGAATTTGACGCAGAGGCAATCGAGTCGGCACAGAGCACACAGAGAGAGCACTTTTTGAACTATTGTGACAGGCTGCGGGAAATGGGAGAGGATTTCCTCCCCATGGGCAGCGGCGGCTGCGGAATGCTGTGCAAGTCATGCACATATCCGGATGCGCCCTGCCGCCATCCCAGCAAGGCAGTAACGTCGATGGAAGCGTACGGGCTCATGGTCACGGACGTCTGCAAAATAGCGAATACGCCCTATTATTACGGAAGAAATACCGTGACCTTTACGGGCTGTGTGCTGTTTCCGTAAGGAAGCGCGGAGCATTCAGTCCGCAGGGATTTTTCGGAAAATCACTTACTGACCGGATGCAAAAAAATTACAAAAACAGAAGATGGTTTTCCCAAAAACGGGCTGAGGCATAACTTATAATGAACCGGAAAGCAAAAGCCGGAACGGGCGAGCAAAAACACAAGGAATAACAAAGCGAGGAGAAAGCAATATGAATTCCATGGAAAGAGTTGTCATGGCACTAAACCACCAGGAACCGGACCGCGTCCCGGTCTATCCGCTCCTGGCCGGGGTATCGAGACATCTGATCGGCGCAAACTGCCGCGAGTGGTCCACAGATGCGGATACCTGCGTAAAAGGTCTTTTAAAGGCCAAAGAGGAATATGAACTCGACTGTATCGTGACGCTGATCGATCTTTCCGTCGAGTGCTCGGCATGGGGGCAGGAACTTATCTATCCGGAGAACGAGGCGGCGCATCCCAATTACAGGAACCAGGTCATTGAAGACGAGGATTCCTATGACAAGATCCAATATGTCGACTACCGCACCTGTGACCGCATGATGATGCACATCGATGTCTGCAGAAAGCTGGTTGAGGCTGCGAAAGGGGAGTACCCGGTCGTCGCGTTCGTTTTCGGACCGCTCGGAACGCTCTCCATGCTGCGCAACCAGGAGGAAATGTATGTGGACTGTATCGAGCAGCCGGAGGTCGTGCATGATGCGGCAGGCGTGATCACACAGGTACTCAAGGAGTACTGCGACGCGCTCCTTGCGACCGGCGTCCAGGGAATCATGTTTGATACACTGTTCGCTTCCGGAAGCATCATGAGCAAGGACATGTGGGATGAGCTTGAAGGAGATCTGGTGCAGGAACTTGCCGAGTTCGTGCATTCCAAAGGAGCCATGGTCATGATCCACAACTGCGGAGGCAAGATCTATTTTGACGCACAGATTCGGCGCATGCATCCCGAAGCCATTTCCTTCCTGTATCCGCCGGATGACTGTGCAGACTTCGCGGAGTGCAAGGAGAAATACGGAGATGTGACGACCTTGATCGGCTGCGTAGCGCCTACGACCGCGACGGTCGGAACGCCTGAGAAGCTCGAGGCCGAGTGCAAGGAAAGCATTGACGCCATGGCCAAAGGCGGCGGGTTTATTCTCGCTACCGGCTGTGAACTGATATCGCCCAATGCTTTCCCGCATGCGAAGCACATGGTGGAGATCGCCAAAACGTACGGCGCTTATAAAAAATAAGAGATATTTGTAAAATTGCCAATAATATAAAGCTAATACAAATATCTGAGCTGTAGCCTGTTATGATGGCTATGAACGGACAACAGAAGCATTTGCAGTGCTCTTCGGAGCCTGACAAGGAATCCGGTTCAATGCCGGAGCAGCCCCCGCTACTGTAAGGCAGACGAAATCCCTGCCCGCGGCGTGAAAAGCCGCGGGGGTCACTGGAAAAGCCCGCGGGACGGCGGATCAGCAGATTCGCCGGACTGCGGACACCTTTTCCGGGAAGACGGGATGTAGGAAGAAGCCAAGCCAGGATACTTGCTGTAAATGCGACAGGACGCTTTGTTAGGTGGGAACAGCGGCGGCATGAAAAAAATGCGGGGGCATTTTCGCTTGTTGCGGAGCGAAAAGCCCCCGCTGTTTTTGTACTGTACAAGCTCGCAGGGCGAGCCCTGAACGCGGCAGAAACTATGTTAAAACTCCCCGGTTTTTAACATGATGAATCCCGGATAAAGGCAGAATTCTTCAGCTGCCTTTTATTCGGGCTGTATTTGTGAAAGGCGGGTATGAAGGAACCTTTCGTGCAGTCTGCACATATTGCATTATTTACTGAAAAGGAGGAAAGGAAAATGAGAAGAAAACTGACAGCGGTTGTGGCGGCATCCCTGCTGGCCGGCATTATCTTGACAGGGTGCGGCGGCAGCGGCGCGCAGAGCGCGGACAGCGCGCCGGACGCGCAGCAGGAAGCGGCAGCGGAAACAACTGTCGGCGGAGAAAATGAGGGGACGACGGAAGCTGCGTCCGGGAATAAGACGGATGAAGAACTTGCGGCGGAGTGCGCGGCACTGATCGACGCAATCTATGTGCAGGAGCGCACGGACACAACGGACGCGGACATCGCGGCGGCAAAGGCAGCATGGGATGCCCTGACAGATGAGCAGAAGGCCATGGTGGAGGGAGAATTTGCGGATCCTGACTATTTTGGCCGTGATACCGGAGATGCGTCAGCGGACGATCCACTCAATAAAGATGAGATAGGAGAAAAGGAGATTCTGGTCGTGAGCTTTGGCACGTCCTTCAATGAGAGCCGCGCGACAGATATCGGGGGCATCGAGAAGGCGCTGCAGGCAGCCTATCCGGACTGGTCCGTGCGCAGGGCGTTTACTTCCCAGATCATTATCAACCATATCCAGGCGCGTGACGCGGAGGTGATCGATAATGTCGAGCAGGCACTTGCGCGCGCAAAGGCAAACGGCGTAAAGAATCTTATCATTCAGCCTACGCACCTTATGCACGGCGCGGAATATGATGAACTCGCCTCTGCGGTGGAGGCCGCAAAGGGCGACTTCGAGACGGTCAGTATCGCAGAGCCTCTTCTGGGACAGGTCGGCGAGGACAAGGATACGGTCAATTCCGACAAGGAGACGGTCGCGAAGGCCGTCGTAGAAGAAGCCCTGAAGGCGGCGGGATATGAGAATCTTGAGGCCGCCGAGACGGATGGGACCGCGCTTGTTTTCATGGGACACGGTACAGCGCATATCGCGAAGGTGACCTACAGCCAGATGCAGGCCCAGATGAATGAGCTCGGATATAAGAATGTCTTCATTGGAACGGTTGAAGGGGAACCGGAAGAGACAGCCTGTGACCGGATCATTGCCGCAGTCAAGGAAGGTGGATATAAGAAAGTGATCCTTCGGCCTCTGATGGTTGTCGCGGGCGATCACGCGAACAACGATATGGCCGGTGAAGAAGAGGATTCCTGGAAGAGTATGTTCGAGGCAGACGGCGCCTTTGAGAGCATCGGGGTTCAGATCGAAGGCCTCGGCCGGATCCCTGCCGTGCAGGAGGTCTATGTCGCGCATGCGGG
Source organism: Lachnospiraceae bacterium (assembly GCA_017469935.1). Classification (GTDB taxonomy): domain Bacteria; phylum Bacillota; class Clostridia; order Lachnospirales; family Lachnospiraceae; genus CAG-791. Next base: position 33,892 of record JAFUFL010000009.1, read on the forward strand.
CGAAGTGATCGGTACCGCGGCGGACAGTGAAGAGACTGCGGCCGGGAACGAAGAGGCGCAGACCGGCACACCGATCGAGGACGGAATCTACTCGGCGGTATTTGAGACAGACAGCAGCATGTTCCATGTGAATGAAGCCAATGAGGGAAAAGGCACGCTCACGGTAGAAGACGGGAAAATGACGATTCATGTCAGCCTGGTCTCCAAGAAGATCCTCAACCTTTATCAGGGAACAGCAGAGGAGGCGCAGAAAGAAGGCGCCGCCATCCTTGAACCTTCTGCGGATGAAGTGACCTACAGTGACGGCACCACGGAAGAGGTCTATGGATTTGATATTCCCGTACCGGTGATCGGCGAGGAATTTGACTGCGCCATCGTTGGTGAGAAGGGAACATGGTATGACCATAAGGTCAAGGTTTCGGATCCTGTATTGGCAGAATAATACATGGGGATGGCTCAGTCTTTGTAACCGAATCACGAAAAGCGTAACGGAGCGGATGCAAAGCTGATGCATGAATAGCGAACACAGACCGGTGCAAGTGATATGTTCACACCGTGCACCGGTCCTGTGTTTTCTCCGAGCGGGCAATCTTCCCCCGATCGAATGAATTCAGGCGGGAAGTTTCTGCCTCGTAAGGTCTTGCGTTTGCAGTAAACTCAGCGCAGCGCGCTGCCCGAGGCGGTGAAGCGGAGTGTATCGCCCAGCCAGATCCTGCCGTAGCCTGTTCCCGCATCGCTGCGGATGAGCTCCTCGCGAATAGTAAGAGGCCCGCGGGCCCCCTGTTTTCTCGCCTGTTCGGCGGCAATGCGCTTCCCTTCCTTCCTTGCATAGGCAAGAGCTTTGGAGCGGGACGGGAAAGTCCGGCGGCTGTCCCGGGAGATGACGGCCGCGCTCCCGTATTGTTCTCCGGCAAGAGGATGAAGCGTCACTTCCGTCACGGCGATTACCTGCCCGGAAATGGCGCCAACGGCGTTTGCGACAGAGGCATGATCAGGAAGGACAGCCTGCGTATGCAGCATCGCGGCAACGCGCGGAAGGAAAATATGGGTGGGAGCGCCCACGCCTATGAGGCCGGCGCGCGTTTCAAAGATCCGCGGGAAGAAATCCGTGCGGCGGCGTTTGGAAGAGGCCTGGCGGTAGGCGTAGTTGATGAGTTCGTTCATCTGCTCATCAAAAGGCGTATGGGACAAAGAGGGGCACTCGGTGGTCAAGAGAACGCGCACGAGATTTTTGTACAGTCTTTCCGTGACAAGGTCGTAAGCTTTCACGGTCAGATCTTCTACCGTCTCCGCTTGAGAGCTGCGCGTGAAAAAGCGGGCGGCATACAGAGAAGCTTCTGTACAATAGCCGTTAAAGTCGCCTTTCAGGTGCATGAAATCGGTGGGAGTAAGGCCGCAGCGCAGGATGATGCGTGAGGACTCCAATTTGGAAAAATCAGCGGTATAGACGTCTTCTCCCATTGCGGCGCAGCATGCTTCATAGGAAAGGGGACCGCCTTTAAGCAGACTGCAGAGCGCAAGTTCAGCCCTGCTCATATTCCCGGAGATCCCGCTTTCCGCGTCTTTGAGCAGGACGAAAAATTCATGCAGCGGATTGACATTGATCCGGCCGGAGCGGTCCAGTTCCCGCAGCGAATCCAGGACAGAGGGGTACTCTGCAGCCAGGGAGCACAGCGGTTTTACGCGATTTTTTCCAAGAAGGATCTTTCCGCTCCGGTCGTAGTAGATGCGCGTGTCGCCTCCCAGGCCGAAAGTGTCTACATAAAGGCCCTTGACAAAAGTCTTCCATTCGCCGACCCGGATGCCGTCGCCGGCGCGCAGGACCTGATGATTTTTGACAATGGCCAGATCAGTCGTCGTTCCGCCCATATCGACTACGACTGCGTTAGCTGCATCGGACAGAGTACAGGCTCCGATCACACTGGCGGCCGGACCGCAGAGAAGCGTCTCCACCGGGCGCTCTGCCGCAAAGGATTCAGTCATCTGTGAGCCGTCACTGCGGATGATCGTGATGGGCACATCCAGAGCCAGGGAGGAAAATACTTCCCGGATCGCGGTCATGAAGGCATAGACTACAGGGACCAGTCGAGCGTTCAGAAGGGAGCCGGCACCCCGGCGGATCGCGTTCCGGTCAGAAAACAGCGTGCAGCCCAGGATGACGGGCATATTCTGAAACTGCGGGTATTCCCGGATGAGATCCCGCACATGCCGCTCGCAGGCGCCGCCGTGTTCAGCCGCGTAGAGCTGTACGATACTGACGCAGTCGCAGTCTTTGAGGAAAGCGGGAAGGCTGTCGCGGAGCGCCTCCCAGTCCGGCTCCTGACTGGCGTCCGGATCCGGCAGCAGGCGGCAGTCGACCAGCATGACATCGTCAAGGGAGAGGAAACCGTAGCTGCGAAAGGTCTGCATAAAGACTTTGCGCGACACTCCCAGGAAGATGATCTTTCCTCTCCCGCCCAGATTTTCCACACAGGCGTTAGTCGCCAGCGTCGTGGAGAGAGCCGCCTGTGAGCATTCCCGGAGCAGATCTTCCGGCATCATGCGCAGTACCTGTGATATTCCGATCTTCAGGTCGTGATGGGTGGTCAGCGCCTTCGCCTCCGTAAGGACGCGGCCTGTTTCAAAGTCATAGATCACGGCGTCCGTATAGGTGCCGCCCGTATCAATTCCGATTCCCTTCATAGTTACCTCCATGCCGGAGCATTGTAAGCAAGGCGAGAGCGGTCCGCTGCCGCGGGCCATGCCATAGTTTGCGGGTACCTACCACAGAGTAATATATCTGTACCTTCGGATTTTGTAATTTTTATGACGGAATGGGAAAAAGAGGAAGCGCAAATGAAAAAAGACAAAGAAATTACAAGACCGGAGTTCTTTGTTCCGGAACCGGGAGGCAGGGCTTCTTACAATAAAGGGGACAACGGGATTGACATGTTCTATAATACAGGAGGGATGACTTCTGCCTGCAGGCAGTCATAAGACACAAATGGTACCGGCGGCGGATGAAAGGCAGAAAATCAAAATGAGAGTACGATCAGAAGAAAAACTTGCCCTTGAAATGGAAAAGATCAGGGGAATGGACGTCAAAGCGCAGCAGGCAGCAGCAGAGTATGTACAGTCTCTGGCGGCGCCGCCCGGGAGCCTGGGAAAGCTTACGGATCTCGCCGTGCAGCTGGCCGGCATCACGGGAAAAGTAAAGAATACCGTGGACAGACGGCGTATTATAGTGATGTGTGCCGACAACGGGGTCGTCGCAGAGGGAGTCTCTGCCACGCCCCCGGTCGTGACACTCTCCCAGGCAGTCAATATGACGAGGTACCTGACGGGAATGTCAACACTGGCCGCCCATTTCGGAGATGAAGTGGAGGTCGTGGACGTGGGGATTTCGACCGTCTATTGTACGGGGGACAGTTCCCGGAATGAAAACGGATCTGCGGCCCGGCAGGGAGAAAAGATCCTTCAGCGCAGAATCCGGCGCGGCACAGGGAACATTGTCAGAGAAGCCGCCATGACCCGGGAACAGGCGGTCGAGGCCATCCTCGTGGGCATTGAGCGGGCGCGGCAGGCTTATGAGGACGGCATCAATGTGATCGGCGTCGGAGAGATGGGAATCGGGAATACGACGACTTCCTCGGCCGTGCTGGCGGCGCTGACAGGCCTGCCCGCAGAGGAAGTGACCGGCCGCGGGGGAGGGCTGACAGACGCCGCTTTCGCCAAAAAGAAAGCGGTGATCTCCCGGGCACTTTTACTGCACGGATTTACTCCCGGCTCGGACCCGGACCCGATTGACGTCCTGTCCAAAGTCGGAGGTCTGGATCTCGCGGCCATGTGCGGCGTCTATCTGGGAGCTGCCATCTGCAGGATCCCTGTCGTGATCGACGGATTTATTTCCATAGTCGCGGCACTCTGTGCGGGACGGCTCTGTGAGACATCGAAGGCGTATATGTTCCCCTCCCATCTCTCAGAGGAGATCGGATATATGCGCGCGGCGCAGGAACTGCAGGTGGATCCCTGGCTTCATCTGAACATGCGTCTGGGAGAAGGCAGCGGGTGCCCGCTCGCATTTATGATCATCGAGTCCGCCTGTGCTCTGATGAATAAAATGGCAACTTTCGAAAAAGCGCGGATCGACGACGGTTATCTGGCCGATCTGCGGCAGATGCAGCGCGACGACAGGCCGCCCTGCGATTCTTGAAGTGACAATACTATGGCAAAAGCAATCATGATACAGGGGACGATGTCGGGCGTCGGAAAGAGCCTTCTGACGGCCGGACTGTGCAGAATCTTCAAGCAGGACGGATATCGTGTCGCCCCGTTTAAAGCACAGAATATGGCGCTCAACTCCTTCGTTACCGAGGATGGGCTTGAGATGGGCCGCGCCCAGGTCATGCAGGCGGAGGCTGCGGGAACGGCGCCGGATGTCCGCATGAATCCCATCCTGCTCAAGCCCACGACGGACACGGGGTCGCAGGTCATTGTGCGGGGAGAGATCCTGGGTAATATGGACGCGCGGAAGTATTTCTCTTATAAAAAGAGCCTGATGCCGACCGTGCTTGAGGCTTATTACGCGCTGGACGCAGAATACGATATCATTGTGATCGAAGGAGCGGGCAGCCCTGCCGAGATCAATTTAAAAGCGGATGATATTGTCAACATGGGCCTGGCAAAGGAGATCGCCTCGCCGGTCCTTCTGGCGGGAGACATTGACCGCGGCGGCGTCTTTGCCCAGCTTCTCGGCACACAGATGCTGTTGGAGCCGGAGGAGCAAAAACTCCTCAAGGGATTTATCATCAACAAATTCCGCGGGGATAAAACGATCCTCATGCCGGGCGTTTCGATGATCGAGGAGCGCGGCGGCGTGCCGGTAGTCGGGGTGGTGCCCTTTATGCAGCTCGATCTTGATGACGAAGACTCTCTGGCGCCGCGACTGACGCAGACCAATCGCCCGCCGGCGGGAAAACCCGTGGAGATCGCCGTTATCCGGCTGCCGCATCTGTCCAATTTCACGGATTTCAATGTTTTTTCCAGAATTCCGGAAGTCGACCTGCGCTATGTTTCCAAGCCGGACGCGCTCGGAGCCCCGGACATGGTAATTCTTCCGGGGACCAAAAACACGATGGGCGACCTGCGCTGGCTGCGTGAAAGCGGCATGGCGGCGGCAGTGACAGAGCTGTGCGGGCAGGGATGCGTGCTCTTCGGCGTCTGCGGCGGCTACCAGATGCTGGGCAGATCGATTGCGGATCCGGACGGGACGGAAGAGGGCGGAAGGGCAGACGGGCTGTCATTTCTTAATACGGAAACCGTGTTCTCGAATGAAAAAAGGCGCACCCGCGTTCACGGCAGGATTGAGGATATTCCCGGGGCGCTGGGACCTCTTTCCGGGATGGAGATCGAGGGATATGAGATCCATATGGGACGGACGGCGCACAGAGCGGATGAAAGCGGCTCGGGAGAAGCAGAGGGGGCCGGGGGCAAGGCCTTCAGCATGATACGGGAGCGGCACACAGGGACACTGTCGAAGGACGGCTTCTGTTGCGGGAACGTTTACGGCACTTATGTCCACGGCATTTTCGATGCGCCGGGTATTGCCCGCAGGATCGCGCAGATCCTGGAAGAGCGGAAAGGAATCGTGAGAAGCATGAGTCAGAAGGAGCGCCAGGCGCCGGGATCCGACAATCAGGCCTGCAAAGAGGTTCAGTATGATCTTTTGGCGCAGACGATGCGCGAGCATCTGGATATGGAGCGGATTTATGAGATTCTTGAGGAAGGCGGAGCAGTAAGATGATCGAGCTGGAACATGTTCTCCCGGAAGATATTGAGAAGACAAGCTTTCGGATCATTGAGCAGGAAGTAAGCAGAACGGGCAGGACGATCGATGAGGAGTACAGACATGTGATCCTTCGCGTGATTCATACAACGGCGGACTTTGAATACCTGGACACGCTGTGTTTCAGTGAAAAGGTAATGGAAAAGGCCGCGGCGGCCATTTGCCGGGGAGCCCACATCGTTACAGATACGACGATGGCCATGTCAGGGATCAACAAGAGAAAGCTGGCATCTTTTGGCGGAGAGGCACACTGCTTTATCGCGGATCCGGACGTCGCGGAAGCGGCGAACAGGATGGGGACGACCCGCTCTGCCGCCGCCGTGGTCAAGGCCGTGCGCATGGCAAAAGAGAGAAAGATCCCGCTGATCTTTGCCGTCGGAAACGCTCCGACCGCGCTCATAGCACTGGAAGAGCAGATCCGCCTGGGCTTTATGCCGGAGCTTGTCATTGCGGTGCCGGTAGGCTTTGTCAATGTCGTGCCCGCCAAGGAGCGCATTATGGCCGCGGGCGCGCCCTATATCTGCAGCCGCGGCAGAAAGGGCGGCAGCAATGTAGCCGCCGCGATCTGCAACGCGATCCTTTACACAATTGCCTGAGGGCAGGGCGCCGGTTTCAAAAGGCAGGCACGAGGGGTAAAAACAATGGTTCATTTTGTTGGAGCGGGATCCGGCGCGCCGGATCTGATAACGGTGCGGGGACTTAAACTCATTAAAGAGGCAGATGTCATTATATACGCCGGCTCACTGGTCAACCCCGCGCTCCTGAAGGAAAAAAAAGGCAGCTGCCGCGTATATGACAGCGCGAAGATGACGCTGGAAGAGGTGACGGGCGTGATGCGGGAGGCGGAAGCGAAGGGCCTTATGACCGTCCGTCTGCATACGGGAGACCCCTGTATCTACGGCGCGGTCAGGGAGCAGATGGATCTGTTGGAAGAGGAGGGAATTCCTTATGATTCCACGCCCGGCGTGAGCGCCTTCTGCGGCGCGGCAGCGGCGATGGATATGGAGTATACACTGCCGGGAGTCTCCCAGAGCGTGATCATCACGCGTATGGCAGGCCGTACGCCGGTGCCGGAGAAGGAATCGATCGAATCCCTCGCGGCGCATAATTCGACGATGGTGATATTCCTGAGCACAGGGATGCTGGAGGAACTCAGCGGCCGACTGATTGCGGGCGGTTTCGCACCGAGTACGCCGGCGGCGATCGTTTACAAGGCGACATGGCCGGAGGAAGAAAAGTATACCTGCACGGTGCAGTCTCTGGCACAGACGGCAGCGGCGCACGGCATTACAAAGACAGCGCTCATCATTGTCGGAGATGCTGTCGCCCAGAGCGGATACGAGCGCTCGAGACTCTATGATCCAGGTTTTACGACACAGTTCAGGAAGGCATCTGAGTAAATGGCGGAAAAAAAGTGCCGGCCGCATTATAAGGCCGTTATTGTCATTCTTTTGATCATACTGCTTGGCAGCAGCTGCGAACCGGCCGGGAACACGGATCCGGCAGCGGGGAAGACCGATTCCGGCGCCGAGAAGGCTGCGGAGGAGATTCGGACCGAGGAGGCGGCGGCAGAGGCTGCGCCGGCGGACGGGATCTATGTGCCGTCCCTCTTCAGAGTTACGGGAGGCACCGGGAAAGTGACCATTACCTGCCCGGAAGTTGCTGTTACGGGGGGAGCGGCCCGGGCCCGGATCGAACTGAGCAGCCCGCACTATGAGTGGGTGAAGGCAGACGGTGTGCAGTATGATTCGGTAAATGCGCAGGAGGAGAACAGAAAAAACTCTGTCTTCACGATCCCGGTGCGCCTTGAGGAAGAGATGGTGATCAGCGGGCTGACAACGGCGATGTCCGAGCCCCACGAGATTGAATATACGATCTTCATCAGCCTTACACAGGAAGAAAAAACGGCGCCGGAAGGCGGGACCGGGCAGCAGGCGCAGGACGAGACGGAAAAAAAGACAGCAGGAACGCAGGCGCCCTCAGAACCACCCGCTTTGGAGGGGCTGACTTTCGAGTCCTCTATGGAACCTTCGTATGCGGAGACCTTCGATCTCTACACCTACACTCTGACCGGCGACGGCGAAGAAGACAGGTACCGCCTCATTGATGTATATGGAAGCGCAAGGTATCTGCTGCTGCCAAAAGACAGCGGGGCGGCCGACCAAGGGAAACAGCAGGAGATGGTCCGTGCTCTTCCCGCGGACATTATTGTCCTCAAAGCGCCGCTCGATACGATTTATGTGGCGGCGACGTCTTCCATGGCGCTTTTCGACAGGGCGGGCGCCATCGGACAGGTCCGGTTTACGGGCACCGGAGAGGACGGGTGGTATATCGAGGCTCCCAAAAAGGCGCTGGCAGACGGCAGCATGCTCTATGCGGGCAAATACAGCGCTCCCGATTATGAACTTCTGGTCTCCTCGGGCTGCGACCTCGCTGTGGAATCTATGATGATCCTTCATACGCCGGAAGTGAAGGAAAAGCTTGAGGAACTGGGGATCCCTGTTTTTATCGATACATCCAGCAATGAAAACCATCCTCTTGGCAGGACGGAATGGGTGCGGCTGTACGGCGTCCTGACAGGACATGAGACGGAGGCAGAGGCGTTCTTTGAAGAACAGAAGCAAAAGTTCGCAGAGACAGAAAACTTTACGGATACAGGCCGTACGGTTGCCTTTTTTTCTGTTTCTTCCGGCGGGAATGTGATCGTTCGCGCGGCCGACGATTACATTCCGCGCATGATCGAACTTGCCGGCGGACACTACATTTTTAAAGATCTGGCGGGAGAGAACGGAAACTCCGCTTCCGTACGTCTGACAATGGAGGAGTTCTACAATACGGCGAAGGAGGCGGATTTTCTCATCTACAACGCGACGATTGAAAATCCCGTGCGCAGTATCTCCGAATTGTGCGCAAGATCCCCGCTTCTCGGCGATTTCAAGGCTGTGCGGGAAGGAAATGTCTGGCAGGTCAGGCGCAGCCTTTACCAGTCGCCCGACATCGCCGCGCAGATGACAGCGGATCTGCGGCGCATGCTTACCGGCGAAGACGCATCGGAAATGGTATTCCTCGAACAGCTTAAGGAGTAAGGACAGGAACGCGTATGGAAATGGCACAAGGACCGGATCATTCGCGGACGAAGGCGCTGCGGCGGACACGTTACACAGCAGTGTTCGTCACGCTGGCGGCGGCATTTGTGGTGATGATTCTGTTAAATATCAATACGGGCAGTGTGAATATCCCCGTCGGGCGGATCCTGAAGATCCTTTTTCTGCGGCAGGGGGACGCAAACGAGGTCAGCATTATCTGGAAGATCCGCATGCCCAGAATCCTGCAGTCCGCGGTGCTCGGAGGCGCACTGGCGCTTTCCGGATTCCTTCTGCAGACCTTTTTCGGAAACCCGATCGCGGGACCGTTCGTGTTGGGAATCTCTTCCGGCGCCAAGATGTGCGTCGCGATCGTCATGATCCTCCTCATCGGGCGGTTCGGGGCGGCGTCTTCGTGGGCGCTGATCCTGGCGGCTTTCGCGGGCGCGATGCTCTCAACGGCTTTCATTCTCGCCGTGTCGCGCGCGGTGAGGCACATGGCAGCCCTTCTGGTCGCCGGAATCATGATCGGATATATCTGCAGCGCCGTAACGGAATTTCTCGTGACCTTTGCGGAGGATTCCGACATTGTCAATCTGCACGGCTGGTCGCAGGGGAGCTTTTCCGGCGCGGACTGGAGCGGAACGGGCCTGGCGGCGCTTATAGTGGGTCTCTCTTTTGCCTTCGTATTTCTGCTCGCAAAACCCATCGGTGCCTACCAGATGGGGGAGGCTTACGCGCAGAGCATGGGGGTCAATATAAGACGGTTTCGAGTGCAGCTGATCATCCTGTCGGGAGTTTTATCCGCCTGTGTTACGGCCTTTGCGGGACCTGTTTCTTTTGTGGGGATCGCAGTGCCTTTCCTCGTCAAACGGGCCCTCGGGACATCGAAGCCGCTCGTCGTGATCCCGGCTGCGTTTCTGGGGGGCGCCGTCTTCTGCATGGTGAGCGATCTGATCGCCCGCACGGCATTCTCGCCCACCGAACTCAATATCAGCACGGTCACTTCTGTCCTGGGAGCACCGATCGTCATTTATATGCTCATCCGCCGAAGCCGGTAGAGGCAGCCTGCGCAGCGCAAGGGACTCGCGCTGCGAGCCATGAAAATAAAGCAGGGAAGGAAATGGCAAGACTTTGAATACAAATCATTTACTACTTAACCATCTGGCAGTCGGCTATAATGGCAAAGCGCTGCTGTGCGGGATTGAGATCGGCGTTAAGCGCGGGGAGATCGTGACGCTGGTCGGGCCGAACGGATCCGGAAAATCCACGATCCTGAAGACCCTGACCCGCCGGCTGACGCCTGTGGATGGTGAGATCTTCCTTGCAGAGGAGGCTGCTTCGTTAAAAAGACTGGACAGGTTCTCGCCTTCCGAGCTCGCCCGTAAAATGGCGGTCATGCTGACAGGGCGTCTTCAGACAGAACTGATGACATGTCGGGATGTGGCCGCGATGGGGCGCTATCCCTATACGGGGCGTCTGGGAATCCTTTCGGAGGAAGATGAGCGGAAGGTAGAGGAGGCGCTGGCCGCTGTCCACGCGCAGCATCTTGCCGACAGACCCTTCGATGCCGTCAGTGACGGGGAGAGGCAGAGGATCCTTCTTGCACGCGCGATCTGTCAGGAACCGGAGATCATAGTGCTGGACGAGCCTACTTCTTATCTGGATATCCGTCACAAACTGGAACTGCTCGAAATTCTTTTCAGGATGTCACGGGAGCAGGGGATCACAGTCGTGATGTCCCTGCACGAGATCGATCTAGCCATGAAACTGTCGGATCGGATCATATGTGTGCGCGACGGAAAGATTTTCGCGTGCGGAAAACCTTCGGACATCTTAAGCGAGGAGATGATTCGCAGACTCTATGACCTGGATCCGCAGCTGGGAAGGTTTGATATAAAAACCGGCAGCCTGGAATTGTCTTTTATGGCAAAAGATTGATCAGGATAATTCTTCTGTCATCGATACTGGCGTGGAGTCAGACCGGTATATTTTTTGAAAACCTTTGTGAAATAGCTCTGGTCCCGGTATCCGCAGGCAATCGCGATCTCCAGGATCGGATAATCAGTATTGGTGAGAAGGCGCTCCGCCTCCTCAATCCGAATTCGGTTCAGATGCTCTTTGAAGGTCACACCCGTCACCTGCTTGAACAGCATCGAGAGATAGGAGGGGTTGACGTGAAGCTCCTCAGAAACTTTTGCAAGAGAGATTTCCTCTGAAAAGTGCCGGGCGATATAGGCGACTGCGTTTTTGACCACCCGGCTGTTGTGCTCCGAAGACTGAAAGAGACTGTCCGTGAAGATATCGATATTGTTCTGCAGACTGTAACAGACATCGTAGATGCTTCGTGCATTCATTACCGAAGAGACGAGCTTTCCGTTCAGTTCCAGCAGGAGATTCGGATCGGCGCCCCGGCTTATGGACGCCCGGGACAGAAGGGAGCACAGTTCCACGATCCGGTACTTGACATGGCTGATCTCATGTCCCGTATACAGCATGATGTGTCCGAGAAGAGCGTTGAGAATCTCTCTGGCTTTTTCCGGATTGTTTGCCTTGATCGAGCTGATCAGTTCGTTCTCGAGCTCGATCGGATAATTTCTGTCATCCCTGGCACCGCTGCTCTTATAAAGCTGAATGGACTCATTGATCTTGGACTGCTGCAGCAGTTTTTCATTGTTGGCAGCGATGATTCCGCGGCTTTCCACAAGAACACTGCGAAACAGATACCGGAAAAGGACACTGATCTGTTCCGCCATTTCGGGCGTAATGACAGGAATGGCGTTCGCGGACCGGAACAGCTCTTCCCTGTTTTTTTCAGAAAGATCTCCGGCGGCCGGCAGATCTTCGAAATAGGACGCATCCGCCTCTTCCATAAAAAAAGGTCCGGCGTGCACGGAACCGAACTGCAGACCTTTGATCATGATGGGATACACAATGTGGTTAAGGCCGCTGTGACAGCTGAAAATATACGACGCTCCGAAGTCCCTGGACATCTGCCCAGCGCGGACATGCTCCTGTGCACATCTTTTGGGGGATTTCATGAATTGGACATACTTCCGGCAAAAGTCATATTTTTCTCCACAGGTTATAATTTCTTTACCCATGTCGCTGAGCAGCACGACGTTCAGGTTTGTCACGGTATGGAAGGATCTGAGCATTTCCTCGAGATCTTGTTTGGAAATATACTTGAAAAGGTGTTTCGCATCCATATCTCTCATTTTCCTGTATCGTTTTCCGAACATTCCGAACAAAGAGTGTGGCAGACCCCGGCATCCGAGGGGATGCCGGAGGTTTGCCGATACCGAATCAGATACCGAATCAGAAAGAAAGAACCCTGGCTTTGTCAGTGATCAGTATCCGCACAGTGTGGGGATAAACAGACTGATCTGGGGAATGAAGTTGACCATAAGAAGTACAATGATCATGCAGACATAGAAGGGAAGGGCTGCCTTGACGATTTTCTCGATCCGGACACCCGAGACAGCGGAGCCGATGAAGAGGCAGCTGCCGACAGGAGGAGTCAGAAGACCGATGCCGCAGTTGAGGATCATGATGATGCCAAACTGGACAGCTCCGATGCCGACTGACTGTGCGACGGGGAGAAGGATCGGGGTCGCGATCAGTATGATGGGTGCCATATCCATGATCATACCCAGGATCAGCAGGATCAGGTTGATCAGAAGGATCAGTACAACGCGGTTGGAAGTGAGACCGGTGATAAAACCGGCTGCCAGCTCCGGAACATGCAGGTAAGTCAGGCAGTAGCCGAAAATGCTTGAGGTTCCGCACAGGATCAGGACGATTGCGAGTGTATCAATGCACTCTCCCAAAACAACCCACAGCTTCTTCCAGTTGAGTTCCCTGTAGACCACCATGCTGACGATCAGGGAGTAGATGACAGCGATCGCCGCAGACTCTGTGGCGGTGAAAATACCGACGACAACGCCTACCACAACGATCAGGATGGCAAGCAGGGCCCAGATGGACTGACCGAGCTGTTTGAGAAACACAGACATGGAGAACTTCTCACCCTTGGGGTAGTTGCGCTTCATGGAAAGGATGTAAGCGCCGATCATCAGGGAAATGGCGAGAAGCGCGCCGGGGAGATAGCCTGCCATGAACAACGCGCCTACGGAGACGCCGCCTGCCGCTGTGGCATAAATGACCATGTTGTGGCTGGGGGGAACGAGCAGACCCTCTACCGAGGAGGTGATCGTCACAGCCGTGGAGAAGTCGGCGTCGTAGCCGGCGTCTACCATCATGGGGATCATAAGGTTTCCGATGGAAGCAGTATCTGCTGTCGCACTTCCTGAAATACCTCCGAAGAAGTAGGAGGCGACGATGTTGACCATGGCCAGGCCGCCGTGCATCCATCCCACGAGGGAATTGGCAAGCTTGATCAGTTTGTCGGAGATACCGCCGGCGCCCATGATCCCGCCCATCAGGATAAAGAAGGGGACAGCCATCAGTGAGAAGGAGTTGAGACCTTTTACCATCTGCTGGCAGATGTTGTTGAGAGGAATCCCCAGGTACAGCAGGCACAATGTCGAGGAAATACCGACTGCGTAAGCAATGTGGACACGCAGCAGGATCATGACGAGAAACGTGCCGATCAAAATAGCAATGGCGGTTGTGTTAACGATCATGGATCTCACTCTCCTTTCTCACGGATATACTTGACGATAGCATCGATCTGGAACATGACCATGGCAATGCCGGAGATCGGAACCGGCGCATACAGCCAGAAGCGGGACAGCCAGGGAAGACTGGTGTAGGTAGCCCTGCTGCCGATCGTAACAGCGAATTGGAAACCTTCCCATACAAGGACCATGGAGAAGAGCAGGACCAGTACATAAGCGAACAGATCCAGAACGATGACGGCTTTGGGGGGAAGATAGGGATCCAGTGAGGTCATGCGGATATGCGTCCCTTTGCGGATCGCAAGCGCGGCACTGAGAAACGCCATATAGATCATGCAGGTCAGGACGATCTCTTCGCTCCATGCCGGATCCTTCAGAAACGGGATGTATTTTCCCGCATAACGTCCGAGGACTGCATACGAGGTGATGACTACATCGGCAATAAGAAGCAGTTTGCACAACAGCATGACAAATTCATATATTTTATCGAAAATACGCTCGATAGTACCTTCCATGTTGAATTCCTCCTTTACTTTCTAACTAGCCCGGCCGGTTACTTTGCCATATCGATGATCGCCTGATACTTATCTTCGATCCCGGCAATGAAGGAGCCGTAAAGCTCGGAACAGGCTTCGCGGTAAGGGGTCTTGTCCTCAACCTCGAGGAAAGTCACGCCCTTGCTCTTAAGTTCTTCCATGGCAGCCGCTTCTTCCTCAACGGAGAGCTCCTGACAGTAGAGCTCTGTCAGCCTTCCCGCTTCCTGCAGGGCGGTGATCTCTTCCTCCGATAATTTGGCGAGAGCCCGGTCGGAGATGACGATGGATGATGTTGCCAGTGTGTGCTGATCCAGCAGCATATAGGGTGCCACCTCGTTAAAGGCGTTGGAACCATACTGAGGGATCGGCTGTTCTGCGCCGTCGACAACGCCGGACTGCAGACTCGTATACAGTTCGTTAAAGGAGACGACAGTGGGGGAAGCACCAAGAGCCTTCACCATGCCGGTCATGATCTGGTCACTCGAGACACGGATCTTGAGGTTCTTCATATCCTCAATGCCCTTCACTTCGCGGTTAAAGAAGAAACTGCGGAAGCCGTCTTCGAGATAAAACAGTCCGTGGACTCCGAGATTGTGATTCTGTGGCTCCGCGAGGATCTCCCTGCCGAGTTCGGAGTTTGCGTACTTCCAGAAATGCTCACTGCTCTCAAAGATAAAGGGCAGACCCAGGAGAGCGGATGCGTCGCAGCCGTAGTTGCTGAAGGCGTAGCAGGAGAAACGCGCCATGTCGACGGTTCCGCTGCCGGAGACCATGCCGTCAAGAACGTCGGATTCGCTTCCCAGAACGCCGCTGGCCTGAACGTCGATCAGTACGCTTCCGCCGGTCAGCTCTTCCACCTTTTCTTTGAAATAGGCGGCATATTTACCGTCGATGGAATCAATGGCGTTTGTCTCCGAATAGACGAGGATCGTCGCTCCGTCCCCATTGTTCGCGGCTGTCGTAATACCGAAGATGAAGGCAAAACACAGCACGACGATAATGACTAAAGTAAGAATCATATTTTTTTTCTTCATTGTTGCCTCTCTTTCTGTAATGCGGCGCTGTAAGTTATTTTTTTACGCACAGCATCGAGCCCGTTTTGTTGACAGTGGGATTCAATCCTCTCCTCGGGGATCTTTTTCCGGCTCGCCCATCCAGGCCGCCACACACAGTCCGACATGGACCATTCCCTTGAGGTCTATGTGCTTACGGTCACAGCGGCGGGCTTCGAATTTGGCCATACCGATGATCTGAATGTCTTTATCGATCGTGTTGGGATAGACGAGACCGTCCATATCGTTCATATCGGGCTGAGACATGTTGAGGGCACTGAGTCCGTCCAGCCTGGAGAAGGCTTCCAGCAGGTGATCGCCATGCCCGCAGAAATGGGCGCCGCCGCCACCGAATGCGGTAAGGATTTTCTGGTCAGACTCCATAAAGAATTCTTCGTACATGTCCGGGGGAATATTCGTGCAGGCATCTTCACGGATCATGACGCCGCCTTTGAACAGAAGACCGTAATCAAAGGAATACTCCGCGTTGCAGTGGGGAAATTCCTGTTTCCAAAGCTGCAGGTACCGGATAAAGGTGTCCGTGATCAGTTCCGTGAAGTCCTTTATCTCATCTTCCTCATCGTAGACAAGGAGGTAAAACTCACTGCCTATGATCGCCTCGGCCAGGGAGCAGGGACCCTGTGTATCCGGCTGATAGATGTGAAGATACTTTTCCAGTTTCGGATAGCCGCGGAGGACCTGCTGAAGATGATGGGCGGCGTCAATGCATTTCTGGCCAAGGCCCGAGCGAATGTCAGGGCGCCATCCGTTCCTGTAATCTTCGTTGAGGTTAAGAATATCGTCCCACTCCAAATGGATGGGAGCGGGCAGGCTGTCCTGTGCCTTGGGCATCATGCGCACTTCGCATCCCAGCATGCTGGGGATCAGTCCTGTGCCGTAGTTGGGACGGAAGGAGAGAAGCTCTCCGCCGCCTTCTGTCAGCTGATCGTTTGCCCGAAGGAGCTGCTTGTAGATCATTGCATCATAGTCATCGAAAGTATCGTTGAAATATACCTTTTCCCATTCGATGCTGCTGGGGGCAGGTGTTCTTGAAGGTTTAAAATAGCTGACATCTTTCATCTGGCGTTTGGCGAATCTCCAGTAATCAGCAAGGAGTTTCTCCTCCTGCTCAGCATCGATGCGGCTCTCCAGGTCCTCGAGATATTTTTTGATATCCATTATTCTCTCCTTTTCTAATCCGTAAGTTTTTCTGATCAGTATGTGACAGTGCTTCCGGGATCGGGCTGCCTGTCTGCATGTCCGGGGGGAGGCCGGCGCCCCTGATGGACCGCTTTCTTTCTTGTTTATATTTTGTGGGAAACCGGGATTCGGAAGTTGATAGAACGGACAAAGTTATTGACAGAATGTTCAGAGATACCGGTTATTTGTGTACAAGACCGACGCGTAAACTATAATGATAAGCGAAAGTCTGCCTCAGTCAGGCAGGGAGGTTTTCTATGCGCGAGGAATACTGGCGCTATCGCGAATATTTTCCATCTGTTTTGGACGTCCAGCACAAGGTGACGCCTTATACGGAGAAATCCACTTTTCATCTGCACAGCCAGATGGAGATCATCTACACGATTTCCGGTAATGAGATATTCTTCTCCGAACAGAGTGTGTTCCGTATTCCGGCCCACTCCCTCCTTCTGCTCAACTCGATGACGCTTCACTATCTGGCTTACTTCGATGACGGAGAAGACTGTGACCGCTATGTGCTGTATTTTGCACCGGAGGTCATACTCAGGTTCAACACGCCCGAGATCAATCTGCTCGACTGCTTTCTGAGGAAGGCAAATGACGGCCTTCTGATCCGTGTCCCGCAGCAGGAACGGCGGCAAGTACAGGACTTTTTTGAAGAATTGACACAAATGTGCGAAAGAAGGAAACAGAGGCCGGAGAGCGAAAAATTTGACCTGATCGACAGACTGGACCTTTTAACAATGTCGCTGAATCTTGGGAAATTTCTTTCGCAGATCAACCGCTTCCTGTACCTTTCCAAAGAAAATGACGACCGGCCCAAAACCATTACCTTCAAGGAGCACTCCAGCCTGGTTGCGGAAATCTGTGCCTACATTGACAAACACTATACGGAACCGCTCTCCATGGATTTGATCACAAAGGAGTTTTCCATATCCAGGACGCAGCTCTATACGATTTTCAAAGAAGTCCTGCGGATGTCAGTAAATGATTATCTTTTGCTTGTGAGGATGAACAAGGCAAAGGATCTTCTGATCAATACAGATTATTCCATTGAGATCATCAGCCAGATGACGGGATATGGAAGCAGCAGTTCCTTCTGCCGCACGTTCAAAAACCGGACGGGCGAGGGACCTACGGAGTACCGCAAAAGACAGAGGAGATAAGGGAAGAGGAGTGGCCGGGGAGCCGGCTTTTCAACAGGAATCGAAATGACGGAAATGAAAAAACATGAGGTTGCAGGCAGAGAGAACACAAAGAGGGCGTGCAACGGGGAGGAAAACAGAGCTTCCCGAAGGAGTGCCGCGGCGGAGCGATGCGGGTTTACGACAGGCAGCTGTGCCGCCGCCGCAGCTGCCGCCGCCTCACATATGCTGATGACAGGGGAGATCGTGACAGAGGCGGCGGTCAGGACGCCCGCAGGGCTGCTCTACCGTGCAATGATCCTGCAGCCGCAGATCGATACAGAAGGAAAAGAGTCCGGGAAAAGGGTGTCCTGCCGCTGCGCGGTAATAAAGGACGGCGGAGATGACCCGGACATCACGACGGGAACGCTGATCGAAGCAGAGGTTTCCCGAAGCGATATACAGGGGATTGTAATTCAGGGAGGGACCGGGATCGGGAGAGTGACAAAGCCCGGACTGGACCAGCCTGTCGGCGAGGCGGCGATTAACAGCGTTCCGAGACAGATGATCGCGCGCAGTGCAGGGGAGATATTGGAAAAATGGAGGTCCCAGGCGGCGGACACCGCCAATCCGGCGCCGGCCGGTCTGCGCGTTGTGATCAGTGCGCCGCAAGGGGAGGCCCTGGCAGCAAAGACCTTTAATCCGCGCTTGGGCATCGTGGGCGGCATATCGATCCTGGGGACCACAGGGATTGTGGAGCCGATGAGCAGCCGTGCGGTGGTGGAGACGATCCGCGTGCAGATGCGAGTCTTAAAGGCCGAAGGCAGACGCAGTGTGATTCTGGCTCCCGGTAATTACGGCCTCAGGTTCCTTCATGAGAGATACGGACTGGAGCCTGATCGCCCTGTACAGATTTCCAATTTTGTCGCCGAAGCGGTGGAGATAGCGTCCGCTCTGGGCTTTGAGAAGATCCTGCTGGCCGGTCATATCGGAAAGCTCGTGAAGGTAGCGGGAGGCGTCCGAAACACGCACTCGCAGTACGGGGACCGGCGGATTGAGATCTTGTGGGACATCGCGTCACATTATTGCGAGCCCGCAGAGGCGGCATCCCTGCAGGGTGAACTGGCGCAGTGTGTGATGACCGATGCGGCGCTGGATCTTTTGGCAAAATATGGAATAAGGGAGCAGACGGCGGAGGAGATGGCAAGAAGGATCTGCGGATTTCTGTCGAAATGGTCCGGTGAAAGGGTGCAGGCAGAGACGATCGTGTTCTCCCATCAGAACAGAGAACTTGTGAAGTCGAAGGGAGCGGCTGCCATGCTCGAAGAGGGGAGGAACCTGTGATGGATAAGGCAAAGGGGCGGCAGAACTCCCGCGAGGGCGCTGCAGACCACGCAGTAGGTGCGGATAAGGGTAGTTTCTCCTTTTTTTCAAATCGCGGCTGTCCGTACTACCCGTGTCACGAAGGAGCGGATCCGGAGAATTTCAACTGCCTGTTCTGCTATTGTCCTCTCTATGCGATGGGACCGGAGTGTGGCGGGAATTTCCGCTATAACGAGAGGGGGATCAAGGACTGCACAGCGTGCTCTTTCCCTCATAAGAGGGAGAATTACGGCAGGATCATAGAGAAGCTGCGGGAGCAGAATCGCAGCAGTACTTCTGCACGGGAGAAGGAATGAACATAGGCTATAGAATCTTGAGTATTTTAATCGGCGCCATTCTTGACTGCCTGATCGGGGATCCGCAGTGGATGCCGCACCCGGTGCGCCTGATGGGAGCCCTGATCTCGGCGATGGAAAAGCTTTGGTACAGGGAGGAGGACTCCCCGTGGGAGCACCGGATCAAGGGCTTTGTGCTGGCCGCTTTTGTGATATCGGTGACGTCTCAGATCACGTTTGGAATCTTAAAAGTGCTGTACGGCCGCAGCCCGGTGGCCGGCGTCATTGCGGAATCGATTCTGTGCTGCTACGCGCTGGCGGCGAGAAACCTGCGGGACTCTTCCATGGAAGTATATGACGCGTTTACGCGGGACGGCGGGAGCCTGGACAAGGCGCGCCATGCGGTTTCCATGATCGTGGGGCGCGACACGGAAAGCCTGGACCGGGAGGGCGTCATTCGCGCGGCAGTAGAGACAGTGGCGGAGAACACGGCGGACGGCGTTATTGCGCCGCTCTTTTACCTGGCGCTGGGCGGGGCCGTCGGCGGCATGGTTTACAAGGCCATCAACACTATGGATTCCATGCTGGGCTATAAAAATGAGAGGTACCAATATTTTGGCACGGCGGCGGCGCGTCTGGACGATGCTGCGGGCTTTGTGCCCGCCAGGCTGAGCGGCCTGCTGCTGGTGGCGGCGGCAGGGCTGACCGGAATGGACGCGGCGGGCGCATGGCGGATATTCTGCCGGGACCGCTATGCCCACAAGAGCCCTAACTCCGCGCAGTCGGAGAGCGCCGTGGCGGGTGCGCTCGGCGTGCGGCTGGCGGGCGACGCGGTCTATGGGGGAAAAGTTGTGCACAAGCCCTTCATCGGGGATCCGCGGAGGGAAATCGAAGCGGAAGATATTCCCCGGGCGTGCAGGCTCATGTATGTGGCCTTTGGGCTGGGGCTGTCGGCGGTGACTGTAATACTGATCCTTTGCCTGTGGCGCAGCTGCGGGCAGGTGGGGCAATGAATTTGGGTATACCCTCTTTCAAAACCCTTCTTCGGTGGATATTCCACTCAAGAAGGGAAAAAGAAAAGGGTATTGAGGAAAAAAAGTATGAATAAACAGCCGATTTATATACTGTATTTCACACATGCCGGAGCGCGTCTTGCAGAGATTGTGAGAAGCAGACTGGAGCCGGAAACGAGTGTAACAGGCAGCTTTGGCAAAGGGTGTCTGCAGGCCTGGACGCGGGAGCATTTTCGAAAAGGAAATGTCCTGGTCTATATCGGCGCCTGCGGAATCGCCGTGCGCGCCATTGCGCCCTTCCTTAAGGGGAAGGACACAGATCCGGCGGTCATCGTGATGGATGAGAAGGGACAGAACGTGATCCCGATCCTGTCGGGGCACCTGGGAGGCGCCAACGCCTGGGCGCAGAAGCTGTCACAGATCACCGGAGGGCAGGCCGTGCTCACAACGGCGACGGATGTGAATAACCTCTTCGCCGTAGACGTGTTCGCGGCTGTAAACGACCTGTCGATCGACGATCTGAGCAAGGCCGCTTCCTTTTCGGCGCAGCTGCTGCGGGAAAAAGCCGCGCGCCTGATCATCCCCGACAGATATGCCGATATGATCTCCATAGCAGGGAAGGCGCCGAGCGAGCTGAAGGTACAGTATGCATCGGAAGTAGATCTGTCCGGAGCGGCGGACGCCGGCACAGTCCTGCTCTCGCCGGATCAAACTGCAGAAGGCGCGCCGCTGCAGCTGATCCCGCGCTGCATCATAGTGGGAATGGGCTGCCGCAGAGGAAAATCCTGTGAGCAGCTCAAGGCTTTTGCCGTGGAGACGCTTGAAGAACTGGGCCTTCGCCGGGAGGGCGTCGCTGCCCTTGCTTCGATCGATGTCAAAAAAGAGGAGCCGGGACTTCTCTCCCTCGCTGCAGATCTGGGCGTGCCGCTTCTGACATTCAGCGCAGAGCAGCTGGAAGAGACGAAGCTCAGCGGATGGACTTTTGTGGAATCGGACAGGGTCAGGGAGCACGTCGGGACCGGTAATGTGTGCGAGAGAGCGGCGGCAGCCGCCGGCGCCGAAAGGATTCTTACAGGCAAGATCTCGAAAGACGGAATGACCATCTGTGTGGGAATGGCTCCCGTGCAGCTGTATTGGAGAGAAGAAAACAGGCCTGCCGAGAATGCTCCAAAAGGGCACTTATTTGTCGTGGGAATTGGCCCGGGAAGCCTTGAAGGGATGACGGCAGAAGCCGCGAAGGCGCTGGAAAAGAGCGACACGATCATCGGCTATTCGGTTTACAACGACCTGGTAAAGCCTTATTATCCGGACAAGCGCTATCTGACGACGCCCATGACGGGCGAAGAGGCGCGCTGCAGGATGGCCTTGGAAGAGGCGAGGGCCGGCCATGTGGTCTCCCTGATCTGCAGCGGGGACCCTGGCGTCTACGGGATGGCCGGACTGGTCCTGGAAATGGCCGGAGAGTCGGATGTGGAAGACAGGCCGGGTATTGACAGATCAGATGCAGGGAAATCCCGTGCGAGCACATCCGGCCCGGATAGGCCGGATGTTGAGATAGAGATTGTCAGCGGCGTGACGGCGGCGCTCAGCGGAGCGGCGCTTCTGGGGGCTCCCCTGGTTCACGATTTTGCCGTGATCAGCTTAAGCGACAGGCTGACGCCCTGGGACCTGATCGAAAAGAGACTTCGTGCCGCGGCGCAGGCGGACCTGTGCATTGTCCTCTATAACCCGTCGAGCCGGGGAAGGAAAGAGCACCTGCACAGAGCGGCGCAGATCCTGATGGATGACCTTCCCGGAAGCCGGGTCTGCGGAATCGCGGACAGGATCGGAAGAGAGGGCGAGAAGACCCGCGTGATGACGCTGGCGGAACTGGCGGAAGCGGAGACGGATATGTTTTCGACCGTCTTTATCGGAAACAGCAGTACAAGGAAGCTGGGAAACAGAATGGTGACGCCGCGCGGATATGATGCGGAGAATAGGTGAAGCCGCAGTCCTCTCTGCGAGCTTTGACCGGCCATATGATTAACCAGAATGAAGGAAAGGGACAGGATATGAGTAAGTTCGGCACGGAAATTCTCCTCTTTGCGGGGACAACGGAAGGACGCGAGCTGGCGGAGCGCCTCTCGGAGGCGGGCATTCGCTGCGCGGTGAGTGTGGCGACGGAATACGGGGCCCAGGTCCTCGGGCCCGGGAAAGGGCGGACGCTCCTGCAGGGAAGGCTTTCGCAGGAGCAGATGGAATTTCTGATCCGGGAGGAAGATTTTACCTGTGTCGTGGATGCGACCCACCCCTTTGCGACGGAAGTTTCGGCGCAGATCAGAAAGGCCTGTGAGGAGACAGAAGTCCCTTATCTGCGCCTTGCCAGGGACACGGAAGGGGAACTGCCTGTCGGCGGCTTTGGCATTTATGAAGCGGCGACCATGCAGGAGGCGGCGCAGATCCTGCGCGGCATCCCCGGCAACCTGTTCCTTACGACGGGAAGCAAAGACCTGCCTCTTCTGGCCGCAGAGATCGGAGAGCCGGAGAGGCTGTTTGTGCGGGTGCTTCCGTCCGTGGAGAGCCTGACAATCTGCATGGAGTGCGGGATTCCCGTCGGGCATCTGATCGCCATGCAGGGCCCCTTCACGCAGGAGCTCAACGTGGACATCTTAAGACAGACCGGCGCGAGCGCCTTGCTTACCAAAGAGAGCGGCAAGATCGGCGGGTTTGACGATAAAGTCGCCGCCGCGAGAGAAGTCGGGATTCCCGTTGTGGTCGTCCGCAATCCCGAAAAGAAGGCAGAAGACAGAGAGCTGCTGTCCTTTGACGATGTTCTGGAGCGCCTTGCGGAGATTACGGGAGTTCGCGCGATAAGCCGGGCGGAACGCGAGTATGTGATGGTAGCGGCGGGACCCGGCGATGCGAGGCACTTGACGGAAGAAGCCGGGAAGGCCGTGGAAGAGGCGGACGTCGTATTCGGGGCGCCGTCGGTCATCGCGCGGGCCAGAGAGATCGGCCTTCTGAAGACGGATCAGCTCAGTCAGCCTTTTTACAAGGCGAGCCAGGTCCTCCCTTATATGATAGAGCACCCGGAGCTGCGCCGCGCTGCGGTACTTCTGTCCGGAGACACAGGGCTCTACAGCGGGGCGGCACAGCTGCGCGCAGCGCTGGAGAAAGAGGGGGAGAGCGTCCGTTTCCGCTATCTTCCCGGCATCTCCTCGGTGGCAGCTCTGGCAGCGGTCCTGCAGGTGACCTGGGAGGACGCGGCCATTCTGAGCACTCATGGAAGAGAGAGGGACGTCGTCGGCCATCTGCGCAGAGAACGCAAAGTTTTCCTGCTGGTATCCGGGCTCAGCGGCGTCAACAAAACGGCGGCGCTCTTGAAAGAAGCGGTGGCTAAGAATATTTTGCCCGCCGATATGCGGATCGGTTGTGGTTATAACCTGTCCCAGACGACCGAAGAGGCGGGATTTGTCTCTCTGGAGCAGCTGGAGAACATGAATAAGCCCGGCCTGTATATCCTCTATCTGGAGAACCCGGCGGCCGACGCCTGCCCGGTCACGCCCGGCATGGAGGACGAGGCGTTTACGCGCGCGGAGGTCCCCATGACCAAGGAGGAGGTCCGCGTGCTGGCCCTGAGTCGTCTGCGCCTGACCCGCAAGGCTGTGCTCTACGACATCGGCGCGGGCACAGGCTCTGTCAGCGTGGAGGCGGCCCGGCTCTGCCCCGACGCGAAAGTTTATGCCGTCGAGAGGAAGCCGGAAGCGGCCGCGCTTCTTCGCGAGAATCTGTCAAAATATTGTCTCCGGAACGTGACCGTCATCGAGGCGGAGGCGCCCGACGGGTTGCAGGAACTGCCCGTGCCCACCCACGTATTTGTCGGCGGGAGCGGACGCGCCATGAAAGGCATTCTGGAGGCCGTTTTGGACCGGAATCCGGCAGTGCGCGTAGCGGCGACCTGTGTGACGCTGGAGACGCTGCAGGAGATCATGCAGGCCGCGCAGGAGCTGCCTGTGAGTGAGCCGCAAGTCCGCCAGATCTCGGTGAGCCGCGCGCAGAAAGTCGGCGGTTATCACATGATGAAAGCGCTGAATCCCGTTTACCTGATCGATTTTGAGGGAAAGTGTTAATCAATGAAAATGGCAGGTGAAAGAAATCGAACTGATGGCAGAACCGGTGGCTCTGAAAGCCACGTTTCCGAGCTGAGAATACCGAGGATCATGATCGCGGCGCCGGCAAGCGGAAGCGGCAAGACGCTCTTTACCTGCGCGCTGCTTCGGCTCCTTCAGAGAAAAGGATTCCGTGCGGCCGCCTTCAAGTGCGGGCCGGATTTCATTGATCCCATGTTCCACAAAAAGGTATTGGGGACGCCCTCGAGAAACCTGGACCTTTACATGGCCGGGGAGGAGGGCGTGCGAAGGTCCTTTGCGGCAGGGTGCGAAGACGCAGACATCGCCGTTATAGAAGGGGTCATGGGCTATTTTGACGGGACAGGGGATTCCGGCATGGAGGGGTCCTCCTATGAGCTCGCCACTGTGCTGCAGACGCCTGTGCTGCTCACAGCCGATGTGCGGGGCATGAGCCGCTCGGCGGCGGCCATGATCAAAGGGTTTACGGACTATGGCGAACAGAAGATGATCTGCGGGGCCTTTCTGAACCGAACCTCGGCGGTCACGGCGGAGAGGATCGAAGGGTGGCTCGCGAAGGAAGCGGGGATCCCTGTGCTGGGGTTCTTTCCTGCGGATGACGAACTTCGCCTGGAAAGCAGGCACCTGGGACTTGTGGAGCCGGATGAGATTCCGAACATTTTGGAAAAGATCGATCATGCGGCAGATATTCTGGAAGTGACGCTGAATCTGAAGGCACTGTTTATATTTGCGAGTGGGGCGCAGGCCCTGCAGGTGGAGAAGGAAACCCCGGAAGAGCCGGCTGTGAAGGACAACGTGGAGGAGGCAGCTGCCGGGCCGGCGTCTACCTGCGCGAAAGGTCGGGAGAATTCTCCGGTTACCGTTGCCGTGGCGCAGGACGAGGCCTTTTCCTTCTACTATGAGGACAACCTGGAGCTGTTGCAGGAACTGGGCGCGAAGATCGTATACTTCTCGCCGCTGCATGATAGGGAGCTTCCCGAAGCCGACGGACTGCTGATCGGAGGCGGCTACCCGGAGCTGAAAGCCGGAGAGCTGGCCGCCAACACCGGGATGCTCGCGTCCATCCGTAAGGAGGCGGACAGCGGCATGCCCATTCTCGCCGAGTGCGGCGGCTTTCAGTATCTGCAGGAGGAACTTGTGGACAAGGAAGGGACGGCGCACCGCATGTGCGGCGTCTTGAAGGGGAGCAGCAGGATGACCGGCAGGCTGGTCCGATTCGGGTACGTGGAAGTGAGTGGGGAAGGTCTCTATTTTGGCCCGGGACGGACGATCCGGGGGCATGAGTTCCATTACAGCGACAGCACGGAAAACGGAAGTGCCTGCAAGGCAGTGAAGCCCAGCGGGAAGTCCTGGGACTGCATGGTCGTGCAGGGGCGCATTGCGGCGGGGTATCCGCACCTGTATTACAGGTCCTGTCCGGCTTTCGCGGAGAGCTTTGTAATCGAGTGCGGGAAGTTCAGAGAAGAGAAGAGGTATTGATGAAAATCTGGATGACGGGCGGCGCCGGCAGCGGCAAATCCTCGCTGGCACAGGAGCTGGCCTGCGCGCTGGCGGCGGGCGGACCGCTGTATTATGTGGCGACCATGGTTCCGCGCGACGACGAGGACCGGCGCAGGGTCGCACGACATATAGAGGATCGGGCCGGAATGGGCTTTGAGACGATCGAGTGCCCTTGCCGACTGACGGAGCGAGTCGCTGCGGATCCGGAAGGCACCTACCTTCTGGACAGCGCCACGGCACTTCTCGCGGGCGCCATGTTCGGAGAGCGCGCGTTTTCTTATGACCCTGACGCGGCGGTCCCGGCGGCGGAAGATCTGCAGGCGTTTTCGGGCCGCGTGAAGAACCTGGTCGTCGTCTCGGACGGCCTTTACAGCGACGCGGCGCTCTATGACGGGATGACGGAGAGCTACAGGCGCGGGCTCGCCTGTATAGAGCGTGCGATGGCGGCGCAGTGTGACACTGTGATCGAGTGCGCGGCGGGCGGCGCGCTTCTGCACAAGGGCGCGCTTCCTGAGGGATTCAGCATGACAGACAGCGGAGATGTCCAAATGGAGCATAAATGTGAACATAGGGCGCTTATTATCGGAGGCGCCTGCCAGGGCAAAAAAGAGTACGCCGTCAGCCATTTCGGCCTTAAGCGGGAGGAAATCTTCACCTGTGCGGAAGAAGGTGAGCCGTATCTGTCTGCGCGGTGTATCGATCACCTGGAGCGCTATCTGCGGGGATGCGCGAACAGGGGCGCGGAGCCGGTCCCGCCGGAATCCTTTCGAGAGGACGCCGTGCTGATCTGTGAAGATATCACCTGCGGCATTGTGCCTGTCAATGCGCTCGACCGAAAGTGGCGGGAGCTGACAGGCCGGTATCTGCAGAAAGTGGCAGGTGCGGGGGCGGAAGTGATCCGGGTCTTCTGCGGGTTCGGGCAGACGCTGGGCAGGATCCAAAAGAGCGGCGTGACAGCAGAAGAAGAGACAAGTGCGGCAGGAGAAGAGGAGACCGGCGCGGAAGCCCGGACTGCCGATACACGTCAGATTCTCCTGCTGCGCCACGGAAAGACAAAGGCCAACCAGGAGCATCTTTACTGCGGAAGCGCGGACTGGCCGCTGAGTGCCGAGGGGCGCGATCTTTTGGCACAGAAAAGTGGAAGATATGGGAGCGGTCAGGAGTCTTATTATACGAGCGGCATGAAAAGGACCGAAGAGACGCTTCGGATTCTGTTCGGAGAGGAGGCGGCGGCCGAAGCCAAGGCGGAGCCGGGACTTAAGGAGATGGATTTCGGGGCTTTCGAGGGCAAATCCTATGCGATGCTCCGGGAGGATCCGGCTTATCAGGAGTGGATCTCGGGAGACAATGAGAAGAATGTCTGCCCCAGCGGTGAGAGCGGAGAGCAGATGCGCGACAGGGTTTTGGCGGCGCTGGAGCGGATCCTGCAGAGCGACCCCGCGCAGCGCATTGTGATCGTGACCCATGGCGGTCCCATCGCGGCGATCATGCAGCGGCTGTTCCCCGAGAAGAAATTAAACCGTTATGAGTGGCAGCCTGCGTGCGGGGAGGGGTACCTTCTTCAGATCACGGGCTGTGCTCTTGCTGACTGCTGCGCGGCGTATGAGAAGTACCCGGCGCGCGGAGAGGAGACTGAATGACTTTTTTACGATCACTATGCATCGCCGTTTCCATGTATTCGAGGATTCCTGTTCCCTATGGCAACTGGGACAAAAAAGAGATGAAATACGCCATAGGCCTCTTCCCTGTTGTGGGAGTGGTGATCGGCGCCATGTCCTGGCTGTGGATATGGGGGATGTGCCGGATCATTGCCGAGCGCCTGACAAACCTGCCGACGTCGATTCTTTTTGCAGTGGCAACTCTGATCGCGGCTGTACTGCCGATTCTGGTGACGGGCGGAATCC
Organism: Lachnospiraceae bacterium; assembly: GCA_017469935.1. GTDB lineage: Bacteria > Bacillota > Clostridia > Lachnospirales > Lachnospiraceae > CAG-791. Next base: position 61,553 of record JAFUFL010000009.1, read on the forward strand.
ACTTGGACGGCTTTATGGATACGAGCGACGCCCTTCATTCCTGGGCGGACAGGGAGAAAAAGCTGCAAATTCTGTCCGATCCCCACATCGGCGCCTTTTCGGTCATTTCCGTGCTGGTCCTTGCTGCCTTTTGGGTCAGCGCAGTGGCGGCTATCATCGGAAGCGGAGACGGACTGGTTTTAGGCGTGTTCGCGCTGGAGTACGTGCTGGCCAGAGCTCTGAGCGGCCTTGCGGCAGTACTTTTTAAGAACGCGCGCGGCGAAGGCACACTCTGGGCCTTTACCGACTTCGGAAAAGAGGCGAGGAGGACCAATCTGGTGCTGCTATCGGCCTGGGCCATCGCAGCAGCCGGTGGAATGGTTCTGTTAAAGCCGGCGGGCGGATGCGCGGCCGTGGTCGTATCCGCACTTGTCTGGGAACTTTATATGCGGAGAGCTTACAGGGACCTGGGCGGAATCACCGGGGACCTGGAGGGATGGTTTCTGTGCAGGTGCGAGGTCTTCGCGGCGTGTGCGCTGGCGGTGGTCTGTGCCTGCGGATTCTGAGACTGCGGGAGATGAGTGGGCGGCTGCAGGCGCAGCGGCTCGTGACCCCGGGGCGGAACGGGCGGCCGCAGGCACAGCGGCTCGAGCCATAACAAAAGGAGAGAAAGTACTTGGAACACGGCGGAGACATCTACGGAAATAAGAATATAGAGCTGGATTTCTCTGTAAATCTGAGTCCCATCGGTCCGCCGCGGGAAGTGGTGCAGGAGATCCGGTCGATCTCGGGCGACGGGCTGCAGAAGCTTATAATGAGCTACCCGGACCCGGCGTACAGAGAGCTGAGAGGTGCGCTGGCCCGCAAGCTTGAAATTCCCGAAGAATGGATCGTCTGCGGAAACGGGGCGTCGGAACTACTGATGGCAGCAGCGCAGGCGGTGCGTCCCGGGCGGGCGATGATCCCGGTGCCCACCTATCAGGGATATGAGAGAGTCCTGGAAGCGGCCGGCGCCGGGATATTCTTCTATGAACTTACAAGAGAGCAGGGATTTGCGCTCACGGGGGAGTTCATGGAGAGCGCGGAGGGGATCCGAAGACTTGCGGAAATAGGAGCAGGAACGGATTTGGAATCCGAAGCCATGCTCTTCCTCTGCAATCCCAATAATCCCTCGGGGAAATGCATAGAGCCCGCGCTGCTCAAAGAGATCGCGCAGTACTGTAAAGCGAACCGCATTTTCCTTGTTGTGGACGAATGTTATCTGGAACTTCTTGAGGATGCCTGGTCCAGAACCATGCGGCACAGTCTGGCAGAAAATCCTTACCTGGTCATTGTGGGCGCCTTCACGAAGACCTACGCCATGCCCGGGATCAGACTCGGATATCTGCTGACAAGCAACTCCGAACTGCGCGGCAAGGTCCGACTGCGGCAGCCGGAGTGGAGTATTTCGATGACGGCGCAGCGGGCCGGGATCGCCGCTCTGGGAGCCGCCGACTATTTGAGCGAGGCGAGAAAGGCCGTACAGGCGGAGAGAGAGTATGTCTGCACAGAGCTCCGGGAGCTCGGGATGGATGTGATGGAAGGGGAGGCACCTTTTGTCATGTTCCGGAGCGAAAAGGAATTGTATGAGCCCTTGAAAGAGAGAGGAATTCTCATCCGCAGATGCGACGGCATCCGGGGCGTCAGAGGCGGCTCCGAAGGCCGGTATTATTACCGGATCGGGCTGAGAAGTCACGAAGATAACAGGAGACTTATGAAGGAAATCAGTACTTTACTGCGCTAAAAATATCGTCGGACACGCTTTTCTTACAAAAAAAATATGAAATATTCGATTTGGATGAGCGTGGAGAAAAGAAAATTTTGGCATATTGCCCATTTTCCTCTATAATAGGGAAAAATGAAATCAGGCAATAAGGAGGTTTATGCATGATTAAACTATATGACGGCGGCGTTTACCTTGTCGGCGGGACCAGGATCGTCCCCGAGGCGGAGGCGGCATCCGTGCCGGAACTTCAGGGCGCCTGTCCTAAGGAAGCGGCCAAAGGAACGATCGCTTATTCCATCCTGAAAGCGCATAACCAGAACGACAACATGGACAAGCTGGGGATCAAGTTTGATTCCATGGCTTCTCACGATATTACTTTTGTCGGCATCGTGCAGACGGCGAGAGCTTCGGGCATGGACAAGTTCCCTCTGCCTTACGTTCTGACCAACTGCCACAATTCCCTGTGCGCAGTGGGCGGCACGATCAACGAAGATGACCACATGTTTGGCCTCACAGCGGCCAGAAAGTACGGCGGCATCTACGTTCCTCCGCACATCGCGGTCATTCACCAGTACATGCGTGAGATGATGGCCGGCTGCGGCAAAATGATCCTCGGTTCCGACTCCCACACCCGCTACGGCGCGCTGGGCACCATGGCCATCGGCGAGGGCGGCGGCGAGCTGGTCAAACAGCTCCTGGAAGATACCTATGACATCGCTTATCCGGGCGTCGTCGCAGTCTATCTCGACGGCAAGCCGGCTCCCTATGTAGGACCTCATGATATCGCTCTGGCCATCGTCAGCGCAGTATTCAAGAAGGGCTATGTCAAGAACAAGGTCATGGAATTCGTAGGCCCCGGCGTCGCGTCCATGGGCACTGACTACCGCAACGGCGTCGACGTCATGACGACCGAGACCACTTGCCTGTCCTCCATCTGGAGAACCGATGACGACACCAAAGCATACCTGACCATGCACGGCAGAGGAGAGGACTACAAAGAGCTGAATCCCGCCGATGTGGCTTACTATGACGGATGTGTATACGTCGATCTGAGCAGCATCAAGCCCATGATCGCGCTTCCTTTCCATCCCAGCAATGCCTACACCATCGACGAAGTCAACGCGAATCTCCCTGATCTCCTTCGCGAGACCGAGAAGGCAGCGGAGAAGGTCGCCGGCGGCCGGTCAAAATATACACTGATGGACAAGATCACCCCCGACGGAAAGCTGCAGGTGCAGCAGGGTATCATCGCAGGATGTGCGGGCGGCTGCTACAGCAGCGTCATTGAGGCGGCAAACCTCCTTCGCGGCAAGAGCTGCGGCTCCGGCGAGTTCTCCCTCGATGTATATCCTTCTTCCCAGCCGGTCTTCATCGACCTGGCGAGAAAGGGCGCAGTGGCAGATCTCATGGCAGCGGGTGCCATCGTCAAGACGGCCTTCTGCGGACCTTGCTTCGGCGCGGGCGACACGCCTATGCACAACGGACTTTCTGTCCGCCACACGACAAGAAACTTCCCCAACCGCGAAGGTTCCAAGCCCGGAAACGGCCAGATGGCGGCAGTGGCGCTCATGGACGCCCGCTCCATCGCGGCAACGGCGGCCAACGGCGGTATTCTGACCTCCGCAGAGCAGTATGACGGCTGGGGCAATGTTCCGGAGTACAGCTTCGACGACTCCGCTTATAAGACGAGAGTTTACAACGGCTACGGAAAGGCCGATCAGGCGGAAGAGCTTTTCGACGGCCCCAACATCAAGCCCTGGCCGAGCATGGAAGCTCTGGGCGACAATATTTTGCTCAAGGTCTGCTCCAAGATCCTGGACGAAGTCACGACCACGGATGAGCTGATCCCCTCCGGCGAGACGTCCTCCTTCCGCTCCAACCCTCTGGGGCTGGCGGAGTTCACACTCTCCAGAAGAGATCCCGAGTACGTCGGCAGATCCAAAGCAGTCGACCGCACTGAGAGAGCCCGCCTGGCAGGCCTCGAAGCCGGAAAGAACGGCGCCGAAGCGGCAGCTGAGCTGGATCCTTCGCTGAAGCCGGTCTACGCGGCCATCGCGCAGATCCCCGGCAGCGAGAACGTGGATCCCGCTTCCATCGAGATCGGCTCCATGATCTATGCCAACAAGCCCGGCGACGGCTCCGCCCGCGAGCAGGCAGCTTCCTGCCAGCGCGTCATCGGCGGACTGGCCAACATCACGCAGGACTACGCGACCAAGAGATATCGCTCCAACGTCATGAACTGGGGCATGCTTCCCTTCCATCTCAAGGGCGAGCCGGACATGATCGAAGTCGACGATTACATCTATGTTCCCGGAATCAGGAAGATCCTGGACGGCGATCTGTCCGACATCAAGGCTTATGTGATAGGGGGCGGCAAGGCACAGGAAATCAGCCTGTACATTCAGGATATGACAGAGAATGAGAGAGAGATCGTGAAGGCGGGATGCCTGATCAACTTCAACAGGAACAGGAAAGCGAAGTAAGCAGGTAGGGCTTGCGGAGCGCCTTGGCGCGAGCCGGCGCGCGGGGCGCCCTGGCGGCAGCGCAGGTGCTTTTCCACCGTGCTTTTAGGCACAAACTCATTAATCAATAAAAACATCTCCCAATCAACGCCTCGGAATTCACTCCGAGAGCTGCGATTGGGAGATGTTTTTTACATAGAGCATCCGTGTGCCTAAAGCTATGGAAAAAAGCTTCCTGATTCGACAGGAAATCTTCTTTTTCCGGAGTTCTTTGGAAGCTGTTTTCGCAGAAATGGCTGATTATGCCTAAAATGTGCTAATAATCCAACTCGCCCGAGACGACCGAGGAATAGCAAACTTATCTCAAACCGTAGGGCCGTGCAAAGCTAGTGCCACCTAGAGATGACCATCGGCAAGCAAATCAAATCGTAAATTTCTCCCCCTCCACCCGGATCGGATGAAATCTCACAAACCAGTCAGGATGCTCCTCCTTAATGGAAGCCTGATAAGTCCTGCAGAGCTCGTGATCACCCCAGAAGTGCATAGGGAAAACATGCTTCGCGTCCAATGTCTCCATGCAGTAGTCCATGCAGAAGCGGTAAGCATCTTCCTGCCGGGGATCCAGCGGGATAAAAGCCGCATCGATCGGCAGACCTCCCAGCCTGTCGATCTCCCGCTTGAAGTTTATGGCGCGCTCCAGGTTGCGCTCTCTGGGATCCCTGTTCCAGTGCCACCAGTTCAGGTCGCCTGCGTGGTAAATAGTTTCCTTGGCTGTGCGAACCGGGAAGGCGACTCCTTCATCGGTCGAGAGCAGCGGCAGGCAGGAGAAATCTTCTGTAGAAATTTCCTGCTGCGGGAACGCCCACAGGACAGGAAGGTCAGCAGGGAGCAAGCCTTTTTGAACCATTTCCGTGAAGGGTTCCTGAATATCAAAGCCCAGAATAAAGCAGGCGGCGCCCTTCAGATGCTGATTCGTAAAAATAGCGGGATCCCAGTGATCGTGGTGGGCGTGACTGGCAAAGACATAGAGTTTTTTCTCCTTGGAGAAGGCAGGAAGTTCTCCGCGTATATAGTCAAACAGATAATAGGCGTCAGAAGTTTCCACTAAGAACCCGCTGTGTCCGAGATAGGTGATTTCCATAATTACCTCCATCACAAGATACTATTCCAGATACATATCCCTGAACCTCGTCAGTTTCTCTTCATCAAATCCATATTCAGCTTCCATGTACTTCTCATAAGTCCCGTATTTCTCCAGGATTTCCGATATCAACATATCCGCCGACTGGGGAAGAACGCCTTCGATCATGGTCAGAAAAGACTTTACGTCGCCCACCTGGTCGGCGAGGAAGCTATATTTTGCCATGAGTTCGTCAAGTTCTTCCTTCCGGCTCACGTTGCTCAGCAGGTAATCTTCCTTCACGATTTCTTCGGGAACGCCCAAGGCGAGAAGGAGCAGCATGGCGGCAATGCCTGTCCGATCCTTGCCGTTAGAGCAGTGAAAGAGAAGGGGCGCCATTCCGCTCAGGAGGCAGTCGAACAGGAACCGATAGGACTCATTGCTGAAAGCCAGTGAGGCCGCATAGCTTGAGACCAGGACATCGATCGTGTTTCCTTTTTGATTCTCGTCGAAAATGAGGCTTGCCAGGTCCAACGGAGAATTCAGGTCTTCCAGGATGTTCTGAAAGGCGGCACATTTGTTGTAGTACGCGGCGCCGTCGATAGGCGGATTGGGCCTTTTCCGGACACCGGACTCCGCGCGGAAATCCAGAATTACCTTGAGGCCCAGAGCGCGAACCGGCTCCAGCTCTTCTTCGTTAAAAAAGTAGAGGGCGCTGCTTCGGAAGAGCAGGCCTTTTTTGACATGCCGTCCGTCGCGGGCCGGAAGACCTCCGAGGTCTCGAATGTTCAGTTTTATCGGGAGTTGGTCGATTGAGCTGTATTTTGACATGTGCGTTCTCCGAACAAGTTAATGTTTTTTGCACAGTATACCACATATTAAAAGCAGGGACTGTGAAATCCCCACAGTCCCTGAAAACCTGATTCCGATATGCGCAGGGTCAGCACCAACCCGCTCCGGAATGAGCAGTATGAAGTTGTAGTCAGGATGCTCCCGCTCGCCTGGCGAGCCTTATCCTTAAAAGCTGCCGGTACAGCTCAGACAGAACCCGTAACGGCCGTCGTCGGGCG
>JAFUFL010000010.1 GCA_017469935.1 Lachnospiraceae bacterium
CCGCGGAAGCCGCAGCAGAAACTCCGCAGGCAGAAGATCCGGTTATTGAAGAAAATTCTGTAAAGGAAGCAGCGGAACCTGTTTCTACCGAACAGACCGAAAATGCTTCCGAATCTGCAGCCGCTGCCACGGCAGAAGAAACCGTACAGGATGCGGCCATTGCCACAACAGAAGAAACCACTCAGGATGCAGCCGCTGCCACAACAGAAGAAACCTCACAGGATGCAGTCTCTGCCACAACGGAAGAAGCCGCTCAGGACGCAGCCGCTGCCACAACAGAAGAAATCGCACAGGATGCAGCCACTGCCACAACAGAGCCTGCAGCACCAATCGAGACAGCAGATTTCACCGCAGCGACAACTGCCGATCCCGCCACCGCAGCCGAGGTCGCCGACCCCAACGCAGCAGCAACCACCGATCCCGCCACTGCAACTGAGGTCGCTGACCCCACCGCAGCAGCAACTACCGATCCCGCCACTGCAACTGAGGTCGCTGACCCCACCGCAGCAGCAACTACCGATCCCGCCACTGCAGCCGAGGTCACTGACCCCAACGCAGCAGCAACCGCCGAAATGACCGGCACCATCTCCGTCGACGCCGCGACCGTAACAGCAAATGCGGACGCCAAGGTAGACTCCCAATCGGGCAGTGCGAAAGTAGTTACTCCCCACTGGGAGGGCGCAGGCACCAACTGGAGCTATATCAAGAGTGACGGCACCAAGGCCACCGGCATTTTGACGCTCGGAAGCAGAACGTTCTGCCTGAGCAGCAGCGGAAAGCTTCGCTATGGTTGGATTAAGCTCGGAAACAACTACTATTATGCCGACAGCGAAGGCGCCCTTGTGACCGGATGGCTGAAAAGAGGCAGCAACTACTACTACTTCCGCAACAATCACACCATGGTGACCGGAAAGGCCTCCATTGACGGCAGCACGTACATTTTCAAAATGGACGGCGCCAGGAGGACCGGATGGTGTGGCTACGGCGGCAGCATCTATTACATGGGCAGCGACGGCGTCATGCGAACCGGCTGGCAGACGATTAACGGCAGCCGATATCTCTTCCTCTCCAACGGAAAGATGAAGACCGGATGGTTTTCTGTGGGCGCCAGAAAATACTACCTTGGCAGAACCGGCCGTCAGGTCACCGGATTCACCAAGGTCGGAGGCACCACATACTATCTCCGCCAGGACGGCTACGCCACCAGAGGCTGGAAGAAGTTCGGACGCTACTGGTTCTATTTTACGGACAGCAAGATGCACACCGGCTGGCTGGAACTCGGATCCCAAAAGTACTATCTCGACAGCAACGGACGGATGGTCACCGGGACCCGAACCATCGACGGCAAGCGGTACGAATTTGAGAGCGACGGGTCGCTCGTTGTAAACAGATACACCTACAACAACACGCAGGAATTCATAGAATGCATTGCACCGCTGGTCAAAAAATATGCGCCGGCATGGGGCGTCAAAGTATACAGCCCCATCATCGCACAGGCCATCCTGGAGAGCGCATCCGGCGAGTCCAGCCTCGGCAAAGTATACCACAACTACTTTGGCCTCAAGTGCGGAACCCTCTGGACCGGCAAGAGCGTCAATCTCCGCACGGGCGAGGAGTACACTCCCGGCACTTACACGACGATCTCCGCTAACTTCCGTGTATACGACAACATGGAAGAAGGTGTGGAAGGATACTTCATCTTCCTGTTCAAAAACAGGACCCGCTACAACAACCTGATCGGCGAGACCGACCCTTACGATTATCTTGTGAAGATCAAAGCAGACGGCTATGCGACATCCAGCAAATATGTGCAGAACGTCTACAACGTCATCAAATATTACGACTTGACCAGATTTGACGATTAATTCGCGTTTCATGTTTCATTTAAAGAGGATATTTATGTTCAAAAAAACCTACGCCTACTTAGCTGTAACTATGATGCTGGCCACTGCGGCGCCCACGCTGGCTCCCGCAATGCCCGCTCTGGCCGCTGCTCCTGCCCGGGCCGCTTTCGACGCCTCTGCGCTGACCGCTCAGGACACGGCTTACGTCACCTCCGAGCAGACAACTGCAAACCGCAGTGCCCTCTCGCTCGGCAAATTCACCACCGTAAACGGCAAGACCTACTACAAGACCTCTGACGGCATCAATAAGAAGGGATGGATCAGAGACGCCGGGAAGTGGTACTATTTTGACAAGGGTGACGGCCACATGCTCACCGGCTGGGTGAAGGACGACGGAAAGTGGTATTATCTGGACAAAAAAGACGGCCACATGCTCACCGGCTGGCTCATCTTCAAGAACGGGCGCAAGTACTACCTTCGCAGAAACGGATCCATGATCCAGGGTCCCTGCTGGGCCAATGTCGGCGCCAAAAAATACCGCTTCACCGCTAACGGCCACGTCATCGCGGCGTGGGAGTTCTCGAACGGAAAATGGTATTATCGCAACACAAACGGCAATGTCGTCAAGAACAGATGGCTGTACTACAACGGCAAATACTACTACCTGACGGCCTCCGGAGCCACGGCGACCGGCTCTGTCACGATACAGGGCAAAAAATACAGCTTCAGCAAGGACGGCGACCTGCTCGGAAACGTTCCTTCCACGGTGATCGCGGCCGCAAGAGGATCGCAGAGCACGACCAAGAAGTCCGACAGCGCCAAATCATCCGGCGCGGCAGAGACCAATACCAAGACGGCTGCCGCCCAGGCTGTAAAGACGACTTCCGCCGATTCCGACTCTTCCAAGGATTCGAAGACCGACAGCTCCAAGACGTCGGGTTCCGAGACTTCAAGCTCTTCCGCGGACAAGACTTCCTCCGCAGCTTCTTCTGCTTCGACCAAAACGACCTCAAGTTCTTCCTCGTCGGCGGCAAGCACGAAGACTGAAAGCAACAAGACGACTGCCGCGCAGAAGACCAATACCAAGGAGATCACAAAGGTCGTCGGCAAGCTCAACGACCTCTCCGACTCCAGAAGACTGTTTGTGATCCAGATCGCGAATTACGTGCGCAAGTACGCGCCCAAGTACGACATCAAAGTGTACAGCCCCATTATCGCGCAGGCCATCCACGAGAGCGGCTGGGGAGAATCCTCCCTTTCCGCCAAGTATCACAACTACTTCGGACTTAAGTGCGGAACCCTCTGGAGAGGAAAGAGCGTCAATCTCTCCACCAAAGAAGAGTATTCCGCAGGAACACTCACTACGATCAGAAGCAATTTCCGCGTCTATGACAACATGGAAGAAGGTGTAAAGGGGTATTTCGAGTTCATTCAGCTCGCCAGATACGCAAACCTCAAGGGCGTCACAAGCCCCAGGCAGTATCTGCAGAACATCAAGAATGACGGCTACGCCACCGGCAGCCAGTACGTCGACCACACCATGGCCCTGATCAACCTCTATAACCTGACACAGTTCGATAACTGAGTTCAGTAATTCAGTTCGATAACTAAACCGGAACCCCGGAAAAAGAGTGAAAGCGTACCGGAGAGATCGCTCACCGGTACGTTTTTTCCTCTTTTCCGGGACGACACTGACGAAAAGAGAGACCGCCATGGCAACAGAAACTGGTTTTTCCAAAGAAGATATCAAATACATGAAAGCCGCCCTGAAGCAGGCCGAAAAAGCGCTTGCCATCGGAGAGGTTCCGATCGGCGCCGTGATCGTCGAGAACGGGCGCATCATAGGCCGCGGCTACAACCGGCGCAACACCGACCACACCACCCTTGCCCACGCAGAGATCACGGCGATCCGCAAGGCCAACAAAAAGGTCGGCGACTGGCGCCTGGAAGGGTGTACTTTGTATGTCACGCTCGAGCCCTGCCAGATGTGCGCCGGCGCGCTTGTACAGTCCAGGATCGACCGGGTCGTGATCGGCGCGCCCAGCTACAAATCGGGCTGCGGCGGCACACTGCTGAATATCCTGCAGAACGAAGAATTTAACCACCAGGTCGAGATGGAAACCGGCGTGATGCAGGAGGAATGTACCGCGATCCTGCAGAGGTTCTTCAAGGAGCTGCGCCAGAGAAATAAGATGCGAAAGAAAGCCGCCGCGCAGGTGGCGGCTCCCGGCGCCTACGATGCGCACTCTTCCGCTGCCGCCGCACAGGCGCCGGCCCCCGATACCGGCAATGCGCCGGCTCCCGATGCCGCCGGCCAATCATCTTTTGATTGACTTTACCGGCACAATCCACTATATTTACACATATGGGTGCATTCGTGCACCACAGTTAACGCAGGTGAGTAATCTCCCACTGCGTTAACCGATGCACACGCGTGCGAAAAAACTGTCGGAGGACAGACGCACGCGGCGCCGCGGCTCGATTTACGAGCCTTTTCGCCCTGCTCTTCGGGGCGGAGCCTTAACAGCTGCCTGCCGCTTGCTGTGATGAAGTTTGGGTCTTACGCAATGATTCCCCGTGAACCGTGTCAGATTGGGAACAAAGCAGCACTAAGCGGGCCCTATCATGTGCCGTGAGGGTGCCTGGCGGAGCAGTGAGAGCAGTAACGGGTTAAGGTTCCGCCGCGGAGAGCAGTTTTTGTGTCGTTTTAATCTTTAGAGGCGCCCTGCGAGCTTTTTCATGGCCCGCTCTGCGAGCCTCAATACCATCGGAAGGTTGCGATATGAGCTTAGACAATATAATGGATATGACGGACTGCACGCTCTGTCCCAGGAGCTGCAGAGTGAACAGAGCCGCGGGGGAAGTCGGCTACTGCAAGGAAGACGCCCAGCTGTACGCCGCCAGGGCGGCTCTCTATTTTGACGAGGAACCGGTGATCTCCGGACGTCGCGGAAGCGGCGCCGTTTTCTTCTCCGGCTGCAATATGGGCTGTGTATACTGCCAGAATTACGCGATCGCGAAGGCCATGTACGGGACCAGGATCGAGCCGTCCAGGCTCTCCGAGATCTTTCTCGAGCTGCAGGAACAGGACGCCGAGAACATCAATCTGGTCACGGCCTCCCACTACCTCTACCTCGTCATTCCGGCCATAGAGAAAGCAAAACGACAGGGTCTTACGATCCCTGTCGTCTATAATACCGGCGCCTATGAGCGCGTGGAAGCGATTAAAGCGCTTGAAGGCCTGGTGGACATCTGGCTGCCCGATTTCAAATATATCTCGCCCAGGATCTCCCTGGCCTACTCTCACACTCCGGATTACTTCCAGTACGCCTCCAAGGCGCTGGCGGAAATGGTCCGGCAATGTCCCCGTCCCTTGTTCGCGGACGGCTCCTCCTCCATCGACGCGGAGGACGACAAGGACGATCCCGTCATGGTGAAGGGCGTCATCGTGCGGCATCTGGCTCTGCCGGGCTGCGCGGAGGATTCCAGAGATATCCTGGATTACCTCCATTCCACTTACGGAGACAACATTTTCATCAGCCTGATGAACCAGTACACGCCCATGCCCCAGGTCTACAGCGATCCCAATCTGGGCCGCAAGCTTACGGCCCGGGAATACGACGAGCTCGTGGACTACGCGATCTCCATCGGGATCACCAACGGCTTCGTCCAGGACGGTGAGACAGCCTCCCAGAGCTACATTCCCGCCTTCGACGGGACCGGTCTCTGAGACCGAGAATTTCTCCTTCTCTGAGAGCTGTTAACGCCCGTTTCGGCGCTCCAGCTCCTTCATATAGGCATTTACCATCAGGGCGATCTTGAGCGTCATGGCGTCGTCAAAAGTCCTGATGTCCAGCCCGGTACTCTTCTGCAGCTTCTCAATGCGGTAAACCAGCGTATTTCTGTGCACGAAGAGCTGCCGGGCTGTTTCTGACACATTGAGATTGTTGTCAAAAAAGGTTCCGATGGTCGTCAGGATCTCCTGGTCGAATTCCGTCATCTCTTCCGAGGCAAAAATCTCCTGAATGAACATCTTGCAGAGACTGGGCGGCAGCTGATAGATCAGGCGTCCGATTCCGAGCTCGTTGTAAGAGATCACTCTCTTTCCGGCATAGAAGATTCTTCCCACATCCATCGCCATTCTTGCTTCTTTGTAGGAGCGCGACAGCTCTTTGAGCTCTTCCGCGATCGTTCCGTAGGAGCTGCGGACCTTGACCATGGCCTCCATATTGAGCATGTCCACCGCCGTCTTCGCGGCTTCTTCCACTTCCTTATAGCCGTCCTTCTCATCCAGCGCCTTGATCAGGATCACGCTGTTTTCGTCGACTTCCGTCAGGTAGTCGCCGTTCTGCACGGTAAACAGGCCTGAGAGCATCTCCGACGCGATCTGCTCCGAATCCGCTTCCATCTCAAACAGTATGATCGCCCTGCGGACATTGTTCACAATGTGCAGCTTCTTGGAGCGGTTATGAATATCCACCAGAAGCAGATTATCCAGCAGCAGGTTCTGGAAGAAATTGTTGCGGTCGAACTTCTCCTTGTAAGCGATGATGAGATTTTCGATCTCGCTGACCGCGATCCTGGCCACCATAAAGGTGTGCTCGGCATTTCCCTGTGCCGTCAGGATAAACTGCAGCTCTTCTTCGTCCATGACTTTGAGAAAGTAGCTGTTCCCGACGATCTGGCTGTCCACGGCCGACTGTGCAAAGCCGCTCACCATATTCCTGTCGGGCACCTTCACGCCTTCTGTCTGCGCGACGATCCCGCCGGCTGTATCCAACACACAGAATTCGATTTTGGTGATCGCCCTGAGCTGTTCGAGGCATCCTCTGATGATCTGTGATGAAACCATTCATTTCCTCCTAATGTAGGCAATACGGAGTAAACCTCCGCACCGCGTGCATATCAATCATGTAAAAGGGTGCCGCACTATCCCTTTAGTGCGGCACCCTAATAATAACCTATTTGTATACCGCCATGCAAATGGCGTTCACAGATCAGTTTGCAATTGTAAGCTCAGTCTCTTTGTCGAAGATGTGGATCTTCTTGGTGTCGAAGGTGTACTTCACTGTATCGCCGGGGCGAACCTTTGTTGTGGGCTCGACTCTTGCGGTGATGTTAGCGCTGCCCAGATCGAAGTACAGGAATACTTCTGCGCCCAGAAGCTCATATACGTTGACCTTGGACTCGAACTGATAACCAACCTTCTTCTCGCCCTTGACTTCGATGATGTTCTCGGGACGGATACCGAAAGTAACGGTCTTTCCGTTGTAGCCGCCGTCGATCACAGCCTTGGCCTTGTCAGCGGGAAGCTCGATGGACTGTCCCTCGACATCCAGATAAGCCTTGCCACCGTCTACTCTTGCGACTGCGTCTACGAAGTTCATCTGAGGGGATCCCATGAATCCTGCTACGAACAGGTTGCAGGGCTTGTCATAGAGGTTCTGAGGGGAATCGATCTGCTGAACGATACCGTCCTTCATAACGACGATTCTGGAACCAAGGGTCATAGCCTCTGTCTGGTCGTGTGTAACGTAGATGATGGTGGTGCCCAGTCTCTGGTGAAGTTTCGCGATCTCAGTTCTCATCTGAACACGGAGCTTAGCGTCCAGGTTGGAAAGAGGCTCGTCCATCAGGAAGACCTTAGGATTACGAACGATAGCACGTCCCATAGCGACACGCTGTCTCTGACCACCGGAAAGAGCCTTCGGCTTGCGGTCAAGCAGGTGTGTCAGGTCAAGGATTCTTGCTGCCTCTTTAACAGCCTTGTCGATCTCGTCCTTCGGAACCTTGCGAAGCTTAAGGCCGAATGCCATGTTATCATAAACGGTCATATGAGGATACAGAGCGTAGTTCTGGAATACCATCGCGATGTCTCTGTCCTTGGGCTCGACGTCGTTCATGAGCTTGCCGTCGATCTTGAACTCACCGGAAGAGATATCTTCCAGACCTGCAATCATTCTCAGAGTGGTGGACTTTCCGCATCCGGAAGGGCCTACGAAAATGATAAACTCTTTGTCAGCAATTTCCATGTTGAAATTCTGAACAGCCTTATAGCCGTTGGGATAAACCTTGCATACATCCTTAAGTGATAAGCTTGCCATTTGTAAACTCCTTTAAAAAAATACGAATTGACAATAGTTTTCTGAACTGTTCATAGTATAGTCACAAATCACCGTTCCGACCATTGCCTAAGTTCACAAAAGTTTTTGGGCTGACTTGGTGATGATTGGCGGTCAAAAAAGAGAGGAATTCTGTTTTTCGTGATGTTGTACAGAATTCCTCTCGTTGTTTGTTCACTTTGTTATTCTTCCGCATCCTCCGCGTTCTCGTCCTCCCAGGCCTGCTTCTCGATCTTTCTAAAGATCGGGTCATAGACCATGGCACAGGCGTATCCCGGGACGCTGAGCCCGAACAGGACCAGGAACGGGAGCAGGACTGTCGTCGTCAGGGCCGCGATCGCGGGCGTCAGCGTGATCACCGCCATCGCAAGCGACCTGGGCAGTTCGGAAAAGGTGAGCGTCACCGCGTTGAGAAGCGTGTGGTAGACGCTGTTGTCAAACCTCGATAAGAGCGCGAATGTATAGATCATGATGATGAGCTCGAGAACCGCCGCCACCAGAATGGAACTCGGGAGCCAGATCGGATAGTGACCGGAACCTTCCAGGACCAGGACCATATTCGAGCCCATCAGGACGCCCAGCGCCACGAACAGGATCCACAGAATGGTGGCCTGACCGAACTCCCTCTTGAAAGAGCGGAAGAAAGACCTGACAATGTAGCCTTCTTCGCCGCGCACCATTTTCAGGAGCACGTAGTGCATCGCCGTGAGGGCGGCTCCGATCGTAACGATCGGGACACACATCACCAGCGTGATCAGGTTGAGGATCAGCAGATCCGCCACCTTGTTAAGAAACCTCAGAAACGGGCTTCCCTCTTCAAAAATATTCAACGGCTGCTTCCTCCTTTGGCACTGTGTCCTTCCTGGCTGCCGAAAACACTGATGCCTGTCGTGATCATATTGCCGAGCGTATCAAGGAATCCTTCCCAGAGAACCGTAAAGAATCCTTCCGTGCTCTTTCTCACTGTTCTCTCCGCCTCCTCGATCAGCTTATCGCCCGGCTTTTTGCCGCTGCTGCCGGAAGCCGGCCTGATCCCGAAGAGATTCTCGGCGACCGCCGTGGGAGAGATCCCCATCTCGTCCATCTGCTCAAGCGCTTCCCGGATCTCCCTGCGCAGGGAGACCTTGTCCACGCCGTCCAGTTTCTCATCGACCTTGTCGTAGAGATCACTGGCCGTTTCCATTCCCTGCTCGAGAATACTCTTATCCCCTTTCTCCGTATCCTCCGCGCCGCCGGTTTCCTCCTGCGCCGCGTCATCCGATGCCGCCGCAAGGCAGACCGGGCTCAGCGCACTCGTAAAACTCAGGATCACCGTCATCATGATCATCACCGCTCTTTTCTTCATCCGTTTTACCCTCCCAGATGCAGGATTGCCGGTTACTGTCCATGTATTTTGTAAATGGGGACCGCCCTGCGGTCCCCTGTTATGTTATTGGTCTTTATAGCTTGTCTCAGCCGATCTCCGATCCGTCCGGAATGTCCTTTCCGGCTTCGGGCGTCATCAGTGCCAGCGATCCGTCGGGACCTTCCGCGCACAGGAGCATGCCTTCGGACATAAGTCCTGCCAGCTTGGCGGGCTTGAGGTTCGTGATGACCATCACTTTTTTGCCGACCATCTCTTCCGCGCTGTAGTACCCCTTGATGCCGGACACGATCTGGCGCACTTCACCGCCGATCCTGACCTGGGAGCAGAGAAGCTTCTTGGACTTCTTGACTTCCTCGCAGGCGATGACTTCGCCGACCTGGAACTGGAGCTTTGCAAAGTCGTCGATCGTGATCTCGGGCTTCTTCTCCACGGCGGGCGCTTCTTTGACCTCTGCGGAAGCCTCTTCCTTCTGATCTGCCTTGGCGGCCTTCTCCTCGCTACCCTTGGATTCGGAGACTTTCTCCTTGGCCTTCTCCTCCAGCTTTGCCTGCTTCTGGGCTTCCTTTCTCTGTTTTGCCATGATCTTCTCGACGTCCTTCATGACGTCCGCTTCTTTGAGGCGGGCGAACAGGATCTCGGGCTTATCCGTGACCTTGTTTCCGGAAGGATACAGGCCGAAAGTGCCCAGCGTGTCGAAATCGCGGATCTCGGTGTTGAGCATCTTCACGATCTTGTCGGCCGTCTCGGGCATGAAAGGAGCCATGAGCGCCGTGCCGATGGTGATTCCTTCGATCAGGTTGTAGAGAACGGTCGCAAGGCGGTCGGACTTGGCCTCGTCCCTTGCCAGTACCCACGGCTCGGTCTCGTCGATGTACTTGTTCAGTCTCTTGAAGACGGCGAAGATCTCCGTCAGGGCGTCTGCCGCGCGCAGCTCGTCCATCTTGGCCTCGACCTTGTCGTAGGCGGCCGTCACAAAGGCCTTGAGCTCTTCGTCTACGGGCTCTTCCGCGCCCTTGTTCGCCACAACGCCGTCAAAATATTTATTGCTCATGGCAATGGTGCGGTTGACCAGGTTGCCCATCGTGTTGGCCAGGTCGGAGTTGATTCTCTCGACCACGAGCTCCCAGGTGATCACGCCATCGTTCTCGTAGGGCATCTCGTGCACGACAAAATAGCGAACCGCATCTACGCCGAAGATGTTCACAAGGTCGTCCGCATAGATGACGTTGCCCTTGGTCTTGCTCATCTTCTCGCCGCCCTGCAAAAGCCAGGGATGTCCGAACACCTGCTTGGGAAGGGGCTCGCCCAGCGCCATCAGGAAGATGGGCCAGTAAATGGTATGGAAGCGGATGATGTCCTTGCCGATCAGGTGCAGGTCCGCGGGCCAGTTCTTCTTGTACAGGTCGCTGCTGTTTCCATCCGCGTCATAGCCGATGCCGGTGATATAGTTGCTGAGGGCGTCAAGCCACACATAGACGACATGGCCGGGCGCAAAGTCCACCGGAATGCCCCACTTGAAGGAGCTTCTGGAGACGCACAGATCCTGCAGGCCGGGAAGAAGGAAGTTGTTCATCATCTCGTTCTTGCGGGATACCGGCTGAATGAATTCCGGATGTGTATTGATGTGCTCGATCAGGCGGTCGGCGTATTTCTTCATTCTGAAGAAGTAGGCATCTTCCTTGGCCTGATGCACTTCGCCGCCGCATACGGGGCAGTATTTCTCATCGACTACCTGGGAAGCCGTGTAGAAAGCTTCGCACTCTCTGCAGTACATTCCCTCGTAATAGCCCAGATAGATATCGCCCTGCTCGTACAGTTTCCTGAAGATCTTCTGCACCTGCAGCTCGTGGTCTGCATCTGTCGTGCGAATGAAACGGTCGTAGGAAGTGTTGACCAGGTCCCAGAGCCTCTTGATCTCTCCGGCCACATCGTCGACAAATTCCTTGGGTGTCTTGCCCGCCACCGCGGCTCTGGATTCGATCTTCTGGCCGTGCTCGTCACTTCCCGTCTGGAAATGGACGTCATAGCCGTCCGCTCTCTTGTATCTGGCGATGCAGTCCGCCAGGATGATCTCATAGGTATTTCCGATGTGCGGCTTGCCTGACGTATAGGCAATCGCTGTTGTGATATAATATTTTCCTTTATTCTGCATAGGTCGTTTCCCCTCTCATTAGTTACATATATTTGGGCGCATTTTTTGTCACCAGCAGAGCACCTCGTGTCCCGTCTCCGTGACAAGCACCTGGATCTCCCACTGGGCGGAGGGCTTTCCGTCCCTGGTGTAGATGGTCCAGCCGTTCTTGTCGTCCTGATAGATTTCGTCGGTCCCCATATTGACCATGGGCTCGATCGTGAAGACCATACCGGGCACCATCAGCATTTCCTGCCCGGGCTTGGAGACATAACTGACAAACGGATCCTCGTGGAACTCAAGGCCGCACCCGTGGCCGCCGATCTCGCGGACCACCGAGTAGCCGTTCTTTACGGCGTGCTCGTGGACTTTGCTTCCCATATCGCCGAGGAAGGTCCACGGAATGACGTTCTCAAGACCGATCTCGACGCACTCTTTTGTCACCTGCACAAGTTTCTTCTTCTCCTCCGAGACCTCGCCGATGCAGAACATTCGCGAGGAATCCGAGAAATATCCCCTGTAAATCGTGGAGCAGTCCACGTTGATGATATCGCCTTCCTTGAGGATATGGACCTCATCCGGAATGCCGTGGCAGACTTCCTCATTTATGGAAGTGCAGACGCTCTTGGGGAATCCCTCGTAGTGGAGCGGCGCCGGGATCGCATTCATGGAGACCGTTGTCTCATAGACGATCTTGTCGATTTCTTCGGTGCTCATGCCGGGACGGATCGCCGCAGCGATGGCGTCGAGGCACGCCATGTTGACTTTGGCGCTCTCCTTGATTCCCTGGATCTGCTCGGGAGTCTTGATGATACTCCTGTCCGGAGTAATATGGCCCTTTAACTGGAAGCTTCTGATCTTTTCATCAAAGCGCATGTGGCAGCTCTTGTATTTCTTGCCGCTGCCGCACCAGCAAGGATCATTTCTCTCTATTTTGGCTGCAAAATGGATCATAATTCTAGTATATTCCTTCCATATTGATCATTTGTCATCAGACATACTCATGCACAGTATGGATTTTTTTGGCGCAAATGTCAAGCGAGCGGCCCCTCTGCAGCGCGCGAAAAAGGCCGCTGACCTTACTGATCCGTCAACCGATCGGTCAGTGGTGGCAGCAGCCCTCATTCAGCCTCTTCAAAGGAGCGTTCCGGCAGGCTCTCTCTTTCTCATCTGACATAAAACTCTTCCGCGTCCTCAAGCCGCAGGCAGGCCAGCTGGGCCCTCTCCGCCGCCTTTCGGATTGACTCCGCATCGTCCGCCGCACAGGCCAGGAGCTTGGCGCCGCAGTCGATGTCGACGTACTTTTCCCCGTAGAAGATCTTGTTCCTCTTGGTCGCTCTGGGCTTCCGGAAAGGCCAGTTCTTTTCGGCCTTCATCCTGGTGAAATAATAGTCGGTGATCGTATGTCCGCAGATCAGGCAGTGATACTTCTCATCTCCTCTGTGATCGGCGAAAGGATCTTCCCGCAGTCCCAGCCTCCTCCAGACCGCGTCTTTTCGGTGAAGCCTGGCTTCCAGAGGACTGTACTGTGTGTCAATGTGATAAGGATAGGCGTGGGCCAGCATATAGTGCTTCTCGCCGTCCCACACGCTGAAACTGTAAGGCAGCTCCTGGACCCACTTGCGGATCTCCCACTGTTTGAGCCTGTCCAGGCGGCTGAATTCCGCCCAGGTGCCGCTTCCGCGGTTGTTGATCAGCCAGTTCTGCGCGATCGGATTGTCTTCCGTTCCTCCCTTGCTGCCGATCTCCATCATCGAGAGGAACATCTCCTCGTGGTTGCCGCGCAGGCAGTGCACGCGCTCGCTGGACCTGTCCAGGTGCATGATGAACAGGAGCGTCTCCAGCGGGTAGTCGCCCCAGTCGATATAGTCTCCCAGAAGATACAGCTCATCCCCCTGCTCCGGTGCAAAACGTATTTTTTTCAGAAGCTTTTGAAACTGCGGCAGAGCGCCGTGTATATCACTGATCACATATGTTGACAATTAAACGATTCTCCTGTTTTCACTTGAGCAGGCCCTTGATCTTTCTTCCGACCTTTCGCCATACGGGAACTACTCCGTAATGGTCCATGACATACTCGATTCCGTGTTTTCTGTAGTCTCTCCAGAACTTGTCCCTGACCTCCGAAGGTTTCGTGGGCTCCTGCAGATTGAGCTGCCAGCAGTCCCTGGTGTTGCTCTCGCGGTACTCCAGCTTCTCTTTGATCGAATCAAAAAATTCCCTGCCCCGCTCTGTGTGGATCAGGACCAGGCTCGTCCCCATCTCGTCCACGAAATCCGGCATGCTCTTCTCCATGTGCCAGAAATCGCCGATCGTCAGGTCCGTCTCCCTGTCCATTCGGGTATACGGACAGTGGAAGCAGGACTCCCTGATCGTGTGGCGGTCGGAGTAGATTTTTCTGTATTTTGCAATGGAGATCTCCTCCCCGCTTATGCGGACGGTTCCCACGGACTTGCTCCACCCGGTCTTCTTATTCCGGAAATTGAGGTCGCTCAGCTTCCCGCCCTTTTCCAGGGAGCGGGCGTACTGCGCCCAGATCATGGGGCTCGGCGCCCCGTGGCAGATGATGTCGACGGTGAAGATCCGGTCGCTCATCCCGTTCATCTTCATATACTGCATAAAGCCGGCCGCCTGACAGCCCAGCCCAGTGAACAGGAGGCGCTTATCAGGGTGCGCTTTGAGCCAGGCCAGCGCCTCTTTCCAGGAGTCCAGCGCGTAGGCCTGCATGTACATGGAACCTGAGGAGGCGTCCCGCTGCTCCTTTTTTAGGGCCAGTGCGAATTCCGTCCGGTGCTCCTCATAGTTGTAGTGCGCGCACAGAACGGCGTCTCCTCTTTCCAGGAAAACGTCTGAGATCGCAACAAACGCACCGCCGGAGGAGCTTCGCTCAAGTATTTTCCTGTCCTTGGTCCTGCAGGCATAGACAAGTGTATTTTCCATATTGTTCACACCTACCGTATCACTCTCCGTATCCTCTCTCCGCCCTGTCCCGCTTGAAGACGCAGGCCTGCATGCATTTGTGGCAGCGCACGCAGCGCTCCGGGTCCACCTCGGGATACAGAAAACCTTCCTGATCCGGCTTCATTTCGATCGCTCCCACAGGACATACCGCATAGCAGGCGCTGCAGCCGCAGCAGCTGCTCTTGTCCGGCACAAGGGCCGGCAGATCCGCTTCCGGGGCCTTGTCGGACGCCGGTACCTGATCGGACAGATCCGCCTGTCCGGTCGACACAGCCTGTTCAACCGTGTCCCCCACGCCGGACCTTCCTCTTCTCTTATTCAAATAGGCCTGTCCTTTCCGCAGAACCGCTCTGACGAAGGACTTGTTGATCACCATAAAGACGACACAGCCCAGCACCAGATTGATCACGTTAAGCACCGGCATCTGCATAAAGCACATGACGCTCTCACAAGTCATGATCGCCAGTATGGCCAGCACATGCGTGAGGCTGTATTTGACTTTCACGATCCTCTGCACATCGATGCTCCTGTAGATAAACAGGAACAGATAGCTGACCAGGGTGGATCCGGAGGCGGCATAGAGGCCGATCCAGCGGATCGTCGCGATATCCACGATCAGATTCATGGCCGCCGCTGCCGTAGTCGTGATCCCGACACTTCTCGATTCTTTGTACGCCACATAGATCCCTCCGAGAAAAGTCGACATGCTGAAGAAGAACATACCGAGGAACAGGATCGGGATCTGTTTGTAAGCCGCCGCGTAATTTCCGCGGATCAGAAGCTTGAACAAAACGGGCGTGGCCGCGATCAAAAGGCCGAAAAACCCGGCCATCAGATCGAACATAGTCCTGAACATGGAGGAGTAATACTCACTGGCGTCACGGTCTTTTGACACTACCGACGCGTTTTCCTGCCATGCCATGGTAAAAGTGTTCTGGGCGATGCTCAAAAGCCCCGGGATCTTGTTGGCGACCACATACACCGCGTTGGCCTCGATCCCCATGAAGAAGATGACTACAAATCTGTCCGATACGCGCATGATCCATGAAGACATGCAGTTGGGCACCATGGGCCAGGAATAGCGCAGCATCTCCCCGAGCTTTCGCCTGTTAAAATACCGCAGATCGATATACCTGTATATTTTGGCCTTGAAAATAAGAAAGGCAAGCGCGAAAACGACTGACATAAGCAGGGAGATGACCGTTCCCTTGAGTCCTGCTCTGAGCCAGTAGACGCAGATCACAGCAAAGATCATCTTTCCCACGGACGAGAGGATCGCGCTGATCGAGTAGACCATGTTGTCATTGATGCCTCTGACCATCTGCAGCGATATGCTCACAAGACTGTCAATAAAGAAATACAGGCAGATCAGGATCCGGACGCTGCTGTCCATCTGGGCCATCCTGTTTACTTTTCCCATTACAAAATACAGAACCGCCAGCGCTGCGATCGAGACCGGGACCGCAAAGACCACGATAGTGGTCATGATCTCCTTCACCTTCTCCTTGTCATCCCTCGCATCGATCAGAAACCGAAAGGCGGCTGTCTGAATCTGTAAAGTTGCAGTTGGCAGAAATAGTGATTCCAGGATAAGGATCACATCATAGGTCCCCATCTCGCTCTGGGTCAGACACCCGGTGAGTACGGGAAGCGTTATGATGGATGCAAGTTTGGGTAAAAATGTGCCTATTGATAGTATGAGTGTGTTTTTGGCAAGCTTACCTTCTCGACTCATATAAGAATTATTCCTTCTCGTTCTGCTCCGCTGCGGACACGATCGTCCTGATGTATTCCATGGAACTATGGCGCATCGTCTCAAGCCTGCGCTCCGCCTCGGTCCAGTCTGCGGCGAATTTCAGGTCTTCTTCGTCACCTTTCAAGACACAGCTCGTAAGCCCGCAGCTCATGAGCAGGTCTCTGCTCCTTACATTATACTTTTTGGCCGTCTCCAGCTCCACTTTAAGCTTTTTCTGAAAGAGGACCGCAAAAGCTGTCCCGTGGAAAGAATTGGTATAAACATATTCGGCGCCGGCGAACCAGCCGACGAATTCCTCGGGTGTACTGTAGCGGATTCTCGTGATATCCCTGTTTTTCCTGTATTGATTGT
Organism: Lachnospiraceae bacterium; assembly: GCA_017469935.1. Lineage (GTDB taxonomy): Bacteria > Bacillota > Clostridia > Lachnospirales > Lachnospiraceae > CAG-791. The sequence goes on from JAFUFL010000010.1 coordinate 16,532, forward strand.
TCAGATACAATATTCTGACCCCTGTCTTCGCGGACAGCTCTTTGGCCGCCTCCAGCAGATGAACGGGTTCGTTCACTGTGTAGACAAGAATATACGGCTCCCGCTCCTCAGGAGTCTTCATAAACGCCTTCCAACTGCCCCGGTCAAGGAGCAGCGTCGGATCGAGATCCACTCTCGAGTCATACCCCAGCTGTCTGACCAGGTCCACAGCCTTTGGTTCCCTCAGAGAGATGCACTGCATCCCCGCAAGCCACTCTCTGTAAAGCTCTTCGGTTTCCCCGGGGAAAGAGTCAAACCCAAGGCTGCAGGCGTAAGAGTACCTCTGCCTGTTGTCCGCGAACGTGAGCATATAGACGGGATCCATGCCCGAAAAGACATCGTTCCATACCTGGTCCGATCCGGCCACGAACAGGGCGTACTCATCCCTGTGCTCTGCCAGGTCGTCAGCGCTCATCTGTGCGGACAGTTTGAGCCGGTTCCTGCGAAAAGTCCCGAAGAGCAGATCCTTCCTGGCCGCCACAAGACAGCGCAGCAGCACTATAGGAAATTTGTGCCGCTTAAACAGCCCCCATGGTCTGTGACCTTCCTCCACCTCCCGGCAGCGGTAATCAATAATGACCGCTTCTCCTCCCAGTTTCGAGAGAACTGTTTGCAGCGCATAAGCCTGCAGGACCGCTCCATAATTAGACGCCCTGTGAAATGTCAAAATGCCGATAGGTTTCATGTTTAATTCCCGTCCGTCCTGTGCTTTGCCCGTCGCAGCTGATAATTTTATGGAAAACGCCGTACATCAGCCCGGCTGCGACCGTATAGTGAATAAAAGTAATATCGTACAGGCAGTTGCCGGTTGTACAGTACAGAACAAAATACACCTGATACATAAACGCATACAGAACGGCCGCTTTGTCGAGCCTGCCGGCGATCCTGTCGCGGGCTTGAATGACCCGGTAAGTAATAAGAAAGGTCGTGCCGATGCAGGTCAGAAAAAGACTCAGACCCAGAATTCCGGTTTCGGCAAGGACCTGCAGATAGACGTTGTGCGCGTCCAGATAATCGTACATACTTCCGGTCCTGGCGCTCAGCCTCAGGTAATACTCGTATTTAAAGCTTTCCCACCCGTTTCCGGTCAGAGGGTGCCTCGCGAACATCTCCAGTGCCAGCTTCCACATCCTGATCCGGTTAGTGGTAGAAGTATCCTTTCCCAGTTCAAGGAAACGATTTACGATCAGCTGCAGAGGCGCCGCAAATCTGGAAGCCGCCAGCAGTAAAAGGAGCGCCGAGATTCCCAGCCCGGCAAACCGCACTATACTGATCTTTTTGTATTTATAAGTGACGGCCCCCAGCAGAATTGCCGCTGTGCCGAACAGGACGCCGGACCTCTTGGCTGTCAGAAACAGTGCACCAAGCGTCAGAGCGGCGATGCCCGCCGCTGTTAGGAGCATGCCGTTTTCGGCTCTCGTCAGCAAATCCCGCTTCATCAGAATCACAATGACGATGGCTCCCATGAGGAATAAGGCCGGGAGCTGGCCGATCGCGTTTCTGGAGTAGTTGTTGGTGATCCCGGCCCTGTAGACCTGAAAGTTGTGCTCCGTGCCGGAAGGCCAGTACCCCCACAGCTTGTAGAGTCTCTCGTACAGCGTGGGGACAAAATACAGGACCCACGTCGCCGCAACATGAACCATGCTGAAAAGAAGAATGATCCGCATAGTCCCCTTTTGATCCACCGGTTTTAAAGCCGCCAGGATCATGATGATCACCGCGAGGCACCATCTGATCGTCGACCAGTAGTTATGGTGCGCGATATGCTGATTATGGGGGATGACAAACAACAGCATGAACAGGATCCAGGGAATGATCCCGGCAATAAATGCTTTCGGGACCAGATACCTCTTCTCTCCTTTGAGCATAGCGGCAAAATAGAGCGCGGCGGCTGCCAGGACCATCCCGAAGGGCAGTTTGTGACCAAATATCTTCTCGATCAGATCAAACAAAAAAGTGTATCCCAGAAACAGCAGGCAGCCAGCGCGCTGAAGGTGGTACGTCATCATATCCATTCTTCCTGCATTCTGTCCGTTTTTTCATACGAGGATTTCTCCGGAAGCAGCGTCTCAAAAGCCCCCAGCAGCTTTTCCTTTGCCCGGATAAATTCCTCCCGGGAATGAATGCCGTCTGCATCATTGAGGCACATCATTCTGTATTCTCCGCTTCTCACATAACGGCAGAGCTTGTCGAGTTCCCCGTTATCCGACGTGATCGTGTAATGTGCGCCCAGATAACTGAGTTTCTCCGGGACGAAATTACCGCTCGCCAGCTGCCAGTAGCGGAAGACATATTGGCTGACATCCCTGACGTCGCGGAAGCGGTGTCTGCAAGTCGCGTCCAGCCTCTCTGCGTTATACTCCCAGATCGTGTCCATAGTGCTCTTAAGGATCGGAACCGGCAGATGCTCGTCTTTGAATCCGGGAAACATCTTGAACTGACTGCAGTAAGCGTTCTCCAGGACGGTCTTAATCCCGTTCTTTCGAACCGAGAACCACTTGTCCCGGTCCTGTCTCAATACCCGGTGCATATCGAAATGCTCGTTGATCACTTCCGTGCAGTTGAGATAAATATGGGGCATGATCGCCCCGATCTTACCGGGTCTGATCGCATGGAGTCTTGCCTGGTGGACAGGTTTTCCCTCTCTGTAGAAGACCTCCCTGGAAATATCCTTCAGGAGGAACATGTCATCATTAAAATAGACAAAGTGCTCCGACAGTCCCTTGATCCGGTTGATATTGAGCTCAATCGGGTGGGAACTGAAAGTAGGGAGATATTCCTCCGGAATGTAGTCGGAGTGCTTTACGTGAACCAGCTTCTCCGCGTCCAGGTTCAGCCAGGACGGAACATGTCCGCAGGTCACAAAATAGATCTTATTGACCCAGGGTGCAAACTTCTCCACGGCGCGAAACCAGTACTTGAGTGTGCCCCAGTCGCGATATCTTGCTTCCCCTTCATCGATCAGGAATTTCTTCTCGGGCGCGTATTGATTTCTCTGCGCTATCCACTCCGGGTCGCTGTCGTCCACCCACAGAAGGACGAAATCGATCGGAAAATCCTGCTGCGTCGTCTTGCTCATGTTACTCACTACTCCTCGCGTCGAAAAAGTCACTTCTCTCCCAGGATCTCCATGGTCCTGCGGATCCCGCTCTCAATATTGTAGAACGGCTTCCAGCCCAGTGCATGGAGCTTGCTGCCGTCCAGTCTCGCCTTAGTCGCCTTGCTGTAGCCCTGCGCCTCCACGGCATCCGGGATTTCAAAAACCACTTTCCTGCCCGCGTTCTGAGCGATCAGCGCGGCCAGGTCTTTCAGCTGCAGGTCCGACGCCTCGTCCGCGATATTGTAGGCCTCTCCGCTCTCTCCCAGAAGCAGGACCGTGAGAAGGCCGCTCACCGCGTCCGCCACGTACGTATAGCTGTAATACTGCGTTCCCGCCGACTTGAGGACGATGTCTTCTCCCGCTATGCCTTTGCGGATGAACTGGCTGATCGCCTTGGTGTCCGACATCAGCATGGTCGGTCCGTAGGAGCGCGTCAGTCTCGGAATGCAGACGTCGATTCCCTTCTGTTTCATGTATGCCTGGCAGAGAGCTTCGCCGCACCGCTTGCTCTCCGGATACCCGGCCCGCAGTGTATTGCTGTCGATATAGCCGCAGTAATCCTCACGGAACAGTTCCACGTCGCCGCGGTTCTCCCCGTAGATCTCGTTGGAAGAGGCGAACGCAAACCGCTCTGCCCCGTGCGCGCAGGCAAATTCCAGCATGTTCTGAAGACCGATGATGTTGGTCGTGATCGTTCCGATCGGGTCTGTCGAATACTGCATGGGATGCGTGTTGGACGCAAGGTGCAGCACGAAATCCACCGTGCCGATGTCATCCCTGACAAAAGGTCTGTTGATATCATAAGGGATAAAATTGAACAGCGGATGGTCGGCGTGCCCTTCAAATCTGGCCCTTGCCTTCTCTTCGCTGCGGCCGAGCGCGTAGACGCGGCAGTTCATGCCTTCCCGCTCGTTTCTCTCCATGATGACGTCGACCAGGAAACTGCCGATCATTCCCGTCGCGCCCGAGAGCAGGACCGCCTTGCCCGCAAGCTTCTCCCAAGGCAGATCCAGCTGTGCGGTCCGCCTGACATCTTCCATATAATATGCGTTTGTATATAAACTCATTTTTTCCCCTTATTTGAGCCAGTTGTCGCGGTCCGATTTCAGGTAGGCCTTGAACATCTCCAGATCATCCTTGGTCGTCAGTTTGATGTTCTTGTCGGAACCGGCGGCAAAATAGAGTCTCTCCCCCAGTTCCACCATCATTGTGTTGGTGTAGGAGGAGCCGTAGATCCCGATCTCCTTCTCGAAGGCCTCGTGGTAGGCCCAGTCCAGCTTGCCGAACTTGTAGGCCTGCGGCGTCGATACCCTGCGCAGCGTCTCGCGCGGGATATACTTGACAGTGCTGATCTCATCGTCGACGACAAAGATCTGCTCATTATAAGGGAGCGAAGTCACGGCGTTGCCGTACTTCCTGCACTTGACGATGACGTCGGAGAGAACGGTCGCGTCCACCAGCGGACGGATTCCGTCGTGCACGATGATAATATCGTCGTCGCTGCACTTCCCTTCCAGGTTATACACGCCGTTTCGGATGGATTCCTGCCCGGAATTTCCGCCGGACACGATCCATTTGAGCTTGTCAATATTGAACTGTTTGGCGTACGCCCAGACAATGTCGTGCCAGCCGTCGATGCAGACCACCTCGATGGCGTCGACTTCGGGATGCTTCTGGAAGCCCTCCAGCGTGTAAATAAGGACCGGTTTGTCATAGACGTTGATGAACTGCTTGGGGATGTCCTGCCCCATCCGGTGGCCGGTCCCTCCTGCAATGATGATCGCTATATTCATAGTAGTACTTCTCACCTATCCTCTCTTAAAACAGACTTCAGTGACATGATCATGACTGCCGTGTTGAACAGCAGGTAGCACACGGTATAAAGGTCCAGAATATTCAGCAGGATCGCCACAAGGAGCAGGAGCTGTGCCCCGCCGGCACAGGACCGCAGGTTCAGGGCGATCGTCTTCACGAGCCCGTAATCCGCCTTGTCCATGACGTCCTTCACGGCTTCCTTGTCCATAATCGTAGTGACCGCCTTGTGCATGACCAGCCTGGGCAGAAGGTCTACGATCGCGATCAGTCCGCCGCAGATGATCAGCGCCTCCGAACCGATCAGCCCTCTGTCGATCAGCGGGCCCTTGCTGTGCGCCGCCATGATCCCGGCGGCAAAGAACATCAGCGCCGAAGCGATATAGCCGGCCATGGCGTCATAGACGCTGCCCAGCCTTGAGAACTGCTTTTTGTATCTCGCCACATTGCCGTCCACGCCGTCCAGAAGATTCCAAAGAAAGAACAGGAGCCAGCTGGCGATCATTCCGGCCTTCGTTTTCGCCGCACAGGCGGCCAGAAAACCGAACACGGCGGGTACGATCGAGATGATCGAGATAGTGTTCGGACTTATATTCGTATACAAAAAGGGAATTGTGAGCACATAGGAAAGAGGTCTTCCTATATAAAACGCAAATAGGTCATTTTTTGCCATGGCCCTCTTCTGAGGCGTCATGGACCGTTCCGCTATATCTTTAATGGTAATCATAGTACTTCTTTCATTCTGAATGTAAGGTTTCTCAGCCGCGTTCGCCGTATGCTGCGCGCTCTTAACGCGAATTCAAAGTTTAGTGTATAAGATTTCAGGCTATTTATCAAGGTGCGCCTTGCCGGACAAATATCCATGGTCATCAAGGCTCGCCTTGCGAGCCGCCGCGCCGCGTGCGGGCTGCCTGAGGGCAGCATCTTCCTTTCCGCACGCGTGTGCATGCATAGACAGAAAAAGCCGGCGGAACGCTGCGGTTCCGCCGACATTGTTTCCGTTATTCGTTATTTACCTCTCTGCCGGCGAGCCGCAGGAACAGGTCTCTGTGCTCGCGCGCGGTTCTCTCCACGTTGAACCGCTCCTTGACGATCTTTAATCCGTTTTCGACGAGATAATTTCTGAGTTCTTCGTTGTCGCGAAGCCTGATCACCGCTTCCGCCGCTCCGTAGAAATCTTCCCGCTCTACCAGGAGGCCGTTCACGCCGTCCTTGATGATCTCCGGGATCGCATCCACGTTCGCTGCCACGATCGGCTTGCGGGTCAGCATGTACTCGGGAAGCACCAGCCCGAATCCCTCCCATCTGCTCATCAGCATAGCCACGTCAAAGTTGCAGATGTAATTAAAGGGATCGTCAACCCAGCCCGTGATCAGGAAAGAATCCTTCAGGCCGTATTCCCGGACCAGCCTCTCCGTGTCCTTGCGGTTGAGCCCGTCGCCGACGATGACGAAGAATGCTTCCGGAACCCTTTTCTTGATCACGGAGGCAGCCTTGACAAAGATGTCCGGAGCCTTCTGTGTCGCAAGACGTCCCACCATTCCCACGATGAACGCGTCCTCCGGGATGTCCTGCATATCCGCAGGCTTGGTGTGAACGATATTTTCCTCATCCAGATCGATGCCGTTGTAGATCACATTGAGCTTGGACGGATCGCAGATCCCGTGGGAGAGCGCCGTGTTCTTCTCAAACTCCGAGATACATACGATGCTGTCCGTGATCGGAGCGAGCATCTTCTCGATCATCACGTAGGAACGGATCAGGCTCTTGCTGGCCCCCTTCATATTGAAAGCCCAGCCGTGGGCGTTGTACAGACAAGCATTTCGCTCGCCCTGCCTGTTTTTCAGTCCGATGTTCGCCATGCGGCCGATCGCTCCCGCCTTGGAGCTGTGGCAGTAGACCACATCCGGCTTATACTTCTTGATCAGGTTCCTCACAGCCATGATGCTGCGAAAATCAAATTTCGCGTCAATCGCGTGGTGCATGTCTCCGACATGTTCGACCTTGGAGACGATCTCCTCAAACTTGCCCGCATCGAAAGAATCCGAACACACGAGAATATGCTCCAGCTGATCACTATAATTCTGTTTTAGCTTAGTCAATAACGCGACCAAGTATCGTTCCACGCCTCCCGGCGCTTCCGCGATATGTAAAACACGTACTTTCTTCGCCACTCGCCTTCTCCTGTGTTACCCGGCAGCTTCCGCGCTTTCCCTCGCGCGCGGCGCTGCGACAAACTCCGCTACAAGTATATCACAAAAACCGTATTATTTCTGTAACTGCAATATTATAATACATTCTACCCGCTTTTTCTATTAATAATATGTACACTTTCCGGGTCTGCAGGCTTATTTTTTTATCATTATTTGATACATATTTTCAATAACAATGAGCCGGAATTCAAATTCCTGTCTCTCTTTCTCGACCAGCGTCGTCAGGATCAGCCCCGTAAACAGGGACAGGACGCCTCCGAGCCCGATAAATCCCGAGACGATGAGCGTGGGAAATCTCGGGACAAGGCCTGTTCTGGCATATTCTATGAAAATGGGAACGAACATGATCAGTGTCAGGATAAACAAGAACAAACTGAGTCCGCCAAAAAAGCTCATCGGCTTATAGTTCTTGTAGAGCCGGAAGATTGTTCCCAGCACCTTGAATCCGTCCGAATAAGTATCCAGCTTGGACTCGCTCCCCTCGGGGCGGTCTCTGTACTCAATGATGACGTTTTCGATCCTCATATTCTTCTCGACGGCGTGAATCGTCATCTCCGTCTCGATCTCAAATCCCTTGGACAGGACCGGAAAGCTCTTGACGAACAGATAGCTGAAAGCCCTGTAGCCCGTCATGATATCCCGGATATTCGTGTCAAAAAGCCGGTTGATGCTGCTTCTCACAAGAGAATTGCCAAAATTGTGGAAGGGTCTCTTGTTCTCCTCAAAATAAGTCGACGACAGCCGGTCACCCACGACCATGTCCGTCTTTTTCTCCAGGACCAGGTCGGCCATCTGCCGGCCGTACTCCGCCGGGTAGGTGTCGTCTCCGTCCACCATGATATAGCAGTCCGCGTCGATCTCCCTGAACATTCTGCGGATCACGTTGCCTTTTCCCTGCTGATACTCGTGTCTTACTACAGCTCCCGCCTCCTCAGCGATCTGCGCTGTCCCATCACTTGAATTGTTGTCATAGACATAGATGACAGCTTCCGGAAGAGATTCCTTCCAGTCCGATACCACTTTCCTGATTGTCTTCGCCTCGTTGTAACAAGGGATCAATACTGCGATCTTATCCACTGTTTACTCCTGTATTCATTTGCTTCGCGGTGCACCGTTCGGGCCTTAGTGCCGCCCGGGGCTGCCTGCGGCGCTGCCCGTCTGTCAGCGCATGTGTGCGTTATCTCAGTTCATCAATATACTTTCCGTCCAGGACGTCCATCAGATACTGGCCGTACTGGTTCTTCTTCATCACTTCGTAGGTCCTGAGCACGTCCTCCCGGGTGATCCAGCCGTTCAGATAGCCGATCTCCTCAAGGCATGCGATCTTTCTGTGCTGGTGCTGTTCCACGGTCTTGACGAAATTGGTCGCATCGACAAGGCTCTCATGCGTTCCCGTATCGAGCCAGGTGAATCCCTGTCCCAAAAGTTCCACATGCAGCCGGTTGTCCTCGAGATAAATGCGGTTGAGATCCGTGATCTCGTACTCTCCTCTCGCCGAAGGCTTCAGCGACTTTGCGTACTCCACGACATTGCGGTCGTAGAAATACAGCCCGGTCACGCAATAATTGCTCTTGGGATGCTCCGGCTTCTCCTCGATGCTGACGGCCTTTCCGTCTTTATCGAATTCCACGATGCCGAATCTCTCGGGGTCGTCCACGTAGTAGCCGAAGATCGTGGCTCCGCCGCCGCTCTCCGCGCTCTCTACGGCCGCCCTGAGTCTCTTCTTGAGGCCGTGCCCCGCGAAGATATTGTCTCCCAGCACCATGGCCACCGCGTCGTCCCCTATGAACTGCTCGCCGATCATGAAGGCCTGTGCCAGGCCGTCCGGGCTGGGCTGCGCCTTATAAGAGAGCTTAATGCCGAACTGATGCCCGTTTCCCAGCAGCAGCTCAAAGCGCGGCAGATCCTGGGGCGTAGAGATGATCAAAATATCCCTGATGCCCGCGTTCATCAGCACAGACAGCGGGTAGTAGATCATCGGTTTATCAAAAATAGGCAGGAGCTGTTTGGATGTCACCATCGTGAGCGGATATAACCTGGTGCCCGAACCGCCGGCCAGCACAATCCCTTTCATAAGATCCTCCCTTCTGTGCTCATATCAATCCAGATTATATTATAAAGAATCTTATTTCATAAGGCAAGTAAGACCCGCCTGCCTCCGGCCCGAATCAAAAAAGCCGGCGGGTCCCCCTCCCTGAATCGGGACCGGAGACTCCGCGGCTCTTTTTCTCTTCCGTTATATTCTATTCTCTTTTTATTCCGTTCTCTTGCGATATCTCATAATGCTATCCGAAGATGCAGTACACGATCAAGACCAGCACCACATACGCAACACAGGGCAAAATATTCATCGAAATGATCTTTCCCTCATTCCCCGTCGCTTCCGTCGTAGAGGAGACGGCGACGACATTGTGGATGCAGATCATATTTCCGATCGCGCCGCCCGCCATCTGCAGGGCGATTATGGAAGCGGCCGGGAAGCCCAGGATCTGCGCCGTCTGGAATTCCAGAGGTCCGAACATGACGCCGGACACCGTGCAGGAGCCGGAGACGAAGGCGCCGAAGACGCCCAGCGGCGGAACGATGAACGGGAAGGCCTTTCCGATGCTGGCCACGATCGTTGTGCTGATCTGCGTGATCATTCCGTCCAGTCCGGAGTGATTGAGACCGCTCCCCAGCATGATCTGCACCATCGCGATGCCGCTCACAAGGGCCATGGCGATTGTCAGGACCTGTTTGCCCGTCGCGCCAAAGACATGCTCCACATCCTCTTTGCTCAGGTTTTTCCGGTTTGCGATCATGGTTCCGATCGCCACCAGGATGAACGGCGTAAGGCCGGGATTGTAGATCAGCGCGAAGTCATAGTTGAGGCCCTCTACGCCCAGAATATTTTGCACGTGAATGGACACGGAGTTGAGGAGCGCTCTGAGCCCAAAAGCAGGGATCCGTGTGAGGAGCAGCGCCACCGCGATGATCAGGTAAGGGAGCCAGGCCTTGAACAGTTTCCTGCGGCTTACGGTTCCGAAGATCTCCTTGGGCATGATCACTTCGTCGTGCTCGATATCGTAAAAATACCAGACATGCTTGGGCACCAGCACCTTGGCGCGGGCCGCCAGCACTGTCACCACCAGGCCGATGCAGGCGCTTATGATCGACGCAAATTCCGGTCCCAGATAAGTTCCCAGAAAATAATAGGGAATTACGAAGGAGCAGGACGCCATCAGGCAGAAGGGGATCATCTCCACGATACTCTTTACTCTTCTCCCCGTCGAATAGAACATGACCAGCGTCACGACCAGCAGGATCGGCACGATGAAACCGGCCAGCCCCAGATACAGGACCGTCTTATGCGTCACGTTCGCGGTAAACTGATCCAGCGGGATACCCAGCTGCTCTGTGACCGCGCTGGACAGGTTGGTCATATTGGTCAGCATGGGCGTTCCTACCGCCGCGAAAGGCACCGGCGTGCTGTTCGAGATCAGCGCTACCGAGCAGGCCGCCACGGGCGGGAAGCCGAGTCCTACCAGCAGAGGGGCCGCCAGCGCTGCGGGCGTACCGTACCCTGCCGCGCCTTCGATAAAGGCGCCGAACATATACGCGATGATGATGGCCTGGATCCTGGGATCCGGCGTGATCTTCTGGAATCCGTCATTGATGACCTGCATGATCCCCGTCTGCTTGAGCGTATTGAGCAGCAGGATCGCGCCGCTTATGATCAGCAGAAGGTCCAGCGACTTGAGCGCGCCGTAGACAAAATAGGCCAGCACCGTATGGAAATCCATCTTCCACACCGTCAGCACCAGTATGATTGTAACGATCAGCGAGATGATCAGCGATTTGCCCGATGAGAACTTAAATCCCACCATCAGCACAAGTGCCAGCAAAAAAGGAACAGCTGCAAGTAATGCGTAAAACATGATTCTCTCCATTCATCATTTAATGATTATTCAACATATGGGGTATTATGAATCATTCTTCTTCTGAACTCAATTGCCAGTTTAATGGCCCTTGTGGATAATTCCACAAACCGGGGTGAATTGGGGAGGATCAAAAGGCCTTTTATAAAATCGCCGGCCTCCATCAGCGCAGTGATAGACTGCCTGGTATGGAGGCCAGCGCGAAAGAAATGTTGTATTTAATCCAACTCAGCTGCAATCTGCCTTGATTTCTTCTCAATGTGCCGTCAACCAGAAAACCTGATGGAGGCCATGAAAGAAAAAAGATCCATATAATACAACTCTTCCTGCTGTCGGAGGAGACTTCCAAACAGGTGCCGCTGAAGCTCCCTCCTGCGGCACCTGATCAGCAGAAGCCTGCCAGGCAGCCCAAAGCCGCCACACGCAGCATCCTCCGTGGTATATATGCCTGTTTTAAAACCCTTCTTCAGTGGAATATCCACCGAAGAAGGGTTTTTAAAAAGCACTATCACTTTTTTGCCGGAGATCATGGTCCTCGGAAGGAGCCACCGTTCCGTAATCAGCCGTTCACTTCAAGTAATCGCCGTTCACTCCCGGTTCTTCCGGATCTTCTGGATCTCCCGGCACCTCATCCGCTTCCGGATCAAGCCATCTCTCCTGCTTTCCTCTTCTTATAGTTGTTCAGGAACCTGATAAACAGTCCGACGCAGAGCAGCGCCACGACCGCATCCACTACATACATGATCACTTTCCACTTGGCCATGCCTGTGTTGAGGTTGGCGGGATCGTAAGCGCGGCTGTTGGCGACGACGTAGAGGATGTTCTTGGCAGCCTCACGCATAGCCTGCTGCGCACCGTTGGTCTCACGGAACTGTACATCATTGGTTGCCGTAGGATAGTTGACCAGCATCAGGTCAGAACCGTTTCTGATACCCTGGTCAGCGCTCATGTAGCCGTAAACGCCGAAGTAGTCGGTCTCAACAAATCCCTTGAAGCCCCACTCATCGCGAAGGACAGTCTTGCAGAGCGATGCGCTGCCGCCTGCCCAGCGGTTGCCGATGTAGTTGAAGGAGGACATAACTGCCAGGCAGCCGGAATCCTTCACGCACTTCTCGAAAGGCTTGAGGTAGATCTCACGGATCGACTGCTCGTTTGCCCATGTGCAGAGCATATCGCAGCGGTTTCCTTCCTGATCGTTCAGTGCAAAGTGCTTCATGTAAGCGTAAACGCCGTTATCCTGGGATCCCTTGACGGCCTGCGCCGCGATGTGTCCGGAGAGAACCGGATCCTCGGAATAATACTCGAAGTTACGTCCTGCAAAAGCAGTTCTGTGGTTGTTCATGGCAGGAGCATACCAGCCGGAGACATCCATCTCGTTGGCCATCTTGCCGATGCTCTCGCCGAATCTGTAAGCCAGATCCTTGTTCCAGGTAGCTGCAATGGTAACACCGACAGGGAAACCGATGGAGCCTACGCCTGTGAAGTTGTTGTTGATGGAAGCAGGGCCGTCGCAGTCGTTTGTGCGGACCTTGCCGATGCTGTCGACCGAGTTGGTCTGATAGCCGCCGAGGGAGATCACGGCGTTCATGTCATCGAGAGTCATCTCGTCCATCAGCTGATCCCACTTGGGATCGTCCTTCTCAAGACCGCGCATGTCAACCAGCTTGAGGCCGTTGGAAGCGCCGGTCGTGATCGCCGCTGCGTTAGGATCCTCATCTGCTGCGGTCGCTTCTGCCGTCAGATAGTTGCTGATGTTATAGAAAGTTGCCTTTGCATCGGCGGGCATCTCCGTGCTCGCGGGTGCAGCGGTTGCGGCCGCATAGTTGGCGAACTTATCCGCACGGGACAGATAGGTGACATTGCCTGCCGCATAGTCAAACTGGTTGGTCGCTGTGATCAGGTCGCTGCCGCGCTTGTTTTCGCCGTTGTAGGTCTCTGTTGCCGCGACCTTGTAGATCTTGGAATCAAGCTTGGTGTGAGAGTCGGAGTTGATGGAGATCTCATAATCGCCCGCCTCGAGGACATAGCCCTTGGCTGTCTTGTCGTCATAGGACATCAGCTCTTCTTTGCTCACAACAACGTTTACGGTCTCGGAAGCACCGGGCTCAAGCAGGCCGGTCTTCTCGAACTGTACGAGGTTTGCGGAAGCCTTCTCGATGCCGCCGTTGGTGTACGGAGGATTGGAGTAAACTTCAATCACGTCCTTACCCGCAACACTGCCGGTATTGGTAACTTCAACCGTGAAGGTGAGGTTTGCGCCGTCGTCCGTAATCTCGCTCATCTTCTGCGTGAAGGTCGTGTAGGACAGACCGTAGCCGAACGGATACTGAACCACGTCCTCATACTTGATGAGGCCTTCCACGGCTGCTGTCTCATAGAAGCGATATCCTACATAGATGCCTTCCACGTAGTTTACGAAGGAAGGAATCGCGGTTGCCTCCTGGCCGGTGAAACCGACGGAGGTGTAATTGAACTCATCCATATTGGTGTAGTTAAAGTCGCCGAAGTTGTTCCACCAGGGAGTGGACTTCAGATCATAGACCAGAGTATCCACGGTCTTGGCGGAAGGATTGACCTTACCGGATACGACTTCGCCCAGAGCGGTCATGCCGATATGTCCGCCGGGAGCTGCCCAGATGAGACCCTTGATCTGAGGGTATTCTTTGACAAATCCGAATTCGAACGCATTGGAGCCGTTGTAGACAACGATGACGTTCTCGAAATTCTGGCAAACCAGTGCCATCATTTCCTTCTCGCGGTTGTTGAGCATCAGATAGTGGTCGCCGGCGTTCCAGTCGTTGCCCTCGTTGAGGGTATCGTCATAGGTTGCCGCTCTGTAAGTTGTTCCGTCCTGATAGGTGCCGTCGATGATCGCCTGCACGTCAGTGGGAAGGTCCGCACCTTCTCCGCCGGGACGGGAGATCACAATCATGGCCGTGTCGGAGAATGCCTTCGCGTTAGACATCATCTCGTCGGTGTATTTGCTGACATTGGGCTCGGGCAGAGTCCAGTCCTGCGCCCACATACCGCAGACCGGGCGATCCGGCTTGTAAGTGGTGTAGAAATCGCTCAGCTCGGTGTTGGTCTCAATGCCCGCGTCGTTCAGGCTGTTCAGAAGGCTGACAGAGTCATAAGCCTCGTTCAGAGCGCCGGATCCGCCGCCGCCCAGCATGGGATTGGTGGATGCCCAGCCGAAAACATTGAGCTTTGTTCCTGCTGCCAGAGGCAGAATCCCCTTGTTCTCAAGGAGCATCGTGCCTTCCTCGGCGATCTCGACCGCCAGGGCAGAAGCCTCTGCGGAAGTCTCATCCGAGATCGTGCCGCTGCCGCTGACCAGATCCAGCATCGTGCTCATCGGGCCCGTGCAGATCATGTTCACGCAGATGCAGATGCCTGCGATCGCCGCGATCAGAGCCGTACCTCTGATGAAGCGCTTCTCCGGCCTTTTCATCTTCATAACCGCGAACATAACGATGATCGCCGCTATGATAATGATAGCGATTGCGATCAGGTAGGACCTGATCGAATTGATGACGTTAATAACGTCACTCATGTTGATGGATAACATACTCTTTCCTCCCTTAAAGTAAAGTTCAGTTACACTGTTATTATAGCAAAACTGAGGGGGCAGATTCCTGCCTTGTCATAAACTGTTCCGCAAACGGCATGAACCACAAAGAGCTGTCAAAAGACAGTCCGGCCGCAGTCCCATCCCGCCCCGCGGACAGTCCCCGCGTCAGTCCACTGTAATAGTATAGACAGCTTTAAAGGTCTCACCGGGCTGCGCGCACTGCTCCTCAAACTTTTCAGGCAGCTCGCCCGTAAATCCCATGTTATCCACTCTTCCGATCCACGGCTCCAGGCAGATATACGGCGCGTCCGACTTGGGCTTGGACCACACGCCCACGGAAGGGAATCCCTTGCAGTCGATGGTGACGTAAGGAGTCTTGTCGGGATAGTGGATCGCCACCTTCTCCACCTGGCCGTGGTCGAAGATGTAAGCGTCCTTGTCAAAGAGGTCCATAGTCACGGGAAGGAAACCGCCGTCCAGGGAAAGCTTGTGGGGATGCTCCGCGTCCGCGGCCTCGGCCACAGGATCGATGTACACAAACTCGAGCTCATCTTTCCCCTCAAAATATACATAGTAATCATCCTTTTTAGTCCCGGGAAGGACCGGCACATTGAAGGCCGGATGCGCGCCGATGGAAAAATACAGCGGCTCATCCGCGGAAGGATTTGTCACCTTCCACTCCACATAGACCTTGTTGTCCTCGATCCGGTGTGTGATCTCAAGCTCGAACTCGAAGGGATATTTTGCCAGCGTTGCCTCGTCGGACTTAAGAACATAGGTGATGGAATCCTCTGTCGTCTCTACAAGCGTGAAGTCCATATCGCGGGCAAAGCCGTGCTGCCCCATGGGATAGCTGACGCCTTTGTAGCGGTACTGTCCGCCGCAGACCTTTCCCACGAACGGGAACAGGACCGGCGCGTGGCGGTTCCAGTACTTGGGATCCGCCTGCCAGACCACCTCGTGGCCCTGCTTCTTGTCATAAATACTGCACAGCTCGGCGCCGTGGTCGGCGACAGCGACTTTGATCCGGTCATTTTCGATGTATTGCATATCCTTTACCCCCCTTTTGATGCCGGAGACTTCCTTACAGCCGCCTCCGCAATGTCAATTACTTATATAAGAATTGTAGCATAATCGAGGCCATTTTGATGCCTTTTTCCCATTCTGATGCGCCGCCGTTGTGCCTTAGCTTCATTCTTATGCTGCGCGGTTCACTCCCCCATCTCCTCCAGGTACCCTCGCGCGTCCTTGATAAAGCTGGCTATGATCAGGACGATGACCATCCCGATCGGGAAAGCCGCTATGATCGACACCGTCTGCAGGTTGTTCATGGACCCTTCGCTGAAGATCAGCGCGATGGGCAGCATGATCAGCAGAATCGCCCAGAAGAGCTTCATCTGCCGGCTCGCCTCCTGCCCTTCCCGCAGCTCTTTGTAGCTGTACTGCGAGGCGACCAGCGTAATGGAGTCAAAGGAAGTGGCATAAAAGGCAATCATGGACGTGACCAGGATCACCAGGACCAGCCTCCACAGAGGCAGCGTCTTGATCACTTCGATCACCGTGGCATAGAGGTCGCCGCCGCTCTGCGCAAAAAATCCCAGAACGTCGAAGGTGCCGTGCATCTGAAGGCCCAGTCCGTAGTTTCCGAGAACGATAAAAGAGATAAGCGTCGACGCCACGCCGAATATATAGGTCCCCAGGATCACCTGCTTCACCGTGCGCCCGCGGCTGATGGAACCCATAAAGAAGGGCGAGGCCACCGCCCACACCATCCAGTAGGCCCAGAAGAAGATCGTCCAGTTCTGCGGGAAATTCGTCGTTCGCAGAGGGTCCGTCCAGGTGCTCAGCGCGATGAAATTCTGCATCATGTTGCCCAGCGCCGAAAATCCCGTCTCGATGATGTACACCGGCTGACCTCCCAGCACCAGGACGTAAGCCAGCAGCGCCCCGAACAGCGCCATGCAGGCATTGGCAAGCCAGGACACGCCCTTGATTCCCTTCATGACCGCGATCGTATAAACCAGACAGATCACCGCCAAAATAGCGATGGTCATAAACTTCGACCCCGGAATCCCGAAGAGCGTCGTCAGCGCCAGGGACAGAAGCGGCGTCGCCACGGAGAAGGTCGTCGCCGTGCCGGCGATCAGCGCGATCACCGCCAGGATATCGATGAGCTTGCCCTGCCAGCGGTCTGTCTTTTCGCCCAGGATCGGACGGCAGGCCTCGGAATATTTTTGCTTGGTGCGCTTTCTCACGTGCAGCATGAAGCCAAAGCAGGCCGCCAGCATCGCGTAAAAGCTCCAGGGAATGAATCCCCAGTGAAAGAGCGGGTACGTGCTGGCCCAGTCCTGGATGGAACCCATGTCCGCGATGTGCGGCTCCTGCGCGTAGGAGATCCACTCGCAGAAGGAGTAGAACAGAATGTCCGCCGCCAGCCCGCAGGTAAAGACCATGGCGCCCCAGGTAAAAAACTTGTACTGCGGCTTCTCACCGGGCTCACCCAACGTGATCTGTCCGATGGGCGAAAAGCTCACCCACAGCGAAACGATCAACACGCCCAGCCCGATGACCAGATAGTAGGTTCCCATCTCATTCCCAAGAAATCCCCTGATCGCGCTCAGCGCGCCGGTCGACCCTTCCGGGTCTATGATAAAGAAGAGACACAGCGCCAGGATCGCCGCAAAGGGATAGATCGTCGTCGCCGGGTCGATTCGTCTCTGGTCCATAATTACCTCCTAGCTCTATTTTTCTGATCTATGTTTTGTAAAGCACTCACCTGTACGCCGGGTCCGCCGCCTTCAGTTCCTCCAGGCTGTCGATCTCCAGACAGTCACTTTTTTGCATAGGCCGGATCCCCAGCCTGTACTCGTCAAAGTGACAGAACATGGGCACATCGTCCCAGTAGATCTGCCGGTTTCCGCGCTCTTCAAATTCCAGTTCCAGGTGCCGGCGCAGCCGCGCGCCGTCCTCCGCCGACCAGCGGCTGATGCTGTACAGCTGCCAGCCCCGCTTCCCGCCGGTCCTGGAGCACCCCGTCACGACGCCGTCCTCCACGGTCATCAGCCACTCCGTGGTCTCCTCGTCGGTCCAGACCGCATTGTAGCCTGACTTCTCAAATTCCGGCGCGAGCACCTTCGGGTCATAGATGATCTGGTCCCCGTCCAGGATCATGCAGTCTTTCAGGTGGTCTCTTGCCGCATACAGCGACGAGATATTGTTGCAGGTGTCATAATAGGGGTTCTCGATCAGCGTGACCCCCGGAAATTCTTCCTTGAGCGGCTCGAACTGCTCCTTCAGATAGCCCACCACCACATAGATCTCATAGATCCCGTTGGCGTGAAGCGCCTCGATCACCGTTTCGATCATTCGCCTTCCTCTTACGCGGATCAGCGGCTTCGGCACCTTTTCCGTCAGAGGATGCATGCGCTCCCCCTTTCCTGCCGCCATTATGATTGCTCGTTCTATTCTGTGCATAATGCCTCCTTTGTGTCAGAAGAAACGTCCCCATGACACACCTTCCTTGGCGTATCGGTACTGCCGCAGCGAGTACTCGCCGAATTCCACGCCCAGGCGCAGCTTGTACTCGCACCAGTTGCTCCACAGAAGGCCGCAGGCCGCAATATAGGCGTAAATCTTGCGCACAACGTCCGCCGGCACCGCATCGATGCCCCCCTCCTTCTCGAAGTAAAGCCCGATCAGCCGGTCCACCTGCTCCTTGTCGTACATGCTGTAGATGCAAAACATTGCAATATCCACGTGCGGATCCTGCATGCCGGCGTACTCCCAGTCCGTCAGCTGCAGCTTCTCTTCTCCGTCCTCTCCTTTATAAAAGAGGAAATTGTCGGGAACGGCGTCGATATGAGTCAGCGTCCTCTCGGTGACCTGCGATTCAATGAACGGCTTCAGCGCGAACACCCGCTCCTTCACCGCCGCGTAGTCCCTGTACACCGACGGCCCGCCTTCCCGCAAGCCCTCATAAAACTCAATCTGCCCGAAAATATCGAATTCGTGCTCCACTTTCAGCCCCATCTCGTGAAAGCTTCGGAGCCTGCCCATACAGCGCCGCAGGTCTTCGACCGAGTCCGCGTCGCACACCCGCACACCTTCGAGGTACCGCGTGATCTTATAGCCCGTCACCGGGTCGATGTAAACCGGGTCGTCGCAGAGCCCCCTGCCGGAGATCGCCTCGTAGACCGCCGCCTCCTGCCTTCGGTTGATCAGCTTGTCCGTCCCCTCGCCGGGCACCCGCATAATGTACTTGCCGCCTCGGCACGAAAACAGAAACGACCGGTTGGTCATGCCCTTCTTGAGGACGGAGATCTCCGTGATCTCCTCTGTACCGCAACCAAAAGTCTGCGCGATCACATCCAGCACCTCACTCCTGAGCTGGCTCGATCCGCTGTCCAGTTCCCGCAGCTGCTCATAAGTATTGATCTCCACGGCAAATCCATCCGGAACTACCCTGGCAGGGACGATCATCCTGCCCTTTTCCCCTCCGGATTTTTCATAAACCGCTTTTTCGTACAGCGCTTCTTCCCAGAAATCGCCGTCATGTCCGCGAGCCGCGCACAGCTCCCGGATGCGGGCGGAGACCTTCTGCGCCGCATCGCGGTCCAGATAGGCGATCCCGATCATCGCGTTCCCGGCCTCCGAAATCCGGCCGCCGGCCGTGCTCTTCGCCGCCGCGCCCGTCACCACCAGCTCCCGCTTCCGGTTCACGCGCACGTCGCTGTCCGGATCTTCCCGGTCACTCACCATGTACCAGGAGTAGAGCTCGTGGACACTGAAAGGATTCGACCGGCACCAGATGTCGCAGGGGACAATATAGGTCCCACCCAGTCTGTCCGCCACAAGATTCATGGAGAACAGGTTGTTCTTCGCGGAATAATCGCGGTTGACCACTAATCGGACGCCGAATTCATCGATCAGGTACTCGAATTTTTCCTTCATGAAGCCGACCACGACCGTGATATCCGTGATCCCCGCCTCGTGCAGCTGACGGATCTGCCGCTCGATCAGCGCCTCTCCCTTCACCTCCAGGAAAGCCTTCGGCGTCTCCAGATTGATGGGCACCATCCGCATGCCGAAGCCGGCCGCCAGAATGACCGCGTTCCGGGGCCGCATCTCCTCGCCGAGCACCCTCGCCTTGGCAGTGGGACACATAGCGTCGTTCAGATATCCTTCCCGTGCCAGATTTTTTAAGGAACGGTTGACCACGCCCAGGGAGTGCCCGGACTCTTCGGACAGCGCGCGCTGGTTAACGAACGGGCCGTCCAGCAATATTTTCATAATGTCGCGTTCTTGAACGTTCACGAACACCTCCTAATAACAATTTTGTGAACATACGGATACTATATACCATCCCGGCAGATCATGCAAGTGGGATAGCCGGCATACACAGCAGAGGGGCACTCGGCGCGGCGTCCTGCTTTGCGAGCCTTGAATTGCAAAGATTAATCCTGCCGTTTATAATGAAGGCATCTTGAAAGGAAGACATTTAGTATGAAAATCTTACGATCTATCCGGAACA
>JAFUFL010000095.1 GCA_017469935.1 Lachnospiraceae bacterium
AGAAGGGTTTTAAAAGAGGGTATACACTTTTCAAATGACGAGCCCCGCTCAGTTAAAAAACAGCGACATCGGCGACAGCGTCTCCGTGACCAAGGTTCCGGTCACAATTCCGTCCGCCTTAAGCGGCTCCGTCAGCGTGATCGGGTAGACAATATCCCCGACCTTGAGCCCGCCGGCCAGCATAATATATACGTTTGTCGAATCTGAGATCACATCGGGCTCCAAAACAGCCGGCTCCAGCCCCATCTTGACCCCATCGATTTCCACGGTCCTGTTCTCCAGGACGCCCTGCAGCGCCGCTGCCGGCACAAGACATGTGCTCTGCCCTTCCTGCGTGACGACCGCCGCCTGCGTGGTCGCCTGGATCGTCCCGAAGACGCCCCATATGCAGACCCCGATCAGGAGCACGATCACCGACGCCAGCACCAGCCAGACACCTGGCGACGTGACCCGCAGATAATCATTCAATTTTTCGGGGGACTCCAGCCGCTCCAGGTTCTTCTCGCGAAACAGACTCGACTTGCTGCCCGCAGCCTTCGCTGCGCCGCCCGCCGCCTGATTTTCCTTATTCTCCGCCATACGTCACCCCTCCTCTCCTGTGCTGATCAAACTGTATTTTCCGTCCTCTATGACCATCCCCGTCAGCCGGCCGCCTTTCCCGCAGCCGGTGTCGATACAGATGACCCCTCTTTGGGGCAGCTCCAGAACTTTACCTTCTTCCAATGTTTTGACCGGCTTCCCTTCGCCCGGGAACCAGGTCGGTTTCTCCAACGCGATGTGCCCGACGATCGTCAGCGGTCCCGCGTAGACATTTTCCATCGCAACGTTGTGGTCATGGATCATCGTGTAGAAATCATTGAGCTCCATGGGATCGATCTTGAGCCCCGCGTGCACGCACTGAAAGCCCTCCCCGCGGTAATAATACGCCGCGCGCTCCCGGATCCAGCCCGCACTGTCCTCCATCCTGGCGCCGTGCGCCTTGAAGGACTTCACCGTCGCCCCGCGCCCGACGCGCTCCCAGACAAACCGCTGGCCCAGCGGGAGCTTTTGTTGCAAAAGATAGTCCTCATGATTGCCCCTCAGAAGCACAAACCGGTCTCCGTAGCTTTCCGCCAGCTCCTGAATCATCTGAAAGACGCCCCATGAATCCGGCCCCCGGTCGAACAGGTCGCCCAGAAAGATTAGTTTGTCTTTCGTGGCGTCCGGCAATATTTTGGCGAGCAGCATTCGCAGTGCGCCGCTGCAGCCGTGAATATCTCCGATTATGATTGTCCTCATAAATTCGTTCCTTAATTAAGTCTCGCAGCGCGAGCCGCCGCGCCGCGCGCGGCATCTGACTCACTCCTCCGGTGTCCCCTTATATTCAAAGCACATCATCGTCAAATCATCAAACTGCTCATCGTTGCCCACAAAGGTGTCCACCGCGTGCCGCACACTCCGCAGAAGCCTGTCAGGCGCCGCCTCCGGATCCCGGTTCAGCGCCTCCAGCATCCGGTTCGTGCCGAACAGCTCGTTTCTGTTCCGCGTCGCCTCCGCCACGCCGTCCGTGTACAGGAACAGCTTGTCGCCGGGCTTCACCTGCAGCTCATATTCCTTGTAGCGAATGCCGGACATGCCGCCGATGACCAGGCCGTGCTTGTCCCTCAGCAGCTCGAACTTGTCGCCCGTCTTTATGGCCGGGTACTCGTGCCCTGCGTTGGCCGCCGTGATTTTGCCCGTGCTGATCTCCAGAATGCCCAGCCACACCGTCACGAACATCTCCATCCGGTTATTGGAGCACAGTGCGTCATTCGTCTTAGTCAAAGTATCGCCCGCCCCATTACCTTGCATAGCAAAGCTCTGAATAATGATCTTGGAAATCATCATGAACAGCGCCGCAGGCACGCCCTTGCCGCTGACGTCCGCGATCACCATGCACAGGTGATCCTTGTCGATCAGGAAGAAGTCGTAGAAGTCGCCGCCGACCTCCCTGGCGGGATCCATGGTCGCGTAAATGTCGAACTCGCTCCTCTCCGGGAACGCCGGGAAGATGCTGGGCAGCATGCTCTCCTGAATCTGGTTCGCCATGTGCAGTTCCGTTCCGATCCGCTCTTTTTCGGCCGTTACTCTGCGGACTTCCGCCACATATTCCACCGTCCTGTGGGACAGCTTGGCAAAAGATTCCGCCAGGACCTCGATCTCATCGTCCGTCTTGAAAGCGTCCTCCATCGTAAACTCAAGGTTGGTCTCGCTCAGGTTGGCGATCTTCTTAGTGATCAGGTTGAGCGGCCTGACGATCCTCTTGCCCAGAATGATGGCGGCGGCCAGTGCCAGAATCGTGAGAAAGATCATCTCAGCCCCCATAGCCCGGTTGTAAATGCGTATTTTCCCCAGATAAGTCGCGGCGGCCTCGTCCTGAATCTTCTGGTAATTCTCCCTCAGCATCTGGGAAGGCATATCCGCCATCGCCTGGCTGCAGCCCTCGATCATGGTCCAGCCCACACTCTCCATGGGATAGGCGATCATATAATAGGGACCGTCAACCAGATTTACGACGCGCATATCCGTATTTCCGTTCATCGCGTCCGTAATATAGGAAGCGAGCTCCGCATTTGCATTCATGCGAAGATCCGACGCGTTCGAGGACTCCACCACCTTAAAGGCGCCCTCTTTTCTCGGGGAAAAGACCACGTGCCCGCTGCTGTTGATCACGCAGCGGAAAGTGCCGTTCTCCTCGGAGGCCTGTATGGATTCATTCATGGATGTGAGGAAGAGATCGGAACCCACCACGGCCACAAGCTCGTCCCCTACATAGATCGGCATGGCGCACACGATCCCGATATCGCCCGTAAAAGCATCGACCTCCACATCCGTGAAGATCAGCGATTTCTTCTCCACGGCCTGGACGTACCACGGGCGCGTCCGGCAGTCATAGAGCACCGGATTCCCGGACTCCGAAAACTTGCTGGCCGAGCGGTCATCCACGACCAGAAACGCTCCTTCCGGAAGCGCTATAAAACAGGAATTGGTCTGTGCCGACGCCCCGAAAAGCGAGATCATCATATCCGACATATTGGCGGCCAGCCCTATTTTGTCCGCGATCGCGGCCTCGTCCACGCCCTCCGCCAGGATCAGCTGCGCGACAACCTCCCCGTTCCGGGCTGGATCCGGCCCCGCGTACTCCAGCCGCTGATGTGTATCCGGCTCATTAAAAATCTTCTGCGCGTACTCTCCCATCATATCGACGCGGACCGCGAGATTATGGAAGAGCTCGTCCGCCATCATGGCTTCCAGCCTCGTCGTCTTGCTCATACTCTGCTCGACGACATCGGCCATTACGCCGGAAGTGAACGTGGTGAGAGATTCCTCCTGCTTTGCGTTGGTCTCGGCGCTCACTTCCTCCAGCATTCGGTTCTGGAAATAATAGGCGACCTGGAACGCCACGGTCAGCACGATCACAGTGATCAGAATCAGGTTGACGACCTTGTTCTCGATGCCGCCTATGACCAGGTTTTTAATTTTCTTCATTCTGCCAGCTCCTCTCTTAAGTCTGGTCCGCAGTGCACCCGCACTCACGCCTTTTGGCTCATCGTCCCCTCTTCAATGTGCAGCGTGTAATCGCAGATACTCAGCGCCGCTGCCCTGTGCGTCACTATGATGCAGGTCTTGTCCCGCATCTTCGAAATATTCTCCAGAAGCTTGGCCTCCGTCCTGTCGTCCAGCGCGCTCGTCGCCTCGTCCAGCAGCAGGATCGGCGCCCCGCTCAGCAGCGCTCTCGCCACCGCCACGCGCTGCGCCTGCCCCTCGGACAAGCCCACGCCGCGCTCGCCCAGCACCGCGTCGTACCCGATATCCTCCACGACCGCCGTCAGGCACGCCGCCTCCACCGCCGCGCGGATCTCCTCCTCCGTGGCCGCGTCCGTGAACATCGTCAGATTGTCCCGCAAAGTTCCCGAGAACAGCGTGTTGCCCTGCGGCACGTACGCGAACAGCGCCCGCGTTCCCCTCGAAGCCGGGACCACCTTGTCCCCGTCGCGGAACAGCATCTGCCCCTTCGTGGGCTTATAGATCCCCAAAAGCAGCTGGAACAGCGATGTTTTGCCCCCTCCTGAGATCCCCGTCAGCGCCATGAAGTCGCCCCGGTGAATCGTCCAGTTCACGTGCTGCAGCACTTCTTCAATTCCGTCATCATATTTGAACGTTATATCGTCCATCACAATCTCGTCAAAAGAGTGAAGAACCTCCCCCTCTTCCTCCGCCGGCAGCTCTGTCAGCTCCAGCAGACGCTCCGCCGACGAACTCACGCCGTACAGCTGCGAGGCGATGCTCACCGAATTCGCGATAGGGCTCTGAATCCGCCCGATCAGCTGCAGCATGGCCGCCAGCGCGCCGTAAGTCAGATTCCCGTGATAAATGTTCATGCAGCCCCACAGCATGCAGAACAACCACGAAAAGTCAAAAACCAGACCCATACTGTCATTCATCCGGAAACTGAACATCCCCTGCCGCACCTGCTCTTCGCACAGATGCTTCTGGTCCGCGCCGATCCTCCGCATGGCCCTCGGCTCCGACAGACTCGACTTGATCAGCCGGATATTCACAAATGTCTCCTGCGTCGACGAATGCAGCGCGCCTTCCGCCTCCTGCATCCTCTTATGCCGCGCCTTCATGGGTCCCCGGAACAAAATCACCAGCACCAGTCCCAACAAGCCGCCGACCAGCATCAGGATCACGAAATGCCAGTCCATCGCGATCAGAATTCCCGCGGCGCCCACAAAGCTCACCACAATTCCGATCAAACTCGGCAGAATACTCATAATCCCGTTCTTGATCACGCCCATGTCGGAGAACACCCGGTTCACCAGCTCTCCGCTGTGATACCCCTTCAGTCCGCCGTACTCCTTGGACAGAATCTCCTTCACCAACATCCCCTGCAGAGACTCCTGCAGCTCCGCGGAGGCATGAATCCGAAACCACGCCCGAATCGCCGACAAAACATGCTGCGCCAATATAATCGCGACCAACATCGCCGCATACTTGACCAGCTCCTTATAATTCGAAGATACGGCGCCATCCACAAGCCCCTTGGTCGCCAGCGTAAAGCACAGCGAAGCCACCGTAGCAACCACCGTCAAAAGACAGATCATCACTACTTTGAAATGCACACACTCCGACCACCGCAGCACCGCGGCGATCCCGGGGCTTCGAAAGATCGATTTTACTTTCTCAATACTTGACATTCAGTTCTTTCCTTTTTAGTAACAGCCCCTGCGAGGCAGCAAACTCTTCGTCACATAAGACTTTTCGTGCTGAAAATATAATCTTACATATTATATTATAACCGTTTTCTACGTGTCATCAATTTCCAAAACAAGGATGATTAGCAAAATCCCCCGGACAACAAAAACAGAGGCGTCGCAACATCGCAACGCCCCCATAAACCACATCATATTTTCGAATATTCCTTAGCCAGCTTCAGCCCTTTCTCAACAAATCCTTCTCCATACTCCTCCCGGACCCGGAAAGCATACCTGGCTTCAGGAACCTCAAATTTCCTTCGTTGATATGCAAGAACAGCCTTCGCCTCCCTGACGCCCTCAGACAGCCCAAAAGGCTCGCCGACCTCCGCAAAAAACGCCTCCATCTTGCCGATCACACAAAGCGCCGCCGCCCGCAACTCCATAGTCTCCGACCCCGCCAGCACAATCTTCACATCATCAATGTCGTAATGCGCCGCACTCTTCGTATTATTGACCGCCAGGATCTGCTCGTGCGCCGTGACTTCCAGTTCCGGCAGCGCCGCCACATAGATCAGCAGGAGCTTGATAAACTCCGCGTCCCTGACATCCATTCCTCCGCGCTCGTAGGGATTGAGGTCAATCATCCGCAGCTCAATGTGACTGACGCCCTCCCGAGCCATCTTCGCGACATCATACTTCCCGGCCGGCTTGATCCGCACCGGAAAATACAGCTCCGACTCACTCCGGATGATCCCGTACCTGATATACCCCAGAATGCTCTCCGCATACTTCTCAAGACTGCTGTAATCGAGCACCGGCGTGAAGAAATTCCAGTATCCCAGCTCCGAACACCGCACACTGGCCAACCCGCCAAAGACACTCTGCCCCTTCTTCCCTTTCTCCAGATAAGAAATGTCCAAAATAGGGCTCGCCGCAGTAACCGCCACAATCAGCCAGTTGTACACCAGCATCTTGGCTGCCAGCGACACATAAAAATAATCCTTGAAATCCCGGAAGGAACTGTACGGCCCTGCTCCGGCCTCGGCCGCGTCAGCCCCGCGCTCCGCGCCGGTGCCGGCGCCCGCACTGCGCACCGCCTCATACTCCGCCTTCAGCAGCTCATCCGAAAACGAATAATTAAAATGAATGCCCGAGAACGTCATCATATACTTCCCGTAGCGCTCGGCGAGGTAGTTTCTGTACTCTGTTTTGACCCGGTCCGCGCCCTCATACTGCGCCACCGGGATCTCCGAATCATCCCTGATATACGGCGGATTGGAAAAAGGCCACAAGAGCTCCGGCTCCGGCATCTGCCCGATCGTCTTCCGGATCAGCGCCGAATACTCCTCCAGAAACCCGACCGCCTCTTCCGTGCTGCTGCAGACCGGCGTGTTGATCTCCGTCTGGTTTTCGCTGAAATCCTTCACTATATTGGGATTCCCTACAAAAGGATCCCTCGTCTGCGCGAGAAACCCGTCCTCGGTAATCCGCAGGGCTTCCTTCTCAAGGCCGACCTTTCCATCCCCCAGATATTTCACAACTTCCCATAAATCTGTGTGGAACATATTGCTCTCCATTCCGCTGCTTCAGGCAGGCGACACTTTCCTACATCTTGCCTACTGACTTACTATATTTTATCACGGTAAAGTGTACCACACATAGCGAGCCAATAGCAATGCTGTCGCAAAGCAGCGAAACCCGATCTTCAAAGATATGTGACCGTCTCCGCCAGCGCCTTCCTGCTCCCGTGATTGGCCAGCGGCCCGGCCCCATCAGCCGCATAGCCGAGGTCCATGAGCATCAGCACCTCCTCGTTCTCCGGCAGGCCTAGCTTGTCCGCCGCCTGATCCGGGTCAAAATAATTAACCCAGCAACTGTCAACCCCTTCATCCGCTGCTGCGAGAATCATGTGCGTTGCCACGATTGAGGCGTCTTCCATGCCGGAATCCCTCTTTCCGCCGGGATATGTGAACACATTATTCTTGTCAAAAGCCACCGCGAGCACAGTCGGCGCCCCATACCTGCAAGGTGTGATCGCGTCAATCTTTGCCAGCGCCTCTTCGGACTGAATTACATAAATATGCTGCTCCTGCAGATTCTTTGCTGTCGGAGCAAGCCTCCCGGCCTGCAGGATTGCTTCCAGCTTCTCTGCTTCCACCTGCCTGCTGCTGTACTTTTTGCATGAATAACGCTTGCTGACTACTTCTTTAAATTCCATAGAGTTCTCCTTTCAAAATCATAAACTCCGCCATCTTAAAATCAAATTCAGTATCAATATCAATCGATCTCTCTTTTGACATTATATAAGCAAACGCTCCCTCGCGGTACAGAAAATGATCGCGTCGAAACTCCGGTACAGACGCAATATAGATTGCACCGTTTGGCCTGTAATACTTCTTCTGGGCCTGTCTCTGCGCGGTGCCGGACTGCTTAATAAAA
>JAFUFL010000011.1 GCA_017469935.1 Lachnospiraceae bacterium
AGATCAGCCTGAGCCAGGATCAAACTCTCATGTTAATTATTGTAAGGTCTTCCCTCAGGAAAACCTCAAATTCAAGTTTAATACTGTCACAGTTTAAACGTTAACGTCTAAATCTGCTCCGTAATTTGCTTGGTTTGGTTCGTTCTGAAAATATTCTGTAAAGGCCGTTCTTAAACGATTCGTCCCGGCCTTTTTTGAAGGAATATATTCAGGGTTGCATTTCTGTTAAGTTGTCATATATTCGGTTTTATTGGTTGATCCATAAGCTGCATGACAGCTCATGTGAGCGGAGAAAGAGGGATTTGAACCCTCGCGCCGGTTCTCCCGACCTACTCCCTTTCCAGGGGAGCCCCTTCGGCCAGCTTGGGTATTTCTCCAGGCAGATACCTACAAAGTAAGTTTCTATATATTATCACTTTTTACATCCGATTTCAAGCACAAATTTTATTAATTTATGCTGATCTCAGAAGCGGAGAGGATGGGATTCGAACCCATGTGCCCGTGAGGACAAACGGTTTTCAAGACCGCCGCGTTATGACCACTTCGCTACCTCTCCAAAACGGTGGCGCAGCACCTTCTCGACTTGGTTCGCACTCGTTGTTCTCGCGCGAACAAATGATATATTAGCAGATGCCCCACCCGTTGTCAATGCTCAATTTTTATTATTTTACAAAATTGTTGGCCGCATTGCAGATCCTGATTTCTGCCAAAAAAGCATCACCTGGGAGCACTCCCGTTCCACTATCAGATGTGACCATACAGAGGATGATCTGATATCTATAAAGCGAAGCGACAGAGTACCACATCCATAGGCGCTGCTGCACCGCATGGGGGTGGAGGTTCATTCCGACAGCAGATCAGCACAATCATTTCAAACCAGTCATAGCGCTGAAATAGTGCCGACAGAGATACCTCCACCGGCATTCCTTCAGCACTCCGTCTGGCTTCGTTAGCTTCTGCTGTTTCAATGCCGCACGTACTACCGGCACTCTTTCAGCATTCCGCCTGTAGTCGACGTTTCTGATATTCCAGACAGCCGACAGAGATACTGCCGTATTAAGAATATGCATATTTTTATGCATATTATGCATAATCCATCTGAGATGAGCCCAAAAATTTGTATTTTTGAGAACAAAGGGTTTTAAAAGACACATATGAGAAAATTTCCCATTGCATATATTCATTTTTAATGCATATTCTTCATCCGCACATCGCCTCCGCAAGAGCGCTGCATGAATCCAAGAAATCGTCGGAAGAATCCAGAAACGCTGCAAGAATACAATAACAGCCCCGCGAGCCGGAACAATTTCCGATCTCGCGGGGACGCACAACACTCAGCAGTTTATTTAGATTCCGATACCCTTACAGGCAGCTCTTAAGCTCCTCTTTAAGCTCCTCCACCTTGTCAAGCTTCTCCCAGGGAAGATTCAGGTCCGTTCTGCCAAAGTGGCCGTAGGATGCTGTAGGTCCGTAGATAGGTCTGCGAAGGTCGAGCATCTTGATGATGCCGGCCGGGCGCAGGTCAAAGTGCCTGCGGACGACTTCCTCGATCACGCTGTTGGATACGCGGCCGGTGTCAAATGTGTCGACAAGGATCGATGTGGGCTTGGCCACGCCGATCGCATAAGAGAGCTGGATCTCTATTTTGTCCGCATAGCCGGCTGCCACAAGGTTCTTGGCAACGTATCTGGCCGCGTAAGCAGCACTTCTGTCAACCTTGGTGCAGTCCTTTCCGGAGAAAGCGCCGCCCCCGTGGCGCGCCATTCCGCCGTAGGTGTCGACAATGATCTTGCGGCCGGTGAGGCCTGCGTCGCCCATAGGGCCGCCGATCACGAATCTGCCCGTGGGATTGATGAAGAACTTGGTGTTCTCATCGATCATATCCGCCGGAAGGATCTCGTCGAAGACATACTTCTTGATGTCTCTGTGGATCTGCTCCTGATCCACGTCGTCCGTGTGCTGTGTGGAGAGAACCACCGCCTCCAGTCTGCTGGGCTTTCCGTTCTCATCGTACTCCACGGAGACCTGTGTCTTTCCGTCGGGTCTAAGATAAGGGAGCGTGCCGTTCTTTCTGACTTCCGTGAGCCTTCTGGCCAGCTTGTGCGCCAGGTCGATCGGATAAGGCATATAGCCTTCACTCTCATTGGAAGCATATCCGAACATCATGCCCTGGTCGCCCGCGCCGATCGCCTCGAGCTCTTCATCGGTCATTTTGTTCTCCTTTGCCTCGAGGGCCCGGTCCACGCCCAGCGCGATATCCGCAGACTGCTCGTCCAGACGCACAACAATCTCGCAGGTATCCGCATCGAACCCGAGAGCCGGATCCGTGTAGCCGATTTCCCGAATCGCTTCTCTTGCGATCTTCTCGTAGTCGACGTCGGCGCTCGTCGTGATCTCTCCGCAGATCAGGACGAAGTTGGTGCAAACGGTTGTCTCGCAGGCCACCCTGCTGCCCGGATCCTGCGCCATGCACGCGTCGAGAATAGCGTCGGAGATCGTATCACACACCTTATCGGGATGTCCCTCTGTAACTGATTCTGAAGTAAAAATAAATTTGCTCAAGAACTCCTCCTTAGAAATGATTATAAATAGTACAAGATAAATGAATAACGCAATAAAAAAACCGTGGGGGCTGCGCCTCACGGATTCGTTTAATTACTTCACAAATCCCTTATTGTTCGATCGCCCCGTCCGGGTCTCTCGCTCAGGTTGGGCACCTACCTGCTTGTCAAAATATCGAAAGACAGGGGTTGCCGTGGCTTCGCAGGTCCTATGTACCTCCACCACTCTGAATAAGAGAACATTTTATTAAATTAATGGATCAAAGAACACTGTACTGTTCTTATTGTTCGATATAATATCTCTACTTATAATTTCTGTCAATCCGAATAATAGCCACATTACATGGATTTTATCAACATTTTTTGGTAAACACGCATTATCGCGGTTTTACTTTTGCAAAATCTGTATGTATACTCATCATAGAACCATGTAACTGCAAGACGCAGGAGAAGAAATAATGATGAAACAGTCTCCGAGAGAGAAGCTGGCCGGAACTTCTTTGAGTCTGGCCCTTTTAGCCTTTGTTGCCATTTTCATAATGCCGGTGGCGGTTCCGTATATATTTGCTTCTATTTCTATCGTACTGGCCGTCCTCTCCATGGGAGGCAGGTCCACAATGCCCAGAAAGAGCAGAACCGGTTTCCGCATCTCGATCGTCGCCCTGATCCTCAACACGGCTCTGATCCTGCTTACGATCTACTATTTTATTCAGATGCTCCACGACCCTGAGCTTCAGGCGCAGTACAGCCAGATCCTGTATCAGACCTACGGGATCACTTTCAAGGAGTTCCTGGACCAGCTCGGCCTGTCCTCTTTCGTGCAGTGACCTTTCGCGCAGTGACCGCTCCGGCGGTCGGGCTGCGGTAATTTTATCCCCGCAGGATCACTCTGTATTCTTATGAGGTTATGATGAATACATTCAAAGATAATAAGTTTTTAAAAGCCGACGCGAGAGAATCCCTTCTGGGCAATCTCACGATCCCGGTGACCTCTATGTTGTTATACACACTGACGACCGTGGTGCTGTCCGATCTGATCTCCAATTTCGGATCGTCTTCGTTCGTCATTTCGCTCCTTCTCTCCATCCTCGTTTTTCTGGTGGTGAATACCTGCGCCGGAATGCTGAGAATCGGACTGTCCTGTATTTTTCTGGAGCTGCAGTTTGGCGGCAAGGCGGCGATCAGCGATCTTCTGTACGCATTTCGCAACAATTCCGATACGGCGGTGCTCCTGAGCGCTTTTATATCCGCTCTGGAACTTTTATGTATGATGCCGGTCATCCTGTTCATGTCTTTCTCTTCCGAACAGGGCCTGTCCGGGCATCCGTTTCTGTACCTCCTTCTTGTCGCCGCCGGATTTCTGGGGTCCGTCGCCGTCCGCATACGGTATGCGATCTGCACCTATCTCTTCCTCGACTTCCCGGATTTTAGTGCCGAGGAATTGATCCGCGGAGGCAGCAAGCTTATGAGGGGCCATCTGAAGCGCCTTTATTATCTCTACCTGAGTTTTATACCCATGTATATACTCAGCCTGCTCTCTTTTGGCATCGCAGGGCTTTGGGTCTCGAGTTACACACACGCCACCGAAGCCGCGTTTTACAAAGATCTCATGGCAAGCACCAAGTGGTGATGCCCGCTCCGCGAGCCTTAAATCTGACGACTATGAAAAAAGAACCGATTCCGACACCGGAACCGGTTCTTTTCATTAACCGCATATTTCTTAACTGTATAAAGGAGTGGAGAGATATCTGTCCCCCGAATCCGGCAAAAGAACGACGATCCTCTTGCCCTTGTTCTCGGGTCTTTCCGCGACACGGACGGCCGCCCACAGGGCTGCGCCCGATGAAATTCCTGTCAGGATTCCTTCCGCGTGGGCGAGGGCTCTGCCCTCCTCAAACGCCGCGTCGTCCGGCACCGCAATGACTTCATCATAGATGGTCGTGTCCAGAATGGACGGAATAAAACCTGCTCCGATTCCCTGGATCTTGTGAGGGCCGGCTTTGCCGCCGGAGAGTACCGCAGAGGATGCGGGCTCTACCGCCACCACCCGGATCGCGGGATTCTTTTCCTTGAGATAGCGGGCCGTGCCGGTGAGCGTTCCGCCGGTTCCGACCGTCGCCACAAAAATATCGACTTCGCCGTCTGTATCTTCCCAGATCTCCGGGCCCGTAGTCCGGTAGTGGGCGAGCGGGTTGTCGGGGTTGTCAAACTGCCCCAGTATGATCGAGCCGGGAATGGAGTCCCTGAGTTCCTCCGCCTTGCGGATCGCCCCTTCCATGCCCAGAGCGCCCTCCGAGAGCACGATCTCGGCGCCGTACGCCTTGAGAAGTGTCCGTCTCTCCACGCTCATCGTGTCGGGGAGCGTGAGGATCGTTTTGTATCCTTTGGCGGCCGCCACGCAGGCGAGGCCGATCCCGGTATTGCCGCTGGTGGGTTCGATGATCGTAGCGCCCGGTTTTAAGAGGCCCTTCTTCTCCGCCTCCTCGATCATGGTGAGCGCCACTCTGTCTTTGGAACTGCCCGCCGGGTTAAAGAGCTCGAGTTTCGCCACGATCTCCGCCCCGTTCACGCCCTTGACGGCCTGATAATTCTTAAGGGAAAGAAGCGGTGTCTTTCCTATTAATTCCGTTGTGCTGTACTTGATGCTGCTCATTTTCCTGCTCCCGGTCACTGATTGTCAGCGGTTTCTTTTTTGTCTTCCAAAAGCGGCTGCCTGCTCTTGTCCGCACGCACCGTGCGGATCTCGATCAGGGGGCCGCCCTTGCCTTCCACGTAGGCGCGGGTGATCGTCACCTTGCCGATGTTCTCGTCCTTGGGGATCTCATACATGATATCAAGCATGAATTCCTCAATGATGGACCGGAGCGCTCTGGCTCCCGTGTCCTTTTCCAGCGCTTTTTCCGCGATCGCATGGAGCGCGTCGTCTTCAAATTCGAGCTGCACCTCGTCGAGCGCCAGAAGCTTCTGGTACTGCTTGAGGATCGCGTTCTTGGGCTCCTTGAGGATCTTGACCAGCATATCCTCGTCAAGCCCCTGCAGCGGGCATACGATCGGCAGACGCCCGATGAATTCCGGGATCATTCCGAACTTGCGCAGGTCCTCGTTGGTCACATATTTCAAAATATCCTTCTCATTGTCGTATTTGTCCTTGATCTCGGCTGCGAATCCGATGGAGGTCTTCTTGGTCAGCCTCTCTCTGATGATGCGCTCCAGATCCGGGAAGGCGCCGCCGCAGATGAAAAGAATATTCCTCGTATTGATGGTGGTCAGAGGCACCATCGCGTTCTTGCTGTTGGCTCCCACGGGCACTTCCACATCGGCTCCTTCCAGGAGTTTGAGAAGTCCCTGCTGCACGGACTCGCCGCTGACGTCTCTGGAATTGACGTTCTTCTTCTTGGCAATCTTGTCGATCTCATCGATAAAGACAATGCCCTTCTCCGTCTTCTCCACATCGTTATCCGCCGCCGCGAGAAGCTTGGATACGACGCTCTCGATATCGTCGCCGATGTATCCGGCTTCCGTGAGGGACGTCGCGTCCGCGATCGCAAGGGGCACATCCAGAAGGCTGGCCAGCGTCTTTACGATATAAGTCTTGCCGCATCCTGTCGGTCCAAGGAGCAGGATATTGGATTTCTCGATCTCGATATCGTCCATGGTTCCCGTCTTGACGCGCTTGTAGTGGTTGTAAGCCGCCACGGAGATCACTTTTTTGGCGCGCTCCTGGCCGATCACATACTTGTCAAGCTCTTCCTTGATTCTGTGCGGCGCAGGAATATTGTCGATGGAAAAGACCGGCTTGGGGCCGTCTTTCTTCTTTTTCTTGACCTTGGGCTGCCGTGTTCCCATTCCGCCGCCGAACAGATCTCCCAGATTCAGGAAGCTGATCGAAGGCCTTCGTCCGTCGCCGCCGCCTCTTGACGTGTCGGAATCCTCTTCCTCGGACTCCTCTTCGATCTCCGGCTCGTCGGGTTCGCTTTCATCCTCAGACTGTCCGGCCAAAGCGGGCTCTGCCGGCCCGTCTTTCTTTTCTTCTTTTTGATCGTCTTCCGTCTTCTTGTCTTCGGTTTTCTTATCCTCCGCAGGAGGAACGGGCGCCATTCCCCCGAAGAAGGGGTTGCCCTGCATGAACATCGGATTATTGAGCAGCGACTGGAAATCCATTTTGCTGGCCATATCCACGGTCTTCTGCATGCAGTCCTGACAGATTCTCAACCCGCCCGGAAGATAGACCATCTTACCTGCCTGACTGTCCGAGCGTCCGCACATGACGCAGAACTCCCCTGTACCGCCGTCATGTCCATTTGTATTGTTTGCCATAAAATGTCCTCATTTCATAGTTAAGGCATGCAGCGCGGAACTCCGCACTGCATGCATGTGTATCAGCTTCCTCAGAATCCGAAAGGAAATCCGAACTGTTCGAAGGGATTGTAATATCCCTGGCTGTCCTGAGACTCCCCGTAAGAATCACTCTGATTATTATAACCGTTTTGTCCGTTCTGTCCACCCGGTGCGCCCTGCTGGCCGTCCGGCTGACCCTGACCGTTCTGCTGGCCCTGGCCGTTCTGTTGACCCTGGCCGTTCTGCTGGTCCTGGCCGCCTTGCTGCTCCTGGCTCTGGAGCGATTCGCGGGTTCCGAGCGTCACCTTTACGGTCGCCTCGGCATAAGAGCCGTTTCCGTCCTGTCTCTGTACCGTAAGGGTAACTTCTGTTCCCGCTTTATAGTACTGGAGCTGTCTCTGGAGTTCTTCCATGCTCGTGATCGTCTGTCCGTTGATCGCGGTGATGATATCGCCTTCGCGAAGGTCGGAAGAAGCCGCGCCGCCGTTCTCAAGGATTTCGGCGACATAAACGCCCATCGGCATATTGTAGGCGCTTGACACATCGGAAGTAACCGTCGCCCCGCTGATTCCGATCGTGCCTCGCTCGTCCTCGTCTACTTTTGTAAGTGTGTCGCGGTTCATCAGATCTCCGATAATCGGGATCGCCCTGGAGATCGGGATTGCAAATCCCATGCCTTCCACCGTGCTTCCTCCGATCTTACTGGAATTGATACCGATCACATGTCCGTTGACATTTACGAGTGCGCCGCCGGAGTTGCCGGGGTTGATTGCCGCGTCGGTCTGGATAAACGTGCCCGTAATCGTCTCATCGCTGATCTCTCTGTTAACCGCACTGACGATTCCGGTCGTCACGGACTGTCCGTAGCCGAGTGCGTTTCCGATTGCGATGACATCTTCACCGATCTTGAGGGTGTCGGAATTACCCAGTGTCGCCACTTTGATCTGATTCTGCGTCGTATCTTTGATCTTGTCCAGCGAGACGGCGATCACCGCCAGGTCGTTGCTGGGATCTGTTCCCTTGAGCTCGGCATCGCAGGTCTCCTGGTCGATAAACAGGACTCTGAGGTTGTCAGCTCCTTCCACCACGTGGTTATTTGTCACAATGAGAAGTTCCGAGTCGGTCTTTCCGATAATGATGCCGGAACCGGTGGATTCTCCCTGTCTTGTGAATGTCTGGCCATAGAAATTCTGCACCTCTTCCGTAAAGTCATTATATACGGACACGATCGAGGGCATTACCTGATCTACGACTTTCGTAATCTCCGTATCCGGCGTCTCCGCATCGGAGATGATCAGGCCGGCTTCGTTCGCCGTTCCCTCCGTACCGGTTGTCGCAGGCTGTGTCTGCTGCTGCGCCGCATCGTTTCCTGCCTGCTGCTGTGCCGCATCATTTCCTGCCTGCTGCTGTGCCGCATCATTTTCTGAGGGCTGCTGGGCCGTATTATTATCCGAAGGCTGCTGGGCCGCATTATTATCCGAAGGCTGCGCCTTCTCCTGCTGCTCCGAATTCTTTGCTTCCTTCTGCTCTTCCTCTTTTTTCTCGCCCGTTATGGAAGCGTCATTTTGATCAGCGGACTCCGCTACCGTCGTCTCTGCCGAAGCGTCCGTCTTTCCGAGATAACGGTGAACGCCCCAGATTCCCGCACCGATGCAGGCTCCGAACACGATTGCCAGCACGACGGCCAGAAAACCTTTTCCTCTTCCGCCGCCGCCTCCGCTGCCGTTTCCTACCGAAGAACCGTAATTGTCCCCCTGATAGTAATCATGGCTCGAGCTCTCATACCGATAGCTTCCGTTTCCGGTGGCCGAACCTTGATCCGCGTGGGTATAGGAGGTGCCTGCCGACGTTGCCGCCGAATAATCCTCGTATTGGTTCCCGGTTCCCGTACTCGCTGCGTATCCGCCGCCGGTTCCCGTACTCGCTGCGTATCCTGTCCCGGTTCCACTGGTGGTTCCCGCACCGGTCCCGTATCCCGTCACAGATTCGCTGCCGGTTCCGTATCCGCTGCCGGTTCCAACTCCTTCCGGCGCACCGGCGCCGCTTCCGTAACTGTCCTGGGTCTGGCCGGCCTCCGGTCCCGCATTTTCGGGCCTGACTACTTCCTCGGCCGTGCTGTCCACGATCTTGTCGTCGACGACCGCACTTTCATTCCCGCTGCTCTCTCTCTCCGTATTGTCCTGATTCCATTTCTCATCGATCATTTTTAATACCTGCCTTTCGTAATCGGCCCGAGCGACCGTTGTTTTCTTTGGCTTTTTGGGATTGTTTACTTCCGGTTGATTCAAGGTTCGCAAAGCGAGCCGCTGCGCCGCGCGAAGGCTCTCTGCCGGCGGCCTCTCTCCCTTTCGTACGGTTCCCAGTACCGGGCGCGGGGACGCGAAGCGCTGAATCTTTACCTCTTATTTACGATACAGAAAGTATAAAAATTAAATGTGTGCAAATTGTGATGAATTGAGCGTGTTTTGGCCCGAAAAAGTGAAAAAAATGTGACGGGGAGCGGGTGCTCCTTCTGAATGTATATGTGGGACATGTTCGACGGCCCTTTTGTAACTCGGTGTCCACCTGTTCCCGGCAGTATCTTCGGCGTTATGGAAGGCCGCCGTGAGAACATGGCCTATAACAATGAGGAAAGAAAAAAGGCAGGAAACGCTTGAGCGGATCACGACGGAGTATATGACAAAACTCCGGCCAAACGGCCGGAGTTTCAGTGTTGATTCAAGGGCGCCGCATTTTTACAAATACGACGCCCCTTCACAATATCCCTGTCTCTTATTTCAGTAATACATATCCTCTTCTATGACTCTGATCTCCAGATAGTCAAAATCGATCTCCTCTATAAACGCGTCCTTCGTGAATCTGCACGCGGAATGCCTCTTAAAGTCGCGGATGGAGGATTCAAGCCAGATCGGCACAGCCAGGTCCAGTCTCCTGCACCCTTCTTCCAGCCCGCTCAGGACCTTGTGCGTCCGCGTATCGCGCTCGTCGTTCTCCACGACGGTGTCTTCAACCAATCGATTGTCTTTCCATATTTTGAGCCAAAGTCTGAACATATGTCTCCTTGCTTACAGTTCTATTCCATTGAGTTTGCACAGTTCCCTTGCAGACTCCACGGAATCAACGCCCGTTTTGTTCTTGATCGGAGCGAATTCCTTCTCGCGAAGGACCTCATAGGGCAGGCAGGTATCCAGTTCGTGGACCAGATCCACCGCCAGCTGCTCGAATTTGTAGCCGTTGGGCTCCTCGGGCTTCACTTCGTTTCCGTCCTTGTCCATGTAAGGGATCTTCTTCTCGACGACATGGACCGGAAGCGCGTCATTTACGATGCGCTCGAGATCTTTCTCGCGGAACAGATAGTTGAGAATGACGCCGAAATTGAAGGCGGGATCGCCCTTTTCGTCCTTGGCTTCCAGCAGCTCCGGAGTCATGTCGTAGTACTCGACGATCGAAGGCCTGCCGTCCTCAAGGCACAGCGCGCCGACCTTCTCGTCCGGCGTGACCTTGCGGACTACCTTCGCGCCCGTGGCGCATCCGCTCTCGAGGGTAGCACCCACAAAGCAGGGATCCGAGATCCTCTGCAGGACATTGTCCACCGCGAAAATGTTGAGCCACTCTACACCGAGCTCCTTGGCTCTGTCGAGGACGCCCGAATTCATCATGGAAAGGAACCAGCCGCCGTTTCCGTTGGGAGACGTGGCGATCCTGTATTTGCTCTCCATGTAGACCTTGCCGTTATAGTCCACGGCCGGCGCCATATCCTGTTTGAAGAAGCGGACCATGTCTTTGTCATAGCCAAAATAGTCCATCTCCTCCATGAAACCGACAGTCTTTTCGTGGTTCTTGTCGCTGGTCATGATAAAGAGCGGCACATACGTACCCGCCTCGCGGACAACGTCCATAAGGTTCTCGATCAGGCGCTGCATGATATAGACCGGCTTCGTGATGCCGATGTTGTACATGCACTTGGGATCGTCCGAACCCAGTCTCGTGCCCATGCCGCCTGCCAGCAGCACGGCGCCGATCTTCCGCTCTTTGAGGGCCTTAAGGCCGACCTGCGTAAAGTGCTCTCTCTTCTCCTCGATCTCCGGGATCTCCATGGCGCCGAGAGGAGTGATCTTTCCTCTGACCTGTCCGCCGTGAGGATTGGCCGCGTAGCGGATGACCGAGAAATCCGTCTCCTCGATCTGCTGCAGCAGCGCATCTTTCTGCTCCTTTGTGAGCTCGTCAAAATAGTCAAGGACGTGAAGCTGTCCATACTCTTCCAGCTTCTTTCTGGCGTTTTCTAAATTCATCTTCACATACTCCTGTTATACCATGCAAAACAATACGACAAAATGCGGGCGCACAGCGGCTCCCCGCTACTCTATTTTATATGAACAATCCTCTTCTGTCCATTTCAGATGTATCTCGCATACCTGGCGATCAGCCTTCCCTTTCGCGTCCGGCCGTCCGCCCCCAGATATTTGAATTTTCCGTACCCGCGCACCGAGATCCGCTCTCCGACCGCCGGTATATAGGAAGCCGACGTGATCATGCGTCCGTCCGCGAACACCTTCTCCTGCTCGATCAGGCGCTGCGCCTGCGACCTTGACAGATGAAAGACCTGCGCTGCGAGGCAATCCACTCTCTCGGAGGAGACACTGCCGCTCTCCTCCTTCGTCACTGTCACCGACGGGCAGTCGCGGGGCGCGATGATCTGCGCCGTGACGGTCGTGTGCCGCACTCTCGTGACCTCGCCGCAGATAAACGGCGCCGTCTCGGAGACCGCGAACACGAAGGCCTCGTCTCCTCTGCAGACGATATCTCCGATCTGTTCCCGGGTGATTCCGATATTCATAAGGCTCCCCAGATAGTCTCTGTGTGACGGAGGCTCTGCAAATCCCGAGCGGACCGCGGCGATCCGGATACAGGTCAGGGCACCTTCCCCACCCGCGATCTCTTCCGCCATCTCTTCCTCGCTCGTATAAGAGGGGACAAAAAAGAGCATCTGCCGGTCCGCCTCTTCATATCCTCCGCTGAACAGGCACCAGGCGCCCGCCCCTGCCCGGAGCGGGATTTTCTCCTCGCGGATCACCTGCCTCGCATAGGACTGCAGGTCCGGAGAAAGAAATCCTGTGTGATTCAGATAATCTCCCTGCTGCGTTCGGTTCCAGAGATCCCGGATCCTGCCGCGAAGTACATCCCTCTCTTCCATAATCGCCTCATGTTTTGTCCTAAAAAACGACCACCTCGTCGGGATTTGCATCTTTTTTGATCCAAATCCCGAATTTTATACTATAATGTTTGATGTGGCTAAGCCACATCATATCTAATCCCGGCGCCGCATGACGCCCGACATATCGAAAGGATCTTTTCTATGCGTCCCACATGTAAATCCAGACTCAAGAAACTCAGAAAACAGCATCGCCTGTCGCAGAAAGGACTCGCAGATGCCATCGATATCTCCCCCAGGACCTATTCCGATTATGAATCCGGCGCAGTCAGGGTGCCTCTGGATACCCTGATCGAAATCGCCAGGTTTTACGACGTAGACCTCAATTACATCGCCGGTGTCAGCAACATACGCAAGGAGTTTCCCTCCCTCTGACCGGGGCATTCAAGGCTCGCAGAGCGAGCCGCCGCACCGCGTGCGGGCATCATTCCCCGCCGTTCTCCAGAGCCGTGGCCGCCTTGAGCATCAGTGCGCATTCAATTCTCTTCTTGAAGAGCTGACACCCATACTCATACACGCCGCTGATCTTTTCGGTCGTGTGATAGGCGTTGGCGGCGCAGCCGCCCGAACAATACAGCTTGGCCCAGCAGTCCTTGCACTCCTCGTGGGAGTAGACGTTGCAGAATTTGAACTCATCCTGCCGTGCGTGATTTGTCACGCCCTGCCAGATATCTCCCAGTTTGTAATCCGGATCGCCGACGAACTGGTGGCAGGGATAGAGGTCTCCCCACGCCGTGACGGCCATGTATTCCGTGCCGGAGCCGCATCCCGAGATTCTCTTGTAGATGCAGGGGCCGTGCTCGAGGTCGATCATGTAGTGATAGAACGTGATCGGCTTTCCTTCGCGCTCCCTGCGCAGCATATCTTTTGCCAGGATCTCGTACTGCTCAAAGAGGATCGGGAGATCCTCCTTCGTCAGCGCGCTCGGGCTGTCCGGAGAGGTCACGACGGGTTCCATGGACAGCTCCGTAAAGCCCAGGTCGTCCGCCATATGGAAGATATCCTTCGTGAAATCGGTGTTGAAGTGCGTGTAAGTGCCGCGCATGTAATAGCCCTTGTTTCCTCTGGCAGCGGCAAATTTCTGGAAGAGGGGCACGATGCGGTCGTAGCTTCCTCTTCCCTTTATATCGACCCGGAACCGGTCATTGACTTCCTTCCTGCCGTCCAGGCTCAGCACCACATTGTGGCACTCTTTGTTGGCCCATTCGATCACCTCGTCGGTGACGCCCACGCCGTTTGTGGTCAGTGTGAAGCGGAAGTTCTTTTTCTTCTCCTTTTCGATGCTCCTGGCATAGGCCACGAGCTGTTTGCAGACCTCAAAATTCATGAGCGGCTCGCCGCCGAAGAAGTCCACTTCCAGATTTCGTCTGAAGCCCGAGTTCTCGACCAGAAAGTCCAGCGCGCGCTTTCCCGTCTCGAAGCTCATCAGTCCCGCCGAGCCCTGGAACTTGCCCTGGGAGGCAAAACAGTACTCGCAGTTGAGGTTACAGGTGTGAGCTACTAAAAGACAGAGCGCCTTGATCACCGTGTTTCTCTGCTTCATGTCATAGTTGTGGTCCTTGTAAATATCTTCCGTAAAGAGCTTTCCGTCCGCGCGCAGCTCCTCGATGTCCGAGAAGATATCCTCTATGTCCTCCGGCGTGATGCCGCGGTCCGAATACTGCTGCATTAAGAGAGCGGCAGCCTCCTCCCGCGTCTTTCCCTCGTCGATATACCGGATCGCGTCGTAGGCGGCGTCGTCCGTGATGTGGACACTTCCGCTGAACACGTCGAGTACGATATTATATCCGTTTAATTTATATTGATGGATCATCCGTTTCTTTCCTTTTTTCCCTTTCGGGAACAGCACACAACAATAGCCGGAGTGCTCACGCACCCCGGCTGATTGAGCGGTTTGTTACGCCAAAAGTCTCCTCGCTGTCAGGCGAACCCGATTACTTGGACTCTTCGCTCTTCTCACAAGCCTGGTTTGCAATTCCGCAGCTGGTCTTGCAAGCGCTCTGGCAGGAAGTCTGGCACTCGCCGCATCCGCCGTTCTGAGCACTTCTGGCCATATCACGGGTATTCAGTGTCTGAATGTGCTTCATAATAATTTCCTTCTTTCTGTCATTAATTGTTATCAATGCTACAACTATAATACTAACGCCCTGCTTTGTTTGTCAAGGCATCACTCCTCAAGGCAGGCGATCATCCGGCTGTCTTGCGTGTGGGTGTGATGGACCGCGTTACCGTCCGCCTCCGCCCGCAGCACGGATTTGATGTGCTCCGCCTTGATGTATTCTCCCGGCGCCAGGATCGGGATTCCCGGCGGGTAGACGTAGAGATACTCCCCGCAGATTCTTCCCTCGCTCTCTGTCAGGGGCACTTCCTCGTGCGGTTCATTCACGGCCTGCAGTATACTGCAGGCTGTACGGACTGCAGGGAAGCTTATGGGCGCGCGCGCTTTATTCTCCGCCTCTCCCCTTCTCCACAGCACTATATCCATGCTCCGAAGCGCATCGTAGAGCTTATCGAAAGTCTCCACGCTGTCCCCGGGGCCCGTCATCAGAAGGACATTCATCCCGCTGCTCATCTCCGCTTCAATGCCGTACTTGTTTCTCAGGATCTGCGCGGCCTTGCTCCCCCTCATGCCGCCTTCCTGGAAACTGACCAATATTTTGCTCCGGTCGCGGGCGGAGAACTTTCTCGTCCTTCTCCCGGCGCGCTCATTGCTCAGCACCTTGATGGTCCGGAATTCCTCCGCGTCCCGGTAAAATTCGTCCAGGTTGTGTTTCCACTGCCCGAACAAAATATCGCCTTCTTCTCTCAGAAGATTCACGCAGCTGTCAATGGAGATCATGAGCGGGTAGGAGGGGGAACTTGTCTCGAAGATCCCGAGCTGGCGCTCGACCTCTCTCTCGCTCACCAGGTCTCCCTGCAGATGCAGGATGGCCGTCTGCGTCAGAGACGGAAGCGTCTTGTGCAGGCTCTGGATGACCAGGTCTGCGCCGCATCTGACGGCGCCGTCGGGAAAGCCGCCCTCGGCAAACAGTCCCAGGTGCGCCCCGTGGGCTTCGTCCACGATCAGGGGGATTCCCATGGCGCTGCAGATGTCCGATATGCTGCGGATATCGGAAATAATGCCCTCGTAAGTGGGAGAAGTCAGGATCACGGCTCTGCTGTCCGGATATTTCCTCACCTCTTTTCGGATCTGGTCCGGCGTGATCCCCTTGCATATGTCGAACTCGGTGTCCTGCTCCGGTATGATCCAGTGAACCTTATAATTCCCCAGTTCGATCGCATGGAACACGGACCTGTGGCAGTTGCGGGCGGCGATGATCTCACTGCCGAACGGAGCGGCTGCCCTGATCGCCGCCAGGATCCCGCATGTACTTCCGCCGACCAGATACCAGGCCCTTCTGCTCCCCCACAGATCGGCGGCCCGGGACATGGCCTTTCTCAGGATTCCGCCTGCGTCGTGAAGGTCGTCGGCTCCATGGATCTCCGTGATGTCCCATTCGTAGGGGAGAGCGTCGGACGGCATCAGGGCTCTCTTGTGCCCCGGCATATGCATGGGAATCGTCATGGCCGTCAGCTTCTCGACTTCTTCCTGCAGACTTGTCACACTTCTCGCCTTGTTGCTTGCAGAGTCGCTGCTCATCAGGGTACCTCCAATGGTAAGGGCTCATGAAGCGAGCCGTTTCAGTAAGTTTCGGTAAAAAAAGCTGCCGCGTGAATGCGGCAGCTTTTGCGGTTCATTTCTCAGAGCGTCCGGTGACTCTCCGTGATCAGTCAAGCTGAGATGTGCAGTGAGGGCATCTTGTAGCTTCGATCGCGATCTCGCTCTTGCAGTAAGGGCACATCTTGGTTGTAGGAGCAGCGGGAGCTTCTTCCTTCTTGCCGATGGATGCAGCCT
The DNA here is from genome assembly GCA_017469935.1 of Lachnospiraceae bacterium. Taxonomy (GTDB): domain Bacteria; phylum Bacillota; class Clostridia; order Lachnospirales; family Lachnospiraceae; genus CAG-791. Next base: position 16,007 of record JAFUFL010000011.1, read on the forward strand.
TGTTCATAGCCTTGATGATGCTGAAAAGAATGAAAGCCATGATCAGGAAGCTGATGATCGCATTGATGAAATTACCGATTCCCAGGGAAGCCTCGCCTACCAGCGGAATCTTCCATGCGCTGAAATCCATGCTCACGAAGCAGCCGAGCAGAGGGTTGATGATGTCTTCAACCAGCGAATTAACGATCGCCGTGAAGGCTCCGCCGATGATGATACCGACTGCCATGTCCATTACATTGCCGCGGGAGATAAAATCTTTAAACTCTTTCATGAAACTCTTCATAATTCGGATACCTCTTTTCTTTAGAATACTGAAATTACTATCTGTATTTTAGCAGATTCGTGCTACACATCAATATCAAAATTTATATTTTTTTATTATTATTAAAAAATGCCTATTTTTCTTCCATATATTGTGCCAAAATACAGTCCGACCACCTTATCTATGGCAATGCGGTACGATTTCAGGACTGCTCCAGTTCCTTGAGGCCCTTTTCCGTGATTTCGTAGTCCCGCTCGACATTTTCCATTTCTTCGAGCGCCTCCTCATAGTTTCCCGCGCGGAGCATTTCCGTGATGATGTTCACGGGTTCAAACAGGCCGGTCAGGCCGAGATTGAGGCAGACGCCTTTGAGCGTATGCGCCGCCTGGAACGCTCTCGTGCAGTCCTTCTCTTTCATGGCGGTGCGAAGCTCCTCCATGCTGGTGTCGGTAAGGAACATCAGCGCGAATCTGCGAATCCTTGCGTCGGTCATAAATCTTCTCTTCACTTCTTCGTAATCACCATGAATGGCTTCATAGCATTCTTTTACGTTCATTCTTTTCCTTCCTGTGCATCAATCCACATAACCGTTAATGGTATCGTTGATTTCCGCTACCGTCGGTGAGGGTTCATATCCCTCCTGCCCGAACAGAGTCTCGTGGAGCTTTCTGACATTTGTCGTCAGATAGTAAGGAACTACGCAGGATTCCCCGTTAATCGTCGCAAAAATTCTGTCTTCCTCCGTGGGAAAGCCCGTGCTGTCCGTCAGGTCCATTGCTTTTGCCCGCAGTATAAACATCAGGAGTTCCCCCGAGCTCAGGGAAGTGGCCGTCTTTCCGAGCGCTGCGTTCGCCGCCGCGATCAGCTGCAGCGGATTCGCTTCTTTGGCCTTCTGCATGGTGAGAGCAAGCACGGTTCTCTGCCTCTGCGCTCTCTTGAAATCGTCGCCTTCCGTGTAGCGGATCCTGCAGTATGCGGTGGCCTGAATGCCGCTCAGGTGCTGCATGCCGTAGTCCGTCACCTCGTCGTAATCCGTGCCGATCTCATAGTACATGTCATCCATGTAGCTGTTCATGTACTCCATTTCTTCCTCTGTGATCTCCAGGTCGATCCCGCCGAGCGCGTCGATCGTATCCGCAAGGCCTTCAAACCCGACGGTCACAAAATCCGTGATGTTGAGATCCAGGTTTGTGTTCAGCATGGCGACGGCCTGCTGCGGACCGCCAAACGCGTAAGCCGCGTTGCACTTGCGCATCTCCCCGCCTCCGATATCCAGAAGCGTGTCGCGGTACACGGAGACCAGTTTGATCTCTCCGGTCTTTTTGTTGATCGAACAGATCATGATCGCATCACTCCGGTTGTCGCCGCTCAGAAGATCCTGCTCCCTCGAATCGACGCCGAACAGGGCAATGTTCTGGTAGCCGGCCATCGTCCTGTCCTCCTGCACCTGCATGCTGATGCTGCTCTGAAGGACATCCTCCAGTTCCACGGAATTCACCGTCTGAAGGAGGGACCGCAGATAGAGGAGCGTTCCGCCCGCCAAAAGGAGCGCCAGAAGAAGGATTGCGAGAAAGAAATTCCGGATCGGGTGTTTCTTTCTTCTTTTCCTCCGCTCGTAGGCAATTCTCTTTCCGGCCTGTGCCCTTTCCTCTCTCAGCTGCGCCTGTCTGTTTCGGATCCTCTCATATTCAGCCGCCTGCCGCCGCTCTTCTTCCAGGGCGATCCTGTCCCTGCGGGAGCGTATCCCCTCTCGCGCTTCCCGCATTCTGGCGTATTCTTCGTAATCCTCTTCTTCCCCCATCCTTTCTTCGCTTAAGAATTCATCTTCCATCGTTCTTCTGTTTTTTGACATATAAATCCTCACAGGTCACTCGATCAGGTCCAGACCGTACGCCTCGCACCATCGTCTCGAGAACTCGCAGTAGACTTCATCCCGATAGTTATACCATTCTATGAGAAGCCTCTCCTCTCTGACAGCGTCCTCAAAGTGCTGCAGGCCATATTCTGCGACCTTTTCCTTGATCCTGGCCTTTACCTCCTCCTGCGGAAGGATCTTTACAAATCCTTCCATGACTTTCCTTCTGCCTTCCTCACCGATCTGCGGCAGCCTGATAAAAGCTTCTGCGTGATCCGTTACGTCCTTTTCCGTAGAGATCCCGTTGACGGCCTTTCCGTAGATCACTCCTCCGACAAACATAAGAACCGTTTCAAGAGGGATATAATAATAGTAAACCGCATTAACCGGGCAGGAGAAAGACTGCATCACATCATCCAGCCTTATTTTCATCTTCTGTTCCTCTTTTCATTCAAGGCTCGCAGTGCGAGCCGCTGCGCCGCGTGCGGGCTGTCCATCGGACAGCTCCTTCCTTTCCGCACGCGTGTGCATCATTTAACTCAGCGGGAGACTTCCCATCTGAGTTAAACTGTGCAAAAACCTGTTGTCCGTAATTTCAGTAGATAGTGATTCAAAATGATTGTTTTGTCAAGCCCCGAATTCAAATACGGGACTTGCGGGGTGCGCCGGCGCATCGAATACTCATAAACGCAATCCCGGGAACTCTCTTGTGAAATGCTTCGATTCAATCTATACTTGATTCTAGGTCCGCGGAGCGGGCTGTCACTAAAGATTCGGTTTCTTCCCGGCGCCCGCAGAGGCGGCGGGCATTCCCATTCGTTATTTTGACAAGAGGTGCTTTAAATGCGTAAGACCATTTCCAATATTCTGATCATTGTATTCTCGGCGATCATTGCCTTCAGCGGCTATCGCCTGTGGAAGATCTTCCACGAGTATCACGTGGGGGAGAAGCAGTATGAGCAGACTGCGAACAACTATGTCCATCAGAAAGATCCCGATCACACGCTGGCGGACAACGGCCCGCAGGAGTGTCCGATCACCGTCGATTTCGACGGCCTTCTGGCGGAGAACTCCGATGTCGTCGGCTGGATCTACAGCGAAGGGACGCAGATCAACTACCCTGTCCTGCGCGGTGACAGCAATGAGACCTATCTTTACCACATGATCAACGGGCAGTACAATTCGTCCGGCAGCATCTTCATGGATTTTCGCTGCCATCCCGATCTGTCCGACTTCAACACGATCATCTACGGCCATCACATGAAGAACGGCTCCATGTTTGCCTCTCTCCATCAGTATATCAGCCAGGATTTTTATGATGAGCACAAGTACCTCTGGTACCTGACTCCGGACCACATCTACAGGCTCGATGTGCTGGCCGGCTATGTGGGAGACGCCGAAGCGGAGATCTACACCATCTTTAACGATATGGACCAGCTGCGGAGCTATCTCTCTTTTGCCCAGCAGCAGTCCACGTTTGTACCGGATCACGTCCCCGAAGATATAAACGGAATCGTCGTGCTGTCCACGTGTTCCTACGAGTATGACGACGCCCGCTACGTGCTGGTCTGTGTTCCCGTGATGATCGACTGATCCGGACTTAACTGTCCATCCGGTACCCGTTGGAGGAGACCGTCGCGATGAGCGTTCCCAGCTCATCTTTGATCTCCGCCGCGTAGAAGCTGGTCTTCCTGCCCTTTCTCACGGCCTTGGCCTCGGCCGTCAGATACTTGCCCTTTGCCGCCGTCAGGAAATTGATCTGGCTCGACAGGGTGAAGGTGATCGGCGCATCGCCCGCGTCGGGATTGGATGCCACCGCAAAAGCGAAATCCGCCATTGTGTAATAGACCGCGCCCATGACGCGGTCTCCGGCGTTCATATGCCCGTCGCGGACCTTAAGTCCCACCTTGGCGTACCCGTCCCCTGCTTCGAGGATCTCAATGCCCGTAGTTTCTGTGGCATACCGGTCCCGGCTGAAAAATTCTCTGAGCTGCGCAAGGGTCTTCATAATCTCTTATCTCTCTTTCTTTTTCGCACGCGTGTGCATCGTCAGATTCCCTGTTTGATTTCAAATAATACCGCCGAGAAAGCCGGCAGTTCTATGCGTCCGCCGCCGATTCCCCTGGCTTTGATCTTCTTTCTGCGCGCAGGCTTGGGAACGGTTCCGCTGTAGCACTCCCAGTCGGAATGCAGCAGCATTGTCAGCGTCTCATCCTGCTCCGGTGTATAGACATACACGTGCTCTTTATCAGAGAAATTGAAGAAGGCCGCCACGGAGGATTCCCGGCCGTTTCTGCGGATTCCGTACACATTGTTCTGCATATCGTTGATCGCGATCCACTTAAATCCCTCGGGATCATAATCTTTCTCGTAAAGAGCCGGCTCACTTTTGTAGACCTCGTTGAGGTCCATGATGTAGTGGTGGAAGCTGTCGTGCAGCGGGTACTTCAAAAGGAAATAGTCGGGTTCCTTCGTCTCATCCCACTCGCGGATCATGGCGATCTCATTGCCCATGAAACTGAGCATCTTGCCGGGATGGACCGTCATGTACATGTAGAGTGCCCTGCACTGCGGGAACTTCATCTCGTAATTTCCGAAAATCTTGTCGATGACCGTCTTCTTGCCGTGCACGACCTCGTCGTGGGACAGCGGAAGCAGGTACTTCTCGTTGTAGAAATAGAACATCGAGAAAGTCAGCTTGTCGGCGACGTGAACTCTCTCCCCGGACTGCTTCATGAAATAGTCCAGCGTGTCATTCATCCATCCCAGGTCCCACTTGTAGTCAAATCCGAGGCCGCCCTGGTCCACCGGCTTTGTGCAGCCGGGATAGGACGTGGAGTCCTCGGCAATCAGCATGGCGGAAGGATGGAGCTGATGCAGGCCGAAATTCATCTTCTTGAGGAAATTCAGGTTAAACTCGTTGACGCCGCGGCTCTCATTGCCCATCCAGTAAATCAGGCGGCTCACCGCATCCATTCTCAGGCCGTCAAAGTGATACTCCGTGAGCCAGTAGTTGGCGGCAGACTGCATAAAGCAGGCCACCTCCCTGCGCGAGAACAGGAAATTGCAGCTGCCCCACTCGCTGTCCGACACATCGGAGGCCGGATACTCATAGAGTTCCGATCCGTCGTAATGCCGCAGCGCGTAATAGTCCATGGCAAAATGCGCGGGGACTATGTCGATGATCGCACCGATCCCCGCCATGTGAAGGCTGTTGACCAGCTTCTGCAGCTGCTCAGCCGTCCCGTATCTGGACGTCGGGGCAAAAAAGCCCGTGCTCTGGTATCCCCAGCTTCCGTCGAAGGGATGCTCCGAGAGCGGCATAAATTCCACATGTGTGTAATTGTTGTCCTTGACATATTGGATGAGATCCTCCGCGATCTCATCGTACATATACCATCCCTCTTCCACTTTCCTGTCAGGGTCGTCCTGCCTGTCCGCGTCCTTCCTCTTCCAGGAGCCGATATGCATCTCGTAAATATTGAGGGGGCGGTCAAAATTCCGAGTCCGGTTCTTCATCCACTTGTCGTCCGTGAACTCGAACTTGTCCAGGTCCCGGACAATGGACGCGAAATTCGGGCGCAGTTCCATGCCGAATCCATAGGGGTCGCAGTGCTCGACCCTTCCGTTTTTGCCATAGATGACGTACTTGTACATCTGTCCCTCTTTTGCCCCATGGATCCTGATCTCATAGAACTCGGCGCGGACGGCTTCCGTCATCTCTTCTTCCTGCCAGTTATTGAACTCGCCTATGATCGTGACGCGCTCCGCCTGCGGCGCGAAGGTCCTGAAGACCACGGAGTCCCCCTCCACATGCGCTCCCAGGTACTTGTACGCGTCATACATATCTCCCATATAGAATTTCTGAAAATCCATCATTCCAAACCTTTCCTACTCTTGTGTCGTTTCCTCGCTGTCCTGTTCCGGTTCGCTTTCCTGTACAGTCACAGAAATATCCAGGATTTCCTGCGCATTGTCCACGGTCACGCTGACATATTCACTGGTCATGACCGGCTCTACCGCAATTCCCTTCAGAAATGCCAGCACTGCGTTCGACGCATTACTCGACTGCTCCATAAAGTCATTGAAGAAGGTACTTCTGATATTGCCCGAAGCCACTTCTTCAAGGCTCTCCCTGCCGCAGTCAAATCCCATGATCAGGACATCGTGCCCGACCAGCTTCTTCTCCTCGCTGACGGCGTCCCAGGCTCCCAGCGCCTGCATGTCATCCGCACATAGGATCACATCCAGCTGCTTTCCGTATTCCTTCATCCAGTCCAGGACCTGTTCCTTGGCTCTCTCGCGCACTTCTTCCGGGGAGATCTCTTCCTCTTGTTCAGCCCCCTCTGCCGCCGCCTCTCCGGAGGCCGCTTCGGAAGCCTCATCAGGATTTTCTTCGGCAGTTTCTTCAGAAGCCTCGGAGTCCTGCTCCTCTTCGGACGCCTCCGCGTCTTCCTCTTCCTCCTCCGTGAGCACGTAGATCGGATGATCCAGCTCTTTTACGAGCTCGAGCGTATCCCTGTTCACCGTATCTCCCGGCTTGTCTGCCTCTGTGGAGAGGACGACCAGGCCGACATTGTCATCCTTGGCGGGATCCAGTTTTTCCAGGTCCGTTCCGTCGAGCAGATCCGCCCTCTTCTGTGCCGCCTGCCCGTAGGTACTGCCCACATAGGCGGCTCTGTATCCTTCGCTCTCCCAGCGGGCGATCTCCGCCTCTCCGGGATTTGTGCCAAAATAGACCACCGGAATCTTCGCCTTGGCAGCCGCGTCCGTGATGCCGGGCGCCGTCTTCTCGTCGGCTCCGCCGACCATCAGCACCGAGCAGCCGCCGTCGATCTGCTTCTGCGCGTTCGCGGTGAGTTCTTCCGCCGCTCCTTTGGTTGTCGTTATGTTTTCTTCCGGAATGCCCGCGGCGACCAGGTAACCGGTCGTTTTTGCAAGAAAAGAGTCCGTAAAGTCTCCTTCTCCTTCCGTACAGACGATGCCGATCACGGCGTCCGCCGGCAGAATGGCGGCGATCTCCTCCTGTGCCGCTTCCTGATCTGCCCCTGCCTCCCCTTGGGTTGCATCTGCGTTCGGAGCATCCGCGCTCCCATTCTGCGAAGAACATCCTGTGACCAGGAGGAAGCTGATGACCCCTGTGAGGATCAGTGTAAGGATCTTCCTGTTCATACTATCTTCCTTTCCAATTGTTAAATTTTGATCGTGGTCATTGTGTATCTTCTTATTATACCTTTAAATTTTGTGTTTTCCTAGTCTCTTTTCCGGCGCCTCCGCCCAAATGAAAGAGGCCGCGTGGGGCGGCCCCTTTCGGAAAACAATATGTTTTTTTATCAGTATAACAAATCAATGGAGCTCATTCGCTCTGTCGTAGTGCTTGCCGCCCCAGTAGATCCGGGAGGCGACTTCCGCCTTTTCGGGGAGCTCCACGCCTTCCATCACATATTTGAGGAAGGTCTCGTAGCCTGTACGGTCGACGATATATCCCACGTGCTCCTTGCCCTCGAGGGCGTTCTTGTCAATGTACTCCTCCACATAGGCGTAGCAGTTCTTGACGATCTTGCAGATGCTCTCTTCGTCCGCCCAGCGGATGAAGTCCTCGGCCAGGCGGGGATTCTTCTTGCCCGTGCGGCCCATGATCACGACCCTGAAATACTGTTCCTTGCTTCTGGTCCAGGCGCGGGTCGGGCAGTAGGTGACGCAGACGCCGCAGCCGACGCAGAGATTGGGGTCTCTGACAACCTTGCCGTTTACCATCTGCAGGGCGCCGGTGGAGCGGATCTTGCAGTATTTGACGCACTGCTCGCACCCCACGCAGCGGTTAGGATCGTACTGGGGCTCCGTCATGCCGATGATGCCGAAGTCGTCCATGCGCACCTTGCCGCAGTCATTGGAGCAGCCGGTAAAGGCCACCTTCATGTGGAGGTTGTTGGGGAAGATCAGCTTGTCCATCTTCTGCGCGAAGGCCGTCGTGTCATAGCAGCCAAAAGGGCACAGCCTCTTGCCGGGACAGGCGACGACGTTTCTCGTGCCGGAGGCGGGATAGCCGCCCTCGTGGACCTCCTGATTGACCCCGGACTCGTCGATGATCAGCTGGAGCTCCCTGTTGACCGCATCCATATCCTCAATCTTGATGCCGGGGATCTCAACGCCCTGGCGGTTGGTGATGAAAATAGTGCCGTTTCCGTACTTCTCCGCGATCTCGGTGATGCGCAGCATGCTCTTAGCTCCGATCACGCCGCCGGGAATACGGACGCGGGAGGCCGTCTCGCCTCTGACCTTGGAGTAACGGAAAGCGTTCTTTTTCAGTTTTTTCAGATTGACATCCATACCCATAGTATTATTCCTCCTTTCCGCTTCCTCAGTCGATCATGTCTTTGCTGACGGTGTAGTTGAAAACAGGTCCGTCGAGGCAGATGTACTTCTCGCCGACTCTGCAGTGTCCGCACTTGCCAAGGCCGCAGCACATCTTGCGCTCCTGGGAAACCCAGATATTCTCCTCCTTAAAGCCCTTCTGCAGAAGGCCCATGACGGAGAACCGCATCATCGGCGGAGGTCCTACGACTACAGCCTGCGCCTTTGTCACATCCCGGATCGGAAGGTCCGGAATATACTTGGTGACGAGGCCGATCCTGCCGGCATAGCTCTCGGGCGCGCCGTCCACGGTCAGGATCAGGTCGAGTTTTTCATCCCATCTCTTAAGGTCGTCTCTGAAGAGCATGTCGTCGGGGCTTCGGAATCCGACGATCACGTGTTTATCTTTTGGCTCGGTAGTCCTTGTCAGAGCGTCGATGACGCCGCGAACGGGGGATACGCCCGTGCCGCCCGCGATGACGACCACTTCGCCCTCTTCGTACAGAGTCGTATCGAATCCGTTGCCGTAAGGGCCTCGCAGCAGAAGGCTCTGCCCTTTGTATTTCTCGAAGACTTCATTTGTGACGCGGCCGACTTTGCGGATCGTCAGGTCCACGAAATTCGGGCCGATGCCGCTGACGGAGATGGGCGCCTCGCCATATTTTGGAATGGAAACCTCGAAGAACTGGCCGGGCTTTACGTCGCCCACATATTCCATGCGGAACGTGTATTCCTTCTGCGTGTGCTTAATGACATCCAGAATCTTGGAAGGCCAGGGCACATACGGATTGTTCGTCATATTAGTTGCTCCCATTTGACACCTCCTCTTCTACTGCCTTGGCCACTTTGTTGATGCATGCGGAGAATGAGATGTACTCCGGACATACCATGTCGCAGCGGCCGCAGCCGACACACATGTCATAGCCGAATCTCTTTCGGAAATCGAAGATCTTGTGGAGGACCTTGAAGCGCATTCTCTCGCCCTTGGTCTTTCTGTACTGGCCGCCGCCGGCGACGTTCGTGTAGCCGTCCACCATGCAGGAGGCGCCGACTCTTCTTCTCTCGCCGACCTTGCCGTTATCCGTGTAGTAGACGTCCTGCATCGTGTAGCAGGTGCAGGTGGGACATACGAAGTTGCAGCGGCCGCAGCCGATGCAGCGCACGCTGTACTCGTCCCACACGGGATTTTTGTAAATGCTGTTCGGGATGTTCTCGGGAATCGTGACGCGGGTCGCGTTCTCGGTCACATAAGCGGGCTCCACCGCTTCTTCTCTTCCGCCGCACTCCGCGAAGATCTTCGCGCACTCCTCGCACTTGACATCGCAGTGAATCTCATCGCCCACTACGTCGACGGAGAAGAGATAGCCCTCGGTGGTCCTGTTGGTGCCCATGTCCACGCAGAAGCAATCCTCCCCCGACTTCTGGCATCCGATCAGGACGAATTTGATTCGGTCGCGGATCTCTTTGTAGAAAGAGTCCTGTTCGATTCCGTTTTCAAGATAGATCTGGTCGAGGCGGCGCACCGCGTGCATGTCGCAGCTCTTTAAGAAAACAATGACTTCCCGGGGATCTCTGTCGGCCGTCTTCACTTCGTTCTCCGTAAAGAAGAACAGCGTCTCGGACAGAGGCGTCAGGATCTCCTTGAAAGCGTAATCCGACTTCTTGGACAGTTCAATCTCAGAGAGTCCGGTCACGAAATCATAGCGGACCACGTCCGTATCCGTGAACCTTCCCTCTCCGACCTTGAGGACCGGCGCATAGATCCGTCTCTCTTCCGCAAGCTTTTTCAGGGCCTTGTCAAAGGCCTCTTTTGTAAGTATGTAGCCCAATGTAAGCCTCCCTTCTATTTTGTCTTAACCCCTTTTCTCCTTTTTGAGAAGCATTCTGAGGAACATCAGCATCACGTAACCCACCAGCATGGAAGTCACGAAGATCTGCAGACCGGCCAGCTGTGTGCAGGCGTTTCCGAGCGCCTCGCTTCCTTTTTCCGTCAGGTATCCCGCCATCTTCTGGCTGGCCACGACGCCGATCGCCATCGGGAAGGTGAGTCCCGCAAATCCCGGATAGAAGTCAAAAGAGAAGAAATCCGGGAGCTTAAACAGGATAAAGGCCAAAGAAGCGAGCACGCACAGGTACATAAATGTCAGCACGATCCCGTTATTCTGTCCGTAGACATTGATCAGGCTGACGACGCACAGGCTGCAGGGCGCCAGAAGGACTGCCATGGTGTGGTAGGCCGCCGCCTTGATCTCGATCTTCATCAGTCTCCAGAGCATGAACGGCACGATCACGACATAGATGATGCAGCCGTGGATCGTGATGAACTTCAGGATCGGGCCGGCTCCCATCTTGCCGCCGGTGACGCAGGCCACCATCCAGCCGTTGTAGGTGACGAACCAGCTGGGCATCATGCCGAGGAAGCTCTTCGGGAGGATGACTTTGCCGAAAGCGTGCTTGACGGTGAAGACGATGATGTGGATGCAGTGGATGGCCACCGCGATGAACCAGATGATCCTTCCGAAGGGAAGCCCGATCTCATAGTAGAAGCTTCCGAGCACCATCCAGCACATGCTGAAGGCGCCGTACAGACTGGCGGGGATCGTCAGGTCATATTCTTTCAGGCAGGTTTTCGGGAACATCGCTATTTTGACCGTATAGCAGATCATAAAGACCGTTCCGATCGCCATGATCAGATAGCGCAGCCACACAAAACCGAGGCCTCCGTAGACATTGCCCAGAGTCATAAAACTCAGGAAAGTGGCAATACAGGGTACAGGGATTTTTTCTAAACGACTCATTGTTACCTCTCCTTTATTGTTCCTCAGTCATAGTAGAACTCATAGGTATTGTCTCTGATGTGGAAGAAATCCGAGTAGTCTATATCAAAAAGAGGCTTTTTCACCTTGCGGACGTCAATCTTTCTGGCGATCATCTGCTGCAGAACGCCGCCGTATGCCAGGTCGCCCTGAAGGAGCGCGCCGATGATCTTTCCGTCCTGATGGACGATCTTCTTGTAGACGTCGCCTTTTTCGTAGGTCTCGACCTTGATGGTCTCATCGGCGGGATCCGGATTGACATTTCCGAGGGACATTGTGCTGATCTCAAGGAAGCGCATGGTGGATTTGCTGGCGAAGAAATCCGTCATCTTCTCATTAAAGCCCGCCATGTTGGCCGCCGCGATCATGCCTTCCTTGACCGCCACGGGCCAGATCGGGCTGGTGCCGGAGACGTCGCCCGCGCCGTAGATGTCGGGATCGCTGGTCTTTCCGGTCTCGTCGTAGACAAGGCCGAAGCGGGAGAGCTCGAGACCGCTGTCCGCCAGGAACTCCACGTTGGAGCGGACGCCCGCCGTGACTACGAAGAAGTCGCAGGGGATCACGGTGCCGTCGCTCAGGATCACTTCCGTGATCTCGTGCTTGTCATTGATCGTAACTTCACCCACGCCGACGCCGTAGTGCTGCTCCACGCCGCGGGCCGCAAAGGCGTCTATATAGCTCTGCGCCGCGCGCTGGTCCAGCTGCTTGTTGAGGAGCCATCCCGCGAAGTCGCACAGGACGACCTTGACGCCCAGCTCCAGGAAGCCGGTCGCGCAGTCGATGCCGACAAGGCCCGAGCCGAGAACCACGATATTCTTTTTGGTCTTCGCCACTTCCTTGAGGACCTCGATGTCATCGATATTGCGGAATCCGATCATGTTGGGAGAGCCGAGCATGTTCTTGATCGGCGGGAAGAAGGTGTGGGAGCCGGTGGCGATCAGGAGTTTGTCGTAGGACACTCTCTCATCGCCGTCCAGAATTACCTCTTTTTTCTCCCTGTCGAGGCCGATCGCCTCTCTGCCCTTCATCCAGTCCACCTTGTAGAGGGTCTCGAAATCCTTCTCCACAAAGCGAAGGCGCTCGATGGTCCTCTTTCCGGCCAGATATTCGTGAAGGATGCAGCGGGAATAGATATCTTTGTCTTTGGAGATCAGCACGATCTGACAGTCTTTATCGAGCCTGCGCAGCTCCCGGATCGCGTTGACGCCGGCTGCGGAGGAGCCGATGATGACATACTTTTTACTCATACTACTTCACCTCCTCGAGCGTGATCGCGTGCATGGGACACATCTCCACGCACATGGGGTTTGCGGTCTTTCCGTCTTCACTCCTGTGGACGCACATGTTGCACTTCATGATCTCTCTGAAGTGAATGCTGTCGGGCTTGAGAATGCCGAAAGGACATGACATGACGCACATGTAGCAGCTCGCGCACTGCTCCTTGTCATAGGTGACATAGCCGGTCTCGGGGTCCTTCTTCATGGCGCCCGTCATGCAGGTATAGACGCACTCGGGATGCTCGCAGTGGCGGCAAAAGATAGGGGCCGGCCTGGTCTCGCTGTCAATGACAACGCGGTTTCTGGCGTCGCCGCTCTCCGTCTCATGGCTGACCACGCATGCCGTGACGCAGGTGAGACATCCGATGCAGCGGCTGCGGTCTATTTTGATCCTGTACATAGTTACCTCCTCTTACATCAGATCTTCTCAAAACGGCAGGTTCCGCCCTTGTAGTTGGGCTCTCTGGAATACTTGTCGTAGTTGGAAGGCGTCAGCTTGTTGCACTCAATGTAATGGATGGGCGCATAGAGCTGGTCATAGGGTACATTGTCCGTGATCTTGACATAGAAGACCGCGTTCTGTCCGTTGACCGAGTAGACGCGGATCTGATCCATCTCGTGAATGCCGTTCTCCTGCGCCAGCTTCGTATTCATATACAGATAAGCCTTGCTCACGGAGACGTCCTCGACGAATTTGACCTCCTTGGTGCGGCTCTGCGTGTGCCACTGGCCTACGGTTCCGCGTCCCGTGTTGAATACGAGCGGGAACTCCTCGCACTGTACATAAGGGTTGGGAAGGGGCTCCTCAAACATAAAGTTAGCCTTCTGATTGGGCGTGTAGAACTTGCCGTCCGCATAGAGCCTTCTCTCTTCGTCGGCGAACTCCGCCTCTCTTCCCTCCGGATACGGCCACTGCCTGCCGTGGGAGCCGGTCAGCTCGTCCCACTTCACGCCGCTGAAGTCGCAGGGTTTTCCTTTGGAGATCTCGCGCAGCATGTCGAAGCACATCCTGGGAGTCTCCCACTTCTCGATGGCCTTGCCCATTCCCAGGGCCTTGGCGACTCCGAGAATGCATTCGTAGTCGGAGATCTCGTTCTTCCCGCGGGGAAGGACCTGGCGCATGGCGGACATTCTTCTCTCGAGGTTGATGTAAGTGCCCTCTTTCTTGATGCCGGGCACTACGGGGAAGTAAACGGTCGCGTCCTCCGCGCTCTCGATGGTGTCGTAGATGTCCTGCACCACGAAAAGTTCCAGTTTTTTGACCGCTTCCGCGAAGGTCTCGTTGTTGGTCCAGCTGTGCCTGGGATTGGTGCACAGGATCCAGAGGCCCTTGATCTCGCCGGCGTTGATCCCTTCGACGATCTTGTTGTAAGGGATCGTGGGCTTCCTGGCCACGTGGTCCACGTCGATCCCGGTCAGCTCCGCGATCCTTTCTCTCTCCTTCTCGTCGGTAAAGTCACCGCCCGCGAACAGGCAGGTGGTATTGCTGAAAAGACGGGAGCCCATGGCGTTGCACTGTCCGGTGATGGAGTTGCCGCCGGTGCCGGGCTTTCCGATATTGCCGGTCATCAGCGCCAGGTTGATGATGGACTGCGCCGTGCGGACCGCCTCGTAGCCCTGGTTGACGCCCATGGTCCACCAGAAGGAAACCGCCTTGCCGTTATGGATCAGATTAACCAGCTCCGTGATCTGCTCTTTGGAGAGGCCCGTCGTCTCGGATCCTCTCTCCAGCGTGAAGTCCTTAACGAAAGCGGCGAACTCATCGAACTTGTTGGTGTGCGCCTCGATGAACTCGTGGTCGATCCAGTCCTTCTCGATCAGCATATTGGCGATGGTGTACATCAGGACCAGGTCTGTCCTGGGCTTTAAGCCGTACCAGTAATCCGCGTTCATGGCCGTCTCGGACTTTCTTGGATCGATGACGATGATCTTGTGTCCGGGCACCTTGTTCTTGCGCACCCGCCCCCATACGATGGGATGAGCCACTACCGGGTTGGAGCCGATGAAAATGAGCGTGTCGGACAGCTCCAGGTCTTTGAGCGTATAGCCGGGCGCGTCATAGCCGAAGGTCTGCTTGTGGCCTACCGCGGCGGTCGCCATGCACAGACGCGTATTTCCGTCTACGTTGGTCTGCAGGTAATTTCTCATCACATGGCCGAAAATAGCGAACTCCTCCAAAGTCAGCTGCCCTGTGCTGATGCCGGCGACGCTCTCCGTCCCGTATTTGGCCTGCAGCTCCTTGAGCTTGTCGGCGACATAAGTAAATCCCTCGTCCCAGGAGACCTCTTTCATGGTCCCGTCCGCCTGCCGGATCTTGGGGAGCGCATCCGGTTTCACCGTTGTCTGCTGCTTGCTCAGCGACAGCCCCTTGATGCAGCTGAATCCGTCATTGACGGGATATCCCTTGGTAGGGATCGTCCTGACGATCCGGCCGTCTTCGACGCAGAAATCCAGATTACAGTCAATCGCGCAGAAATTGCAGGTTGATTGCACTCGTTTCATTGTTTCCTCCATTCTGTATTACTGTTCGGCCTCGATAGCGAAAGTAATTGTCTGTATATGACTGAACAGTTATGTTTTCAGTTCCCGTACTCTCTGTTTTGGTTAGTTTGCACATTCTAACCACTTTTTGTCCGCATAATTTTATTCATTATACCATGTCGGTGGTGAATATTACGTTGCGCACGCAACACCGGCATACTATAATAGTTCAGGTTGTTCTAACAGGAAATTCTTGGAGGTGAGTATGAAAGATTTGGTCATCCGGGCCTTTGAAACACACCCGATGTTTGAAGGGATCTCCCCGGACAATTGCGCCACCATGATCAATTGTCTGGGATGCATAAAAAAGACATATGAAAAAGATCAGATCATCTCCGCGAAGGAAGTATTCGCAAGACAAATCGGAATCGTGATCAGCGGCTGCGTCTACACCGTTCAGGAGGATGTGTGGGGGCGCTGCACCTTCCTCTCCTACACGGGGGAAGACGGCATCTTCGGAGAAGTGCTGATCGGCGGGTCGGCGGCGGAGCGCGGGATCGTCTTTAAGGCCGCTGAACCTACCGCTGTCCTATACCTGCCGGCGGACCGGATCCTGCATCCCTGCAGGAACTCCTGCCCCTTTCACCATCAGCTCTCGCGCAACCTCTTCCACATGATCAGCAATAAGAATGCGGCCCTCACGGAGAAAATAGAGATCACTTCCAAGTCCTCTCTGAGGGAGAAGGTCCTGGCTTACCTCTCCATCGAGTCCCGCAAAAGCGGCTCCACCAGCTTCACGATCCCTCTGGGCAGAGCGGAAATGGCCGACTACCTGTGCACGAACCGAAGTGCGCTCTCCAGGGAGCTGGCCAGGATGAAGCAGGATGGGATCATTGAATTTGAGGGAAGGGCTTTTCGGATCCTTAATGCGCAGATGTGACAAAGGGGCTATCGCACTAAGCGGGAAGTTGATAATCCTACGCTTGTGCATCATGCCCCTTCTAAACTGCATTGAATTCGCAGGAAGGATCAACCAGAAACTCCGCGAATTCAACACCTTTTCCCCGGGCCCATCCATCCCTTTCCGCAAAAAAGGGGCGCCGCCCCAAGAATAATTCTTAGTGCGACACACTCTTTTTTACATCACTCTTTCGGCACAATAATGCCCAGAATCTTCTCCTCATTGTAGCGGGACAATATCAGCGCGCCCGCCAGGCAGATCACAGCAGCCGAGACAGCCGCGATCCGGTAGCCCAGCCCGGTCTCGGGACCGATGCTGGCGAAGGCGGTAAAGATCAGCATGGCAATACTTTGGCCAAATTTGAAAGCGAACGTTCTGGCCGCAAAGAACATGCCCTCGCGGTTCTCTCCCGTCGTCACGGCGTCCGCTTCCGCGATGTCCGCCACGATGGCCTGGGGCAAAATACCGAGGATCGCCATGGGGAAGGCCGCCGCGCAGACAATGATAATGCCGAACACGAGGCCGGAGCCGCCCAGAAGGCCCGAAACTGCCGTGATCATGTACACGACGGACAGGCCCACAAAGCCGATCAGCACCAGCTTCTTCTTGTTCATGCGGTGGGCCAGGCTGTTGACCGGCATGTAGCAGGCAAAGGACAGCAGCGTCATGGCCACATAGAGGATGGTGGTGAAGGTCTCCGGCAGCTTCATCAGGGATGTGATGAAGAAGGGAAGGCCCGTCTGGAAAATGGTCAGTCCGAGGAAGTAGAGCACGTCGCTCCCGACGAAAGTGCGGAAATCGCCGTTCTTAAAGGTCTTGATCAGCGAAGTGAAGGCGTCGTCCTCGGAAGGGACCGTGTGCACGTATTCCTTCTCGTTGATGGTGAAGGTGGGCACCAGCAGGGCGACCAGTCCGATCGCCGCCAGGATCGCGAAGGTGACCCGGATCGCCATGACTCTTCCCAGGGAGGGCTCCAGCGCGCCCCAGATAAAAGGTGCGGCGTAGCCGATGGCGGAGCCGAGCAGGAAAGTCACCGAGATATAGGTCGAAATGCTGATCCTGGTGTCCTGCGTCGTCCCAAGTTCAGAGATCAGCGCGTTGTAAGGCGTGCAGTAGGTCGTCATGAACAGGTAGAACAGAAGGAGCGTCACCAAAAGCCAGATGCAGTTCACTGTGGAGATTGCATTGACCGGCGCCCAGAACACGAGGACCGTGATCAGAGCGAAGGGGACCGCGATTTTTTGCATGAACGGAATTCTGCGCCCCTTGGGATTCTGCGATCTGTCGGAGAGGTTTGCGATCATGGGGTCCGTTATGGCGTCGAACACTCTGCCCAGCGCCGCTATGCCGCCGATCACGGTCGCGATCCCGAGGATCACTCTTCCCTGCGGGATGAACAGCGTCTGTCCGGCCGCAATCGAGTCCGCGTCGGGCTGATAGAAATAGACCAGCCAGTTTGTGATCAGCGCCGAGAGCAGTGACCATCCGAACTGACCGATTGCGAAACACCACATTTTGCCTTTACTGATTGTCTTCATTGTTGTCTTCCTTTTCTGTCTTATTTCTTTTTCTTCCGGTGTATATGGATCTCCGGAATCGCCACGTTGTCATAGTCTATATCTTTTTTCTGGCGCTCTTTGTTTTCTTCGTCTTCCGTTTTGTTCTGCTTCTCCTCAAAGCTGTCCGTGTGCAGTTCGGGTACAGCTACATTTTCGCTGTCCAGATGAAGCATTTTCTTTAAATTCATATCTGTTCCGCCTCCTGTGATCAAACGAGGTTGATAAAAAATGTGATGACAAGTGAATTGATGAAATCCGCGAAAAGGCTTCCGACGATCGGGATCAGAAGATACGCTTTGATCGAGGGCGCGTACTTGTCACAGATTGCCTGCATGTTGGCCATCGCGTTGGGCGTGGCGCCCATGCCGAAGCCGCAGGTGCCGGCCGTGATCACGGCGGCGTCGTAATCCGCTCCCATGAATCGGAAGATCACGAATCTTGCAAAAACATACATGAAGACCAGCTGGACCAGAAGCAGGATTACCAGCGGAAGGGCCAGCGCTGCCAGCTGCCATATTTTGAGCGTGATCATGGCAATGCCGAGGAAAAGCGACAGGCAGATACCGCCCAGGTCATTGATCTCGCCCATGTAGATCCGGATCTTGCCGGTGGCTTCGCCGACGTTTCGGATGATAGCGGCGACGATCATGGCTCCGATGTAGACGGGGAAAGTCATACCCGTCTTGGTGAGCAGCGCGGAGACCAGCGTCCCGAGGCCCACCGTGACGCACAGCTCGAAGACAGCCGGCGCGTAGTTTTCGAAGTGCCTGACATGCTGCTCTTCATCTTCGTCAAAAATCTCAACATCTTCGTCTTCTTTGACGGTCTTCAGAAGGTCGAATTTTTTGATCAGGGAGTTGCCCAGGGGCCCTCCGATCAGACTTCCCGCGATCAGGCCGAAGGTGGCCGCCGCCGTGGCGATGGTGGTCGCGCCTTCAATGCCAAAGTCCTCGATGACCGGCCCGAACGCGCCCGCTGTTCCGTGTCCGCCGACCATGGGGACCGAGCCGGTGCACATGCCGATCAGAGGGTCGACGCCCAGCACGCGGGAGACGCCTACCGCGAGCACATTCTGGAGGATGATCAGTACAATGACCTGCAGAAGGAATATGATCAGGTCCTTGCCGCCCTCCTTCAGGACCGCGAGATTGGCCTGGAATCCGACGGACGTAAAGAAGAATACCATGCAGATCTCCCGGAAGGTGTCGTCGTAGATAAACTCGACGATCCCGGTCACATACAGAATGCAGGAAATAATGGCTACTACCAGTCCGCCGACGACCGGCGCCGGAATACAGAAGGTCTCCAGAAAACGGATCTTCTTTCTCAGAAATTGCCCCAGCATAAGAACGCCGACGGCGATCGCCAGCGTCAGGTATTTATTTATTTCGATCGATATCATCACTGCTCTCCTTTCTCTCCGTCTGCTTCGATGGCTATGCCGCACTCTTTATAGTACTGCGCCGCACCGGGGTGAAAAGGAATTGTGATCGACTCCACCGCGTTATCCTCCCGGAGGTCAAGTTCTACAGGAACCGCTCCGTTAATCGTGTCTTTTTCTTTGAAAAGCGCCGCAGTGATGTCATAGACCTGCTTCTCGTTCAGCTTGTCCGAGGCGAGGAGCACCGACTGCACGGCCACTGTCGTGACGTCGCTTTCCTGCCCGTTATAAGTTCCAGCGGGGATCACGGTCTCCGTATAGAACTTATACGTCCTTGTCAAAAGACCGCACTGCTGACTGCCCAGCGACACAAGCCTGATGGACTCCTCCTTGGCAAGGTCCGCAATTACCTGGGCCGGCGCGCCCGCCGTGCAGAACATGGCATCAATGGCGCCGGAGCGCAGCGCGTTCACCGCTTCCGTGTAGGTCATGTTCTGAACGGTCAGCATATTGGACGTAAGTCCGTAGACCTGCAGGATCTGTGCCGCATTCTTCTGCGTGCCGGAATCCGCTTCGCCCACGCTGACGGTCTTCCCGGCGAGATCTTCAACACTTACGATCTGAGAGTCCGCTCTCACGACGATCTGGACCGGCTCCGGATAGAGAGCCGCGACCGCGGAATACCCCTTTATGGCCTGTGTATCCAGCGTTCCGTTGTATATCTCGTCAATTACATCGGACTGCGCGAAGGCGAGTTCCAGATAGTCCTGCGAGAGCAGGCGGATATTGGCCGCAGAGCCCGCCGTCGTCTTTACCTCGACCTCCATCTTATAAGGATCCCCGGACAGCGTATCTGACAGCGCATGTCCCAGAGAGCTGTAATTGCCGCCCTCTCCCGCTGTCCCGATACGCAGTTTCCCCGAGCTCCCGCATGCCGTCACGGATGTGAGGATCATGAGCAGAGTCAGTACGATCGCCGCTTTCATTTTGATTGTTTTCACAAACACCCCCCCTTTTTTTGGTTTTCTACTACCATTATCTACCATTTTGCGGCGGAGTGCAAATAAGGCTTGCAAAGCAAGCCGCCGCGCCGCGTGCGGGCTGCCTGCGGCAGCTTCTTCCTCTCCGCACGCGTGTGCATATAAAGAAAATGGCCCGGTAACCTTCTCAGGTCTACCGGGCCCTGCGCCATGCATGACTTTCTATTTTTTGACAAATTCTTTGAAATGTTCAACAACCTTTTTCACTCTTACGATCTCAGGCTTTGAGAACTCCACGGTCGCCACGTCCTTGTCCGCCAGGCTGACCAGAATGGCCTCCTTGGACTTGGGCGGGTGTCCCAAAGTCAGCGGCCACATGTGCGACCGGATGATGTTTTTCTCCTTGTCGGTGAGGTGAAAATCCTTGTCCGCCTTCTCCATCGCGATCCGGGGATGAGAAGTTCCGTGCTGAAAAGGAGTCAATCCCTCTTTCTTGATATCATA
>JAFUFL010000096.1 GCA_017469935.1 Lachnospiraceae bacterium
ACGGTTCCCTTGACAACGGTTCCGCTCCTTTTATGATACGGACTGCTTCTGCATCCGGAGTATTGTCTGCTGGCCAAGGAAGATCATGAGCTGCCACTTGCCCGGCATGTTGTCAGCGCTGCGAAGTTCCGGCACTTCGTTCAGGACTTTGTAATGGTTGAACTTGTGTGGCCGCAGGAAGTTATAATAAGCGACCCAGAGGGACAGGTTATAGTTCGCACCTTCTATTCCATCGAAACCGTTTGTATGTCGGTAAGATGCCCTGTAGGTGCGGTTGAGACGCTCGATCAGCTGTTTGTAGGGACGGAACTGAGTGGAGACAGCATCATCGTTTGTAAGGCCGATCACCTGCGTGATCTCAAATTTTAAACGATCTCCGAACTCATGGAAGAACTGCTGGGCGGCAAGCGGATAGGCGCTGTAGCCATCAGCAACAAAAAGGAAACCTTCGGGCAGCCTGTTCTTAAGCTTTTCGAAAGCCATGCGCATAGCCATGATGCAGGGGCCCACCCCCCGGTTGTCGGAGACCCTGTAGCCGAGGATGGAGCGGCTGGCGGCATCCATGATGAACCAGACAAAGGAATGGACACCGCGGATCCTGATATATGTCTCATCGGCGACAAAAGCTTTGCCCGGTTTATAGTCGTAATGGTCCACAAAGGGCTTTACGCAGACGGCAGCCGTCTTGCAGTAGTTGGCAACCTGCTGGTGGGACACCCTGAAACCATAGAGGTCCATGAGTGCCTGGGACGTCTTCCGCAGGGAAAGGCCGAGGTTGACGTGCAGGGTGAGGCATAGCCCCATGATGTTGGCGTCATACTTACGGAAGCGCAGGGAAGAAGCGTTCTTCGGAAGGCTGTCAAGTGGCATCTTAAAGAAGTCGACATTAAATTCCCTGTAAATGTAGTGGAGTTTGTAATCACTCTTGCCATTCGGGGAATCGGGATCAACTTTTTTCAAGTTGTCTTTGTAATAAGAGCAGTCTTTGTTGACACATTTCCAGACAACAAAGAACTTTCGGCTCTTTACCGGGACGAGAGAATGTCCGCAGAAGGGACAGCGCAGTTCAAAAGCTTTATGGAAACGGTTGTCCTGCGGGGAAAACATCGAACGGCAGACCTTACACAAGAGCTGGCCTTTGGAGCCATTGTTGTTGTAAAGGTACTCGGAAGGGGCATTACAGCAAGGACAGCGTGTATCGGCAGGAATCCTGCATTCGCTGCGCCGGCGGACCGGTCTGAGTTCGCGGCCATTGTGAGTGCGTTGGTATTCACGCCGGAGATGCTGCCAGTCCTTCTTCTCCAGAGGAATGATTCTGGGAAGCTTATCCGTTTTGAATTTCTGGTATTTGGGGGAGTGGATCTCGTCATGAGCCCACTGCTTAAGAGGAATATATTTGCAGATAAAATTGAGAAGCCAGCGCTTCTCACAATTAAGATCATTGATGATTGAAAGTAATAACTGTATAATGTCCATGAGCAATACCACGCTTTTCTATGATGTGTGTTTGGCGATGTACATTATACACAAAAGCAGGGGGTATTGCTCTTTTTATGTGCAAATCCCCAGAAATAAGGCAATATTCATGTTTTATGCATGATATGCATGACACTACGCAAAAAAAGAGGAGGGGTAAGTTATGAAACAAGGTCTGATGCGCGGCCTGGCGGCCATCACCGCTTCGCTCTGCGCAGTATCTCTTGTGGCTGCCTCCTATGCTCCCACCCGCTCCGCGTTTATCAACTCAAGACTCGGAACGGTCAGCTACCGGCTGGAGGAGACAGGAGAGTCCTCAGGGGACAACTACTATTTTGAATCGGAATTTGACTCTCTCAGCGATCTTCTGGCTGCCAAAACACAGCTGGCCGAGCAGATCGCATCGGAAGGCACCGTACTTCTTAAGAATAACGGCGCGCTTCCTCTGGATGCAGCTTCCGAGCCCGTCACACTCTGGGGACACAACAGTGTCTTCACGGCGCGCGGCGGTATGATCGGATCCACAGCGGCAGCCGGAGAGGGCCAGGAGGATATCGGTCTCATGGACGCGATGTTCGCGAGAGGATTCCAGCTCAATGAGCAGATGATCGGTCTTCTCACCAGCGAAGAAGCGTTTGCCTATACCCGTCAGACCTTCTTCCCCGGCGCAGGCCTTGTTCCCTCCTTTGAGGCGACATGGGAGCAGCCGTCCGTCTATCTGGTAGGTGAGATTCCCGCATCCATGTACACGGACGATGTACTGGCTTCCGCCGACGGCACGGCAGCGGTCTGCGTGATCACCCGCGACAGCTCTGAGGCGGCCGACTATGAGCCGACTATGTTCAACGGCACAGAAGGCGATTCCTTCGAGCGCCCGCTGGCTCTTTCCCAGTATGAGAAGGATATGATCGAGCTTGCCAAGCAGCACAGCACCAAGGTCATTGTCCTCATCAACGCGGACAACCCGCTTGAGCTCGAAGAACTCAAGAACGACGACGAGATCGACGCAATCGTCTGGGCAGGAGAGCCCGGCGTCTACGGCTTCCTCGGTGTCGCTGATGTCCTTAGCGGCGCGGCAAATCCTTCCGGACACCTTCCGGATACCTATGCGGTCAATTCCGCATCCGCTCCTGCAATGCAGAATTTTGGCCTCTATATGTACACCAACAATTCCAACAGCGGTTCTGCATCCGGCGATGTAGCACAGCTCACAACCGACAACAAGGGCGACTGGTATGTCGTGGAGACAGAAGGCATCTATCAGGGCTACAAGTACTATGAGACCCGCTATGAGGATCAGATCCTGGGTCAGGGCAATGCGGCAGCAGCAGAAGGCTCTTCCGTTGACGGCGCATGGTCCTATGCAAATGAAGTTTCCTATCCTTTCGGATACGGCGCTTCCTACACAACCTTCGAGCAGAAGCTTGATTCTGTGAACGTCGCAGTCGGCCAGGTCGGCAGCGCGAACATCACAGTTATCAACACCGGTAATGTCGCTGGCAAGTCCGTTGTTGAACTCTATGTACAGACACCTTATACCAACGGCGGTCTTGAGAAATCCGCAGTGCAGCTGGTCGGCTTTGCCAAGACTTCCGAGCTGGCGCCCGGCGCAAGCGAGACAGTCACGATCGAGATCGATCCCGCGCTCTTCGCAAGTTATGACGAGACGGTCACTAAGACCGACGGCACAGTGGGCGCATGGGTTCTTGAAGCGGGCGATTACTATTTTGCCATCGGTAACGGCGCGCACAACGCGCTCAACAATATTCTGGCCAACAAGAGAGGCTCTGCGGACGGACTCATCTCCGTGAACGCTGACGAGCAGATCTCCGCGGACAACGCGATCGTATGGAACCTGGCGACAGGCGACTTCGACACCTATTCAGCAAACGTACAGAACGCTCTGCAGCAGGCGGATATCAACAAGCTGATCCCGGACACTGCCGAGTATACGACCAGAGCAGACTGGTCCAAGGGCTGGAAGACTGTGGAGAGCATCACGCCCACCGCTGATATGATGGTCGGCCTCACCAACAGCACTTATCAGCTGTCCGAGAACGGCGAAGGCGTCACATGGGGCGCAGACAACGGTATGATGCTGATCAACATGATGCAGACCGATGAGAACGGAAACTTCAGCGGCGTTGTAGATTTTGACGATCCTATGTGGGATCAGCTGGTACAGCAGATCACCCTGGATGAGGCAATCCAGTTCATCGAGTGGGCAGGCGACGATATCGAGAACATCGACTCCGTCCTCCTTCCCAGAACCTATATGAACGACGGCCCTCTGGGCTTTGCCTATGACCAGGTAGCAGGTTATGGCACACGTTGGACATCTGCGGATTCCTCTAACCCTTACTATGTAGACTCCAAGTCCGCAGAGGGCAAGTACTCCATGGCTACCATGCCCACAGAGCCTGTCGTGGCAGCTACATGGAACATCGACCTTGTAAGACGTGAGGCTGAACTGTACGGCGAAGATGCACTCTACGCCAAGGAGACGATCTGTATCGCGCCTGGCGTCAACCTTCACAGAACACCCTACTGCGCGAGAAACCATGAGTATTATTCCGAGGATTCCGTACTGACTTCTTTGTTTGCGACGAACTTCTGTGACGCGGCATCCGCAAAGGGAATGATCGCACAGTGCAAGCACTTTGCATTCAACCATCAGGAGCTGAACCGCTCCGGTATCTCGACTTTCATGACTGAGCAGGCGGCGCGCGAGAACGAGCTCCGCTGCTTCCAGAAGGTCATGTCCACCAATGCGACGGGCACAGTCATGACCGCCTTCAACCGTATCGGCACGACCTTTGTCGGCGCTTACAGCGGCGTGCTCGAGCAGATCGCGAGAAACGAATGGGGCTACAAGGGCGGCTATGTAACCGATATGGTCAACGGCTCCCTGTATATGAACTGGCTCGACACTGTATACGCAGGCGGCGGAACGATGCTGGGCAGCGCTGCGAACTGGCAGGGCACGACGCTTGGCACTATGGAAGATGCCAAGGATAAGATTGCGATGGACACAGCTTTCCAGCAGCAGATGCAGTACACACTCAAGACCTGGCTGTATTCCGCGGCGAAATCCAACGTCATGAACGGCATCAGCAACACGACCAAGGTCGTCAAGGTCACGCCCTGGTGGCTGGCTGCGATCTACGCGGCAGCAGGTGTGACAGCGGTCCTGACGGCACTCTTCCTCTTCCTGGGCTTTAAGTCCGGCAAGAAGGCAGCGTAAGGAGGTGCTACTATGAATGATACAAAGGCAAAAAAGAGTATCGGATTCTACGTTCTTGCGGCAGCAGCAGTTGTCAGTGTGATCAGCATTGTCCTTTATGGCAGTGCCATGAATAAAGCCACCAGTGCGTACGGTTTTATGATCGCGGCAGCGGTCGTAGCAATCGCGGCCCTTGCGCTTGGCGTGGCAACCGGCAATAAGCTCGCCAACTGGGGCGGCTTCTGCGCGGCGGTGCTGATGATGGCAGGCCTTGCATGGAGCCTGACGGTCATGGTCGACGCGATCGGATATGTCATTTCCGGCCTCTACCAGTTCAGCCTGCTGAACACTTACATCACGTTTGCGGTGTGCGGCGGAATCGCCTGGCTGCTGTTTGTGATCAGCAGTTTTATGGGAATTGTAAAACAGTAAAGCAATAAATCTGCATTGCCCTCTTCGGACAGACAGGCGGTTTGCCTGGCTGGCCGGAGGGGGCAGTTTGCAATTATGAAAAAAAGGGGTCCTATGAAAACAATGCAGATCCGGTGCACGTTTTCTTTGCAAACATAGTCCCCGCAATAATCGGACGCGGACCTTATCGACAGGCGAAAGAATTTGCTATGATCAAAACAAGGCCCGCCTTTCTTTATGCGTACTTATATTGATCGTTTGCGGACAGGCGGCCTGGAACAGAGACCTAATGTGGTAGGATGATAATAATTTCGGACTATGAACAATGAGAGGTGAAAATGAAAAATGCAGTCTGGATCTGGTATCCGGGAGACTTTGAACTATATCACGGCATGAAGCAGAATTTCAGAAGGGAAGAAAGGGGCCTTGGCTGGCCAGCCTTCTGGAAGATGGACGATTGGCGCAAAAACTTGCGCTTCTTCCGCAAGTATGAGCTGGCGAAGCCGGAAGTCTTTACAGTACATGGATGCGGAGTCGGCCATGTGCAGGCGGACGGCGTTAAATTCCCACTTGAAGAGAGGATCACGCTTCCCGCAGGGGGGCACCTGATCGAGGTATTCATAGGAAACATGACGGGACTGCCCTGCATATACGTGGAAAATGAGAGAGAGGACGGCCGCATTTTCAGCGATGGGACGTGGGGAGCAGACGACTTCCTGCAGGCTGTTCCGGTCGGCACGTCTTCCCTGTATACGGGAAGGGAGCAGGACCCGAACGAGGCGGAGTATGAGGAGACCGTCGTAAATCCGGTCTCTGTGACGGAGAGAGAAGGCGGCACGCTGGTCGATTTCGGGCGGATGGTGGACGGATGGCCGATGATCTCTTTTGCCGCCGGAAGCGCCGCTGCAGCCGGAACAGGCAAAGAGGATATGGGAGATTTCTCCATTATCTACGGCGAGTCGGAGGACGAGGCGCTCGACCCGGTGTACTGCTACTACAAAGAGGAGCATGCATACGAAGGAAAAAAGCTTAGAAGGCGTGCCTTCCGCTATATTT
Source organism: Lachnospiraceae bacterium (assembly GCA_017469935.1). Taxonomy (GTDB): domain Bacteria; phylum Bacillota; class Clostridia; order Lachnospirales; family Lachnospiraceae; genus CAG-791. Next base: position 6,167 of record JAFUFL010000096.1, read on the forward strand.
ACCTGCCGGGGATCCTGCCCGGTGAAGTCAGCATTAGTGCCGTGCACCAGAGCATTCCTCTCAAGGTGCGTGCGTCCTTTCATAGCAACGACGACACGATCAACCGAATCTGGGAAGTTGCAAAGAATACGTATTCGCTCTGCAGCGGCCTCTTCTTCATCGACGGGATCAAGCGGGACCGCTGGATCTGGTCGGGAGACGCCTATCAGAGCATGATGGTCAATCCCTATCTGTATTTTGACACAGAGATCGACAAACGCACATCACGGGCCCTTCGGGGAAATACAGAGATGAGACAGCACATCAACACGATCGTGGACTACACGATGTTGTGGCTGATCAGTGTGCAGAACGAATACATGATGGACGGAAATCCCGCCTACGTTCGGGAAATGTTTCCGAAAATGGAAGCTGCTATGGACCTTCTCTTTAGCCAGACCGATGAGCACGGTTTCCTGCAGGGCCGCGCCCGCGACTGGATCTACATCGACTGGGCAGACATCGACAAGGAGGGGCCGATCTCGGCTGAGCAGGTCCTTTTATGGAAATGCTGTAAAGTCATGGCGGACTGCGCCAGGCTGCTTGCAGGGCAGGAGGGACAGGCAAGCGGAGAACCTTCCGGGCGGAAATCAATAAAACTGGGCCCCGACGGTCGTCCGCTCCCGGCGGACACGGTCGTGCCCTACTATGCCCCTGCGAGCGAAGAGGAGAAAAAACAGCTGCAATGCAGCGCGGAGAATTATGAGAAGCTTGCAGGGAAGCTCCGGCAGGCTATTATCAAATATTTCTGGGATGAGGAGAAAGGGGCTCTGATCGACAGCTTTACATCGGGAAAACGAAATGTGACGAGACATGCCAATATTTTCGCCGTCCTGTTCGACTTTGCCGACGAGAAACAGAAGGAAAGTATTCTGAAGAACGTGCTCTATAATGACAGCGTTCCTCAGATCATGACACCCTATTTCAAGTTCTTTGAATTGGACGCTTTCGGGAAGCTGGGAGACCTGGACAGGATCTGGAATACACTTCATGACTACTGGGGCGGCATGCTGGAGCGCGGCGCCGTGACCTTCTGGGAGACCTTTGATCCCGCTCAGACGGGCAGGGAGCAGTACGGAATGTACGGCGATTCCTTTGGCAAGAGTCTGTGCCACGCCTGGGGCGCGAGCCCGATCTATCTACTTGGCAGGTATTTTCTGGGCGTGCGGCCTACGTCGCCGGGATACAGGACTTATGAAGTGAAGCCGGCTTTGCAATACTTTGACACATTGGACTGCACGGTGCCTGCAGGAGAAAAATCCGTGCACATTGTACTGCAGGGCGGGAAGCTGCAGATCAGTGAATGCTGATCGCGCAGGCGATTGAGGAAAAGAAATACTTTACACCGGAGAGTGGCGCTTTAGAAAAGGGGGATAAAATGCTGAAAATCACATCGCTGCAAGTGGAACATCTGCCCGAGGGGTGCATAACAGATCTCGAAAAACCGGTCTTTTCCTGGTTTGCGGAGAGTGACCGCAATGACAATATGATCAGGGAAGCGGATCTGGAAGTGGGAGAATGGAAGAAGCGGACCCTGAGACAGAGCGGGATTGCCTACGGAGGACCGGCTCTGAAACCTATGTCCTCTTATGCCGTGAAGCTGAAAGTGACGGACGCCTATGGGGAGACTGCGGAGGCAGAGACTTCCTTCGAGACGGGAAGAATGGGAATGCCCTTCGAGGCCTCCTGGATCACGGACGGCGCCTATACATTCAAGGAGAAAAAAGTCTCACCGGTCCCCATGAATTTTAAAAAGATCGTCCGGCTGAGCCGCGAAGTCGCTCAAGTAGAGAGTGCCAGAGTCTATGCCACGGCGCTTGGGCTCTACGAGCTGTCCCTGGACGGTGTCAAGGTCGGAGAGGATTATCTGACGCCCGGCTTCACCTCCTACCGCAACCAGATGCAGTACCAGGTCTACGATGTGACGGACCGCATCCGGGAGGAGATGACGGTGAGCGCGGTCGTGACCGGCGGATGGGCTGTGGGATCCTACACTTATTTCCGCAGGAACAGGGTCTATGGCAATAAGCAGGCCTTTCTGTGCGAGCTCAGGGTCCGTTACCGTGACGGATCGGAGCAGGTCATCGGCACGGACTCGAGCTGGGAGGTCACGATGAACGGCGCCCTGCGCGAGGCGGACATCTATGACGGGGAAGTCTATGACGCAAACGCAGACAGGGAGAAGGCGGACTGGCACGCAGCGGAGGAAGTGACAACAAAGTCCCTGCATTTTGTGGAACATCCGAATCTGATCGCTTCCTACGGAGCGCCTGTCCGCGCGCACGAAGAGATGCGCCCGATATCCGTGACGGAAGCACCTTCCGGTGAGCGGATCTACGATATGGGCCAGAATTTCACAGGCGTAGTCCGTGCGAAGATCAGAGGGAAAAGAGGGCAAAAGATCGTCTTCAGGCACGCGGAAGTCCTCATCGACGGGGAGCTCTGCTATGAACCTCTTCGCAGCGCGAAGCAGCGGCTGGAATATATCTGCAGAGAAGGAGACCAGGAGTATTCCCCCCGCTTTACTTATATGGGGTTCCGCTACATAGGCGTTTCGGGGATCGACGAGGAGGATCTGGAGCTCACAGCCCTGGCCCTCTACTCCGATGTGAAGGAGACCGGTTCTTTTACCTGCTCCAATGAGCTGGTGAACCGCCTGCAAAACGCGATCCGGTGGGGTGCAAAGTCGAATTTTACCGATATTCCCACAGACTGCCCGCAGAGAGATGAGCGTCTTGGCTGGACCGGGGATATTGCCTTGTTTTCACCGACGGCGTGCTATAATTTTGACATGAGCCGGTTCCTGTACAAATGGCTTCTCGATGTCAAAGCAGAACAGGGGCGCGGGGGCGGAATCCCGATGATCGTGCCCTCCGTAAAGATCTACAATCAGATCGAGATGAGCCTTACTCATGCGGTCGACCACTGGGGAGACTGCTGCATCTGGGCGCCTTGGGCGGAGTACCGGGTGCGCGGTGACCGCAGGATCCTCCGCACTATGTATCCGACCATGCGCCGCTACATGGCGGCCTGTGTGCACTGGGCAGAGCTCGGATCCTTCGGGGCCGCGAAAAGAGTATGGAGTGCAGGCCATCACTACGGCGACTGGTGCGCGCCCGACACGGATTTTCAGGGTTGGATGAAGCGGGGCAAGTACACCGCGACGGCATGCCTCGCCTATTCGGCGGGCATTATGGAGAAGATCGCGCGGATCCTGGAGCGGGAGACAGACGCGGAGTATTATCACACTCTGATGGAGGAGACAGCCGCGGCCTATCGAAAGGTCCTCATGGACGAAGACTGCAGGGTGAAGAAGGAATTCCAGACGGCCTATGTTCTGCCCCTTTACTACGACCTTCTGAAGGGAGAAGACAGGGAGAAGGCTGCCGCCAATCTGGTGCGCCTTGTGCGGGAGAACAACTGGCATATCGGCACAGGCTTTCCCGGAACACCCTATATCCTCTTTGCACTGGCGGACAACGGCTATGTGCAGGACGCCTTCCGAATGCTGCTCACAGACAGTTGCCCGTCCTGGCTCTACGAGATCAAGGTCGGCGGCACGACTACATGGGAGAGATGGGACGCACTTCGCGAGGACGGGACGATCAACACCGGCGGAGGCGTCGGCATGGTGTCCTTCAACCATTATGCGGCAGGGGCAGTCGGAGATTTCCTGTACCGCCGCGTAGCCGGGATCGAGGCACTGGAAGCAGGGTATAAGAGATTCCGAGTATCGCCTTTGGTGTGCCTGCCTGAAGAGGGCGCCTTCGAGCCGATCACTTCTGCGTCCGCGCAGGTGGTCACGGAGTACGGACCGGCCTCGGTGTCCTGGAAACTGGACGAGGAGAAGAGGGAGTACCGCGTAGAAGTGCATGTGCCGCTCGGCAGCACCTGCGAAGTGGTCCTTCCGGATGGGAGCCGCGCGGAATGCGGCAGCGGGGAGCATCATTATTCCTGCAGGACCTGATCCGGACGGAGCTGCGACGGGGGATTACGAGGAGATCGCGAATGTCTTCTCCGGGCTGGGAACAGCAAATGCGAAGAGGACAGTTGTGTATGACTATTGGGAACAATACCTGAAAGAGAAATAAGAATATGAGAAACAAAACCGGAAGAAGCATTCGTTTCGCGGGAGGAGCCTTGGCAGCTATTATTGCTGTAACCTGTGGAATCCATCACAAGGCATCGTATATGGTGTTTAAAAATCTGACGGCGCGAAAGCTCCCGCAGGACGAAGCGGCAGAGTGGGACGGAGGAAGATCCTACCTGCATATTCCCTACGCGGAGGATTCCGAAAGCCAATATCTGAATCTCTATGTGCCGGAAACGGAAGAGCTGCCCCGCCTGTTCGTGATGATCCACGGCGGCGGGTTCATCGCCGGAGAGGCGCAGACGAGGCAGACCATTTTTATGTATCAGTATTTTCGCGACCGCGGCTATGCCTGCGCGACTATTAACTACCGGCTGGCGCAGGAAGCTGCCTTTCCGGCAGCCATTGAGGATGTGAAAGCGGCGGTCCGCTTTCTGCAGTCCCACGCGGACGAGTACGGCTATGACGCGGATCATATTGTGGTCTGGGGCGAATCCGCGGGAGGGTATCTCGCCTGCATGGAGGCCTTCACAGATGAGACAGAGTTCATGGGCGTGCGATACATCGGCCAGGAGGAAGACGAGAAGGCGGGCAGATCCTATGACGCGAAGGCGGACGTTCTCATTGATTATTACGGTGCCGTAAAACTGGGCACGATCTGGAGCGGCGACGGCGACTGGGAAGAACTTGACGTTCCACGGATCGTTATTAGTATCGCGAACAGCTGGATCGACAAAAAGACGTTGGAAGGTTTTTCTTCTGTGGAGGCATTCTGGCTGCGCAAAGAGTTCACAGAGATGTCGGAGGAGGAGCGCAGGATTTCCGATCCCCAATACTATCTGCGAAAGAACATGGGCAGATCGGTGGATCCTGCAGTTATGATCATCCACGGAGACTGCGACATCACCGTTCCGTATCTGCAATCGCAGAGGCTCTATGAGGAACTCACCGGGATCGCAGAATATGAAAAAGACAACGAGAACAGGGTGAAGTTCCTGCTCGTTCCGGGCGAAGGGCACGCGACGGATATGCTATACTGTAATGAGATCCTGGCACAGATAGATTCGTTCATTCGCGAAAACCAACACTGAAAGACCGGCATACATGAAAACTCTGTTCACAGAAAGAAGGAGAAATAAATGGCACTGATCAGTATCATTAAAGATTTCCATCCGCACAATTACGCTAAACTCCTGGATAAAGCGGCAGAGCTGGCGCCGTCCTTACACCACAGCATTGCAGAGCCTGTGGGCGGCTTCAAGCTAAAGGAGCGCTACAGTCCCGAGAAGGAAGAGATCGTCCTGCAGAGTCTCCCTCATCTGGCGTTAGGCAAAGGAGAGAACCTCTGTCTGGATTTTGGCACGCATATCGTCGGATATCTGACGCTGGAACTGTCTTACACGGGAAGCCATCCGGACGCGCCGGCCTATATCAAGCTTAAGTTCGCCGAGAACATCGCGGAGCTCAGCGAAAATACCGAGGAGTATAGCGGCTGGATCTCCCGCAGCTGGATCCAGGAGGAGTACATGCATGTCGACGTCCTGCCCGCACAGATCACGCTGCCGCGCCGCTACGCCTTCCGCTATCTTAAGATCACCATGATGGACACGTCGCCCAAGTACAAGCTGATCGTGCGCCACGCGGAAGTAAAGACCGAGACGTCCTCCGACGCCAGAAGACTGCCGGAGGTGCATATCGCGGATCCGCTGGACAAGAGATTGTATGAGACCGGCGTCAGAACCCTGGCAAATTGCATGCAGGACGTATTTGAGGACGGTCCCAAGAGGGACAGGCGGCTGTGGATGGGCGACCTTCGCCTGCAGGCGGCAGCCAACTATGCGACTTTCCGCCAGAATGATCTGGTAAAGCGCTGCCTCTATCTGTTCGCGGGAAGCCGTTTCCCTGGCGGACGCGTGTCAGCCTGTGTCTTCACACAGCCTACTGTACAGGCGGACGACACATGGCTCTTCGATTATTCCCTGTTCTTCGCAGTTGCATTGGAGGAATATCTGCAGGAGACGGATGATTCGGAGGCGCTCAGCGACCTCTACGACGTGGCCATGCAGCAGATCGAGATGTCAATCCGGATGTGTGAAGAGACGCCTGAAGGAAGCCTCCTCCTCAATAAGGATGCGGCAGACGCAGCCTTTATTGACTGGACAGAAGGACTGGAGAAACGCGCGGCGGCTCAGGCTGTCATCATCTACGTCATCCGCTATGCGCGCCGCCTTGCGAGAAGAAAGAATGACTACTCCCAGGCAAGCTGGCTCAGTGAGCAGCAGGAGAAGCTCAGAAGAGGAGCGATGGAAGCTTTCTGGGATATGGATAAGAAATGCTTTGTCTCCGACGGGCAGATCTCACCCCACAGCCAGATTTGGATGGTGCTCGCTGATGTGCTCATGCCGGAGGAGGCCGCAGAACTGATGGGACGGATCTGCGCAGGGGAAAGCGGAGAGGATATCTTTGCAAAAGCTCTTGCTGAGTATCCGCTTGCAACGCCTTATATGCACCACTACTATGTGATGGCGCTGCTTCGTGCAGGTCTGAAAGAACAGGCAAAGGCGCACATGCGCAGCTACTGGGGCAGCATGCTGGAGGCTGGTGCGGATACCTTCTGGGAGACCTGGGATCCCAAGGATCCGAACGCGTCCCCGTATGGCGGGGCCGTTATTAACAGCTATTGCCATGCTTGGAGCTGTACGCCGGCGTTTCTGATCACGAAATATTTTAATGAATAATGACAAGGGCCGCAGCGGTATCAGCGCTGCGGCCCTTTGCTTGTTCGATCAGCATGTCACTTTAAAAGCACGTCATAAATCCGAATCTCAACGCCCCACTCCCTGCCCTGTACCTCGGAGCGGAAGTGCTGCGCGCACAAATACGGTCCCAGCAACGGGCTGTCCGTCAGGAACATGGGACATCCGTCAAAATAGGGCTCGCCCCGCATGATCGGCGCCAGATAGCTGTCGTTCTTGACGAAGAGCCTGCAGGGATTTCCCTCCCGGTCTGTCCCCTCGAACATATACTTGGCGCACATATTGCGGCTCATGCCGGGATTTTCAATCTGCACGTCGACTGCGCCGGGCAGGGTTTCTCCCGTAAAGAGGTCCGACTCCACGGTGGCGTGAAATGGGATCATGGTAACTGCGCCGTAGGGGCATTCCAGGTTGGAAACTTCTTTGTTGTCAGCGTAGACCTTGAAGATCATGATGGGTTCGGGTTTATTCATTTCTACCTCCGAATATTGAAACTCTTTCTCCGGGTTATCATTTCTTTCTCCCGGGCTGTGTCATGGGGACGTATCCGCTGGCACAGACTTTATTTTCGCAACTGCTTACTTACTGCTGCGCTTCAAGCTTCTTGATATCTCTCTCGCAGTGATAGAAGAGAAGGAAGAGGACGAACATGGCTGCTGCCATAATGGCGGGTACCCAGCCGTACAGGAACTTGATGGCTGTGGATACGGATTCGGGCTGAGGAATGCCCTGGGCATCCAGTGCCGCATCGAGGCCCGCTGCCGCAAGGACCCATCCGAAAATG